>JAEUKK010000147.1 GCA_016792625.1 Deltaproteobacteria bacterium | reverse complement strand
GCCCCTGCCCATCCGATGATGGGGTCAGGCGTGCCCCCGGGGGCCCAGGTCGTCGAAAGCCAACGCACATCCTCCCGCGCCCGGCCGACCGCAGGGCGCGGCCCCCGCAGGGGGACGCGGTCGGCGCAGCCGACCGAGCCGGGCGGGCGCCGATCCCGCCCGCCGGCTTGACGGCGGGCGGAGCGGCGACCGGGGCCCCGGCGACGCCCAGGCGGGGGGCCGAAGGCGCCCGCCTGCGCCCGACCCGACCTGACGAAGGGTGACGAAACGGACGGACTTCGTCACCCCTTTCGTCAGGTGCCCTGCATCGTCCAGAGCGACGCGCGGAAGGTCATCCTGAGCGCGCGAGGCGCCTCGGACACCTGACGAAGCCTTCGTCACCCCCTGCGGGCAGCGCCTGACCCGCGGTTCGACCACAATCACGTCTGGGTGGTCGTCCTCGACGAAGTCTGATGCGCCGGTGATGCCTGGCACACCCCATGCATAGGCCCCCGGGCGGAGGCCCCGATGCCTGGCGTCTTGCACCGCGCGATCCACGACCTCATCCTCGACAACCCCGACCTCGCCGTGCGCCTGGCCATGCCCGGCGTACCCCCACCACCGCACATTGCCGTCACGGCAACCGAGCTGAGCCCGGCCGCCCTGACCCCTGACCTCGCGCTGCTCATCGGCGGACCGGTGCCCACACATGGTCTGGTCGTCGAGGTCCAGGGCAGGCGCGACCCCGACAAGCCCTGGGTCTGGCCGGCCTACGTGGCGATGATGCGCCGCCGCCACAAGGTGCCGGTCGACCTGCTGGTCATCACCCAGCGCAGCGCGGTGGCCCGCTGGGCCGCCCGGCCGCTGCAGCTCAACTGGGCGGGCACCACGCTGCGGCCGCGGGTCATCGGGCCCAAGCAGCTGCCGGTCTGGCTGCGCCCCGAGGACGCCGCCCAAGACATCGAGCTGGCCGTGCTGGCCGCGGTGGCGCACGTCCAGCACCCCCAGCGGCTGCAGATCGCCAGCGCGGTGCTGCTCGCCATCCCAGAGCTGCGGCTGGAGGCCGCTCCGCGCTATACTGACATCATCCGGGCCGTCATCGGCCCGCTCACCGAGGAGCTGGACATGAGCGTGCTGGACCGGGTCTACAGCAAGGACACCATCGCCAAGCTCAAGGCGGCGATCGCCGAGGGCGAGGCGCGGGGCAAGGCCGAGGGCAGGGCAGAGGGCGAGGCCAAGGGCCTCCTGGCCGGGCTCGTCGACAGCCTGCGCTTCGCCTGGAAGGCCCGCTTCGCGCCTGCGCCGCTGCCCGATGAGCTGGAGCGCGCGCTGATCAAGGCCGGACCAGACGCGCTCCGGCGCGCGCAGCTCGTCGTGTTCACCGCGGATGCGCCCGAGCCGGCGCTGGCCGGGATGCGCGCAGCCCTCTTGGCGGAGGCGGCGGGCCCGCGGGCCTAAGGGCGCCTGCCTAAACGCCCTGCTGCAGGTCCGAGAACGACGAGCCCCGTCTCGCGCCCGGCCGACCGCAGGGCGCGGACCCCGCAGGGGGACCCAGCCGACCGAGCCGGGCGGGCGCAGATCCCGCCCGCCGGCCCGACGGCGGAGGGATCGGCGCACCGGGGCAGCCCCGGGGCCGCTGCGCGCAAGCGCCCGGCACGACCAACCGGGCGCGCCCCTCCCACCTCGCCCTTGGGCGGTGGCTCTCGGCCCCCTCGCCAGATACCGGCGCGCATGACGACGAACATGACGCGGTGGAGAGCGGTCCACGACCTCTTCGACCCCACAGAGCCGGCCCCCGCCCACCTTCGCGTCGACCGGGGGCGGTACAACCCCCTGGCCGAGAAGATCACGCCGCGGCTGGGGCTGCCGCTGCCCCACCAGAAGTACCTGCTGGCCGGGCCGATCGGCAGCGGCAAGAGCACCGAGCTGCGCGCCGCGGCCGCGGGGCTGACCGGCCACAAGCTCGTCATCCTGGTCGACCTGCAGCGCCACTTTCAGTTCACCGTGGTCGACCCCAACGCGATCGACCGCCTGCAGCCCGCAGAGCTGGTGGGCTTGTTGGGCTTGGCCGTGCTGCGCGCGGGCAGCGAGGTGCTGGGCCACAGCTGGGGCCCGCGCGCCAAGCGCCTCGACGAGGCGATCCGCGAGATGCAGCCCCGGCCCGACCCAGGCCAAGACGCCGGCCCGACGCTCGACGTCGCCAAGCTGGCCAAGGGCGTGGCCGTCTTCGTCGGCGGCGCGGCGGGGGCGGTGATCGGCGGCCCGCTGGCCTCGGCGCTGGGCGCGGCGGGCGCGACGACGGTCGCCGAGGGCGGCCTCAAGCTCTTGGAGGCGGTCACCGACGCGGCCGAGTGGTCCTGGCGGCTCGGGCAGCGCGGCGCGGGCTCCCCCTCGGACCAAGACCCCCGGGTGCGCGCGGTGCTCTCGGCCACCAACGCGCTGCTCGACGACATCCGTGGTGAGTACCAGCGCGACGTGGTCTTGTTGGTGGATGGGCTCGACCGCGTCCAAGACAACACCACCTTTCAGAGCTTGTTCGCCGACTCGAGCCTCGTCGCCGAGCTGCGGGCCGACCTCGTCGTGACCCTGCGCCTGGGGCTGGTGCAGCGCCACAAGGCGCGGCTGCACGCGTGGACGCCCTACGAGTTCACGAACGTGCCCGTGGTCGACCGCGCAGACCCAAACGCGGCCGACCCAAGGGGCCTCGAGTTCTTCCGCGCCCTCACCCAGCGGCGGATGGACACGCTCGCTGCCGCGCTTGCGCCGGGCCCCGCCTTCTTCACCGACGCGCAAGTCGACGCGCTCGCCCAGCGCAGCGGCGGCCGGCTGCGCGACTTCATGTACCTGGTGCGCGAGGTCGCGGTCGCCGCGATGCTCGCCGACGCGGCCAGCGCGACCGACCCGCTCATCGTCACCGCAATCGACAAGCTGCGCCGGGACCGCGAGAGCGGCCTCAACGCCGACGAGCTCGCCCTGCTGCGGGGGGTGTTGAACGACCCGCAGCGGAGCTTGCCCGCGGGTGAGGTCGCCACGGACTTGCTCGACCGCCAGCTCCTCCTCCCCTACCCCAACGAGAGCACGTGGTACCTGCCCCACCCGATCCTGCTGCGGCGCCTGACGCGCATGGCTGGCGGGCCCGCCTCCGGCTGATCTTGAGCCTGGGCGGCCGCGGCCTGCTGGTCTTGTTGAGCGGCGCCGCTGACGCGCAGGCAGACGCGCTGGTGGCGCTCGTCGCCGAGGCCGACGCGCCCGGTGGGCCCGCGCCCGTGGTCCGGGTCGCGTTCGGGCCGGGTGAGCTGCTGGCCGCCCCCATCGGCGCCCGCGTGATCGTGGTCCAGCCTGAGCGACTGGCCGGCTGGCTCAACGAAAATCGGCCCGTGGTGACCCAGCGCCGGCTCACCATGCTGCTCTGGTGTGCGGCCGAGCAGGTGGCCGAGCTGCGGCGCTTGGCGCCCGACTTCATCGACTGGGTCTCACACCGCGTCGAGGTGCCGCCCACCACCCCGGCCTACGTCGCGGCGGCCATCGCCGCGGTGCAGGCCCACGGCGGCGTGCTCGGGCTCAGCGACGCGCCCGAGGCGCCGCCGGCCGGCTGGCGCGCGGTCGGGCTGGGCCTGCCCTATGTCGAGCTGCGCGCGGCCTGCGCGGCCGGCCCCCTCTGGGTGCGCGGCGTCAGCAGCATCGCCGACTGGCTGAAGGTCCGCGTGGCCCATTCCGAGGCGGGGCGCCCCCACGGCCTCGTCGTGGTGAACCCAACCGTCCGTGGCGTAGAAGAGGCCTGGGTGGACGGGCGACCCATCCCGTGGGCCGAGGCGGCGCAGGCCCTGCGCGCGCGGGGAGAGGAGAACCCTGGCCTGTCTGCGGCCCAGCTCGGCCTCGACCCCGCGGCCCTCGGGCTCCCCCGCGCGACGCCGCCTGTGGTCGACACCGACCCCCGCTGGGCTGCGCTGCTCGCCGCCGCCGCCCGCGGCCCGGATGGTCACGCCGCCGAGGCTGCCGACCTGTGGAGCCTGCCCGCGCTCGCCGACGCCTGGGAGGCCGAGGGCCGGCTGGGCACAGACCCTGCGGCCCTGCGCTGGCGGGCCGCGCGCGCGATGGGCCGCGGGGACTACCCAGCCGCCGAGGCCGGGGCCCAGGCGGCGATCGACGCGGCGGCCGAGGCGCCCGGCGAGCGGGCCTGGTCGGCGCTGCTGCTCGTCGACCTGCAGCTGATGACGGGGCGCTTGGGCGAGGCCGAGGCGCTGCTCGACACCGTGGTCGCCCCCGGCTTCGCGGCCGCCGGCGACCCACGGGGCGAGGTCGAGGTGCTCGACCGCCGCGCGCAGCTGGCGCTGGCCCGCGGCGCGCCGGATGAGGCCCTGCGCCTCTGGTCCGACGAGGTGCTGCCCGCCTACGAGCGCCTGGGCGACGCGCGGTCGCGGGCGGTGACCCTCTACAACATCGCGCGCATCCGGGTGGACAAGGGCGAGGTCGACGCGGCCCTCACGCTTCAGACGGAGGCGCTGAAGCTGTTCGAGCGCCTGGGCGACGCGCGGTCGCGCGCCCTGACCCTCGGTGACATCGCGCGCATCCGGGTCACCCGGGGCGAGGTCGACGCGGCCCTCGCCCTCCATGAAGAAGCGCGGGCCGTCTTCGAGCGCCTCGGCGATCCACGGGATCGGGCGTTGGCGCTCAACTCCATCGCCCGCATCTGGACGGACAGGGGCGAGGTCGACCGGGCCCTCGCGCTTCACGCCGAGGCGCTGGCCACCTACGAGCGCCTGGGCGACGCGCGGGAGCGGGCGGTGACCCTCGGCTACCTCGCGCGCATCCGGCGAGAGAAGGGCGAGGTCGACGCCGCCCTCGCGCTTCACGAAGACGCGCTGGCCACCTACGAGCGCCTGGGCGACGTACGCGAGCGGGCGGTCACGCTCGGCGACATCGCGCACATCCGGTTGTCCAAGGGCGAGGTCGAGGCGGCCCTCGCGCTCCACCATGAGCAGCTCGCGGCCTTCGAGCGCCTGGGCGACGCGCGGGGGCAGGCGGTGGCGCTCGCGTCCATCGCGCGCATCCGCTTGTCCAAGGGCGAGGTCGAGGCGGCCCTCGCGCTCCTTGAAGAGCTGCGCGCGGTCTTCGAGCGCCTGGGCGACGCACGGTCGCGGGCGGTGACCCTCGGCGACATCGCCCGAATCCGGGCGGGCAAGGGTGAGGTCGACGCGGCCCTCGCCCTCCACGAGGAGCGGCTGGCGGTCCTCGAGCGCTTAGGCGACGCGCGGTCGCGGGCGGTGACCCTGGGCGACATCGCCCGCATCCGGGCGGATAGGGGCGAGATCGACACAGCCCTCGCCCTTCATGAGGAGCGGCTCGCGGTCTTCGAGCGCCTCGGCGACGTACGGGAGCGGGCGGTGACGCTCGGCGACATCGCCCGGACCCGGGTGTCCAAGGGCCAGCTCACCGCGGCTCTCGCGCTCCACGAACAGCAGCTCGCGGTGGTCGAACGCCTCGGCGACGCACGAGAGCGGGCGGTGACGCTCGGCGACATCGCGCGCATCCGGGTGAACAAGGGCGAGGTCGACGCGGCACTCGCGCTCCACGAAGAGCAGCTCGCGGTCTACGAGCGCCTGGGCGACGCGCGGTCGCGGGCGGTGACCCTCGGCGAAATCGCGCGCATCCGGGGCGCCCAGGGCGAGCTCGAGGCCGCCATCGCGCTTCTCGAGGAAGCGCTGGCCGTCTTCGAGCGCCTGGGCGATGCGCGGGGGCGCGTCGCCACGCTGCACGACCTCGGGGGCTTGGCCCTCCGCGGCCGTCGAGCGCCCCTCGCGTTGACGTATTGGTCCGAGGCGTGGCGGCGCGCACAGGAGCTGGGCGCGGCCGATGTCCTGGCGGCGGTCGGCGCTGACCTCGGCGCCCTGCTCGCGGAGCAGGGCCACCCGCAAGCAGGGGGGGTGCTGCGCATCGCGCGGGCCGCGGCGCAGCGCCTCGGCTGGCGCCCCCACATCGAGCACATCGACAAGCTGCGCGCACGACTCGAAAACCCGCTCGCCCGGGCCAAGACCCTCGCCCAGGCCGGGGACCACCAGGGAGCGCTCAACGCCCTCGGCGAACCCCAGACCTTGCCCGAGAGGCACCTGCGGGCACACCTGCTCACCATGCGCGGCGAGGTCGACGGGGCCCGCGCAGAGGCCGCGCAGGGGCTCGAAGCCGCGCAGACCGCGGGCGATGCCGCGGCGGTCGCGGCCTTCACTGCGCTGCTGTCGAACTTGGAGGCGAGATGAAGCTGCTCTGGCCCAACCCCAGCTCATCCACCGAAGCAGCGGCGCTCTGTTGGGATCACCTCGCCGCCGACATCGACTTCGAGGGACCAGACTCCACGACCCGCTGCGGTGCTGACCCGTTCGCGGTGGGATTGCTCGTCGTATCCATTCCAAGCGCGCTGCTCGCCACCTGGGACCTCGCTGAGCGGTTGCGGCTGCTCCACCGCGTTGAGGTTTGGCTGGCCGCGCTCCGCGCCCTGCCCGGCGCGGAACAGGCTCACTTCGAGCTTGCGAGTGGACCGCGCTACGTCGCTGACCTATCCGCCGCCGACCTCTTGGTTGAGGCCCAGCACGAAGCGCTGACGGGCAGCCCCGGGGACTATGAGTGGGACACCTTCATCATCCATGGGTCTGGTGACCGTGTGGCGGCCCGCTCGGTGTGGGAGACCCTTATTGGGCACAACATCTCGAGCTTCCTCGACAAGGCCTCGCTGCGCCCGGGGGATGACTGGCCCCGCCAGCTGCTCAAGGGCCTTCAGCGCACGCAGGTCTTCGTGGTCATCGTCGGGCCAGGCGCCGCGAAGGCCTGGTACAACCACGATGAGCTAGCGCGGGCGGTCCAGCTGACCCGGGAGGACCCGCGGCGGGCCTTGATCCCCGTCCTCTTCGACGGCGCCACGATGGACGACCTGCCCTATGGCCTGGGGCAGATCGTCCCGGCGCGCCCAGAGGAGGTGGTCGACGCGGTCCGGGCCAAGCTGCGGGCCTGACCCGCGGGCGGTGAGGAGCGGGCGGTGAGGAGGGGCAGCCCCCGCGCCCGGCCGACCACAGGGCGCAGAGCCCGCAGCGAGCCGGGCGGGCGCAGCGCCCCCTGCTGGGCATGAACGGCCTTGGCCACGGTGAGCTCATTCATGCACAGCCAGCGCCGGCGCTGCCGCCGGGGTGGGTCTGCGCGGCCCCCTGCGGGCTGCCCCCTGGGCCGGCGGGCGGCCAAACCTGCTGCGCCGCCAACGGCCCCCACGATCAGCCGAGCGCGTCGGGGTCGAAGCCCAGCGCCCGCAGCTTGGCGCGGAGGGCCTCGGCCTGCGCCCGCTCGGCCGCCAAGGCCCGCTCGGCCCGCGCCTGCTCGGCCTCCGCCCGCGCCTGCTCGGCCGCCAAGGCCTGCTCGACCCGCACCCGCTCGGCCTCCGCCCGCACCCGCTCGGCCACCAGCGCCTGCTCGGCCCGCGCGCGATCCGCCTCGGCCTGCGCGCGCAACACTCGCTCGCCCTCCGCCTCGGCCCGCAGCTCGGCCATGTCGTCTTTGATGGTCTGCTCTATCGACAGCTGCTTGCAGTAGGCCTCGTATAAGGCCCGCTCTTTGGGGTCGGCGCGGATGTTGTGCAGCAGGGTCATTGCGGCCTCCAAGGGCTTGGAGTGT
>JAEUKK010000086.1 GCA_016792625.1 Deltaproteobacteria bacterium | reverse complement strand
ATGCCGGGGGCCGCCGGCCCCCAGGCCCCCGGCCAAGGGGCCCGCGGGGCCCCTTGGATCCCCCGCCAAAGTGGGGCCAGCGGGCAGGCTTCGCGCGGCGCATGGCAGCGCCGCGCGCCAGCCCGCAAAGGCCCCCCTTTGCCGGTTCTACAAGAACGGGCCCCCAGCTCGGCGTGTTTTGGGGTGGCTTTAAGCGAGGAGGGGGTTCGCCGCGAAGGCCTCGGCTACCGCGGTTGGGGCGAGGCTCGTCGCTCCGGGGGGCGTCCGAGCCGAATCAGAGTCAGCCCGTATCAGAGTCGGCGCGGCCCGCTGCGCTTGTAGGCGATGAAGGAGTCGCCGCGAAGGCCTCGGCGACCGCGGTTGGGGCGAGGCTCGTCGCCCGGGGGGCGTCCGAGCCGAGTCCGGTTCAGCCCCCGCCGCCCGCCCGCCAGATCGGCGGCGCGTCGGCGCGCACAAAGAGGTTGAGCCAGCCCTCTTCGCCCACCTGCACGCTGAGCTGGCGGTAGCGTCGCTCAAAATCCGGCGGGAAGTCGCTGGGCACCGGTAGCTCGGCCGGCGTCGGGGTCAGCAGCTGGTCTTGGGGCAGGTACAGATCGGGGTCGCGGCTGAAGACATAGTCGTAGTCGGTCTTCTCGTGCCCAGCCATGCCCTGGCCCATGGTCGCCACCTGCCGGCGGCCGATGTGTTTGTCGGACAGGCCCCACATGTCGATGGTGCGCAGGCCGCTGTAGTAGGGCACGGCGCCCGCGGAGTGGATGGCGAGCACAGCGTCTGGGCGGGCGTTCTCGTGCAAGAAGCGCCCGACCGCCGCGTCGCGGAGCGCGACCACGTTGCGCTCGTCGGCGGCGGCCCGCAGCGCGGGCAGCTGCCGGCCGAGATCGAGCCCGCCGAGCACCAGGGCCGCGGCCACCGGCAGCCAAGGGCGGCCGAGCCGGGCGCCCGCGGCGGCCAGGGCCGCGCCGGCGAGCAGGCCGAGCGGCCCGAGCAGGGGCAGCACGAAGCGCCCGGTGGCCTTGAAGTCACCGCCCACCGCGGCGACATAGGCCAAAAAGACCGCCGGCAGGCTGAGGGTCAGGGCCGCCTGGGCGCGCGCGGCGGCCGGGCCGCGCAGCCCGCCCAGGCTGAGCGCGGCCCCGGCCAAGGCCAGCGCCGCCCCGGTCGGCTGGGCCCAGGCTTGGTCGGCGAGGTAGCGCAGGCCGCGCAGGGCCTGGGCCTCGGTGCCGCCGACCTTGACGAAGAAGGTGTTGGGCACGAGCTCGCCGTAGGTCAGCCAGCGCCAAACGATGTGCGCGCCGGCGATGAGCAAGAAGCTGCCCCAGGCCGGCAGCCGGGCGGGGATGGTCGCCAGCGCCGCCCGCGGGCCGCCGCTCGGCCCGGGCAGAGCGCGGCCCAGCAAGGGCAGGCCCTCAAGCAGGGCCATCAGCAGCCAGCCCTCGGGGCGGGTGAGGGCGGCTGCTGCGCAGAGCAGCGCGCTGACCGGCATTTTGGACGGGGTTGCGCCCTCGCCCTCGGCGCGCAGCTCGCTCAGGCGGGCCCACAGACCAGCGGCGACCAGCGCGGCGAAGGTGGTGCTCTCGAGGCCCTGCACTGCCTCGAGCGAGGCCCCGCCGTGCAAGGCGATGAGGCCCGCCGCGCCGACCGCCGCCGGGCCGCCGCGGGTGGCGGCGAGGCGCCAGCCGACGCTGATCACGCCGAGCAGGCCCAGCACGCCAGCGGCGATGATCGGCAGCTCGGGCGCTAGGCCCAGCGCGAGCAGCGCGGCGCTGAGCACCGTCCACGAGGGGTTGGTGTAGCCCTCGACCGCCTCGCCGGGGTTGAACACGAGGCCGTGCCCGTCGACGAGGTGCTGCGCGTACCGAAAGGAGATGAAGGCGTCGTCTTGGAGGCAGTAGCCCCAGCTCGAGGCCAGCGCGAGCGCGCAGGCGAGGGCCAGCAGCAGGCCCAGGCGGGCGGGTCGGGCGTCGGTCAAGGGCCCTCCGGGTGGCGGGTGCGTCGGGTCTGCGCAGCCCGGCCCGGCCCGCCGGGGGGCGTTGCGGGGGGCGGCGCCCCCCGCCCACCGCCCGTTCTCAGTAGCCGGTGGCGTACTTCAGCGTGGTGTTGGTGGCGTCGTAGTAGCTGAGGTGGACGTTGTCATCGACGTCGATGGCGAGGTCGAGCCAGCTGCCCACGTCGCCGCTGGCGTCGACGGTGAGCTTGGTCCAGGTGCTGCCGTCTTTGTAGGCCAGCTTGAGATCGCCGTTGGTGGCATCGTAGTAGGCGACCCACGGCCGGTCGAGGCTGTCGAAGGCGAGCTGGGTGTGGCGGCCGACGTTCCCCGTGGTGTCGACGGTCTCGGTGCTCCAGCTGGTGCACCCCCCCGTGCGGCAGGTGTACTTCAGATCGCCGGTGGTCTCGGCCTGGTAGGCCATGCAGATGCTGTCGTCGCTTTTGCGGGCGAGGCTGGTCCACGCGCCGCCGGCGCCCACGGTCGACGAGAAGCAGGCGTCGCCCAGGCTCGTGTCGAAGCTGCTGTACTGGACCTCGGGCGCGGTGCCGGTGCCAAAAGGCGCGGTGTAGTCGGCGAAGGCCACGTGATCGAAGTCACTCTCGTCGATCACGATGCTGGTGTGGCTGCCCATCACGTCGCCGCCCAGGTTCAGCGCCGTGTAGTCGGCCGGGGCGTAGACGCCGATGCCGGCGAGGCTGGTAAAGTCGGCCACCGTCGGCACGTTGTAGAAGGCGTCGTAGTAGGCGAAGCTGGGCAGGTTGCTCGAGTCGACGTCGATGTCGACGTAGTAGCCGACGTCGTTGCTGCCGGCGGTGGCGAAGTCTTCGACCACCACGTCGGCCGACCAGGTGCCCGACGCGCTGCGGTTCTTGGTGTAGACCGCGGTGCCGATGCTGTCGAAGCTGGTGAACGCGATCTGAAAGCGGTCAGCCGCGTCGATCACGCCGTCGAGGTACTCGCCCGACCAGGCCCCCGTCGGGGTGGCCAGGGTGGTCGCGGTGCCCCAGGCGCCGGCCGCGCTGCGCTGCTTGTAGCGCAGGGTTCCGTCGTCGTTGTTGTAGTAGGCGAGGTGCACCTTGCCGGTCGAGTCGGCGTCGATGGCCGTGCTCAGGCCGCAGTCGCAGGTGGAGTCGAGGGTCTCGACCTCGAACCGCTCGTCGGTCTGGCCATCGCAGTCGTCGTCGACGCCGTTGGCCCGGACCTCGTCGGCCTCGGGGAAGACCTTGTTGTCGTCGTCGTCGCAGTCGGTGCCACCCGCAGCGACGGCGTCAAAGCCGTCGCCGTCGACGTCGGTGAGGTCTTCACCATCGCAGTCTTGGTCGACGCCGTCATAGGCCACCTCGGGCGCGCCGGGGCCGATGTCAGCGTCGTCGTCGTCACAGTCTTCGCCGTCATCGCCGCCCGACACGCCGTCGCCGTCGACATCGGTCAGATCGTCGCCGTCGCAGTCTTGGTCGATGCCGTCATACGCGATCTCGTCTTCGCGGGGGCCGACGCTGTCGTCGGTGTCGTCACAGTCGCCCTCATCCTCGGACAGGCCGTCGCCATCATCATCGACCGCCTCGGGATCGACGTCGGCGTCGGCGTCGCTATCGGCATCGGCGTCTGAATCAGCGTCGCTGTCGGAATCTGCGTCGGCGTCGGCGTCGGCGTCGCTGTCAGCGTCAGCCTCACCGCCATCACCCGCCCCGTCGTCAAAACCGTCGGGGTTCTGGGTGCCGTCGAGATCATCGCCCTTGCCGTCGAAGATCGAGGAGCAGCCGCCGAGCAGCAGCACGGCCAGCAGGGGGAGGGTCGAGCGCAGGGGGAGGGCAGGGGACATCGGGTCACCGGGCGCGGCGGGGCGCGGCACTGGGGTTCAGAGGGGAGGGGGCGCGCCCTGGCCTCGGCCCGCCCGCGTGGGGCGCCGCTCGGGATAGCGCGCAGGCGCGCCATTTTGCCGGTTGGCGGCCAAAGTCAAGCGCGGGCGTGGCGCCGCGGGTGACAGCTCGCGCACAACCGCGGCGCGGTGCCTCAGCCGCCCATCGGCGCCGGCGCGTCACCCCAGACCAAACGCCAAGTCTGCAGGTAGCCGAGCACCCGCTTCACGTAGCGGCGGGTCTCGGTGAAGCTGACGTCCTCGGCGAAGCGGTCGGGCTCGGGCGGGCTCGGGTAGGCGCCGAGCCAGCGCTCGACCGCGGCCTGGCCGCCGTTGTAGCCAGCGACCACCGCGGGCAGGCTGCTGCGCTGCAGCTTGCCGCCGAAGGCCCGCTGCAGGTTGCTCAGCTCTTCAATGCCCAGCGCGGCGTTGTAGCCGGGGCTGTACAGCCGGTCGGGGTGGAAGGGCTGGCCCCGCGCCGCCTCGAGCCGCTGGCCGAGGCTGGGCATCAGCTGCATCAGGCCGCGGGCCCCCGCCGGCGAGCTCACCTCGGGCTTCATGCCGCTCTCGGCCATCATGATGCCAAAGGGCAGGTTGGGGTCGAGCGCGCCGGCTTTGGCCCGCCGCAGCGCCTCGTCACCCAGCGGCCGGGGCCAGCAGACGGCGGCGGTGCGCGGGTCGGCCTTGGGGCCTGGGCTGCCGCAGGGCGTGGGGAGAATGGCCTTGGCTGCGGCAAAGTCGCCGGCGAGCACGAGCGCGTGGGCCAGCGCGAGGCGGGCCTCGGGGCCGGCGGCGCGGGCCACCGGCTCGACCGGGGCGAGCTCGGCCCGGGCCCAGGACTCAAAACCCAGCTCGGCGAGGCCGAGGCCGCGCACCCAGCGCGGATCTTGGGCCAGGGCGGCCGGGGCGGCCGGCGGCGGGGCGGGCCGCAGCCCGGCGTAGGTCTTGCCCAAGCGCTCGGCGGCGAACCAGGCGTAGCCGCTCGCGGGCCAGCTGCGCAGGATGGCCTCGTAGCCGGCCTTCGCGGTGGCCTCGTCGCCGTCGAGCTGGCTGAGGCGGGCGGACCAGTAGCGGGCGGCCGGGGCGAGCTCGGACTTGGGGTGCGCGACCAGCAGGGCGTTGAGGGCCTCGCGGGCCTCGGCGCGGCGGTCGAGGCGCACCAGCGACCAGCCGATGAACCAGCGGGCCTCGTCGCCGTGGGCCGAGGCGGGGTAACGCTGCAGGTGGGCGCGCAGGGCGGGCACGGCTTCATCGAGCTGGCCGCCGTCGTAGCGCAGGTAGCCGACCTTGAAGCTGGCGGTGTCGGCGAGCTTGCTGCCCGGCTCAGCGGTGTAGAGCGCCGTGTAGAGCCGCGCGGCCCCGGGGTAGTCGCCGGCCCGGCTGGTGGCCAGCGCCTCGTCAAAGCGCTCCTGGCTGCTTTTGTCGCTGAGCTTGCCGTAGGCGGCGGCCGACCGCGGATAGTCACGGCCGGCGAAGGCAGCCTTGGCCTCGGCCCGCGGGCCCATCGGGCCGAGCGCGTCGCGCAGGGCGAGGGCCTCGGCGTGCAGGTCGAGGGCCTCGAGGGTCTTGACGCGCTCAGCGACCCGGGCGCGGTCGGCCTCGGTCTGCAGGCGGCTGGGGTCGGCGCCGAGCTGCTTGAGGTGGGCCTCGGCCTCGGCCCCCCGGGCGTGGTTGGGGTGCATGACCCAAACCCGCTCCAGCGCGCCGATCGCCGCGCCTTTGTCGCCCCGCCGCAAGGCACCTTGGGCCAGCCACCAGCGCACCTCGGCCGGATCGGCGCCGCCGGGGCGGGTCGTGCGGCCCCGCGCGCCGAAGGGCCCCGTCAGCATGGGCGAGAGCACCGCCCGACCCGCGTCGAGCTGACCCGCCTCGATCAGGGCCCGCCCGCGCAAGAAGGTCGCCCGCTCCTCGGCCGTGCCGGGCAGGCGTAGGCCCTCGAGCTTCGCGGCCGCCGCGGCGGGCTGTCCGCCCGAGAGCAGGGCCTCGGCGGCGAGCAGCCGCGCCCAGTCTGACCACAGAGGGTCCTTCACCGCGGTGATCTGGGCGAGGGCGGCCGCCGCTTCGCCAGCCTCGGTCAGGCAGCGGGCCAGGGCGAGGCGCTCGGGGTCGGTGCGTGCGCCGCCTGCCTCTGCGCGGGCGGGTCCGCAGTCGCCCGCGCGCAGGGCGCCCCGCGCGGCGTCAGAGAGGGCGGCCGCCGGGCGCGCGGCCACGCTGAGCGAGAGGGCGAGGAGGGGCAGCAGGGCGCGGAGCAGCGGGCGCATGGGGTCCAGGCGGCGGAGGGGAGAGGGGACAAGCGCGGAGCAGGGGAGGGGTGCGCGCCCCGCGGCGGGCGCGGGGCCGGCCCGGGAGGGCCGTTCGAGGCCCGCGGCGCGCAGGTGGCGCGTTGGCCCGGTGGGCGACCGGCCGGGGGCCCTCGCCGCTGGGGCTAAAAGCTGCCGCCGAGGCTAAAGTAGGCGCCGCCGAGATCGCCGGGCACATACCCGCCCTCGCCGGCCACCGCGACGCCGTAGCCGGCCCGGGCGGTGAGGCCGGCGGCCCAGGCCACGATGAGGCGGGCCTGCAGCTCGGCGCCCGCGCCGACCCGCAGGCTGTCGAGGCCAAGCGCCGCGGGGTCTTGAAAAGCGTCGCCGGCGTCGACAAAGGCCGCGGCCGAGACGTTGCGCAGGTAGACCGGCAGCAGGCCGGCGCCGCGGTCGACCCAGACCACCGGCAGCCGGTACTCGGCGCTGCCGAGCACGTAGCCGTCGCCGCTGACCACCGCGACGGGGAAGCCGCGCAGCGGCCGCAGCTCGGTGGGCAGGGTGTAGACGGCCGACTCGCCAAAGGTGCCGCCCAGCCGAAAGCTGCCCTGGCGCAGCTGGTCGCCAAAACTCGCCCCGCCGGCGAGGCGGGCGGCGAAGACGTGGCTCTGGCCCCAAGGCAGGCTGCGGTACTCGCGCAGCTCGGCCATGAGCTGCAGGCGGTCAAAGGGCTCTGGCTGGTCGTTGTCGTTGAGCACAGACGAGCCGAGCAGGCTGCTGCTGAGGTTGCCGGAGAGGCTCAGCGCCCGGGCCTGCTCGGCCGAGATCGACCGCAGGAAGGAGCGGCCGCGGTACAGCGTCCAGCCCATGCCCACGCTGCTCAGCAGGCCGCGGGTGGGCAGCGTCGGGCGGTAGACATCGTCGCCCAGCGGATCTTTGGGGTCGCGGTCCTCGATGGAGTAGCGGACGAAGAGGCCCTGGTACTCGTTGAGGGGCCAAGAGACCTGACCGTAGCCGGTGATGCGGCGCTCCCAGTAGGGGTCGTCGGTCTGCACCAGGGAGGGGATGTTCATCCCGCCCGGTTGCGTGCGCAGGCCCTGGGTGCGGTACAGATCGCCGAAGTAGGTCGCGCTGGTGTAGGCGCCGACCGTGTAGACCGGGATGAAGCGGTTGAGCGAGACCGCGCCGCCGCCGCCGATGAAGTCGGCGTCGGTCTGGTAGCTGACGAAGCCCGAGTAGGCCCACTGGCGCAGCACATCGGTGCCCGCGGTGGCCAAGCTGCCCATGACCCCGAGCTGGGTGAGCGAGAGCCCGGGCAGCACGTAGCGGGGGGCGAGGCTGTGCAGCGGCGAGTAGCGCGCGACGGGATGGGTGAAGGGGTAATCTTTCTCTGCGCGGCCGCCGTATCGGGTGCGGGTCGGGTCGTCGACGGCCACCCCGCCCGTCGGCGCGTCGGCCACCGGGCCAGCGGTGGGCGTCGGCCCGCTCGGCTGGGCGTGGCTGCCGGGGTGTTTGTCTTCGCCGGGCAGGCCCCAGGGCCCCTCGACCCCGCGCAGGCCATAGAGCGGGCCGCCGAGGCCGTGCAGCCCGTCGATGCGGGGGGGCTCGAAGGGCAGGGCGTGCGCCGGGACGAGGCTGCCCCGCCGGATGCGGAACTTGCGGCCGATGTCGGGCGCGCTGACGTCTTTGACGTCGTCGGCGGCCTTGAGCGGCGCTTGGCCCAGCGGGCGGAAGTCGGGCGCGGGCAGGGCAGCGGCGAGGGGGGCCAGGGGCGCGGCGGGGTCGGCGGGCGGGCTGAGCTTGCCCTTGGGCAGCCACTGGCGCGGATCGACGGGCAGCAGGCCCACGTCCATCCCGTTGTTGCTGTAGGACTCCATCGCCATCAGCTGGCCGTCGGCGCGCAGGCTCGGCGCGAAGACGCCGCCCAGCACGTTGGTCACCTGGTGCAGGTGCTCGCTCTGCAGGTCGACCGTCCAGATGTTGTAGACGCCGCCGCGGTCGCTGCTCCAATAGAGGCGGCGGCCATCGGGGGACCAGACGGGGTCGATGTCCTCGGCGTCGTCGGCCATCAAGCGGCGAACCGGCGCGCCCTCGGCGGTGTAGAGCCAGAGATCACGCTGGCCCTCGAACCAGACCGAGGCGACGATGTGGCGGCCGTCGGGGCTGTAGCGGGGGGTGCCGAGCTGGGTATGACCCGGGGGGTCGACCAGGGTCTGCACCCGCTGGTCGACGGTGAGCGTGCGCAGGCGGTTGTGCTGGGCCTCGTTGGCCACGAAGGTCAGGCGCGACCCGTCGGGCGACCAGGCCGGCGCCCGCGCCCGCTCGCCGTTGGTCATCGCCTTGAGCTGACCGTCGAGCGCATAAAAGTAGAGGTCGTTGTAGCTGTTGAAGCGGTCGACGAGGTGCAGGGCCGAAAACGCGAAGGCCTCGCCGTCGGGGCGCCAAGCGAAGTCGCCGGCGAAGCGCTGGTCGAGCAGGCGGCGGGCCCCTTGACCGGCCCCGTCGGCCAAGAAGATGGCCGGCCCCGCCTCGGGGTCGTAGCAGGACCAGACCAGGCGCGCGCCGTCGGGGGAGAAGGTCGGCGCGGCGCACTGATCGACCCCATCGGACAGCAGGGTCGGCTCAACCAGGGGGGAGGAGCGGATGGCCGCGGCCTGGGCCTCGTAGCGGGCGGTCATCGCCGCGCGCCAGCCCTCGTAGAGCTTGGGGATCCGGTCGCCGAGGGTCTTCTTGGCGGGCATCAGGTAGGGGATGCCCGCGCCGTAGCGCTCGTGGAAGTCGGTCCACACGTGGGGGCCGGCTTGCTCGACCACAAAGGCCTGAAAGTCTTGCCCGAAGAGGTAGCGCAGGTTGCCCGAGGGCGGCTCGACCTGAAAACCTTCGAGGTTGCCCAAGGGCGGGAACTTGCCCTCGATGACCGCCACGCGCTTGAGCATGTCGGGGTAGGACGACCGGCCGCGCCCCTCGGGGGTGTACCGGGTCTCCATCAGGGTGGCGTAGCCCTCGGTCAACCAGCCCGGCGTGACCCGATTGACGCTGACCACGCGGCCGAAGATGTAGCGCAGCGCCTTGGGCAGCCCCCGCACCAGATCGATGTGCAGGATGTGCGTGAGCTCGTGGGTGAAGATGGCGTCGTTCCAGTCGCGGTAGCGGCTGAGCGTGCCATCTTCGGTCGGCGCGGTGACGTAGATGACGATGGTGTTTTGGGGCACCGTCATCGCATAGCCGTTGGCCGAGTCGGTGTTGTCGACCAGCACGACCTGCACGCGGGCCCGCGGCGCCCAGCGCAGCTCGGCGGTCAGCTCAACCCAGGCCTCTTCGGCGACCTTGGCGGTCTCTTCGGCGAGCTGCTCGAGCCCGCCGTGGAAGTGGATGGTGAAGTGCGCGGTCTCGAGCGTGCGCCAGGTCAGGTCGGGGTCGAAGCTGGCCGCCGCCGCGGGCGCGGGGCGCAGCAGCGCGGCGCTGGCCAGCGCGAGCGCCGCCGCGAGCAGCCGACCGGCGCGGCCCATCAGAACCAGTAGGTCAGGCCGGCAGAGGCCTGGCTGGCCGTGCTCAGGCCGCCCCGGCCGCCGCCGACGTCGATGTTCACCCCGAAGGAGGAGGTGAACCCCAGGTTCTCAAGGCCGAACATGAAGAAGTCGACGCTGGCCAGGGGCTGGACCCGCAGGGCGTCGCCGGCCTCGCCGCTGACGTAGCCGAGGCCGCCGCCGACGTAGAAGTTCATGTTGTCCTCGGCGACCACCGAGGTGAGCAGCCGCCCACCCGCGGCGAAGCGCTCGCTCAGCGAGATGGTCGAGAAGCCGACGTTGCCCTCAATCACGATGTTGAGGGCCTCATCACCCGAGGGCACCACATAGCGGGCGGACAGGCCCGCGTTCTCGTCGAGGTAGCTGTTGAACCCGAGGCCGAAGCGGTTGCGGAGGTCTTTGGCGTCGGCGCGGGCAGGGAGGAGGGCGGCGGTTGCGACCAGCGCGAGCGGCGCGGTGGAGCGGAGGGGCATGGGGACTCGGCGGGGCGAGAGGGTGCGCCCGCGGAGAAGCGGGCGGCGGGGGGGCCATGCGGCCGGGCGGCCCTTATCGGCTCGGCGCGGGGCCGCCGACCAGGAGCGCTGGCCCGACCCGCGGCCCCACCGGCGCACTCCGCAGGAGGGCGCCCCTTCGTGCGGCTCAGGCCCGCCGGCGGCGGCGCGTGAGGGCCAGCAGCCCGGCGAGGCTGGCCGGCAGCGCCCAGGCCGGGGCCCCGCTGGTCGCGCAGCCGACCAGCTTGGGCGCGCCGCCGTCGTCGAGATCGGCGCCCAGGGCGTCAAAGTCGTCGACGGTCTGCTCGCCGCCCTCACCTTTACCCTCGCCCCCGTCGTCGGCGCCGGCCTGCTCGGCCCGCCAGCCGTTCTCTTCGGGGCAGCCGGGGCCGAACACATAGGAGCCGGTCTCGGGGAAGGCGCCAGTGGCGCCGCTCTCGGTCTCCCACCGGAACCAGTAGGCGTGGCAGTCGCTGGCCTCAGGCGTGAGCTCGGCGGCGAAGATGCCGGCGGTGTCTTCGCCGTACTCGAGGCTGAGCGCGGTGCCCACGCCGTCGACCACCACCTCGAGCAGGGCGGGCGCCGCGGCGTCTTGCCAGTCGGCGCGGAAGGTGGCGGTGGCGGTCGCGTCGAGGGGGGAGTGTGCGCCCATCGCCACCGCGCCGGTGCTGTCGACCGTGCCCGCGCCGAAGTCTTGGGTGTAGTAGGTGCCGACCACCCCCGTGCCCAGCTCGTTCCAGTCGCCGCTCATGATGTTGGCGCGGTGGCCCGAGGTTGAGCACATCCAGCCGGTGAACACCACGCTGTAGTTGTCACCGTAGCCGTAGGCGATGTTCTCGCCGATCCAGCCCGAGTCGTAGAAGCGAGACAGGCGGTCACCGAACGAGGTGCCATCAGAGCTCTCGTGGGCGAAGTTGCCGGTCGACTCCATGTCGTCGCTGTGGAAGCGCGCCGCGTCGTTGAGGCCATGGTCCCAGTAGACCGGCAGCTTCGGGGTCTGCTCATCGGCCGAGAAGTCGCCGTCAAAAGAGCAGCCGCCGGCCTGGTAGTCGGCCTTAAACGCGGCGGGGTCGACGCGGGCGGCGTTGGTCCAGAGGTGCAGCTCACGCTCGGCGGCCGAGGGCAGGCCGTCATCGCCCACGTCGCCATAGCCGGCCCAGGCCGGCGCAGCGCCGAGCCCGGTCAGCGCGAGCATCGCCGAAAACAGCCTGCCAGGGGTCAAGGTCGACGAGAGAGACATGGGGGCCTCGAAGCGGCGGGGGGACCGCAGAGCAGCGATGGGCGACGTCAGCGCAGAGCAAGCCGGGCCGGCCGCTTGGCTCAGCCGAGCTTCTGCTTCATCCAGGTGGCGGCGAAGGCCGAGGAGCGCTGGTAGCTCGCCTCGAGCTGCTCACCGATCCCCTTCTCAATCTTCCCGCCAATTAGCGGGACCGAGACCACGATCTCGCCCTTGACAACCCTTTCACAGCCCCCGGCCGTGTCGACCACCGCGTAGCTGCCCTCGGCCTTGACCTTGTCGGCGGCGGTCGAGGGGATGACCTTCCAGTCGAGGCGGGTGTCGTTGTTCGCGTAGACCTCGATGAGGTCGTAGCTGAGAGTGGGCCCGGTGAAGGCCGCCATCGCGGCGGGCACCGGCTTGCGGCTGGTCAGCCGGGTGCGGCGGAAGCGGCGACCGTCGCGGGTGCCCTCTTCGATGACCTGCTTGTCCATCTCGCTGCCGGCGGACAGGGCCTGGTCGTAGGCCTCAGAGAAGAGCTGGTCCCACACGGCCTGGCGGGAGAAGGGGAAGGCCTGGCGGTTCTCGAACTTCACGGGCGCTCCGGGCGGCGAGGGGAGGGGCCCGCAGCCGGTCGGCACGGGGCGGCCGCTGCTAACGCCCCCGCCTGCCGACCACCGCGCCTCGCTGGGAGCGTGCGGCCGGCGCGCGCTCCCGCTATGGTCGGGCCAGTCGCCCGGGCGCATCGCCGCCTTGGCCCACACCCCTGGAGCCCTGATGCGCCCCGCCGCCCTCCGCCTGTCGCTGCTTGTCCCTGGCCTGAGCGGGGCCGCGCTCGCCCTGCTCCTGCCCGCGGGGGGCCGCGCCGAGCTGCCGCTGCCCACCTTCCCTGAGTGTGGTGAGCCCGACCGCCCCGACCTCTGCCCCAATGATCTGGGCGAGAGCTGGGAGCTCATCTCCTATGTGCGGGCCGACCAGCGGGCCGAGACCCGCCCCGCCGAGCTCGAGGCGGGCAGCGGCATGTGGGTCGACCGGGCCTTCCGCCTCACCACCGGCGACACCCGGGTCATCCTGGCCATGGGCGACAGCGGCCTCGACTGGTCGAACGGCAACATCCGGCGCAAGTTCTTCCTCAACCGCGGCGAGCTGCCCCTGCCCCAGGCCCCCGACGGCACGCCGGCAGAAGACCACGACGCCAACGGCGACACCGTTTTCAACGTCGACGACTACATCGGCGACCCGCGGGTCGACCTCACCGCCGGGGTCGACCGCGGCGACGGGGTGCTCGACCCCAGCGATCTGATCGCCGCGTTTAGTGACGGGGTCGACGACGACGGCAACGGCTACGCCGACGACATCTCAGGCTGGGACTTCTTCGGCCGCGACAATGACGCCTACCACACCTTTGCCGACGGCTACGGCACGCATGGCGACGGCGTGGCCGAGGACTTTGGCAGCGAGGGCGGCGACGGCGGCAAGATCGGCGTCTGCCCCAACTGCATGATCTTGCCGGTGCGCGTCGGCGACACCTTCATCACCGACGGCCCGCGGGTGGCCGAGGCGATCGTCTTCGCCGCCGACAGCGGCGCCTCGGCGATGAGCTTGGCCATCGGCGCGCTCAGCAACCCCGGCGAGGTGGCCCAGGCCAGCCGCTACGCCTTCGCCCACGGGCTCAGCCTCGTGGCGGCGGCGGGCGACGAGAACGCCTACCACCACAACTTCCCCGCGGTGCTGCCCGAGATGCTGTACGTGCACAGCATTCGCGATTCGGGCGGCGGCCAGCCCTTCTCGTGGACGAACACCTGGAATTGCAACAACTACGGCTCGCGCCTCGACGTGGTCGCGCCCTCGGGGGCCTGCGCCACGGGCGCGGTGGCCAACATCACGGGCATGGTCGGCCTTATCCGCTCGGCGGCGCTGGCGGCGGGCACCTCGCCCCCGCTGCACGCCGGTGAGGTGCGCCAGCTGGTCAACATGACCGCCGACGACATCAACCTGCCCGAGGCCGACCGGGCGATCAGCAACGCCTACCCCTCGGCCGAGGGCTGGGACGCCTTCTTCGGCTACGGCCGGGTCAACGCGGCCCGCGCGGTCGAGGCGGTCTTCGCCGACCAGATCCCGCCCTGGCTCGAGCTCGACGGCCCGGCCTGGTTTGACGTGGTCGACCCGCGCGACACGCCGACCCTGGCCCTGCGCGGCCAGCTGCACGCCGAGCGCAGCGCCAGCTTCAGCTACGTGGTCGAGCTGGGCCTGGGCGATGACCCCCGCAGCTGGTCCGAGGTGGGCAGCGGCAGCGGGAGCGGCGTCTACGACGGTGTGCTCGCCGAGATCGACCTCAGCTCCATCCCCTGGACGCCCCCGGCCCTGCCCGACCGCGACGAGGGCATCATGGAGCGCCTCGCGCGGGTGAACCAGAGCGAGGTGCACGTGCGGGTGCGGGTCACCGACGCCGAGGGGCGGGTCGGCGAGCTGCGCCGCTCGTTCTTTGTCGACGCCGACCCCGACCGGCTGCCCGGCTTCCCCTACGCGCTGGGCGCCAGCGGCGAGAGCTCGCCCCAGCTCGCCGACCTCACCGGGGATGGCGTGTTCGAGGTCATCATCGCCGGCACCGACGGCCGCGTGCACGCGCTGAGCGGCGACGGGCAGCTGCTCCCCGGCTGGCCCGTGCGCACCGATGTGCAGGGCGGCCTGCACGAGGGCTCGGCGGCCTTCGCCTCGGGCGCGGTCTCGCCCGTGCACGACGGCGTGATGGGCACGGTGGCCATCGGCGACATCGACGGCGACGGCGCGCCCGAGGTGGTCGCGGCGACCATCCAGGGCCAGCTCTACGCCTGGGACAGCGCCGGCGCGCTCAAGCCGGGCTTCCCCTACGCGACCATCGGCCGGGAGCCGGGCGAGTTCAGCACCGCCTTCACCTACGACCAGGGCTTCTTGGGCGCGCCCACCCTGTTTGACCTCGACGGCGACGGCGCGCTCGAGATCATCGCCCCGGCCATGGACAGCCGCCTCTACGTGGTCGACGGCGCGGGCGCCGACTGGGGCGCCTTCCCCCTCGACATCTGCTACCCCGAGCTCTGCGGGGTCGAGGGCCGGCGCATCATCGCCTCGGCGGCGGTCGGCGACGTCGACGGCGACGGCGACATCGAGATCGGCTTTGGCACCAACGAGGCGCCCAACGACGGCCGCAACTGCGTGAGCTACCTCGTCGACGCCGACACCGCCTCGGTGGTCGAGGGCTGGCCGGTGCTGCAGTTCGGCTTGGTGAACGAGGCCGTGCTGCTGCCCATGCTCGGCGAGGGGCACCCCGCCGCGATGGCCTTCGCTGACGTCGATCTCGACGGCGACCTCGAGATCAGCAGCCCGATCATGTTCGGCACCGACGGCCTGCTCGACCACACCGGCGCCGAGGTGCTGCCGGTCAGCTTCTTCGGCGAAGGTTTCGGCGTCAACAACGGCGTGAACGGCGACATGATGCCCGCCTTCGTGCAGTTCGCCACCAACCCGAGCTTTGGCGACATGAACGGCGACGGGGCGCCCGACTACCTGCTCGGCGGCGCCTCGACGATCAGCCTCGTCGCCTTGGCGGTGAGCGAGTGGGTCGACTTCCAGCAGCCGGTGGGGGCCTGGAGCGGCGCCGACGGCAGCTACCTGCCCGGCTGGCCCCGCCAGATCGAGGACATGCAGTTCCTGCTCGCGCCGGCGGTGGCCGACATCAGCGGGGATGGCGCGCCTGAGGCTATTTACGCCTCTGCTGGCTACATCGTGCACGCCTGGGACCAGCAGGGCGCGCAGCCCGCCGGCTGGCCCAAGTTCACCGGCCAGTGGGTGCTGGGCAGCCCCGCGGTCGGAGACATCGACGGCGACGGCTACCTCGACGTGGTGGTCAGCACCCGCGAGGGCTACCTCTTCGCCTGGAGCACCCGCGGCCCGGCCGACGCGCCGGTCGAGTGGGCCAGCCAGCTGCATGACCCCCAGAACACCGGCAACTACGAGGTGGAGCTGCCTGTGCAAGAGGGCCCGCCGCCCGAAGACGACGAGGTGGCCGACACCGACGACGGCAAGGGCGAGCCGGGGGGCTGCTGCGACAGCCGCGGGCCGGGCGGCCGCGCGGTCTGGCTGGTGGTGCCGCTCGCGGCGCTGATGCTCGCCCGTCGCCGGGGCAGCCTGCGCCTGGGCTGAGCGCGCCCGGCCGACCGGAGCGCGCCGCGCAGCGGCGGTCGCGCAGCGACCAAGCCCGCGCGGTCGGCGATCCCGAACCCGGCCTGCCGGGGGCGGAGCGCCGACCGGCCCCGCGGGCGCGCGCGCAGGGGGGCCGCCGGCGCCCGACCGGGGCGCTCGACCCCGGTGGCCCCCGACCGGACGATTCAGCCCTCGGCGAGGCCGCCGTCGATCGGCAGCAGGTGGCCCGAGCGCACGCGCTTGGTCTCGAGGTAGGCGCGGTTGTGCTCGTTGGGGGCCATGATGTGCGGGATGCGGTCGACCACGGTGATGCCGTTGTCGAGCAGGCCTTGGCGCTTCTTGGGGTTGTTCGACATGAGCGCCACGCTCTTGATGCCGAGCAGGCGGATGATGTCGGCGGCGACCTCGTAGGTGCGCAGGTCGTCGTCAAAGCCGAGCGCGTGGTTGGCCTCGACCGTGTCCATCCCTTGATCTTGCAGGGCGTAGGCGCGGATCTTGTTGACCAGGCCGATGCCGCGGCCCTCTTGGCGCAGGTAGATGACCACGCCGCGCTCGACCGAGCCGATGTGGCGCAGGCCGGCCTCGAGCTGGTCGCGGCAGTCGCAGCGCAGGCTGCCCATGATGTCGCCGGTGAAGCACTCGCTGTGAAGGCGCACAGGCACGTTCTCTTCGCCGCGAACGTCGCCGTGCACGACCGCGCCAGTCTCGACCCCCTCAAGCGGGCACTCGAAGGCGTAGACCCGGAAGTCGCCGTATCGAGAGGGCATGCGCGCCTCGGCGCGCAGGGTGGCGTGGCGCGCCGTCGCGAGGGTCGGACGGGGGTTGGGTTTGCTCATGTCTGCCTCGGTGGAGGAGAGGCCGTCACGCGGGTCAGGGACCCTTGGCCGCGGGGACCGCGGCGTTGGCCACGTGAAGTGCCGGTTCAGGTCGGCGCTCACCGACCTCAGTGGGTGTATCGGCGGGTGGGCCGCCGTCAACGCATAGAGTTTGCAAATGCTTTCGCAGCGGCTTTGCCCCAGGACGGGGCGGCGGTCTGCGGGCTATGGGGCGCGCCCTTGGAGCGCCCATGCCGTCCAGCACCACCCCGTCGCCGACTCTACAGCCCGACCTCAGCGGGCGCCATGTGCTCGATGTGCTCACCGAGCGCGGCTTCGTCCAGCAGATCACAGACCCCGCGGCCCTGCGCGCGGCCCTCGCCGCCCCGGGCCTGACCTTTTACGTCGGCTTCGACCCGACCGGCGAGAGCCTGCACGTCGGGCACCTTTTGCCCATGATGGCCATGCGCTGGCTGCGCGAAGCGGGCCACCGGCCGGTGGTGCTGATGGGCGGCGGCACGGCGCGGGTGGGTGACCCGAGCGGCAAAGACCGCACCCGCGAGCTGCTCGACGACGCCCGCATCCAGGCCAACCTCGACGGCCAGCGCCCGCAGTTCGGCCAGGTGGTCGGCCCGCTGCAGCAGCTCAGCGCCGCCGACTGGGCGGCCCTCGCCGCGGGCGGCCCGCGGCCCGCGGCGGGCGCGCTGATGGTCAACAACGCGCACTGGCTGATGGGGTGGGGCTACATCGACTTCTTGCGCGAGGTCGGCCGGCACTTCTCGGTCAACCGCATGCTCTCGGCCGAGAGCGCCCGCCTGCGCCTCGAGCGCGACCAGGGCCTCAGTTTTATCGAGTTCAACTACCACCTGCTGCAGAGCTTTGATTACCTTGAGCTCTGGCGGCGGCTCGGCTGCACGCTGCAGCTCGGCGGCGACGACCAGTGGTTCAACATCCTCGGCGGCGTCGATCTGGTGCGGCGCGAGGGCGGCCCGGCGGTGCACGCGCTGACCACGCCGCTGCTGGCCACCGCCGACGGCAAGAAGATGGGCAAGACCGAGAAGGGGGCGCTCTTCCTCAGCGCTGCCTTGGTCAGCCCCTTTGAGTTTTACCAATACTGGATCAACGTGGTCGACGCTGATGTGGGCCGCTTCTTGCGCTTGTACACCTTCCTGCCCATCGAGCGGGTGCAGGCGCTCGAGGCGCTGAGCGGCGCCGATATCCGCGAGGCCAAGCGGGCCTTGGCCTTCGAGGTGACCGCGCTCATCCACGGGCCCGAGGCGGCGACCGCCGCGATGGAGGCCGCCCAGGCCCTCTTCTCGGGCGGCGCCGACGCCGAAGCGCCCACGGTGAAGGTGCGCTTCCCGATCAGCGTGCTCGACGCGCTCATCGCCGCCGGGCACGCCAAAAGTAAGGGCGAGGGCCGCCGGCTCATCGCCCAAGGTGGCGTGAAGCTCGGCGATCAGCGGGTCGATGACCCCGATCAGGTGATCACCGCAGCTGGCCTGCTCTGGAAGGGCAAAAAGCAGGCGGTTCGCCTCGCCTCGGACTAGTCCGTAGGGGTTGGGCACGAGGCGCGCGTGCTACGCTTGGGGTTGATTCGGGCCGGAGGCGGGCAATGGACACGGTGGTACAACCCCAAAAGCCCAAGGTGCTCATCATCGAAGATGAGCCGGCCGTGGCGCGGGCGCTGCAGCGCGCCCTGCGCAACTACGAGGTGCAGACGGTGGGCAGCGTGCCCGAGGGCGTCAGCGCCCTGGCCGACGGCGCGGGCGAGGTGGTCGCGGTGCTCTGCGACCTGCACATGGCCGGCCAGCCCCTGCAAGCGTGGGACTTTCATCGCCTCGTCGAAGAGCGCCTGCCCGACGAGCTCCCGCGCATCACCTACATGCACGGCGGGCTCTACTCGGCCGAGAGCACCGATTTTGTGGCCAAGGTGCGCGCCCATCACCCCGTGCTGGCCAAGCCGTTGATGCCCCAGGCTTTGCGCGAGTTTGTGCAGGTCTTCGTCGACGAGGGCGCGGCCTCTGCTTCGGCCTGCGCGGCGCGGCTGGGCTGCTGGGGCGGCGAAGAGCGCTGAACAGCGCCGAGCAGCGGGGCTGACCGGGGGCCTTGGGCGCCTTCGGCCCCCCTTCGCGCGTCGCCGGGGCCCCGGTCGCCGCGCCGCCTGCGGCGGGCTCGGCGCCCGCCCGGCTCGGTCGCTGCGCGACGTCCGCTCCGGTCGGCCGGGCGCGGGGTGCGCTCGGTGAACATGACGTGCCCCACGGCATCCCCAGGTCATCCGGGCCTCGCTCACAGACGAACGCCCGCCCCCGGCAGCGCCGAGGGCGGGCGTGGTCGCGGCGGGCTGCGGGGCCCGCCGACCGGCTCAGATGTGGTCGGCCTTGCGGCGCAGGTTCTTGCGGTCCTCTTTGAAGCCGCCGGCGTCGGCGGCCTTGACCGCGGCGTCGTACAGCGTCTTGGCCGCGGTCTTGTCACCGCGCTCGACGGCGAGCTCAGCGAGGCGCTGGTTGGCGACCATCACCTTACGCCAGTCGCGGGTCTCGCTGGCCGGGCCGATGCTCGCGCGCAGGGCGTCGGCGCCCTCGGTGCGCTCGCCGATCTCGAGCAGGGCCTGGCCCATGTTGAACAGCAGCTCTTTGAGGAAGGGGCGGTCCTGCGGGCTGGCCTTCTGGCGCGACTGGCGGAAGAGGCTGACCGCCTCGGTGGGCCGCTTGAGCATCAGGTGGAAGAAGCCGAGGTTGTAGAGGTCGACCGGCTCAAAACGTTCGAACTTCAGGGTGCGGGTCAGCTCGAGCGCGCGGTTGCCGGCGGTCATGGCCGACTCCCAGTTGCCGAGGCTGGCCTGGGCCTGGGCGAGCAGCGAGACGGCGGCGCGCTCTTGTACGCCGGCCTGCAGCTGCTGGGCGATGCGGACGACCTGGTTGAGCACGTCGGCGGCCTTGCTGCCCTGGCCGGCGACCAGCAGGGTCTCGCCCAACGCGAGGCCCGAGTTGAGGGCGAGCTGGCCGATGCCGGCCTTGCCCGCGATCTCGTTCGACCGGCGGAAGTGCTCGATGGCCTCGTCGTTCTTGCGGGCCCGGCGGGCGACGTGGCCGCGCACGAACTCGCCCTGGGCCTGGATCGGCGGCACGTTGGCCGCGGTCTCGGCCGCGCGCACATGGTCGAGGGCGGCGTTGGTGTTGCCGTCGTTGAGCTCGATCATCGCGAGGTGGCCCTCGATCTCGGCCACCTTGAACGCGTCGCCCAGGCCCTTGTAGAGCTTGAGCGCGTCGTTGGCGCGGTCGCGGGCGCGGTAGAGGTCTTGGCGGCGCAGGTCGAGCTGGCTGCCTTCAAAGAGCAGCCAGGCCTGCATCGGGCGGTCGGCCTTGTCGGTCGCCCACTTCATGGCCTCGTTGTAGAGCTGGTCGGCCTGGTTCACGTCGCCGCCGCTCTTGATCATGCGGTCGAGCAGGTGCATGAACACGGTGCGGCGCAGGGGGTCGGGCCAAGCCACCTCGTCGAAGTAGCGCACCAGATCGTGGGTCATCGCCCACATCTGGGGCTGGTCGGCGCCCAGCGCCATGCTGCGCAGCACGCTGGCGCGGTTGGCCTCGCCAAACTCGGCGTACATGCGCAGGGTCTTGGTCAGGTAGGCGTAGCCGCGGGGCACGAGCACGCGCTCGAGCACGCTGGCGACGCGGCCGCCCAAGGCGCGGTCTTCGTCCGAGGTGTGGCGGGCGAGCACGCTCTCGCGCAGCAGCGCCTTGTGGAACTGGTAGATCCAGGTGCCCAGGGGCTGGCTGAACTGCAGCTCGGCGTAGATGCCCTCGGTGGCGTCGAGCAGGTCGTCGACGCTGTCGCGCTCGAGGCCGGCCATGTCGGCGAGCATGCCCGAGGGGAAGCTCAGGCCCAGCAGCGCGGCGATGTGGGCGCACTTCTCGGCGTCGGCCGCGGTGGCCTTGGGGCGGGCGCCCTCGGCCGGCTCACCGTCGTCTTCGAGCTCGTCGGCGTCGGGCGTGACGTCGGCGATGTCGCCGAGGTTCACCGCGCTGAGATCATCGGTCAGGCGGCCCTTCTCACCGAGCCAGTCGATGAGCTCGGCCACAAAACCCGGGCGGCCGCCGGCGATGCGGGCGAGGTGCTCGGCGTTGCCGGCGATGTCGACGCCCTTGCTGGTGGCGTAGAGGCTGACCTCGGCGCCGGTCCAGGCGCCGAGCTCGAGCTCGTCGAGGTCATCTTTGCGGCGCTCGAGCATGTCGAGCAGGGGCAGGGCCACGCCGGCCTTGCCCGCCTCGGTGAAGCTGTCGTGGCTGAGGATGGCCAGCAGCTTGAGCTCGCCGTCGTCTTCGGCGAGGGCCTCGTCGAGCAGGCCCTCGAGCAGGGTGAAGATGCCCGTGCTGTGGCAGTTGGTGAGGCCCTGGATCTCGAGCAGCACGGGGTGCTTGCGGGCGATGCCCAGCGCGATCTCAACCAAGCCGATCAACGGGTTGTCGCGCGGCATGATGACCTGGAACTCGGTCTCGCCGGGCTTGGGCGCGCCGTTCTTCAGGCCCTCGATGAAGGCCTGGTACCAGCGCTGCACCCGCTGTGGCTGGGTCGGCAGGGCGCTGTTCAGCGTCATCTCGATCTTGCCGCGCAGGCCCGGGCTGCGGTGCAGGGTCTGCAGCAGGCCGGCGTAGAGGCGGATGAGCGTGTTGACGCCGTCTTGTTCGTCGCTCAGCGCGACCCGCCAGAGGATCGCCCCCTCGTCTTCGGCCGCGACCCCGCGGGCCAGCTCGCCGACCATCGCCCGCTTGCCGCCGCCGAGCGGCGCGTGGAGGCGCACGAAGCGCGGCTCGCCTTGGCGCGCGGCGGCCCAGTGATCCTTGAGGACAGCGAGGTCAGCGTCGCGCGCGACGTAGAGGTTCGAGGAGGTCGCTTCGGCCACGGGATCTGCTCCAGCTCGGTGGGGGCGGTCGGGCGCCGGCGTGCGGCGCGGTCGGTGGGCCGCGGGGCCCGGGGACCAGACCAGGGGGAGGGGGTGCGCCGGCTGCAGCGGTGGTCGCGCCTGAACGGTGCGCGCTCGGGCAGGCCCGCGCGCCATCGCTCTCGCCGCCGGCCCTGGCACCTGCGCGTTTATAGGGAGGGACCGGGGCCGTCCACCGGGCGCGGCGCGCCTGCCCGCGCCCGCTATAGTGGGCGCGCTTGGGGCCGGGCCCCGGTCGGGCCCGCCGCCCGACCCCTCCGCCGCGGCCCCGCCCGCGCCCCCCTCTCCCTGCGCCCCGCGCCGCCGCTGGAGCTCCGCCCGATGTTCACCGCGCCCCGCCGCCTCCGGCCTGCCCCGCTGCCCGTCCTCGCGCTCGCCTCGGCGGGCCTCGCCGCGTGCGGCGCCGAGGACGCCGTGCCCGACCTCGTCTACGAAGTGACGGTCGAGAGCGTGGTCGATGACGGCAGCTTGTCCACCGACTGCATCTCTGAGGGTCGTATCTACGAAGAGACCTTCAGCTACGAGATCTTCGTCAACGAAGAAGAGATCTCCCTCTCGGTCGACGGCGAGAGCTTCGCCATCGGCTCACGCAGCGGCTGCGCGCTCTCCTACACCTCGGCCATCTGGCTCGAAGAGCGGCCGAGCGGCGACCTGCGCTGGATCATCCGCGGCGAGGCCGACTACGAGGGGGCCGCCGGCGGCTGCGATCTGCCCGATGGGGTCGACTGGCAGGGCACCGAAGAGGTCGAGGTGGTCGAGTCGGCCGACGAGTCGGTGCCCGCGGGCTGCACCTACCAGCTGCAGACCACCGGGAAGTACGTCAGCGGCGGCTGAGCGCCCGTGGGCGGCCGCGCGTGGCGCGGGTCGCGCCTGACCTCGACCGCCCGGAGCCCTGCGTGAGCACCCCTTCGACCGCACCGGTCGCCCGCATCAAGCCGACCCCTGACGCGGAAGACTCCGCCGCGATCCGCGCCGCGGCGGCCGATTTTCAGCGCGCCGCTGCCGCGGTGCGCGAGACGGTGCGGGGCAAAGACGCCGCGGTTGAGCTCGCGCTCATCGCGGTGGTCGCCGGCGGCCACGTCCTCCTCGAGGACGTGCCTGGGGTCGGCAAAACCACCCTGGCCAGCGCGCTCGCCGCGGCCCTGGGCGGGGTGCTGCGGCGCATCCAGTTCACCAGCGATCTGCTGCCCGGCGACATCACCGGCGTGCCGGTGCTCGAGGCGGGGGGCTTCCGGTTTCGGCCCGGCCCGATCTTCGGGAACATCGTGCTGGCCGATGAGATCAACCGGGCGACCCCCAAGACCCAGTCGGCCTTGCTCGAGGCGATGACCGAGCGGCAGGTCACGGTCGACGGCGAGCGGCACCCACTCCCCTCGCCCTTTGCGGTGCTGGCGACCCAGAACCCCACCGACCACCACAGCACCTTCGCGCTGCCCGACAGCCAGCTCGACCGCTTCTTTGTGCGCCTGTCGATGGGCTACCCCGACCGGGAGCACGAGCGCGAGATCTTGCGCAGCGGCGGTCTGCGCGCCGCGCGCTTCCCCGCAGCCTTGAGCCTCGCCGAGACCGCCGCCCTCTGCGCCGCGGTCGACCGGGTGGCGGTCCACCCCGACGTGGAAGACCTGCTGCTCGAGCTGGTCAGCCGCACCCGCTCGGACGCCCGCCTGCTGCGCGGGGTCAGCACCCGCGGCGCCGAGGCGCTTCTGCGCGCCTGTCGGGCCCGCGCGCTCGGCCAGGCCCGCGCTTTTGTCATCCCCGACGACCTGCTCGGCCTCGCCCAGGCGGTGCTCGGGCACCGGGTGCTGCCCCGCGTCGAGGGGGAGCGCGGCGGCGGGGAGCGCGCCGTGCGGGCCATCCTCGCCGAGGTCTTCGGCGGGTGAGCGGGGGCCCCATCGCGGCGCTGCGCGACCGACTGCGCGCGCGCGAGGCGGCCTGGGAGCGCGACCGCGGCCTCGTGCGCCCGACCCGCGAGGGCGGCTGGTACCTCGCGGTGCTCGCTGGGGTGCTCGTCGCGGCCGTGAACACCGGGAACAACCTGCTCTACGTGATCCTCGCCATGCTGATGGCGATCATGGTGGTGAGCAACCTGCTCGCCGAGTGGAACCTGCGCGGCCTGCGCCTGCGCCGGCGTCTGCCCGAAGAGCTCTTCGCCGAAGTTGACGCGCCCGGCGCCATTGTGGTCGAGAACCACCGCCGCTGGGGCCGCGCCTTCGCGCTCGAGCTGCGCGAGCTCGACGCCGCCGGCGGCGCCCTGGCCGAGGGGAAGGTGGGCCTGGTCGAGCCGGGCGGCGTGGCCGAGGCCCCCGCCCGCTGGCGGCTGCCGACCCGCGGCCCCCAGCCCCTGCGCGCCTTGCGCGTCGAGAGCCGCTTCCCCTTCGGCCTGCTGCGGCGCTGGCGCACCCTTGACGTGCCCGAGCAGGTGCTCGTCTTCCCGCGCCCCGACCGCGGCGCGCCGCCTGCGCGCCCCGCCGGGCTGGGCCACGCCCGCCCCGACAGCCGGGCCCGCGGCGGCGGCGGTGACCTGCTCGGGCTGCGCGACTACGCCCCCGGTGACGCCCCCCGTGACCTGCACTGGCTGACCACCGCCCGGGTGGGGCGGCCGGTGGTGGTGCTGCGCGAGGCCGACAGCAGCGAAGAGCTGCGCGTGGTCGTCCCGCCGGTCGTGGGCGAGGCCCTCGAAGACGCGCTGCGGCTGGCCGCGGGCGCGGTGGTCGCCGGACTCGACGCGGGCAAGGCGGTGGGCCTCGAGCTGCCCGGCGCGCAGCTCCCACCCCGGGCGGGGCCACGATGGCGGCGCCTGCTGCTGGAGCGCCTCGGCGGCTATGGCCTCGGGGAGGGCGCTTGAGCGCCGTGGCCACGCCCTCTCCCCTCCACCGCGGCGGCCCCCTCTCCGCCGACCAGGTGCGCCGCCGGGTGGTGGCCGGGGTCGGCGGCCTCGCCTTGGGCGCCTTGGCCCTCTCGGGTGAGAGCAGCGCGCTCATCGCCTTTGTGGCCGCCATCGGCTGGGCGGTGGGCCTGCTGCGCGGGGGCGCGCCGGGCCCTGACGCGCTGCACCTCTGGCGCATCGCGAACACCTCGGCGCTGGTCATGGCCATCATCGCGGTGTTCTTGGTGAGCAGCCGGCTCGCGGTGGGCGCGGCCTTGGTCAGCTACCTGCTCGTGCACCGCGCCTGGACGGGGCGCTCGCCCACCGATGACCGGGTGAGCCTACTCCTGGCGACGCTGCTGCTGTTGCTCTCGTGCATCCTCAGCCTGCACCCGGCCCTGATGTTGGTCTTCGCCGGCTTTGGCCTGCTCGCGCCCCACGCGCTGATGTTGTGCCTGCTGTCTGAGCACCTGCCGCCCCGGGCCGCCGCGCCCCGCCTGGGCGCGCTCTGGGCGGTCGGCCCGGCGGTCGTCGCGCTCGGCGCGGCGCTGTTCATCGTGCTGCCCCGCGTGCAGGGCGGGGTCGGCGCGGGCCTGGGCCCCGAGGCCCTTCCGGGCTTCCAAGATCGCGTGCAGCTCGGTGATCACGCGATGTCGCGCTTCAACCCCGACGAGGTGCTGCGGGCGACCATCACCGACCAGGACGGCGCGCCGGTCCTGCCGCCGATCTACATGCGCGGCGTGGCGATGGACACCTTCGACGGCACCGGCTGGCAGCGCGAGCCCTTCAACCCCCAGCGGCTCAACGCCTGGCCGGCCGAGCCGGGCACGCCGCGCTGGTGGCGGTCGGAGGTCAGCCAGGTCAACCACACCAACGACGTGCTCTTCGCGCCGCCCGAGGTGCACGCGGTGCGGCCCGAGGGGGAGAGCTTTCGCCTGCGCATGGACATGAGCCGGAACCTGCGCGGCGCGGCGGCGATCGGGGTGCTCCGCTACACCACGTGGAGCGTGCCCTACGCGCCGGGTGAGCCGCCGGCCGACTCCAAGGCCATCCGCCAGCGTGAGGCCGGGCTGGCCCGCCTCGAGGCCGCGGTGCTCAAGAGCCAGCTGTGGACCGAGCTGCCCGAGGACCTCGACCCCGAGATCAGCGCCCTGGCCATCACCCTCGCCGAGCAGGCGGGGCCCGGCGCCGGCCCGGCGCAGCGGGCGGCCGCGGTGGTGAACCACCTCAGCGTTTTTACCTACACGCTCGACCCGCAGCCCGAGCACGCCGGCCAGCCCCTCTCGGCCTTCCTTTTTGAGAGCCAGGCGGGCCACTGCGAGTACTTCGCCACGGCGCTGGCCGTGCTGCTCCGCGCCCAGGGCACGCCGGCCCGCCTCGTGAATGGCCTCTACGGCGGCGAGCGCAACCCCTACGGCGGCTTTGTGGTCTTCCGCCAGCAGGACGCGCACTCCTGGGTCGAGGCCTGGATCGACGGCCGCTGGGTGCTGCTCGACGCGACCCCGGCCCTCGACGGCGGGGCCTCGCGCGGGCTGCTCGCCCAGCTCTCGGACCTGTTCATCGGCGGCACCCGCAGCTTGATGCTCGACTTTGACCTCAGCGCCCAGCTCGGCGGCCTCAGCCGGCTGGCCGAGGCGCTGCGGGGGCAGAGCGGCGCGCTGCGCGGCCTCGCGGCGGTGGCGCTGGTGATCGGGCTCTGGGTCGGGGTGCGCCGCGCGCTGCGGGCCTTGGCCGGGCCCGCGCCCGGGCCAGCCCCGGGGCAGCTCGCCCGCCGCTACGCCGAGGGGCTGGCCTTGGCTGCGGCGCGGGGCTGGACCGCCCCCGTCGGGCTGCCTCCGCTCCGGCAGGCCGAGGCGCTGGTGGCAGAGGCGGGCCCGGCGCTCTCTCCCCTCTCGGCCCTGGCCTGGCTGGCCTACCGCGAGACCTACGGCGGAGAGCCGGCCAGCGCGCTGCTCCCCGAGGCGGCGGCGGCGATCACCGCGCTGCGGGCCCTCCCCAAGCGGCCGCGGGTGCTGGTGGAGGGCGCGGGCGCCGCGCCGCTTGCGCGGGCCGGTGGAGGCTCGGGGGCTCAGGCGGAGGGGCCAGAGATCCGTCCCCGGGGCTGACCTCCTCCACCCCGGAGCCGCTGATGCCCCGCCTCCGCCTGCCGGCCTTCGGGCCCAGCCCCGCCCACCTCCCCACGATGTTCGCCCAGGGTCCCCTGCTGCGCGGCCTCATCGTCGCCACGCTCGCTGGGCTGCTCGGCGCCGAGCTGGTCGCGGGCGAGGGGCTCGCGCTGGCGCTGCGGGCGGGCGGGCTCGGCTTGGTCACCGTGATCAGCGTGCTGGTCGCTGCGCTGGTGCCTACGCCTGCGGCCATGCTGCGGCCGGGCCCGCGGGGGCCCGCGGCGGGCTGAGGTGCCCCAGGGGGCGGACAGGATAGGCGCGGCCCGCCCGGCCCAGCGCCCCGGGGGAGGTGCCCCATGTCCAGCCCGCCCGCGGAGCGCGCCCCCCTGCTGCCGCCGCCGCACGCGTGGCCGCTGGCGCTGCGGGCAGCGCCCCTCGGGGCTGGGGCCGGCGGGCTGAGCGGCGGTTTTGAGCTGCTGCGCCTCGCGATGGGCGGCCTGCTGCCGCTCAGCTTCACGGAAGGCGCGGCGCTCGCCCTCTGCGCGGTGCTGCTCGGCGCGGCCGTGGGCGCGGTCTTTGGCCTGCTGTGCGGGATCCCGGTCGGGCTCCTGCGCGGGCTGCGCGCGCCGGGCAGCCCGAAGGCCCAGGGCCTCGCCCTCGGCCTCACCGCCGCCGCCCTGGGGCTGTTCCACATGCAGCCGGCGATGGCGCTGAAGCTGCAGCAGGGCCTGCCCACGGCGGCGCTCTCGCTGGGCCTCGCGAACCTCGGCGTTTTTGGCGTCATCTACTTCAACGCGGCCTATTGGCTGCGCCGCGAAGAGATCGGCGAGCGCCGCCGCGTCGGCTTCAGCCTGCTCGGCCCGGCGGCGGGGCTGGCGCTCGGCCTCGCCTGCGCGGCCAGCATCTCGACGCGGTCCTACGGCAGCGCGGCGGCCCTCGAAGATGACCCCAGCGTGGTCATCATCACCATCGAGGGCCTCGGCATGGGGCAGCTCGGTGCCGAGGCCGGGCTGACGCCGGGGGCCACCGCCGCCCCAGCACCCGCGGCCGGCTCGCCGACCCCGGCGCTCGACCAGCTCGCCCACGAGGGCGTGCTCTACACCGGCGCGGTCGCCCCGGCGCCGCTGCCGGCCTTGGCCGCCGCGGGCCTGATGACCGGCCTGCACCCCGCCCGGCTCGGCTTGTTGACCGAAGGGCACCGGCTCGCGCTGGGGCCGCAGACGGTGGCCGAGCGGCTGCGGCTCGAGGGCTGGGCGGCGGGCGCTTTTGTGGGCAGCCTGTCAGTGGCCGGTGATGGCGGCCTCGACCGCGGCTTTGCCGCCTACGACGATCTTTTGGCCACGGATGAGGGCGCCCCGGCCGGCCTCGAGCGCCTGCGCGTGGTCGAGGCCCTCAGCCACGCCGCCTTCGCCGCTGACCCCGCCGCGGTCGCCGCCCTGCGCTGGCGCTCGGACGCCGACACCGCCGCCCGCGCGGCGCGCTGGCTGGGCGCCCTGCCCGCCCGGCCGGCCCTGCTCTGGGTGCACCTCTCGGGCCCGGCCCGCGGGGCGCCCCTCGCCGAGACTGACGCGGCGGTGGGTGCTTTGCGCGCGGCGGTCGACGCGTGGCGGGGTGAGCGCCCGGTGCTCTGGGCGGTGGCGGGCACCGGCGGGCCCCCCGCGGCCGGTGACCGCCTGGGCGGGCTGAGCGAGGCCCACCTGCGCGCGCCGATCATCGTCCTGCCCCACAAGCTGACCTGGACGAGCCGGGTCATTGACAAGAGCGTGCGGCTCACCGATCTCGGACCGACCGTGCTCGACCGCCTCGGCTTTCGCCTCGAGGGCAAGGTCGAGGGCGCCGACCTGCTCGGCTTCGCCGAGGGCACCAAGACCCGCGGCTACGCGACCCTGCTCTACGCCCCCCGTCCCGGCGGCAGCGTGAGCTGGGGTATGCGGACGCCCACCGCAGATGGCCTCGCCCTGGTCAAGCTGCTCCTGCTGCCCGAGGGTGAGCGCATGTTCGATCTGAGCGCCGACCCCGGCGAGCGGGCTGAGCTCTCGGCCCGCCAGCCCGAGGCGGCGGCCGCCCTGCGCGGGCTGATCACCGCCGAGCAGGCCAAGAACGACGACGCCCGGCCGGTGGGTGATCGCCCGTCGGGTGTGCGCGCGGCCCTGGGCGCGCCATGAGGCGGCGCCGATGAGCGCGCTGCTCTGGCTCGGGGGCAGCTTGGGCCTGGCCGGCGCGTCCTCTTTGGCGCTGGGCCTGCTCGGCTTGGCCCGGGATCGGCCGTGGATGAGCCTGCCCTGGGCCTCGACGGGGGTGGGCGCCCGCCCGCCGGCGGCGGCCTTGGTGCAGGCGGTGGCCCGCGGGCCAGCGGTGGACGCGCCGCTCACCCGCCGCCCCTGCCTCGGCTGGGAGCTCACCGTGTGGGCGAGCTGGACCCAGGGCGGCGAGACCCACGAGGCCCTCGCCGAGCGCCGGGTCGGGGGGCGGATCACCCTCGACGACGGCAGCGGCCCCCTGCCCCTCGCGCTCGACCGCCTGCCCGAGGGCGCGCCGGTCAGCGGGCTCGGCGCGGTCCAAGAGCGCAGCCGCGGCCTCGGTGAGCTCGGCGCGATCACCGCCCGGGGCGTCGAATTCGGCGAGGGCCTGCGCTTGCACCCGGGCAAGGGCCTGCTGGGCAAAGCCGAGCGCTACCGCGTTGAGGAGCGCCTGCTGCTCGCTGATGACCTGCTGCTCGTGCATGTGGCCCCGGCGGCGAAGGGCGGCGGCCAGGTGCTGGGGCTCCGCGCCGGGCCGCGGGCGCAGGCGACCACGGCGGGGCGCCGCCAGGTGCTGGTGGCCCAGGTGGCCGGCGGCGCGGCCCTGCTGATGGGCCTGCTGGCGCTCGTGGTCGGCGTGGTCGGCGCCTGAGCGGCGCGGCGCTCGACTGGCCCGCGGGCTCACCATAGACGCCGCGGGCCCGGGGCCCACCCGGGGCCTTTGCCCCCGCCGGGGGCCCCTCTCCTTGACCTGATGGGATGGTGACAGATGTCCACGGACAGCGAGCTCGTGCTCGGGCACGGCATGGTCGGCCTCTTCCACTACACGCTGACCGACGATGGGGGCGCCGTGCTCGACAGCTCGGTCGGCCGCGAGCCGATGGCCTACCTGCACGGCTTTCACAACATCATCCCCGGGCTTGAGAAGCAGCTCGAGGGCAAGGGCGCGGGCGTGCAGCTGCGCGCCAGCATCCCCCCGGCCGAGGCCTATGGCGAGCTGCAGGGCCCCGAGGCGCAGCGGGTGCACCGCCGCGACTTCCCCAAGGACATCGACATCGTCGTCGGCGCCTCGTTCGACGTGAAGTCCAAGGACGGCCGCGCCATGACCCTGTGGGTCAGCAAGGTTGAGGGCGCCTGGGTCTGGCTCGACGCCAACCACCCGCTGGCCGGCAAGACCCTGCACTTTGACGTGAAGATCGTCGGCGTGCGCGGGGCGACCGACGACGAGAAGCGCCACGGGCACGCGCACGGCCCCGACGGTCACCACCACCACCACTGAGCGCTGGCCCAGAGCGGCGGCTGCGGGGCCGTTCAGCGCCCGCGCAGCCGCTGCCACAGCCCGCTGCCCACCACCCAGAGCACATAGGCGCTGAGCAGCCAAGCTTGGCCACCGATGTGGAAGACACGGTGCCCGGGCAGCAGCACCTCGGCGCCGTTGGCGAAGAGCTCGACGGCGAGCAGCAGCAGCAGCGCCACCCGGTGCCGGGGCGCTTCGAGGCGGCTGCTGTGCACGACCACCAGGGTCAGCCGGGTGATGTAGTAGTAGTAGCTGGCGGTGGTGAGCAAAAAGAAGGGGATGAAGCCCAGGCCGAGCGCCTCATCGTCACGTTTGTGCCGCAGGCCGAGGCCCAAGCCGAGCAGGGCGAGGGCCGAGAGCCCGAAACGCAGGGGCTTTTGCTCCTCAATCAGCGCCTTGCGCTCGGGCTCGATGTACTTGGGCAGGGCCTCGCCGCGGAAGGGCAGGGCCAGCGCGAGCCCGATGCGGCGGCTGCTCAACTTCTCGGCTTTGTTGTGGTCGAGCATGTTCTCGAAGTGTACGCGCACGGTCTGTGCGCCGAGGCCGGCCGTCGCCCCGAGCTGCAGCGCGCCCAGGCTGAGCAAGCAGCCCGCGGCGAGCAAGAGCAGGCGCTGGCGCACCACGCCCCGCCAGAGGCCGTCGAGTCCGAGCAGCAGCGGCCCGCTCATCCACAGCAGGGGGAAGAGGCGCAGGGCGCTCGACCAGCCCACCAGGGCCCCGGCGAGCAGGTGGCGGCCACGTTTGATGGCTGCCATCGCGAAAAGAAGCGCGGCGACGTAATCATAGCGAAGGAAGGCCCAGGTGATCGTCGGCCAGCGCGCCGAGTAGCTGAGCATGAGGAAGGTCCAGGCCCAGAGGCCGACCCGCAGGCCGTAGGCCCGGCCCACCGCGCCCACCGCGGCGACCAGCAGCACGAGATCGATGGCGCAGAGCCACTTGATGAAGCGCAGCGGCACGGCCTCGGCCAGTGGCCGGGCCAACCAGGTCCACACCGGGGTGCCGTTAAAACCGTGATCTTGGATCATCTCGCGCCAGAGGTTGTCGGACAGGCCGGGCAACTCGCGCTGCAGCGTGCGCATGTCGGCCGAGAAGGCCGCCCAGCGGGCCGGGCTGAAGCGGGTGGCCTTGACCTCGGCCCCGCGCGCGAGCGCGTGGCTGATGGGCATCACACCGTGCCCGGCGCTGTTCTGGGCGAGGTACTTGTTGCCCTCGTCGAAGTGGGGGCCGCCCTGCTCGTGGTCGGCGAGGATGACCGCCGGGTAGAGGTCGTAGTAGCCGAGCTCGTCGAAGTAGCGGGCGTTGAGGTAGTAGTGCATCAGGTCGTAGGTATCGACCCGCTGCAGCGGAACCTTCGGCCCCCATCTCGCGTAGTTCAGCGTCGAGACCAAAGCGAGGGCGCAGAGCAGGCCGGTGCCCCAGCGCCGGGGCAGCGCCCGCCCGAGCAGCACCAGCAGCGCGGCCCCGAGCAGCAGCCAGAGCTTGAGGGCCTCGGTGGCGTCGCGGTCGAGGTCGATGCCCAGCGTCGGGAACAAGGCGGCGGGCAGGCTCAAGAGCAGCGCGGTCATCGGCACCTCGGGGCCGGCGCGCCTAGACCGCGGGGCCGGTCGTGTCCAGCCGCCGCCCGCCGGTCTGGATAACGGGCCGGCCAGAGGTGCCCGTGGCCGGTCGCAGCCCCAGCAAGCCGCCCGCCTGGGCCACACGCAGCCTGCCCGCCTTGCCCGGCCTCGCCGTCGCCCGCCCGCCCGAGGCCGAGGCGACCACCGCCCGCCGGCCGGGCGCCGACCCCGCCGAGACCCCCACCGAGCGGGCCCCGCGGGCCGAGCCGCTCTCGGTCAGCGCGCTCACCGCGCGCATCAAAGCGACTCTGGGCGCGTCATTCTCGGGGGTTCGGGTCTCAGGCGAGCTCAGCCAGCTCACCGTCGCCGCCTCGGGCCACTGGTACTTCACCCTGGTCGACGCCGGCGCCGCGCTCAGCTGCGTGATGTTCCGCGGGGTGGCCAGCACGCTCGGCTGGGCGCCCGCCGCGGGCACCGTCGTTGAGCTGGTGGGCGACATCGACGTCTACGCGCCGCGGGGCTCCTACAACCTCATCGTGCGGCAGCTGCGCCGCGCGGGTGAGGGTGACCGCCGGGCCCAGCTCGAGGCGCTCAAGCGCCGCCTCGCCGCCGAGGGCCTGACCGACCCCGCCCGCAAGCGGGCCCTGCCGCGGCACCCCCGGGTGATCGGCGTGGCGACAAGCCCGACCGGGGCGGCGCTGCACGACATCCGGCGCGTGCTGCAGGAGCGGCTGCCCGGGCTCACCTTGATCTTCGCGCCCTGTCAGGTGCAGGGCGCCGACGCGCCGGCCAGCATCGTGCGGGCGCTGCGCGCGCTGGCCCGCGATGGGCGCGCCGAGCTGATCATCGTCGGGCGGGGCGGCGGCAGCGCCGAGGACCTCGCCGCCTTCGACGAAGAGGCGGTGGCCCGGGCCATCGCCGCCTCACCCATCCCCACGATCAGCGCGGTGGGCCACGAGGTGGATGTGTCCGTCGCCGATCTGGTGGCTGACCTGCGCGCCGCCACGCCCAGCCACGCCGCCGAGCTCGCCGTGCCGGCCCGCGCCGCCCTGCTCGCGACCCTGAACCGCAGCGCCGCTGCTCTGCACGGCGCCGCCCGCCGCGATCTCGAGCGCCGCCGCCGCCGGGTCCAGGCGGTGCGCGTGCCGACGCCTGCGCTCGTGATCGCCCGCGCCCACGCCCGCCTCGACGGGCTCCGCGCGCGTTTGGGTGGCCTCGGGGCGGCGGCGGTGCCCCTCCGCCGGCGGCAGCTGCAGCCCCGGGCCGAGCGCCTCGCCCGCGCCGCGGCCACCCTCGTCCCTGGTCGCCGCGCGCGGGTCGAGGTCCTGCGCGCGCGCCTGCTCCGCCGGGCCGCCGAGCTGCTCCCGGGGCGCCGCGCCCGCCTCGGGGCCTTGGGGGCCGAGCTGCTCGCCCTCGACCCGCGGCGCGTGCTCGACCGCGGCTACGCGCTGGTCATGGACGGCGACAAAGTCGTGCTCGACGCGGCGGGGCGGGCACCGGGTGAGGCGCTGACCCTGGTGCTGCGCGACGGGCGCCTGCGCGTGCGGGTCGAGGCCCTGCTGCCGCCCGACGGGGGCTGAGCGGCCCGCTCACTCGCCGCAGAGCTGGGCCCGGTCGCCGATCTGGCGCAGGCGCAGACGGTGGCCGCCCTGCTCCAAGGTGATGAGCTCGGCGGCCTTCCCGCCGTTGGTCTCGACATGCACGCGGGTGAGCACGTCGCCGGGGCGCAGGTGGGCGACGGCCACGCGACCGGCAGCGCCGCCGCCGATGAGCAGCTCGGGGCGGTCCGTTGCGGGGCGGTCGGTGGCCTCGACCCGCAGCGCGCTGGGCCGGCCGGGGGTGGGCAGGCCGCGGGCCTCGGCGCAGCCGCCCCGCCCGGTGGTGGGCGCCCCGGCTTGGTCGGGGCTGAGCGCCATCCAGGCCGCGTGGTCGGGCTGCAGCTGCAGCAGCGCCGCCTGCTCGGGCCGCAGCCCGGCGCGCACCAGATCGGCCTCGAGCTGCATCACGTCGTCGGCCGCGGACCGGGCGGCTGGGTCCCAGCTGGGCGCTGGCGGCGCGGTCGGCGCGGCGGCGCCCCCGGCCTCGACCCGGACCACGGCCCGGGGGCGGGCGGCCGCCTCGGGGCTGGTGAGCAGCGGAGCGCAGAGCAGGGGGAGGAGGAGGGCGGCGCGGCGGAGCGGAGGGAGCGAGCGGACGGTCGGGGTCATGGGGTCACCTCTGTCTGTGTGGACGGAAGCAACATGCCCCGCCAACAGCCCCCTCCGGGCGAATCCGTAAGGGGGAGAAAGGCGACCAGCGCAGCGTTATGGACTTTCACCCCCTTGCACGGCCTCTTCAGCGCGGTGGTCGGCGGGTCGCACCGGCAGCAGCGCCTGAAAACACGCGCCAGGGCCCCCGAAGCTGCGCAGGCGCAGCTCTCCGCCGTGGGCCTCGATGAGGCGCCGGCTGATCGCCAGGCCCAGGCCCGTCCCGTGCGGCTTGGTGGTGAAGAAGGGGGTGAACAGGCGCGCGGCCTCGGCCTCGGGCACGCCCGCGCCGCTGTCCTCGACGCTGAGCTCGACCTGGGGGGCCGCCTCCTCCCCCGAGCGGTCGATCTGCACCGCCCGCGCCCGCACGACCACGGGCCCTCCTCCCCGGCTGGCGTCGATGCCGTTGTTGATGAGGTTGAGCAGCACTTGGCGCAGCTTGTCGGCGTCTGCGCGCAGCGGCGGCAGCGGACCGCTCAGCTCGGCCCGCAGGCTGACCCCCGGGGGCAGCCCGCCCTGGGCGCGCAGCTCGACCACCGCCCGGACCAGCGCGCCGGGGTCGAGCTCTTCGGCGTGGATGACGTAGGGGCGCGAGTAGTCGAGGAATTGGGTCACCACGTTGGCGAGGCGGTCGGTCTCGGCCACGATCACGCCCAAGAAGTCGCGCAGCTCTGCGGGATCGACGTCGTCGGCGCCGCTTTGCAGGTACTGGGCCGCCCCCTTGATGCCGGCGAGCGGGTTGCGGATCTCGTGGGCGAGGCCGGCGGCCATCGTGCCCAGGGCGGCGAGGCGCTGCTGCTCCTCCATCGCGCGGAAGCTGTGGATGTTTTGGAGCATCACCGAGGCCCGGCCCACGAGGGCCCGCAGCTGCCGGCGCTCCTCACGCGAGAAGCCCTCGCTGCCCAACTCGGCCTTGAGGTTGAGCCAGCCGAGCACCAAGGCGCCGCTGCGGAAGGGCAGGCAGAGGTCCGCGTCCATCGCGTCCAGCGTACGGACCGCGGCCAGATCGGCGCCCTCCTCCCCCTGTCCGGGGCTGCGCTGCAGGCCTCCACCCGCGGTGCGCAGGGCGTCGACGAAGACTGAGGGGCCCACCGCCCAGAGCAGGGGGCGGGTGACGCTGCCGCGGCTCTGGTGCAGGCGGTAGCTGCCCTGGCCCTGGTCCCAGAGGTAGAGGCTGGCCAGGCGCACCCTCCCCGACGCAACCAGGGGCGAGAGCAGCTGATCGCTGAGCTGTTCGAGCGAAATGGCCCGGGGTAGGCCGCCGTCCACATCCCGCATGGCGAGCAGCAGGCGCCGACCGGGGCGGTTGAGCAGGTCGCCGGCGATGCGCTCCAGCGCGGCGGTGAGCGGGCCTTGCACCGCGAGGAAGGCGAGGGCGGCGAGCAGCAGCTGAAATGCGCCGTGCAGGGGGTGCGCGCGCAGGTCACCGGCCAGCCCGAGGAAGACCCCCTGGGTACCGACGATGAGCAGCGCGCCGCTGAGCAGGACAAAGAGCCGCGCCAGCAGCTCGTTGACGTCGACCAGCCGATAGAGCTGAACGACGAGGTGCAGCACATAGATGAACAGGCTGCCCAGCAGGGCGCCCATCGGGGGCAGGCTGCCCTGGGCCGAGAGCGCGCGCTGCAGCAGGCCAGCGCCGGGCGCGGGCCCGACCGGGCCGAGCGTGCGCACCAGCTGCTCCAGCGCGGTGATCGCGGTGGCCAGCAGCAGCAGCGCGCCCAAAGACCGGATGCGGACCCGCTGCACATGGGTCTCGGCCCGCTCATGCTCGCGGCGCAGGCGCTGAAAAGTCGCCAAGAAGGCGGCGAGGGTGGCGATGCCCAGCAGCACGTCGGGCGCGCTGCCCCCCGCTTCGGCGGCGGGCAAGAGCGGGTCGACCACGAGGTAGACGCCGACCCCGAGCACCGAGAGCGTCCAGAAGGCGCGGGTCTGGCGCACCAGCTCGTGCTCGCGGCCAAAAAAGCGCGAGAAGAAGCTCCAGGTCGCTGCAGGCAGCAAGGCGCCGCTGGCCGCGTAGGCCCCCCAGAGGCCGCTGAGGCCAGGGAAGGGGGCGAGGGTGAAGCTGGCGAAGCAGACCGCGACGAGCAGGCCGAGCAGCGCGAACGCCCGGTGCACGGGGTCGTGGCGGGCGGCCAGGCCGGTGCGGGCGGCGAGGCCGGCGCACAGGGCCGCGGAGCAGAGGTAGACGAGGGTGGTGATGGGCGCCCCTGGCCGGCCACGCGAGGTCGGGCGGCGGCAGGATAACGCCAGGGTGCGCGGCTTCGGCCCGCGGAGGGCCAGATGGGCGGGCGAAGGGAGGGGGCGGAGCTGCGGGGCCTGCCCAGCGTGCAGCGCCTGGTCGCGGCGGCCGGGGCGACCCCGGGGGAGGGCGCGGCGCGGGCCGCGGCGCGGGCCCTTCTCGATGAGGAGCGGGGGCGCCTGCGTGCGGGTGAGGCGCCGCGGGGCCCCGAGGCGCTGGCCGCCGCGCTGATCCTGCAGCTCGGGCAAGGGGCGCGCCGCCCTCCGCGTCTGCGGCGCGTGATCAACGCCACTGGCGTCATCCTCCACACGAACCTCGGGCGGGCACCCCTCCACCCCGACGCCCAGGCGGCGCTCGCCCGGGTGGGCGCGGGCTACTGCAACGCCGAGCTGGTGCTCGAGACGGGCCTGCGCGGCGGGCGGCTCGAGGGCGTCGCCACCCCCCTGCGGGCGCTGGTCGGCGCGCCGGCGGCGCTCGCGGTGAACAACGGCGCGGCGGCGGTTTTGCTCGCCCTCACCGCGCTCTGCCGCGGTCGCGAGGTGGTGGTCAGCCGCGGCGAGCTGGTCGAGATCGGCGGCAGCTTTCGCGTGCCCGAGGTCATCTCCGAGGGCGGCGCGCGCCTCGTCGAGGTCGGCGCGACCAACCGCACGCGGGCCCGCGACTACGCCGCCGCGGTGGGGCCGCAGACCGGCGCGCTGCTGCGGGTGCACCCGAGCAATTTCCACATGAGCGGTTTTGTGGCCCGGCCGGCCCGGCCTGCGCTGGTCGAGGTCGCCCGCGCCGCGGGCCTGCCCCTCATCGAGGACCTCGGCGGCGGCCGTGTGGGGCGCGCGCATGAGCCCCGCGACGAAGATGACGTGGCGCGGGCCATCCTTGAGGGGGCCGACCTGGTCTGCTTCTCGGGCGACAAGCTGCTCGGCGGGCCCCAAGCGGGGATCATCGCCGGCGCGCCGGCCTTGGTCGAGGCTTGCGCCCGCCACCCGCTGTACCGGGCGCTGCGGGTGGACAAGCTGCGGCTGGCCGCGCTCGAGGCCACGCTCGAGGTGCACCTGCGGGGGGAGGAGGTGCCCGTCGCGGCGCTGGCCGGCCGCCCGGCGGCGGAGCTGCGGGCGGTGGTGCAGGAGCTGGCCGCGCGGCTCGGCCCGGCGGCGGCGGCGGCGGGCCTGCAGCTCGCGGTGGAGGAGGACCTCGCCCCGGTCGGCGGCGGCGCGGGGGCCGACGGCGCCTTGCCCGGCCCGGTGCTCTGCCTGCGCGGGCCCGGGCTCGAGGCGCTCGCCGCGGCGCTGCGCTGCGGGGAGCCCGCGGTGTTGACCCGGACCCAACGGGGCGCCCTGCGGGTCGACCCGCGGGCCCTGCTGGCGGGGGAGGCGGGGCCGCTGTTCACGGCCCTGGAGGCGGCCCTCGCAGCCCAGGCGGCGCACGGTTAGGGCTTTGGAATGTCCCAGGGCTTCTATGAGATGCTCGGCGTGGAAGCCGACGCGCCGCCCGAGAAGATCCGGGCCGCCTACCAACGGCGGCTGGCGGAGCTCGTGCGCCGTCTGCGCGCGGCGCGAAAGCAGGGCGCCGACGTCAGCATCCTCGAAGCCCAAGAGCGCGAGCTGCGCGAGGCGATCGACGTGCTCGGCGATCAGGCCCGCCGCCGCCGCTACGACGCCTTTCGGCGGGCGGTCGAGGGTGAGCTGCCCACCGACGCCGAGGGCTTGTGGGATCAAGCGCGCTGGTCGCTGGTCGACCCGATCGCCCCGCTGGCCGTCGCGGTGCTGCGGGCCCTGACCGACCTGCCAGTCGGCGATCCGCTGCCTGACCCGACGCTCAAGGCCGTCCGCGCCCCCGCGCCGCCGCCGGTCGCCGCGCCGGTGGTCCCCCTGCCGGCCCCGCGCGCCCCGGTCCCGCCGCCCCCGCGGGGGATCACCCGCCCCGTCGCGGTGGTCGCCGCCCCCGAGCGGGATGACGAGGCCACGCCAGCTGCGCAGATCGCTGCGCCCCGCGTGATCAGCCTCAGCGAAGACCTGCTCGAGCGCACGCCCGCCGCCCGCGCGCCGGCGACCGAGCGCCCCACCGCGCCCGAGCGCACCATCGCCGACGAGGCGCCCAGCGTCTCGGTCTCGCTGCCCGTGCCCGTGGTGGCGGCGCCGCGGTCGGTCCCGCGCCAGGCACCCCCGCTGCTTCCGCAGGTACCGGCGGCCCCGCGCCCGGCGCCCAAGGCCCCCGAGCCCGGCCCGGGTCTCGATGATTGGCTCGGCGACGACGAGGCCGAGGAAGACCTGCTGCCCTCGGTGTCCGATGTGCCGGCGCCCGCGCCCCCGCGCGTGGCGGCCAAGCCGGCGGCCCCGGCCAGCGCCGCGCGGGCTTGGCTCAGCGGGGTGCTCGGCAACGTCACCGGCCGGGCCGAGGCCTCGCGCGAAGCGGCGGTGGTCGAAGATGACGGCGACGAGCCCTCGGTCGAGGTCGAGCGCACGCACAGCCTGCGCGTGCTCAGCGCCGCCCCCGATGAGCCGCAGCTCGACGACGTGGGGCGGATCGCGCGCCGCCACGGCCTCAGCGGCCGCTTCCTCAAAGAGGTGCGGCAGCTTCGCGAGATGAGCCTCGAAGACCTCGTGCGCACCACGCGCATCTCGAGCCGCTTCCTCCTGGCCATCGAAGAGGACGACTTCGAGCGCCTGCCCAACGCGACCTTTGTGCGCGGCTACCTCAAGCAGGTGGCCGAGGCCCTCGGGGTCGCCGACCGGGGCGTCGTGGACGGCTTTATGGAGCAGTACAAGGCGCACCGGGGCTGAGATGAGCGCTCCGCAGGCCCCGCCGGGCCCCGCCGACCACGCTGTGGACGCCCCCGCCGGCCGGCTGGACGCGGGGCTGGCCGCGCGCCTGCCACTGACCCGCAGCCGCATCGCCGCCCTGATCAAAGACGGCCGCTGCACGGTCGACGGCCGGGTGATCGACAAGCCGAGCCACCCGCTGCGCGGCGGTGAGCGGGTCGAGCTCTGGGTGCCCGCGCCGCCGTCGAGCGCGTTGGTCGCTGAAGACCTCGGCCTTCCCGTGCTCTACCTCGACGACGAGCTGGTGGTCCTGCACAAGCCTGCGGCCCTGGTGGTCCACCCGGCCAAGGGCCACCACGCCGGCACGCTGGTGCACGGGCTGCTGCACCTGCTCAGCGAGGCCCTGCCTGAGGACAGCGCCTACGCCGTCGATCCCACCCGACCCGGCATCGTACATCGCCTCGACAAGGGCACGAGCGGGGTGATGATGGCGGCCCGCACGCCCGAGGCCATGGCCCACCTCAGCGCCCAGCTCGCCGCGCACAGCGTGGAGCGGCGCTACCTCGCGCTGGTCTTCGGGCGCAGCCCGGGGCTCTCGGGCACCGTCGACGCGCCGCTGGGCCGCCACCCCCACGACCGGCTGCGCTTCGCCGTGCGCGCAGACGGGCGCCGGGCGGTCACCCATTGGGAGCGGCTCGCTGAGGGCCATTTTGGCGTCGCCGGCGACCGCGAGGGCGGGGTGCTGAGCCTGCTGCGCTGTCGGCTCGAGACCGGGCGCACGCACCAGATCCGCGCCCACATGCTGCACTTGGGCCTGCCGATGGTCGGCGACCCGCTCTATGGCGGCGGTCGGGCCCTGCCCCGGGCCCTGGCCGCCGGGCTCAGCCACCAGCAGCTGCACGCGGCCCGCCTGGGCTTCACGCACCCCCGCACCGGCGCGCGGCTGCGCTTCTTCTCCCCGCCCGAGGCGCCTTTTCTGGCCCTGTGCGCGGCCTTGGGCATCGACGAGGCGGCCTGGGCCGACACCTGAGCGGCGCGGCCCGGGCGCTTAGCTGCCCGAGGGCTCGTCCGCCGCGGGTGCGCTCGGCGCCGTCGCGGGTGCCGGGGCGGCAGAGGCCGCGGGCCGCGGGCGGAAGAGGCCGCTGAGCACGCTGCCGAGGTCGACCTTGACCTTCATCGGCGTGGGCTGCACGGACTGACCGTCGGGCGCGGGCTGGGGCACGGTCACGTCGAGCTCGATGCTCGGCGGCAGCACCTCTTGCAGCAGGCCCCGCAGCAGCCCGCCGGCCAGCTCGCCGCCGTGCTGGGCGAGGAAGTCGGCGTTGATGGTCGTCTCTCCGCTGGCGGCGTGCGCGGCGAAGACCTCGCCCATGGCCGCCTGCATCTTGGGCGGAAGGCGGAGGGGCGTGGCCGCCGCCGGGTCGGAGGAGGTGGGCTCGGGCGCGGCTGCAGGCTCGCCCGCCGGCGCGTCGGCGGAGAAGCGGACCCGGAGGTCATCCTCGACGGTCGGGGCCGCGGCGGCCGGGGCAGGGGAGGCGACCGGCGGGGCCGGCGGAGCAGCGGCGACGGGCGCCAGCGCGACGGTGGGCGCCACAGCTGAGGCGGCGGCGGCCAATCCAGCGTCTGGCGCGGTGTTCTCGGGAGGAGGGGGCTTGGTCGACGCGGAGGGGGCCACTGTGGAAGCGGGTGCCGGCGTGGCAGCGCTGGCCGGCGCGCTGCGCAGCGAGGCGACCAGGGCGTCGAGGCCCAGCGGCGCGGCGCCCAGGGCGGCGTCGAGCAGCTTCATGATCTCGGTCGGGGCGGTGCGGCGCGGGTCTTCGGCCGGCAGGTCGCCGGCCTCGGCGAGGGCCTCGTCCATCGCGGCCTGCATGGTCCCGCGGATGAAGGCCCGCAGCTCGTCGGGGCCGAGCGCGGCGCTCGCGCTGGTCACCTCAGAGGGGTCGGTGGGCCAGCGCAGCTCGAGCCCGCGCAGCAGGGCCTCCCACCGCAGGCGGCGCCGGGCGTCCGTGGCCACCAGCGCGTCATCAGGGCCCTCGAGCAGCACCCAGACCGCGCGCGCCTGGTCACCTTCGCCAAAACGCAGCTCGACGGCGTGTCGTTGGGTGGCGGGCAGCCGCACCGCCCGCAGCGCGACCCCCGGGCCCGCGGTCGCGGCTTCGGTCAGCTCGGCGGGGGGCGTGGCCCCGGCGCTGGTGGCCCCCAGCGCCTGCTCAATCAAGAAGAGCGCGGCCCAGCGCAGCGCGGGCTCAGACGCGGGCAGGGCGTCGGGGCCCGCCGAGGCGTCGATGGTGCCGCCGAGCACCAGGGCCACCTGGGGGCGCACCTTGGTCGCGCCGGTGAGGGCCCAAGCTCCCCCCGCGTCTTCGAGCAGCAGGTAGAGGTCGCCCAGCGGGCGCCCCAGGCCGGCCCGCGACAAGGTGGCGTGCTGGGCCCCGCGCGCACCGCAGAGGTGCGGAATACCGAGCGGCTCGATGATCAGCCCCTTGCGGGCCACCTGTTGGTACAGGTCGGCGAGCTGATCTTCGCCGCGGTCCCAGCGGCTGGGCGCGGTGGCGGCGCGGGCGGCCGCCTCGTCGCCAGCGGTGGCGGCGGTGGTCCAGGCGAGGGCGACCGCGAGCGCGGCCTCCTCCCGCGCGAGCGTCGGGGTGGCGGCGGGGTCGCTCATCGGGGCTCCTCGGGCGCAGCCCACCGGAGGGCGGGCGCGCCGCGGCTCTATCCGCAGGCGCGGTCGTTTAGAAGGCGATGCCCGCGCGGCGGAAGAGCTGCCGGGCCTCATCATCTTCGCGGCCATCGAGCACGCCGAGCAGGTGGTCGGCGCCGCCCGACATCGACACGACCGAGGAGAGGTCGCCGCGGCTGGCCGAGAACTTGAGGATCTCGAGGATGCACTCCTCGTCGTCTTCGCTGATCCAGCCGCCGTCCATGACCTTGATCATCTCGGCCCGCATGTCGGCGGGCGCGTGGCGGTGCTCGCCCTTGCGCACCGACTCGCGCATGCGGTCGTCGGCGCCGAAGAGCGCGTCGAGCAGGCCCGGCTTGTCGCCGCTGAACAGGTCGACGATCTTCTGGAACCAGGCCGGCAGGTGCGGGCGCAGCAGGCGGCCGGCGGTCTGCACCGCGGCGACGACCTTCTGCACGGCGGTCTTGATGCCATCCCAGCTCAGCTCACCCTTGAAGATCTTCCACACGCAGTAGATGACCATGCCGATGGGGCCGAAGGTCGCGGTGGCCTGGATGATGCCGATGACCAGGCTGACCAGCTCGCCCAGCGCCCCGATGCCCTCGGCCATGACCTTGATGTCATTGACGATGCCCATCAGGCGGTCGAGGCTGGCGTCGCCGGTCTGCTGCTGACCGGCGATGGTGCTGCCCGACTCGAGCTGCGGGCCGCCCTTCATGTTGTTGGCTTGCCCGGCGCCGTTGGAGAAGCCGGTGTTGGGCACGCCACGCTGCTCGGTCTGCCGCTGCTGGGCCGGCGGCGCGGGGACCTGGGTGGTCGGCGCCGAGCTGCGGCTGCTCTGGTCACCGAAGCTGTACTTGCGGCCCCACTCGAAGCTGAAGACCTCGCCCAGCGGCTGCTGGAAGCTGTCGAAGTCGTGCTGCCAGGGGTCGAGGCCGGTGATGCTCGCCTGCACGAAGGGGGTGAGGCTGAGGTCGAGCCGGGGCTTGATGCTCACGCCCACCGACAGCTCGCCGCTGAAGCCCTGCGGCCCGCCCTCGATCTTGCCGCTCGGGTTGACGCTGATCGGCGCGTCGAGCGCGACCTCGCCGCGCACACCTGCGCCGATCTGGGCGACCCGCAGGTTGCCCTCGAGGCCGATGTAGGGGGCGATCTTCGCTGAGAAGTCCATGCCCCAGTCGAGGTCGAGGTTCGCGGAGAAGGTGGGGACCTCGCTGCCTTCGCTGATCGGGCGCCAGTCGGCGACGTTGATCCCGGCGGTCATCTGCAGGGCGCGCAGGCCCATGCTCATGCCGCCCTTCATCCCGAAGAAGAGGCCGAAGGGGCCATAGATGGGGACGCTGGTGCGGGGGACCAGGTCCTTCTCCATGCTGAACAGGGTGCGGGCGTCGACGAGGTTGGTCTGGATGGTGGTCGACAGGCTCAGCTTGGGATCGAGGGTCTGGTCCATTTGGACGCCGACCGTCAGATCCTTGATGAGCTCGTTCATCGCGTACTTCACCTCGCCTTGGACCGCGAAGGTGTCGTCTGCGTTGTATTGGGCCTGAACCTTGCCGGTCATGCTCCGGCCCTTGGCCGGGTCGTTGAACAGCGTAAAGTCGAGCTCGCCGCTGCCCTCGTAGATGTCCCTCCCGCCTTCGTTGCGCCAGTTGACGTCGAACTTGCCGTGCATGTTGTTGAGCTTGGGGATGGTGATCTCCCCCTGCCCGCCGAGCTGCACGAGCTCGTTGTCGCGGATGGTGCCGGTGCCCTTGACGTTGGTGAGCCGGATCTCCCCGCCCAACATGTCCATGGGGCGCAGCAGCTCGGCTTCGCCAGTCAGCTCTTCGAGCTTGTTGGTCACGGCGTTGTAGGTGCCGTTTGCGGTGATCCGCGCCTGGGCCTGGCCGTTCTTCCACAGCTCGGCCTTGAGCGTGCCGCCGACCTTCTTGAGCTCGCTGTCTTTGACCTCGGCGTCGCCGCCCGAGCCCTGCAGCAGCTTGAGCGTGGTGCCGCCGCCGAGATCGTAGCTGAGGTCGCGGCCGAGCTTGATGTCGCCGCTGCCGTTGACCTTGCCCGTCTCGGGGTTGTAGTCGCCGCCCACCTTGCCGCCGAAGAGCGCGCCCTGGGCGTCGCGCACCTCAAAGGGCACCTGACCATCGAGCTTGGTCAGCTTGTCCTGCGCGATGTGGGCCGTGGCGCCGGTGCCCGGCATGATGAGGAAGGTGTAGTTGTTGGCGCGGAAGAGCTCCTTCTCGCGCTTGACCGTGGCCGCGCCCGAGCCGGTGAACCCGGTGCCGCCCGCGGCGTCAAAGGTGCCCTGCAGCGCGATGGTGGCGTACTCGCCGTTGTTGTCGCGGGTCGAGAGCTGGATGTTGCCGCCGACCTGGGTCAGCGCGTTCTCGGCCAGGGTCACCGTCGCGCCGCTGCCCGGCATCAGCCAGAGCTGGTCTTGGCCGAGCTGGCCGAGCCGCTTCTCGGCGAGCACCTCGGCTTCGCCGGTGCCCGAGAGCTTCTTCTCGGTCATCTTGTAGGTGCCGGCGACCTTGCCCTTGATGAAGCCCTGGCCCTCTTCATCGATGCGCATCGGCACCTGGCCGCCGATCTCCTTGACCTCGGAGCGCTCGACCTTGAGCGTCGCGCCGGTGCCCTTCTCCAAGAAGAGGTGGTAGCGGCCGACCTGCGCGACGTCTTGCTCGGTGAGCAGCTCGGCTGCGCCGGTGCCGGTCACGCCCTCGCCCTGCTTCCAGGTGCCGTCGAGGTCGGCCTTGGCGAAGTCGGCGCCGTCCTTGGTCACCTTGGACTTCAGGTTGCCCTGCACCTGCTTGAGGTCGTTTTGCTCGACGGTGCCGGTGGCCGCGGTCTCTTTCTGGATGAGGACCGCGTAGGCGCCGGCGGTGCCGACCAACTTCTCGCGCACGACCTTGGCCGTGCTGGTCATGTCGAGCTTGTTGCCCTCCATCAGCCAGGTGGCGCCGCCTTCGAGCTCGACGAAGCGCCCCTCGGCGTCGTCCACCCCGACCTTGAGCGCGCCGGTGATCTTGGTGAGCTTGTTCTGCTCGAGGTGACCGGTGGCCTCGGCGTCTTTGAGCGCCGTGGCCTTCCAGCCCTCGGGGCCCATCGCCTCGGCCAGCACGACGTCGCGCGCGAGCTGGGCTTTGCCTTGGCCGTCGACGGTGTCGGCGACCATGTCCCAGTCGGCGTTGGCCGAGAGGTTGAGCAGGTGGCCGCCCGGATCGTTGACCTTGGCGCGCAGGTCGGCGGTCAGGCGCGTGAGCTGGCTGTCGGCCATCGTGCCGGTCACGCCCGAGCCCTGCTGGACCTCGAGCAGCCAGCCCGGGGTGCCCTCGATGACGCCGCCGCTCTTGCGCGGGTGCAAGAAGGGGCGGGCGGTCTGCAGCTGCAGCTGGCCCGACACCTTCTTGGTGGTCAGGTCGATCTTGGCCGCGCTGACGGTGCCGTCGAGCAGCGGGCCGGCGCTGTCGTGCACCGCGAACTCGCCCGAGCCGCCGAGCTCGGTCAGCTCGCTCTGGACCACCTTGGCCTCGAGCTGGCTGCCGGCCTTGACCACGGTCTTCCATTGGCCGTCGGCCGTCTCGTGCTCGAGGGCCTTCTCGAGGCGCAGGCGCCCGGTGCCGTTGAGCTTGCCGCTGGCCACGTCATAGACGGCGTCGGGCACGGTGCCGCTGAGGAAGAGCGCGCCCTCGCGGTGCAGCTGCAGGTTCAGGTTGAGGCCGACCTGAGTGAGGGCGTTTTGGGCGAGGGTGGCGGTCACGCGGCTGCCGGTGAGCACGCGGAGCTGGTCGCCGTTGGCCCCGACGGGCAGCTGCAGATCAGCGGTCAGCGCGCCGTTCGCGGTGCCGTCGAACTTCTGGGTCTCGATGTTCAGCGCGCCCGAGACCTGGCCCTCGATCTGGAGCGGGGTCGTCGCGCCGCCCTGCACCGTGGCGGTAAACGGCACATCGCCGGTCAGCGCCTTGATGACGTTGGCCTGCACCTCGGCGGAGAGGGCGCCGCCCTGCTTGAGGGTAAACGCGCCCCAGCCGGCCTCCATCGGCCAGTCGTGGTTGAGGCTGACCGCCGCGGTGCCGGTCAGCTCGTGCTTCTGGACGTCGTAGCTGCCCTGGAGTTGGCCCTGGACCTTGGGCGTCTGGATGTTGACCGCGGCTTCGCCGGCCGTGAGCTGGTTCTCGTTGATCACCAGCTTGACCCGGCCCTGCAGCACCACCAGCTCACCCAGGGTGAGCTGGCCGGACTGGGCCAGATCGCCGGTGACGCTCCACGTCCCGCCCTCGGGCTTGTACTGGGCGTGCACGGTGCCGGTCAGCCAGTCTTTGACTTGGACCTGCAGATCGCCGGTGAAGGCGACCGCCGGCTGGCCCTGCAGCCAGCTGCCGTCGAGCTGGCCGCTCTGGAAGACCACGCCGGGGACGGGCGCGAGGCCGGGGTTGACCGTCACAGTCACCCGCGCGCCGAGCTGGTTGTCGCGGAAGCCGGTCTCGGCGCGGACGGTGCCCACGTTCGGCATCGTGCCGCTGAGCGTGCCGGCGGCGCGCACACCTTGGGCGTCGACGGCGACCTGCAGCTGGCCGCTGCTGATGCCGAGCTGGGCGGGGAGCGGGAGCTGCTCGAAGCCGATGGTGCCCGCGCCGGTGATCGCGTCGCGGCCGACCGTGAGGCGGACGGTCGCTTGAATGGTCTCGCCGAGCCGCACCTGGACGTTGTCGATGGTCGGGCTGACCCGCCCGCCCTCGCTGATGCTCAGGGTCAGGCCATCGGCCGACAGGTGCTCGCCGATGCGCACCTGGGCGCGCACCGTGCCGCCGACCACCGCGCCCTGCTCGTTGAACTGGAGCGAGGCCGTGGTCAGGGTCAGGCCGGGGAGGACCTGCTGGTTGAGCTCGGCGGTCAGCGTCGGCTGGTCGCCGCTGCCCGCCGGGCGCGAAACCCGGATGGTGCGGCCGGCGAGGGTGAGCGTGGCGTCGGGGTTCTGCTCGTTGGCCGCGCCGGGGCCCTGGGCCTGCGCGTTGTTGCCCGAGCCGGTGCCGCGGCCCGCGTTGCCCGCCGACTGGCCCGACGCGCTGTTGCTGGGCGGAGTGTTGGTGCGCGGGGGGAGCTGGGCGCGGGTGTTGCTTCCGAACATGCTCGACCACCACGACCCGAAGTCGCGGCTGACCAGCCCTTCGCCGCCCCCCTCGCCGCCGCCAGCGTCGCCACCCCCACCGTCGCTGCCCACGCTCAAGCCAGCGAAGAGGGCCTGCACGTCGACGCCCCCGGCGTCTTGGTCTGCGGCGGCGCCCTCGGCCCCGGGCAGGCCGACGGCGGGCGTCGCTTGCTCGGCGGGCGCGTGGTCGGCCCCTGGGCTGCCGGCCGGGCCGGCCAGATCGAGCGCGCCGCCGCCGCTGCGGCCGAGCTCTTGGGCGACCTTGCGCCCCATCGCCACGGCCTCTTGTTCGTGGCGGTCGGTGGGGCTGCTGACGTCCATCCCCGGGCCGCGGGGCCCGGGCAGGCGGTTCTGATCGGCCTGAACGACGTGGGTGAGCTCGTGGGCGAGCAGCTCGTCGCCCCGGGGCGTGCCCGGCGACCAAGCGCCGCGGCCGAAGTACAGGTCAGAGCCGATGGCGAAGGCCATCGCGTTGAGGTCTTGGGCCGCGTCGGCGGCGGCGCCGTCGATGTGCACGCGCACGTGGCTGAAGTCGTGGCCGAAGGCGCGCTCCATGCGGACGCGCACGAGCTCGGGCAGGGGCTGGCCCTGGCGGCTGCCGATGTGCTTGGCGGCCCGGCTGGTGTCGAGGCCCTCTTCTTCGGCCTGGCTCCGCCGCATCACCTCGCGCATCGCGCGCAGCGCGCCGCCGGGGCTCATCGCGCTGGTGTCGAAGCCGGCCACGCCGAGCGCCAAGCTGCCCGCGGCGTGGGTGTGCAGGCCGAAGCTGAGCCCGCTGTCGGCGCCGAGATCCATGCCGCCCACGCCCGCGTTGCCCAGCGCGGTGTGCATGTCGGCGAGCAGCGAGACGACCGGATCGACGATGCGCAGGCCGGCGGCGGCGTCAGGCGCGCTGCCCTGGGCCCGGGTGCTGTCGAGGCGGGCCTCGGCGGCGGGGGCGCCGGCGTCCTTCCGGCGGCGGCTGAGCGCGCGGGCGCTCGTGGAACCAGGGGCCGACTGGCGGGAGAGGGCGCGGACGGTCATCGGGAGCTCCAGGCTGTGTTGAGCTTAGCACTCCCCCTTCGACCGCGTCGGGGCGGCCTTTCGCGCTCGATTCGGGCCGATCTCGCGCGGGCGCCGAGCTGTGGGCAGACAGTCGGTGTGATGCGTCGACATTGGCGTGCATCACGCTGCTCGCTCGCTGTTTGTGGCGGCGTCATCCCGGTGTCAGCGCGCCCAAGCCGGGCCCGGCCGCGGTGTCAGCGTGGCTACACAGCGGCGCCCCTGTGGGAGGATGTGGGCGCGGGCCCTCGCCCGCCGGAGCGTGCGTGATCGATCCCCGACCCGCAGGGCCGCCCGACGCGGACGCCCTGGCCGCCTGCCTTCACATCGAGCAGCTCAGCGCGCTCGGCGCCGGTGCGCTCAGCCCGATGGCCCGGGCCTACTACAGCGGCGGGGCCCGCGATGGCCGCACGCTGGTGGCCAACCGCGAGGCCTTCGCCCGCACCTTCCTGCGCCCGCGCTGCTTGCGCGGGGTGGGCCAGCGCTCCGCGGCGTCGACCCTGCTCGGCGCCCCCCTCCGTGCGCCGATCCTGTTGGCTCCGACGGCCTTCTTGGGCCTCGCCCACCCCGAGGGCGAGCGGGCGACCGCCCGGGCCGCCCGGGCCGCGGGCACGGTCATGGTCTGCTCGACCTTGGCGACCACGCCGATCGAGGCGGTCTGCGCAGCGGCGGGTGTGGGCGCGGCAGAGCACCCCGGCACGGTCTGGTTCCAGCTCTATGTCTACAAAGATCGGGGCCTGACCGAGGCCCTGATCGACCGCGCGAAGGCCGCGGGCTGCACCGCCCTGGTGGTCACCGCGGACGCCCCGGTCCTCGGCGCGCGGGAGGGTGACGCGGTGCACCGCTTCGGGCTCCCCCCGCAGCTCCGCGTCGAGAACGTCGTGCCTGAGGGTTATGGCGCCTTGCCCTCCGAGGCGCAGGGCTCGGGCCTGGCCGCCTATGTGTACCGCCTGCTCGACCCCGACCTCCGCATGGCCGATGTGGAGCGCCTCGCCGCGCGCGCAGGCCTGCCCGTGCTGGTCAAGGGTGTGCTGCGGGGGGACGACGCTGCCGCCTGCGTCGAGAGCGGCGCTGCTGGCGTCATTGTGAGCAACCATGGGGGCCGCCAGCTCGATGGGGCGGTGCCCGCGCTGCTGGCCTTGCCCGAGGTGGTCGACGCGGTGGCCGGTCGCGCCCCGGTGCTGCTCGACAGCGGGGTCCGCCGTGGGAGCGACGTACTCAAGGCCCTCGCCCTCGGGGCCCAGGCCGCGCTCATCGGCCGCCCGGCGGTCTTCGCGCTGGCGGCCGGCGGTCAGGCGGGGGTGGAGCGTGCGCTGCACCTGCTGCGCGCCGAGCTCGACGAGGCCATGGCCCTCTGTGGCTGCGGCCGGCTGAGCGACATCGACCGGGGCCTGATCGCCGGCCTGCCGCGGCCTGAGGCGCTCTCGGGGGCAGCCGCCACGCCCTGAGCGTGGCTCGTCCGACGGCGGGACCCGGCAAGACAAGACCCCGCCAGGCGCAGGGCCCGACGGGGTCGAGGGGGTGGACCGGCGCGCGCCGGCCCCCCGGGGCTCACTCGGCGGGGGTGAGGTTGCCGACGAAGCTGTACTCGAGCGTCTGGGGGGTCTCGGCGTAGGCCTCCCAGCGCTCGGAGAAGAGCTCGACCGACGGCGGGGTGATGCCGGTGCCGCTCACGTAGAGCTCGTAGTTGTTGTCGACCGCGCAGTCACCGAGGTTGGTGACGACGACGGCGAGCACGGTGCCATCACCCTCGAAGCTGACCGACGGGCACTGGTAGCCGCTGGGGGGCGCGTAGGCGCAGTCGAAGCTGTCATCGGCCTGGCCGAGGTAGCACTCACCCTCGTTGTCGAAGATGTAGAAGATCAGGTCGGCGGCGGTCTCGGCGTCGGCGTTGTCGATCGAGATGGTGTAGGTCTGGCCGGCGACGGTGGTGATGCCCCACACGTCGTAGTCACTGCCGCTGCAGGGGGTGACGCCCGCGCCGATGTAGTTGCCGGCGCGCTCGGTGACGCCGGTCACGGTCGAGCTGTCGCAGGTGGCCTCGGGCAGGGTGCTGACGCTGAGCGGGGCGTCGTCGATGCCTTCGATGGTCAGCACGTTGTCGGCGAAGCCGGCGACGAGCACGCTGGTCACCGGGTAGCCGTCGCCGTAGTCGACCTGGTAGGCGAGGTTGCCGCTCGCGCCGTACTCGTAGCCGTAGTAGTCGTAGACGTAGTTGCTCTGCACCCAGTTGGTGACGTAGTAGTCACCGTAGTAGCCAGCGATGAGGTAGTTGGAGCTGAACGTCAGGTTCGGCTTGGCCGCGGGATTGTCGGCCTGGAAGGTGTAGAAGGGGGGCAGGTCGCAGCCGCCGACGCGGTCGTCGGTGGTGACGCTCTCGACGTCGAAGCTGAAGTCGCAGCTCTCGCACTCGACCGGGGTGGAGCTGGTGACCGCCACGTCCTTGTCGCAGAGGACCTCGCCGTCGATGTCGTGGTAGACGGTGAGGCTGGCGTCGAGCGCGGCGTAGGCCACGGCGCCGTCGGTGCCATCGGTCCCGTCCGCACCATCGGTGCCATCGGTCCCGTCGGCGCCATCAACGCCGTCGGCGCCATCAACGCCATCGGCACCATCGGCACCATCGGCGGTGCCGTCATCGGTGCCGCCGGTGTCCTTGGTCTCCTCAACTTCGCAGCCGATGGTGAGGCCGAGGCTCAGCAGGAGCAGCGTGCTCATCTTGGTCTTCATGGTGTCTCCTCCAAAGTGGCGCCCCAGCGGGTGATTCCATGCTGCGGGGCGCGCGGGGTGGTCATGGGCGAGGCGGCGCGGGGCCGGCGCTCCCCGCGGGGAGCATGCCCGGCCGTCGCTGGGCCCGCCTCTAAAGCCGCGGGCTTCTAAGGTGAACCGGCGGCCCGCGCGAGGCGAAACCGTGTCCATCGGCGTGCAGATCAGCGGCTGGCGCGGCGCCGGGCCTCGAGCACGAGGTCGGCAAGGTTGCTGGGCAAGGTGCGGGTCGCAGCGAACTCTCCCGCCCAACGTGGAATGGCCCCGCCGGCGTCAGTGCAGATGCGGTAGCGCAGCTCGGTGCCCGCGGCCCCCTTGGTGAAGCGCCACTCGCCGACGTTGACCACGGTCGAGACCGCCGAGCTGCGGAGGTTCTTGATCTCCGCCAGCACCGCGGGGTGGGCCTCGGGATCGATGTGGCGCCAAGTGAAGCGGGCCTGCTCCTCGCCCGGCAGCGAGCGACCCTCCAGGAACCAATAGCGGTCGGCGATCGGCGCGGGGTTGTCGAGCAGCTGCACGTAGTTGACCGCTCCGCCGCCCTTGCTGATGACCTTGCTCGCCACGAGCTCCCACCGGCTCCACTTTGTGGCGCTGGGCACGTCGGCCGCCACCGCCAACAGCGCGCTCGGCGCCTCAGGCACCGTCGCCAAACCTTGCAGGCAGTCGACCTCGCCGACCTTCTTGTGCTTGAGAATGACCTCTCCGATGCCATCTTCGGTGCGGCGGCCCACTTCGACCCAGCCCGCGTCGCTGGTCACGGCGGCCGCGTAGGGCCCCGGGTCAGGGATAGCAGCGAGCAGGGTGAGCAGGGCGAGGGGAGGGGTAGGCACGGGCACCTCAGAGGAGGGTCGGGGGCCGCAGGGCGCGGGAGAGCTCAGGGCTGCGGAGCGCCGGGCGCGCCCGCCGCGGGGCTGGGGCCGGGCTGTGCGCCGTCTGCGCCGAACCATAGCGCCGGCACCGCCAAGATCTCGGCGAAGCGGTGCAAGAGGCGCCCGGCGCGCACGCCATCGATGAGCCGGTGATCAAAGAGGAGCAGCACCGGCAGCATCGGCCGCACCTCGGGCCGACCCGCGACGGCGACCACCTCGTCCTGCACGCCGGTGATGCCCCAGACCGTGCCGACCTGCACCAGCGCGTTGGGCAAGGAGAAGGCCGCCCCCATAAAACGTGCCCCCGGGGCCTGGCCGAGGGCCGCGCCCGGGTTGGTGAGCCCGGCGGTCACCGGCAGCAGGGCCTCGGCGGGTCGCTGCAACCGCCGGCTGCGCGCCCCGCGGGCCATCAGGTTCAGGCCGACATTCAGCGCGGGCTGCGGCAGCTGCGCGCCGAGCCTCTTCACCACGCCGACAAAGGGGTTGGTCGAGCGGCCGCTGCGCTCGCCCTCGACCGAGCGGTGCGTCGCGGCGCTGATCTCGACGAGGTTGCGGCTCTCGACCCGCTCAACGATGGCCATGCCGAGCTCGGCGCCCTCGGCTGCCGTCTCGGCAGCACCCCGGCCGAGCAGGTTGACGGGCATGGCGAGGCCGACATGGGGCTGCGGCACGATGTGATCGCCCACCACGCGCGCGTTCGCAGCGGGCACCGCGTGCAGCGCGCGGCCGATGGCCCCGGCGAGCAGGTGCTGCACGGTGATCTTGGGGGTCTGGCCTGCGCGCTGGGCGGCGAGCGCGGCCAGGTAGGCCAACATCGGGCCGGCGTCGATCTGCACGTTCACCGACACATGGCTGATCGCGCCGGGCTGGCGAAACCACCAGAGCGTGAACTTCCGGATGATCGACGCCTCGGCGCCGGTTCGGCCTCGGCCCTGCGCTGCGCCCATCACCCCTCCGCGCCCCGACCACCCCGGGGATGGCCCGGGTTAGCCCGCCCCGCCCGCGCGCGCCCCGCTCTCCGTGGAGCGCGCCATCCGCCGTGGCTCCCCGAAGGCTGCATGTACGACGTCGATCTCATCCGCGCGCGCCTGGACGCGCTCGCCGACCCCGCCTACGCCCGCAAGCAGCGCCAGCACCTCCGGCCGCTGCGGGGGCTGCGGGGCGTGCCCTTCGCTGAGCTGGCGCGCCTCCTCGTCGAGGTGTGGACGGCAGAGCCCACCGCCCTGCCCCTGCACGCGCCGGCGCTCCGGGCGATCTTCTCCACCGCCTTTGAGGATGGTCTGCTGGCGCTCGGCCTCGCCGCCGCGGCCCTGCCCGACGCCCCCGACGAGGCCCTCGAGCTGAGCCGCTGGTGGGGTGAGCTCGTCGACGATCACGCCAGCGCCGATGCGTTGGGCTGGATGTTGGTCGGCCCAGGCCTGATGGCGACCCTCGGGGAAGAGGCGGGGCCCCGGCTCGCGGGCCTGCGTGGGGCCCCAGCCCACCGCCGCCGGGTCGCCGTGGCCGCCGCGCTCGCCGCCCTGCCGCTGCCGGTCGAGGGCCCCGCGGCCGCCGCCTTGCGCGCGCGCCTCGGCGTCAAGGACGTCGTCTTCGTCGAGCGCCCGCTTGAGGCCGTGCTCGACCCGGTGCTGCGCGCCTTTCACCGCGACGAAGAGGCGGCGGTGCGCAAGGTCGTGTCGCGCGCCCTGCGCACCTGGGCCACCGAGGATGCCTTCGCCGCCGAGCGCTTCGTGAACAGCGTGCCTGGGGGTATCTCCAAGCAGCTTCGGGAGGAGTTCGACCTCGGGTTCAAGCGGGGCGTCAAGCGCCTCGCCCGGGCAGCGGCGGAGGAGGAGCTGGCCGGTCTCGACGGCGCCGAGGGCGAGGAGTGAGGGGGTCGCCACCCCGGGCCCCCGCGGCCGGGCTCAGGGGTCGGCCAGCTCAATGTCGTTGATGCGCCACGAGTTGATGCCGTGGTTGTCGAGGTGCAGGGTCGCCAGGGTGCCCGCGGGCTGGGCGGCGGGGGCCCAGGCCTCGAGCTCGAGGATGCGGCTGTCGCCCGGCACGTCGAATTGCTGCTCCCAGACGATGTCATCGCCGAAGGCAAAGGCGAAGGTGGCGGTGTAGGGCACGGGCGCCCAGAGCTCCTCGGTCCACAGCACGAAGCGGAGGCGGTCGCCCTCGGCCACATCGCCGAGCAGGGGCTGCGAGAACACGCCCCAGACGCAGAGGTCGGACTGGATCTCGAAGAAGTCGGCCTCGGTGCGCCAGCCTTCTTCGGTGCAGTTTGCCGCCTCTGCCGGCGGCGTCCACGGCCCGGCGTCGGGGGCGTCGGGGCGCCAGCGCACCCCCTCGACCAGCAGGGGGGCGCGCGCTCCGCCGTCGCCGCCGCTGTCTTTTTCGGGGCCCGCGCCCGCGGGCGCACCACAGGCCGCGAGCGCCCAGCTGGCCAGCGCGGACCCAGCGCCCGCCAGCGCGCAGCGGGGTGCGCGGCGCACTCAGCCCTCCGCGCGGGCCCGCGCGCGCTCGACCTGGGCGGCGGCGCGCTTGTGGGCGTCGGCGTCGGCCTCGGCGAGCCGGCGGAGCACCTCGTCGCTGCGGTCGGCCTTGCCCTGGTGGGCGTAGGCCACGGCGAGCAGGGCCATGGACTCGACCACGTGGGCGCTCTCGGGGTAGGCGGCGAGCACGCCCCGGGCCCGACCTTCGACCGCCCGCCACGCCTTTCGTTTGGCGTAGAAGCGGGCGATGAGCAGCTCTTTTTTGGCCAAGCGCTCGGTGCACTCGGTCAGCTTCTCGGTGACCTCGGCCTTGTGCACGCTGTCGGGGAAGCGGCGATCAAAGCCGGTCCAGGCGTTGATGGCCTCGAGCGTCCACGACTGGTCGCGGGCGGCGATCTTGGCGGCCTTTTTCAGTGAGGTCAGGCCGATGCGCCACACCACGTAGTCAAGCTCGGGGTGGCGCGGGTGCATCCGCAAAAAGTCCTCGTAGGAGAGGCGCGCCTGATCCCACTCGGCTTGGTCAAAGTAGACGTCGGCGATCGCCAGCTCGGCTTTGACCGCGTAGGGGTCATCTCGGTAATTGTTGCGGATGCGGTTGAACTCTTCGAGCGCCCGCACATGGTAGCCGCGCTTGCTGTAGCGGCGGCCGAGCTCGAACTGCTCTTGCACGCTGAGCTGGCGGCGGGCCTCGGCCTCGGCCTCGGCGGGGCCGAGGGCGAGCAGGGCGAGGGTCGCCGCGAGGAGCAGCGCCAGCACGCCAGAGAGGGGGGAGCGGCGCAAGCCTGAAGTAGTCGAGAGGGTCACCAGCGCTCCAAAGCACGGCGGAGGGTAGCCCGCGCCCGGGGCCGTGGCGAGCGCGCCGGGCCTTGCCTTCATCGCCGGCGTGCCTAGCGAGCCGCTCGCCGCGGCCACCCACCACCCGCGGCGTGGGAGCAGGGGTGCTAGGCCGACCGCGACCGCTCGACGCCGCCGCCGCGCTGCTCCTGATGGGGGTGTTCCTGGGCGTGGGTCTGTCGCTGGGCGTCGGCGCGGTGGCCGAGCGCGGCGGCGACCCGGTGCCTCCGACGGCCCCACCCGCCCTCCCGCTCGGTGTGTCCGTGGGGGCTGACGCTCCGGTGATCGATCCCGCGCGCCGCACGCCGGTGGTCGCCGCCGTCGACCGGGTGGCGCCGGCGGTGGTCAGCATCCGGGCCGAGCGCCTGCAGCGCGACCCCTTTTGGGGCGGCCAGTCCCTGGGCGCCTCTGATGGCAGCGGCGTCGTGATTGACGAGCAGGGCGTGGTCTTGACCAACGCCCACGTGGTCGAACAGGCGCAGCGGCTGACCGCCACCTTCGCCGACGGCCGGCGTTTTGAGGCCGATCTGCTCGGCGTCGCCCCCGAGCTCGACCTCGCTGTGCTGCGGCTGCGGGGCGCGACGGGCCTGCGGGCGGCGCCGATCGGCAGCAGCGCGGGCCTGATGTTGGGCGAGCCGGTCATCGCCATCGGCAACCCTTTTGGCCTCGGGCACACGGTGACCACCGGCGTGGTCTCGGCGACCAGCCGCGCGCTCGAGACCGAGGCCCGCGTCTACCAAGACTTCATCCAGACCGACGCGAGCATCAACCCGGGCAACTCGGGCGGCCCCCTCCTCGACGTGACCGGCGCGCTCATCGGCATCAACACCGCGGTGCGCGCCGACGCGCAGGGCATCGGCTTCGCCATCCCGGTCGACCGCGCGGTGAAGGTGGCGCGGGACCTCGTCGAGTTCGGCGAAGTGCAGGTGCCCTGGCTCGGCGTTGACCTCGTCGACGTCGTGCTGCGCGGGCCCGACGGTCGCCAGAGCGCGGCCCAGGTGGTGCGGGTGCACCCCGACGGCCCCGCCGCCGCCGCAGGGCTGCAGGCCGGTGACCTGCTGCGGGCGGTCGACGGCCGGCCCGTGCAGGGGCGGTCTGACCTCAACGCCTGGCTGGCTGGGCAGGCGGGCGCCGAGCCGGTGCAGGCCGAGCTGCTGCGGGGCGGCGCGCGGGTCGAGGCGCGCCTCAGCCCCGGCCCCGTGCCCACAAGCGTGTTCGCGTTCAGTATGAATGACGTGCTTGGCGTTGTTCCGGTGGAGCGTGACGGTCAGGTGGTCGTGGCGCGGGTGCTGCCGGGCGGGGCCTTCGCCGCGCGCGGCCTGCGGCCTGGCGACGCCATCCTCGCCATCAACGGCCAAGCGGTGCGCGGGCTGGCCGGCCTCGAGCAGCTGGTGCTCCGGGCGAAGAGCGGCCACCGACCCGACGCCTTGCTGACCATCCGCCGAGCTGAGGCCGTCGCCCGCCTCACCCTCCCCCTCTGAGCAGCCCCTCCTTCCGCCAGGGGGCGCGACCCCCGACGAGGTCCCGATGAGCGCCTGTGTGGACTCCTGCAACTTCTCTCAGTTCTTGGTGAGCCTCGGCAGCTCGGCGATGGTCAGCCTCGGGCTGGTGCCCCACCCCGATGGGGCGCCTGTTCAGCCAGACCTGGCCTTGGCCCGGCATAGCCATCAGGTGCTGCAGATGCTGCGCGTCAAGACCCAGGGCAACCTTGACCCCGACGAGCAGCGCCTGCTCGACGCGCTGGTCGAGGAGATCGGCGGAAAGCTCGCGGCGCAGCCCGCCTGAGCCGCTGGGCCAGCCACAGCCTCGGGGGTAGCGGGCACTAGGTCACCGCGGACGGCGACGCTGCGGCTCGTGTTGACACCGCGCGACGGCGCGCAGTAGTGTGCGCCGGACGCGGCGCGATTCGCGCCGAGACTGACCCAGCCGGGCCCCCCCCGGCGATGCTGGCAAGAGCCAGAGAGATGGAGGACACATGTCGCGGTATGCATTGATCCTGGCGGCCTTTGCTACGATTGGCTGCGCTGGTGGTGACAAAGAAGACAGCGGCAGCGCTGGCGGCGGCGACGGCGCTAGTGACGGCGCCGATGGCGGCGGCTGCGACGTCACCTACGCGCTCAGCAACCCGGCCCCCGACAGCACCACCCACTTCTACCTCGACCCGGTCGAGGTCACCCTCTCCGCGGCCGACGCCTCGGCGAGCATCAGCGTCGCCGACGCCGCGGGCACCGCGGTCGGCGGCTCGACCAGCTTCAGCGCCGACGGCCTCACCGCCATCTTCACCCCCGACGCGGGCCTGGCCCCCTCCACCGCCTACACCGTGAACATCTCGGTGTGTGACGGCGGCGCCAACGGCTCGGCGGCCTTCACCACCAGCTCGCTCGGCGCGCCGGTGACCGTCGACCTCTCGGGCTCGACCTTCGTGGTCAACCTCGCCGAGTCCCGCTTCGTGCAGCCCGCTGGCGTGGCCGACCTGCTTCTCGGCTCGCTCGAGAACAACATCCTGGTGGGCGTGAGCACCGCGTCCGACACCAGCATCGAGATGATCGGCGCGATCGACGCCGATGGCAGCGGCGTGCAGGACTACTGCACCCCCTCCATCCCCTTCCCGACCGCCACCTTCGACAACCCCTCCTTCCAGGTCGGCCCCGCTGACACCACGCTGAACGTGGCCGGCGTGTCGATCACCATCAACGGCCTGAGCATCAGCGGCGCCTTCTCCGCCGACGGCAGCTACTTCGGCGGCGGCCGCCTCGAGGGCCAGCTCGACGCCCGTACCCTCGCGCCCCTGCTCGGCGACCTGCTCGGCGTGACCGACCCCGACGAGGTCTGCGGCCTCCTGATCGGCTTCGGCGTGACCTGCGGCGCCTGTGACAGCGACGGCGCGGCCTACTGCGTCGACGTGCTCGCCGACCAGATCACCGCCACCGCCCAGGGCGCCAGCCTCGTCTGCATCGACGAAGAGGACTGCCACTCCGAGTGCGCGTCGAGCACCTGCGAAGACACCTCGGCTGGCGAGTGCTGATCGGCCGCTGATCGAGCGCGCCGCTTCGGCGGGGCGCCGAGCCCGAGGGGGTCCCATCTGGGGCCCCCTCGCGGCGTTTTGAGGACCACCTGCCAGGGGAGGCCGCGGCCCGCGGGATAGCAGGTCGGTGGAGGCCCCATGACCATCCCCGCCGAGGGAACCGCCGTCACCGCCGTCGCCCTCGATGGCTCCTTCGACGCGGGCAAGGCCGCCGCGCAGCTGCCCTGGCAAGAGCTGCGCCGCTACCCCTATGGCACCCTGCTCGAGCTGCGGCCGGGCGAGCAGCTGATGCTCTTTGACTTTGGCGCGGTCGCGCATGTGGGCAAGAACGCGGCTGACGTCGAGACCCTCCGCATGATCGAGGCGGTCACCGCTTGCAAGGTGCTCTACCGCACCGCCGAGACCTACACCCTCATCGAGGCGCCCGAGGGCGTGAACACCCCGCCGCGGGTGGACTGGGACCGCATCGCCCTGCCCGACGACCGGCCCGATCTGGTGACCGCGGCCTGCCTGCTGCTGGCCCAGAGCGCCGCGCTGGAGCGCTTTGAGCACGCCGCCGACCGCTTGGTCGAAGAGACCTTGCTGTTGGCCCAAGATTTGAAGGCCAAGGGCCGCCCGCCCAGCCGGTCCTCGGCCTTGATGAAGAAGATCGGCAGCATCACCAGCGAGCGCCTGTTGATGACCAGCTGGTTCTACTTGGTCGACCGCCCCGAAGAGACCTGGCGCGACCAGAAGGTGGCCGACCTCTACGAGGCGCTGTTCCACAACCTCGAGATGCCGCGCCGCCACGAGGCGCTGCTGCACAAGCTGCGCGCGGTCGAGGACGCCACCGAGATCTTCATCGACCTGGGCCATGGCCGGCAGAGCACCCAGCTCGAGTGGGCGGTCGTGCTGCTCATCGTCTTCGAGATTCTGCTCTCGCTCTGGGAGCACTTCTTTAGCGGGGCGGCCTGAGGCGGGGCCCGCCCGGCCCTGGCCTGAGGGTGATAGGCTCGCGGGAGCTCCGTTCGAGGCCGCTTTGTCTGCTCCGCCGCGCGCCACCATCCTCTCGACGGTCCAGCAGGCGGCGCTGCTCGTGCTGTCTTGCCTCGGGTCGGCCTCGGCGCATGGCGGCGCGCTGGCGGCTTGGCTGCTCTGGCAGCAGGTCGCGGCCCCCCTCGACACGCCGGGCGAAGAGACCGAAAACGACGGCCCCATCGGTGATGGCGGCGGTGAGGCCCGCGCCGCGGCGCCCGAGGCCGCCGCCGAGCTGCAGCAGCCTGAGGGGCCGGTCTCGATCAGCCTCTATGTGCCGCCGGCCGCCAATCCGGTGCCCGAGGCCGCGCCCGCTGACGCCCCGGCGCCCGAGGCGGCGCCCACTGAGGCCCCGCCGGCGGCCGATGACGCGCCCCGCAGCAAGGCCAAAGCGAAGGCCAAAGCGAAGGCCAAGGCGCCCGCCGGCGGTGAGCGCGCGCCCACGGGGGGCGAAGAGGGCGGCACGGGCAAGGCGGCCAAAGACGGCGTGCCCGGTGAGGGGCCCAAGGGCGCCAAGAAGCCCTGCGAGCCCACCGACGAGGTCGTCCAGCTCGCCGATGACAAGTGGCGGGTCGAGCGCGACCTCATCGACTGGTACGCGAGCCACCTGCGCGAGCTCGAGAAGCAGGTCGGCGTCTCGCTGCACAAGGGTGGAAATGGCGCCCGCGACGGCGCGAAGCTCTACCTGCCCAGGTGCTCGGTGCTGCGGCAGGGTGGCCTCAAGAACGGCGACATCGTGCACACCGTCAACGGCGAGAAGGTCACCAACGTGCCCCAGGCCTTCGCTGCCTACATGAAGGTGCGCAAAGCCGACACCATCAAGGTCGAGCTGACCCGCAAAGACGGCAGCCAGCGCACCCACGTCTACAAGCTCAAGTGAGGCGAGGGCGGGCGCGCCCCGCCTTCGCCGCGCCCCGGATGGGCCCACCCCGCTCCGGTCTGACCCCCCTCTGCGAGCCACCGCACCATGGACTCCTTCTTTCAAGACTTCGGCCTGGAGCACCTGCTGGTGCTCTTCATGCTCGGCGTGTCCCTGCTGCTGCTGGCGCTGACCTTCGAGCGTTTGGCGACCTTCGCCTGGGTCCGCCTCTCGTTGGGCAAGGGCCGGGGCGTCATCGAGGCCGCCCGCAGCGCCGATCTCGCCGCCGCCCGGGCCCAGGCCGAGGGGCTGCGCCAGCCGCTCAAGTCGGTCTTCTGCGCGGGCCTCGACCGGGCCACCGGCGCGGTGCGCGGCGAGCCCGCCCGGGCGATGGCTCGCGAGAACAAGCGGGTGGGCGGCCTTCTCAAGGCGCGCACCTGGATCTTGGCCACCGCTGGCGCGCTCATGCCCTTCGTCGGCCTCTTTGGCACCGTCATCGGCGTCATGCACAGCTTTGAGGCCATCGGCGAGTCGGGCCAGGGCGGTTTTGCGGTCGTCTCGGTGGGCATCTCGCAGGCCCTCATCGCGACCGCGGTCGGCATCGCCGTGGCCCTCGAGGCGGTCTTCTTGTTCAACGTGCTCAACAGCATCTCGGGCAAGCTGAGCCGCGAGCTGGCGCTCCTGGTCGATGAGCTGCTCGAGCTCATCGAGGTCCACCGCACCCACGGGCAGCGCTAAAGGAGTCCGACCATGCAGGCCGCGCCCACCGGTGGTGACCCGCTCGATGATGACGATGACGGCGGGATCTTCGCCGAGATCAACATCACGCCGCTGACCGATGTGTTCATGGTGTTGCTCATCATCATGATGGTGGTGTCCTCGTCGATCGTCGAGGACGAGAAAGAGGCCGCCTACGAGAAGGGCCTGCTCGCCGAGCGCGCGCTGCAGGTGATGACGCCTGAGGCCGGCGCCGGCGACAGCGAGCTGGTCGTCGAAGACGTCGCGGTCTCGGTGCTCCCCGACCGCAGCGTGTTCATTGACGACGAGGCGGTGCCCCTCGACCAGCTCGACGGCCGCTTCCAGGCCATCGCCGCCAAAGACCCGCGCACCCGCATCGTGCTGCGCGGCGACAAAGGCGCGAGCTACGACATCATCATGGACATCATCGCGCGCCTGACCAACGCAGGCCTGCGCAACATCGCGCTGGCCAGCCGGCAGGGCTGAGCCCTCGGGGTGCCATGGGCGGTCGCGGGCCTGTTCCGTGGCGCAGACCGCCGGACGGGGGGCGTTGCGGGGGGCGGAGCCCCCCGCCCACTGTTTTAGGGCAGGGGCATCAGGCGGATGTCGACCCATCCATCGCCGTAGTTGCCGGAGCTGGAGACGTAGGCGTCGACGCCGGTGAGGAGGCTGCCGCCCCCGCCGGCCACCCAGCCGCCTTCGCCGCCCGAGTAGCCGCCGCCGCCACCGCCGCCGTAGCAGCCGGAGCCCGATCCGCCGCCGCCGAAGCCGCCTTCGGCCGGGTCGGCGCAGGTGTAGGAGCTGACATCGGCGCCGCCGCCCAGCATGCCGTTGGCCCAGGACCGGCCGCCGCTGCCGTAGGTGATGGTGCCGTCGATGTCGTCGGCGCCGTCAGACCAGAAGCCCGCCCCGCCCGCGCCCCAGGTGGCGAAGTAGCCCCCGCCCTCGCCCTCGCCGCCGATCCGCGCTGGGCAGCTGTTGTCGTCGCCGCTCAACAGCCCGGCGCCGCCCTCGGGGCCGCCGCGCCCGCCGCAGCCGTCGACCGTCGCCTCGGTGCGGGTGCCGCCGCCGCCCCCGGCGATGAGCAGCGGGCTGCCGTCGCTGGCCACGATGAAGGTGCCGCCGCCGCCGCCGCCGTTGCTGAGGCTCCCCCCACCGCTGCCCGCTTGCCCGATGACGATGTCGACGCTCTCGCCGGCCGACAGGCGCAGGGTGCTGGCCAGGCAGGCCCCGGGGCCGCCGGACCAGCCCGCGTCGTTGGCCGCCGCGCCCGCCGCGCCACAAAGGTGGACGCGGTAGTCGGCGGTCTCTGGGGCGGTCCAGGTCTGAACACCGCCGCTTACGCTGATCTCAGAGGCGACGGCGCTGCCCAGGTACGCGCGCCCGCAGAGGCCCGCGCTCGGGCCGGTGGAGCCGGTGGCGTAGCAGGTCCACAGGTATCGGTCAGGCTCACCCACGCGCGAAGCGCTGGTGCCCGCCGGGCCGAGCTCCACCCCGTCGGAGGCCTGGACCTCGCAGGACCAGACCTCGCCCGCCCGCGTGGTGCCCGAGGGGATGCCGTCGCCGGGCTGGACATAGCTCTCGACCGCGCCGCCCCACGGCAGGCCGTCGCGGGACCACGAGATGACGTAGCCGTCGATGCGGCCCAGATCGGGGTCGGCGCTCTCTTGGCCGATGCCGCAGTACAGGCTGCCGCGCGCCTCTTCGCCGCCGTACAGCTCGATGATGGGCGCGGTCGGCGGCAGGTTCTCGATCTCGACCAGGGTCGCGGTCTCGGTGGTGGTCCCGCCCTCGGTGTCGACCGCGGTCACCTCGACGGTCAGCAGGTCGCCGAAGCTAAAGTCAGCGAGGGGCAAGCTGTCGACCCCCGCGGCCACCTCGCCCCCGTTGCGCAGCCACCGGTAGCTGATGGTCAGGCGATCACCGTCAGGATCGGCCGCTTCGACCACCGCCACCGCCAGGTCGAGCAGGCTCAGGCGGGTGGGAGAGATGCTGACGGTGAGGGTCGGGGCGGCGTTGCCCACCACCGCCTCGGCCGTGGCCGGGGGGCCGTCTTGGGCGCCGTCATTGGCCCAGACCTCGACCGACCAGCGCGCGCCGCGGAGCAGGGCTTCGGCCGGCACGCGCGGGCCGTCGTGCGCGGGCGCCTCGGCGCCGTCGACCGACCATCGGTAGGAGAGGCTGAGCTCTGCACCCTCGGGATCAACGGCTGGCTCGATGATCTCGACGATGAGGTTGCCGCCGGCGGTGGGGGTGCTGGGGCTCAAGGCCACCACCGGCGCGGTGGGCGGGAGGTTGGCGCCGCCGTCGGTGCCATCCGCGCCATCCGCGCCATCCGCGCCATCGGCACCCTCAGCGCCGTCGCTGGCGCCGTCCGCGCCGTCGCCGCCGGAGTCGCCCCCGCCATCGGACTTGGGGTCGGTGCAGGCGCCCAGTGCGAGGCCGAGCAGGGCCAGCGGCGAGAGGAGGAGGCGGGAGCTGCGCGGCAGCGGGTGCGGACGAGACATGGCGGGCTCCATGCGGCGGTCTATCTCGCGGGGCCCGCCCCGTGCCCGCGCCCCTGGCCCACGAGAGCGGGCCGGCGGCGGTCAGGGGCGCCGTCGTGCTACGCTGCGCGCGGTCCGGTGCGGCCCGAGGGAGCGAGATGGTGCAGCAGAGGCGGAGGCGGGCGCAGCGCCCCGATTCGGGCAGCGGCGACGCCCCGGGCTGGCCGCGCGACGACGCCCGGCCGCTGCGCCTCGGCGGGGCCCCAGCCGACGGTCGCCCGCAGGCGGCGCCCCGCGACGGCATGGGCGAGGGCGGCGGTCGCCCCGCGGGCTGGGGTGAAGCCAAGGGCTCGTTCCGGGGTGTGACCGCCTACTCCAACGGCCCCGACACCGGCTACTGGGAGCGCGGCCGCTACGGCCTCAGCTACCAGTGCGTCGAGTTCGTCAACCGCTTCTCGGCCGAGGTCATGGGCACCGGCAACATGAAGGGCACGGGCAACGCGATCGACTATGCCGGGCGGGGCCGGGGCTTCGGCTACACATGGATCGCCAACGAAGGCGGCGCGCCCCTGCCAGAGCCAGGCGACATCCTCGTGTTTGGCGGGGGCAGGTTCGGTCATGTGGCCATCGCCACCCGCGCCTCAGACAGCGGGGTCGGGCTGATTCAGCAGAACACCGGCTCGGCCTTCGCCACCCTCTCGGTCAGCGGCGCAGGCGCCCGCCGCAAGGTCGGCCCCTGGGGCAGCCGCCCGTTGCTCGGCTGGCAGCACCACGGGGCGCGTCGGTCGGCGCAGGCCCCCGCGCCCGCTGGTGACCATGAGGGGTCGGTGCCCACCCGGGCCCCGACCGGGGGCGCCCTGACCTATACCGTGCGGCCGGGCGACCGCCTGTGGGCCATCGCCGCCCGGCTGTTGGGGGCGGGCGGGCGCTACCGCGAGATCGCCGCGCTCAACGGCCTTCGTGACCCGCGGGCCCTGCGCACCGGGCAGGTGCTGCGCTTGCCCAGCGCCACGGCGGCTCCGGCGCCGACGGCCCAACCGCCGGCCATCCCCGCGGTCATGGGCGGGGGCGGGCCGGCGCTTGCGGGCGGCTTGAGCTCTGCGGCCTCGGGCCCGTCGGCGCCGAAGCCCACGACCTGGAGGGTCAAGGCAGGCGACACCCTCTGGGATATCGCCGCCGAGGCGCTGGGCGACGGCGCCCGGCACCGTGAGATCGCCCGCCTCAACGCCATCGCCACCCCGAGCACGCTGCGCGTCGGTCAGCGCCTGCGCCTCCCGCGCTGACCCGCCGCGGGCGGGCCCGCCCCGCCGGAGGAAGCCCATGTCCTGCTCCGCTTCGGTTCACCGCGCCCTGCCCCCCTTCGCGCTGGGCCTCGTCGCGCTGAGCGGGGCCTGCGCCGACCCGGCCAAAGGTGGCGGTGCTGGTGTCGAAGATAGCGGCGCCGACGCTGAGCTCGGGCCGCAGCTCGAAGCGGCCCCAGACCCCGGCGCGTGGACCACCCGGGGCCCGGGCGGGCCGTCGACCCGCCACGCGGCCGAGGCCCTCGGACAGCCTTGCGCCTACCTCAACGGGGGCCCCGAGAGCGCCGAGCACCACAACCTCGCGTTGATGCACGACGGTTACCTGCTCTTCCCCTGGGCCCCCGAGGACGGCGGGGGAGGGATCAGCTTCTTTGACGTGAGCGACCCCTGCGCCCCGACCAAGGTCGGCGAGGTCTACGCCGAGCATATGCGCGAGACACACACGCTGGCCACGGGGGTGGTCGATGGGCGGGAGTACCTCGCGGTCGACTACCACGTCAGCGGCACAGAGGGCGGGATCGGCTTCTTCGACATCACCGACCCGACCGCGCCGACCTGGGTGGGTGGGCTCGCCCTGCCGGGCTACGATTACCCGGACGCATATTTTCGGGTGGCGTTGTCGACCACCTGGGTCGGCGACCGCCTCTACGTCGCTGCGGGGCTGCTCGGCGTCTTCGTCATCGACGTCAGCGACCCGACGGCGCCGGCGCTGCTCGACCAGGTCACCGAGCCTGGGCACATCGTCGGCACCTTCCACGTGATCGGCGACGTGGCCATCGTCAGCAGCGCCGGGCTGGCCCGGGTGCTGGTCTACGACATCGGCGACCCGACCGCCTGGGAGCTGCGGGCCGACCTGCAGGTCGCGACGCCCGACGACCCCTTTGAGGCCTTCTACTTCGCCACCATCGGGGGAGAGTACGCGCTCTTCGCCCGCAAAGACAACGGCGGAGGGCCCATCGTCTACGACCTGTCTGCGCCCTTCTCGCCCAGCTTCGCTGGCACTTTTGTGAGCGAGGAGGGCGACGGAGGCTATGCCTTCCGCCACGGCGATCTCATCTTCCAAGGCGAGAGCGAGTTCGGCGCGGTCTACGACTTTGCTTCGCCTGGGGCCATTGCCGAGCGGCTGCGCGTGCAGCTGCCCGGCGACTTTGACACGCTCACCCCGCTGGGCAACGTGATGGTCGCCTCGGTCGATGAGGATGGCGCGCCCGGGCAGGCCTCGGCGATCATGCCCTGGGCCGAGGCGCCCGACGCCGACCCGCCCTCGCTGCGCCTGCACCGGCCGGCGGACGGCGCCACCTTCGTGAAGCCGGGCACGGCGATCGGCCTGTCCTTTGACGAGCTGCTCGAGCCCCGCAGCGCACATCTGGGCAGCGTGCGGGTGTGGGACGGCAGCGGCGCGCAGGTGCTAGGCCGCATCTATGTGCTTGAGGGCGTGGTGAACTTCGTGCCCGACGCGCCGCTGGCCGCCGACCAGAGCTACTTCGTCGAGGTGCCGGCGGGCGGGGTGGCCGACAGCTCGGGCAACCCGGTGGCCGAGGCCCGGCGCTTCTCCTTCTCCACCGGCGCTGAGGTGGCCCCATGGCCGCGGAACCCTTGAGGCGGGCCATGCTCCCTCTCCCCTTGTCTGTCCGCTCCTGTGCCTTCCGCTCCATGATCGCCCTCCCCCTGCTCGTGCTGGGCTGCGGCGGGCCAGAGAAGGCCGCGCCGGCCGACTCTGGCGACGGTGGGCGGGACTCGGCGCCGGTCGAGGAGGGGCCGGGCCTAGCCCGCGCGCCAGAGGACCTCGTCGCCTTCGTGGGCGAGCCGGCGCGCCTGGACGCCAGCACATCCGAAGGGGAGGCGTTCACCTGGGAGCTCGGGGACGGCGCGACCGCCGAGGGCGCGGTGATCGAGCACACCTACACAAACCCGGGACGGTACCGCGTGGTGCTGACCGCCGATGGGGCGCCGCCGCACACCGACAGCCTGGTCGTGACGGTCGTGCACCGGCCGCTGGCCGAGGCCCCGGTCGCCTCATCCAAGCTCGTGCGCAGCGGCGAGGCGCTGTGGGCGGCGCTGACCGACTTTGACCTGCTGGCCGTTGTCTCGGACGATGGCGAGGTGCTGCGGGTGCCCACCTGCCGCCGGCCGCTCGCCCTGGCCGCCGGGGCGGGCGCCGACGCGGGGCGTGTGGCGGTGGCCTGCCGCGACGCCGCCTGGGTGCACGGGCCCGACGGCGCGGTGGTCGAGGTGCGGGCAGGTGAGGCGCGCGCGGCGCTGCTCTTCGACGGGCTGTGGACGCTCGGGCCTGAGGCGGAGCTGACCGGGCCCGATGGATCGGTGCAGGTGGCCCTGCCGGGGCGCGCCCTCTTGGGGTGGAGGGGTGCCGATGGCGCGCCGCAGGTCCTGACCGCGGCGTTCAAGAGCCCAATGGACCACGCGCTCTGGTGGGACGGCGCCCCGCACCGTATGGAGCGCCACCCGGGGCCAGACTCGGACACTGACGCCCGGGGCGTGCCCAACCTGCTCGGGGCCGGGGCCCTGCGGCCGGACGGCCGGGCCCTCGTCTGGGGTGGGCTTAAGGCGAACACCGAGCGGGGGCGCTTCAACGAGGGCGCAGACTTCGCGCCCGACCGCGTGGTGCGCGGGGTGGTCCAGGTGGTCGACCCGCTGACGGGTACCGAGCTCGATCCGCCGCTGCTCGACAACCGGGACCGGGTCGGCGCCCTCGCCTGGACCCCGCTGGGGGAGACCCTGCTGGTCGCTTACCACGGCGCCCAGGTGGTCGACCTGCTCGACCCGTTCAGCATGCAGCGGATCGGGGGGTGGCAGCACGTGGGCCACGGGCTCGACGGCCTGTGGACGGATGGTGAGGTGGCTTGGGTGTTGGCGAGCTGGTCGCGGGAGCTGGTCGCCTTCGACCTGCGCGCAGGCAACGCCCAGGTCGAGCTGGCCCGCATCCGCCTCGTCGACGAGGAGGTGCTGCCCGCCGATGTGCTCGCCGGCGCCCAGGTCTTCTTCGGGGCGGCCGACCCCCGGATGAGCCGCGACGGCTACATCTCCTGCGGGAGCTGCCACCCCGACGGCGGAGAGGACGGCCGGGTCTGGGACTTCACCGAGCGGGGCGAGGGCCTGCGCAACACCCAGGCGCTGTGGGCCGCGCCGGCGGGCGGGCCTTTTCATTGGACGGCCAACTTTGACGAGGGGCAGGACTTTGAGGGAGACATCCGCCTGCACCAGGGTGGCGACGGCTTCCTCTCGGACGAAGACTGGGCGGTCTGCGCCGACGGGCTCGGGCCGCCCAAAGCGGGCCTCAGCCCCGAGCTCGACGCCTTGGCCGCCTACCTCGCCCACCTGCGCCTCGAGGCGCCCGCAGAGGCGACGGTCGCGCCCGCAGATCTGGCGGTCTTCGCCGGCGCCGGCTGCGTGGACTGTCATGCCGGGGCCGAGGGCACCGACGCCGCCTGGACGGCCCCCGGCGAGCCGGTGCTGCACGACGTGGGCACGCTGGGCCCGGGCTCGGGCAGCCGCAGGGGCGCGGCCCTCACCGGCCTGCGCACGCCGCCGCTGCGCGGGCTCCGCCGCACGGCGCCCTACCTGCACGACGGCAGCGCGCCCGACCTCGGCGCGGCGGTGCGCGCACATGAGGGCGTCGAGCTCCGAGATGATGAGCTGGACGCCATTGTGCGCGTGCTGTCTGCGCTCTGAGCGACGTAGTCTCGGCGGCCCGCGCCGGCGGCGATAGAGGCAACAAGGGGCGCTGCTGCGGCGTAGCGGGGCCCGTCGAGGTGCCCATGATCTCTGCCGCCAGCTTCGCCCTCGTGCTCTACGCGAGCGCCCGCTTCTTCCGCGCGCTGGGCCCGGCGGCGGCCTTCGGCCTGATGCTCGCCCTGGGCTTGGTCGGCGCGCTCATCCCCGGCGGGGGCGTGATCGCCGGCCTGCTCGCCGCGGGCGCGGCCTGGTCGGTGGGCCAGCTCCCCCGCGCGCTGACCGGCCCGGGTGCTTGAGGCCCCGGCGGGGCTGAGCGTCCCCGGCGTCAACAACCTGCGCGACGTCAGCCGCTTCGCCCCGAGCGTGGTCCCTGGGCGGCTGCTGCGCAGCGGGCGGTGGTCCTTGGCCACCGAGCCCGGCCGGGCGCAGCTGCGGGATCACCTGCAGGGCGGCACCCTCATCGATCTGCGCAGCGAGGCCGAGCGCGCCGGTGAGCCGGGCCTCGACGCGCTCTGGCCGGGCTGGTGGCGCGACGACGCCCGCCTTCCCCCCTCGAACCGCGGCGGCTGCTGGCTGCCCATGCCGCTGCTGGGCCGGCGGGTGATCGCGCGGGGGCTCTGGGCGGCGGGCGGGCCGCGCGACCGGGCCCGCTTGGTCGGCCACCGCCTGCGGGGTGAGGCCCAGGTGCGGGCGGCCGTAGAGGCGCAGCTCGCCGCGGGCGGCCTGCGCCCCCTCTACCTGTGGACCTTGCTCGGCGCCGAGCGGCGTTTTGGGCGCGCGCTGCGGCGCCTCGGGGCCGCGGGTGGTGCGACCCTCATCTGCTGCGCGGCCGGCAAAGACCGCACCGGCCTGCTGGTCGCGGTGGCCCTGCTCTGCGCCGGCGTGCCCCGCGACGAGGTGCTCGCCGACTACGCCGCCAGCGCCGCGGCCCGGGCCCAGCTCGGGGCAGACCCGGTGGTGACGGCGGGGCTGGTCGCGGCGGGCCTCGAGCCTGGGCCCTTCCTCGACGCTGACCCAGCCCTGCTCGATGACGTGCTGCAGGCCGCCTTCGCCAAGCGCGGCGGATTTGCGGCCTGGCGGGCGCGGGCCGGGATCGACGCGGCCGAGGCCCTGCGCCTCAGCCGGCTGCTGCGGGGCTGAGGTGCAGGGCGGGGCCCAGGCCTAGGCGGCCAGGACCTCTTCCAGGCGCTGGTACGAGGACTCCATGCCGTCGACCATCCCCGTGGCCAAGATCTGATCGGCCAGCTCGGCGCTCGGATAGTCGATGGTGAGGGTGATCTCGGTGTGGCCGCCGGGCAAGGGCCGCAAGGTCAGGGTGTTGTGGGTCGAGGGGCCGGGCGTGCCCACCATCCGCTCGGTGGTCACGGCGCGGCGGGGGGCCTCGACCTCCAGCAGCTCGCCGGTGAAGCCAAAGCCCGGGCCGCCCCCCTCAGGCTCCCAACCATAGCGGTAGGTCTGACCGACGGCGGTGGCGACCTCGCAGACGGGCATGGTCCACCCCGGCGGACCGAGCAGCCAGCGCTGGACCAGGGGCGCCTCGTGAAAGGCCCGCCAGACCGTATCGATGGTGCCCCGCACCACCCGCTGGATCACCGCTTGGGTGGGGCTGACCCGCTGCAGGGTCGTGCCGGCCGACCAGGCCCGCAGGTCGGCGAGCACGCCCTCGAGCTGGCCGAGCGCGGTGGTCAGGCCCTCGATCATGCCCATGGCGAGCAGCTGCTCCATCGCGTCGACGCTCGCGTAGGTCGAGATGGCGACGAAACGGGAGCCCGCCGCCGTGGCCTCAAAACGCACCTGCATGTGGATGGAGGGCATGCTCGGGTCGGGCTGCCCATCGGGGCCACAAAAGCCGTCGGTCAGCTCGAGATAGGCCTGTGGCTCGATGACCTCGAAGCGCCACCAGCCCGCCGAGCGCTCGCCGCTCGGGCCGGTCATCGCGTAGCGGGCCTCGCCGCCGGGGCGCATGTCGTGGGCGGTGAAGGTGGCCGGCCACTCGGGCGGGCCCCAGAAGCGCTCGAGCTGACGGGGGTCGGCCCAGGCGGCCCAGAGCCGCGCCACGGGTACGGAGAACTCACCGGTGGCGGTCAGGGTGAGCTGTTCGGGATCGGAGGTGACGGTGATGGGCATGGCTCGCTGGCCTCGGCTGGGGTGGAGAGGAGCTCTTCGAGTCGGTCGAAGCGGTCGCGCCAGAGGGCCTCGAGCTGGGAGAGGAGCCCCCGGGCGCGGGCCAGCTGATCGGGGCAGGCGCGGACGCGGCGCGTGCGCCCGGCGGCGGTCTTGGTGATGAGCCCGGCGGTTTCAAGCACCACGACGTGCTTTTGAACCGCCGCGAAGCTCATGTCGTAGGCGGCGGCCAGCTCGCTCACCGTCGCCTCAGCGTGGAGCGTGCGGCGCAAGATGTCGCGGCGCGTGGCGTCGGCCAGCGCGTGGAAGAGGGCGTCGAGCGCGGCCTCGTCGGGGCCGGCCTGGGGTGATCGTGCAACCATTTGGTTGTACGTTAGCCTGTGCGGCGGGCGCGCGCAAGCCCAAAGCCCGGCTTCGCCCCGCCGAAGATGTGCGGAGGGCCGAGGCGGGCCGGTGTCGGGCAGTTCGGTGTCGGGAGCAGGCCGGTGACGCGACAAGGTGCCGCGCGCGGGGCGCTGCACCCCCAGGGTCGGCTCACCTGCGGGCGGTCGCGACCGCCTCGCCTGGGCTCAGGTGCCTTCGCCGCGCGCGCTGGGGTCAGCCTCGGCGGTCGCCTCGGTCGCCTCGGTCGCCGGCTGGTCGGCGCCTTCCGGGGCTTGTCCGACGCCGGTCACGTCATCTTCAGCGGCGGCGGCCACCTCCGCGGGGACCGCCTCCGCTGCGTCCGCCTGCGGCGCGACCACCTCCGCGGGGACCGCCTCAGGATCGACCACCTCGGGAGCGACCACCTCCGCGGGGACAGCCTCCGCGGCGGCCACCTCGGGAGCCTCCACCTCCACCACGGGCAGAGCGGCGGGCGGCAGCGGGAGCGGGAGCCCGGCCGCCTCGCGCAGCTGGTCGAGCTCGGGCGACAGCGCGAAGGAGAGGAGCGCCGCCATCCGGCTGGCGCTCTCGGGGGCCGCGCAGAGGGCCTGGAGCGCCCGGCCAGGGGCTGCCGCGGCCGCGATGGCGGCCAGCGCCGGATCAGCGCGCAGCAGGGCATCGAGCACGGCGCCCAAGGAGCCCGTGGCGGCCAGGGCGGCCCGGTCCGCGGCGGTGGTCAGGGCGGCGGAGACCCGGGCGGGCTCGACCCCCGCGGGCGCGGGCGGGGCGTCTGCGCCCAGGCGCTCGCGCAGCCAGCCCATGCCCGGGCCCTTGACCCCGGGGGCGGGCGGCGGCACGGGCAGGGCCGGGGCCTCGTCGGCCTGCGGATCGACGCCGTAGAGGGCGGCGCGCCAAGCCGCGGGGCTTGGCGTCCGCAGCGCCGCGCCGACCGCGGCGGGCGCCGGATCGGCTTGCCGGGCCAGCAGGTCGATGCGGGCCGCGGCGGGCAGGGTGCTGAGGCCGTCCTCTTCGGTCGCACGGCCGAGCTGGACGGCAGCCGAGCCCAAGGCCCGGGCCAGCGCGGCCCGCCGGGCGGCCGGCGAGGCGCCGCGCCAGGACGCGCCCACGATCAGGGTGAGCTCGGGCCGCTCGAAGACCTGGGCCGTCCAGCTGCGCGCGCCGCCAGCCACGCGCAGGGCGGGGGCAGGCAGGCCGAAGAGAGCGGCCAGCGCGCCAACCTCAGCGTAGAGGGGCTCAGCTTCGGGCGGGGCCTCGAGGAACTGGGGCAGCGCGCCCGCGTCGGTGGGGGCCAAGGTCTCGAGCGCGGCGATGGACCGGCGCAGGTGCCCGCCCGCCCGGGCCGCGGCAGGCAGGAGCAGCGCGCGGAGGCCATCCGACCAGCCGCCCTGCGCGGCGCCGCCCGGGGCGAGCTCTGCGGCCTCGAGGGGCGCGCCTCGGAGCAGGGCGAGCAGCTCGGCGGCGCGGGCGGAGAGGGCGGGCCCGCCGCGGGCGGCGAGGGCGGCGAGGCCCTCGGGCTCGGTGGGGTGGAGCGCGACCAGCGCGGCGACCAGCCCGATCTCGGCCTGGGCTGCGCCGCCTTGGGCGGCGATCTGCAGCCGCAGCAGGCGCTCATGGCCGCTCAGGCCCGCGGTCGGCGTGGGCGCGTCGGGGCCGAGCTCGGGGGGCAGGCTGTCGCGCCGGGCGCGCAGCAGGCGGTCGGCCTCGGCGCCCTGGCCAACGATGACGAGGTGCTCGGCGAGGGCAAGATCGGCGAGGCTGCGCTGCAGCTTGTCTTCGCTCTCGGACACGACGCGGTTGCGCAGGCACTGATGCAGCGGCAGCGCCCAGGCCGCGGCCTCGGGCGCGCTGGCGGCGATGTGCAGCGCGGCGTCCAGCGCGGCGCGCAGCTGCGGCAGCCCCGGCTCCCAGCCCGCGCCCCAGGCGGTCAGCTCGTCGGCCCCGGCCCGGGCGGCCCACCAGGACTGCACCGCCGCGGCGGCGCCGCGCTGGCGCTCGGCGTCGGTGGCGTCCTCTCCGCGCACCGTGATGGCGAAGAGTACGTCCACCGGGTCATCTTGGAGGGGGGCGAGCAGGCGCTCGGCGAAGCCGCGGGCGGGCCGGGCGCCGCTGCGGTGGGCGAGGCGGGCGGCCTCGCGCAGGCGGGCCCGGCCGCTGAGGCCGAAGAGCTCGCCGAGCAGGCCGAGGCGGGCGCCAGCGGCGGCGCTGAGCTTGATCACCTCGCCGTCGACCAGCAGCTCGCGGCGGGATTGGGGGTCGCCAAAACGAAGGGGGGCCTCGGGCAGCGGGCGCTCGATGAGGTCGCCCACCGGGCTCACGCCGAGCAGCAGGGCGCGGTCACGGGTCAGCACCACCCGCAGCTGCGCGCTGGCCTTGCGCAGCAGCGAGCGCGACGGGCTTGCGGTGGCCTGCGTGTGGACCACGGCCAGCAGCGGCTCGTCGGGGGCGAGGCGGGCGGCGATCCACGCGCGCTCAAGCGGGCTCAGCTCGTCGAGCCAGGGCCCGTCGGGCGAGAGGTCGGCCGAGATCGGGGCCTGCGGGCTGCCGGCGAGGATGCGGCCGAGGCCGATGGCCTGCTTGACCTCAGCGCCTTTGCCGTAGGGCACGCCAAACTCAAGCAGACCCACGGTCAGGGTGTCGCCGAGCAGGCGCTCCTCGTAGCCCTGGGGGACCGCGCCGAGCAGGTCGTACACCTTCCCCACCGCGGCGGTGGCCGCGCCGACCCAGACACCCTTCGCGGTCTGCAGAAGGAAGGGCGGGGCGACCGCCCCATCGGGGAGGGTCAGCTCACCTTTGAGCGGAAGGCAGCGGTGGACGACGCCGTGGCCCTCTTTCTGGACGTGGCGACAGACCTCGACGGCCTCGGCGGGGATCTCGGACATGCTCGCTCCCTCTGGCGCCCCGGACGGACCGGGGCTGCGCGGCTAACGACGGGCGGCGTGGGCGCAGAGGCCGGTGAGGCCCCCCGCTTCGAAGGCCAACAGGGCTTCTTGGGCCGGGTTGCGGCCCCGGTCGAGGCGATCAAACAGGGGCTGGAGGTAACGCTCCTCCCCCGCGCCGCGGGCTTCGAGCGCCGCGTGGCAGAGGCCCAGCGCCCGGGCGGCCAGCCCCGGGGTAGGCGCGGGCGCGGCGAGGCCCGCGTGCATCGCGGCGTGGTGCCAGGCGCGCATGGCCGGCCAGGCGTCGTCGCCCAGCTCGGCCTCGAGCAGCGCGGCGAGGGCCGGCGCGGCGGCCACGATGGCGACGTTGAGCGCGGCGGCGGCCATGTGCTCGTGCAGGGGCTGCTGGCAGGCCGAGCGCAGCTCCAGCGTGCCGTGGGCCGAGCGGGGCCGGGCGCTGTTCCAAATGTAGTGCTCGTGCATGAGGAAGTCGGTGAACGCGCCATCCTCGTCGAGCTGACCCGCGGCCACGCCGTCGATGAGCTGGTCGATGAAGCGCCCCTCCATCGGCTCGTAGCGCCCGCCGCGCACCCGCACGAGGAAGGGCTGGCCGACCAGGCGCTCGACCAGGCCGTTGACGTCGGCGTCGGGGCCGAAGGGCATGCCGTGGCGGGCCATCGCGCTGTGGATGCGGCCCATGGTCAGCTCGCGGGCGCTGACCGCCCCGCAGGGCCGCCCGCCATAGATGGGCGAGTTGGCGCAGAGCGCGATGATCAGCGGGGTCATCAGGTGCGCGAGGTTGGTCAGCCCGACGACCTCGTCGCGGGCGACCCGCGCGTGGCACTGGTCGCTGGCGGTGAGCGCGAACCAGAGCCAGGTCTCGCCGATGGTGTCGAGCAGCACGCCATAGCGCTGCTTGAGTGTCATCAGCGCCGGGTCGGGGTCGACGCCGGGCTGGATGCCGTAGCCGAGCACCCGCTGACCGGCGCGGGCGGCGGCGGCTTGCAGGTGGTCCATGGCCCGCTCCCACACGGCGAAGGTGCCGTGCAGGTCACGCTGCGGGGCCAGCACCAGCTCGACGGTGCCCCGGCCCACCTCGGCGACCACGGCATAGTCGTCGGCGGCGAGCTCGACCTGCAGGCCGCTGGCCTCACGCTTTTCGGCCATGCCTGGGCGCAGCTCGGCGAGGATCGGCCACAGCGCGCTGAGATCGCCGGGGGAGCCATCCGCGCGGACCAGCGGGAACTCGGACTCGCGGCCGACGGTGCGCCAGCTCACCTCGGCGGGGAAGCGGCCGATGAACCGCTGCCCCAGGGTCTGAACCCAGCGGTGGGCCTCGGCGGCGCGGTCGGCCTCGGGGGTGCGGGCGGTCATGGCGGGCCTCGGGGAGCAGGAGGGCAGGGGAGGGGCGGAGATGGAGCGCGCCCCGCGCGGGGCGGCGCGGCCCGGCCGCTCAGCGGGCGGAGAGGGCCGCGATCTGGTCGGGCAGGGCCCGCAGGTCGGCGCAGACGATGTCGGCGGCGGTGCTCTGGCTGCCGCGGTCGACCACGCCGGTGTATAGCGCCGCGCGCGCGCCGAAGCGCTGGGGCCCCAGCACGTCGTTCTCTTCGCGATCGCCCACGTGGAGCAGGGCGGAGGGCGCCACGTCGAGACCAGCGCAGGCGAGGGCATAGACGCGGGGCGCGGGCTTGCTGCGGCCCGCCTCGTCTGAGTAGATCTGCGCACGGAAGAGCAGCTCGACGTTCATGCGGGCGAGCAGGCGGCGCAGCAGGCGGCCCGGCGTGATGATCGTGTCGGAGATGATCCCCAAGCGGTAGCGGCTCGAGAGCGCGCGCAGGGCCTCCTCCACCCCCGGGGCCGGTTCGGGGGGGATATCGACCTCCATCATCTCAAACTGGTCAACTACCTCCCCCCATGTGGGCGGGGCGTCCACGCCGAGCAGGGTGAGGCCCCACCCCAGCCGCTCCGCCACGCCGGGGGTGCGCTGCTCGTCCTTCCAGGCGACGCGGAAGCGCCGCTGCAGGTGGGCCCAGGCCTCGGTCACCGCCGCGCGGGGGATCGCCGGGTTGGCCCGAAGCAGGCTCTCGACGAAGAGGGCCTCGCGCCCGACCTCTTTGGTGGGCAAGCCGCGCCGGGCGCGCTCGATCTCGTCGCTGTCGTCGATGACCAGCGTGTCCCAAAAGTCGAAGGTGACCGCCTCGATCTGCCCGGTGCTGCGCATCGCCACCCCCGCCTGCCGGCGCGGCTAACCCGCGGGCCCCAGCGGCGGGTCGGGCGCGGCGCGGGCCTGTGGTACAAGGGGCGGCCGGCGCGCGGCGCCCCGGCTGGAGGTGCGGATGGCAGAGGCCCTGCTCTTTGACGCGGTGCGGACCCCCCGGGGCAAGGGGCGGGCCGCCGACGGCGCGCTGGCCGTGCTGCGCCCGGTTGACCTGCTGGCCGGCCTGCTCGGTGACTTGCGCGACCGCGCTGGTCTGCAGACCGCCCAGGTCGACGATGTGGTGATGGGCTGCGTGACCCAGACCGGCGAGCAGGGGGCCTGCATCGCGCGGGCCGCCGCCCTGCAGGCGGGCTGGGACCTCGCCGCCCCCGGCGTCACGCTCAACCGCTTCTGCGGCTCGGGCCTCGAAGCGGTGAACCACGCCGCGGCCATGGTGGCCTCGGGCTACTTCGAGCTGGTCGTGGCTGGCGGGGTCGAGGCCATGTCGCGGGTGCCCATGGGGAGCGACGGCGGTGCGATGCTCGACGCCCGCAGCGTGCTGAGCGTGGGCGGCGTGCCCCAAGGCATCTCGGCCGACCTCATCGCCACCCTCGAGGGTTTTGGCCGCGCCGAGGTCGACGCGTATGCGGTCGAGAGCCAGCGGCGCGCGGCGGCGGCCATTGGCCGGGGCCTGCACAAGAACAGCCTGCTGCCGGTCAAAGACGAGGCGGGGCTGGTGGTGCTGGACCACGACGAGCACCCCCGGCCGGGCACCACGCTCGACAGCCTCGCCAAGCTCAAGCCGGCCTTCGCGGCGATGGGCCGTGACTTCGGCCTCGATAAGCTCGTGCGCATGCGCTACCCGACCGTCGAGCGGGTCGAGCACGTGCACCACGCGGGCAACTCCTCGGGCATCGTCGACGGCGCCGCGGCGGTCGTCGTGGGCTCGGCGGCGGCTGGCGCCCGCCACGGCTGGCGGCCCCGCGCGCGCATCCGCAGCGTGGCCTTGGCCGGCGCGGAGCCGATCATCATGCTCACCGGGCCGATCCCGGCGGCGCAGAAGGCCTTGGCCAAGGCGGGCATGTCGGCCGCTGACATCGATCTCTACGAGGTCAACGAGGCCTTTGCGGTGGTGCCGCTGATGTTCTCGCGGGCCCTCGGGGTGCCGCTCGACAAGATCAACGTGGACGGCGGCGCGATCGCCTATGGGCACCCGCTGGGCGCGACCGGGGCCATGCTGCTCGGCACCGCCCTCGACAGCCTGGAGGAGCGGGGCCTCGGCACGGCGCTGGTCACCCTGTGCATCGGCGGGGGTATGGGCATCGCGACCATTATTGAGCGGGTGTAGCGGTCGGCGGCGATAGAACGGGAGGGGAGGGGAGCGCGGGCCCCCTCCCGCGTGGACGGCCGCAGCAGCGGCGGGGAGGGCGGATGACGGACGCAGCGCAAGACATGGGCGGAGCTGGGGATCGGCAGGAGCTTTGGCGCGACCCGGGCTTTGGCGCGCTCTTTGCGCTGCCCGGCGCTCCTTTGCTCTGGGAGCTCGAGCTCGCCGGCCCCGGCGGGGTCAACCGCATCGGCCCGGCCTTCTTCGGCGGGCTGACGGCCGCGCTCGACCAGATTGACGCCGCGGCCGCTGCGGGCGCGGGCCCCCGCGGCCTGCTGCTGAGCAGCGCGCACCGTGACCTCTGCGTGGGCGCCGACCTTGACTTCGTGGCGGGCCTCACCGACGCGGCGGCTGTCTTCGCCGCGGCCCAGGCCCTCAACGCGCAGCTGCGGCGGCTCGAGACCCTCGGCCTGCCCGTGGTCAGCCTCATCGACGGGGCGGCGCTGGGGGGCGGCTATGAGCTGGCCCTGGCCACCCACCGGCGGGTGGCGGTGGCCGGGCCCAAGCTCCAGGTGGGGCTGCCAGAGGTCAACCTCGGCGTGATCCCCGGCGGCGGCGGCACCCAGCGCCTGCCCCGGCTGATCGGGCTGCAGGGCGCGCTCGAGGTCATCGCCCAAGGGCAGGTGCTCCGGGGCGACAAGGCCCTGTCTGCCGGGCTGATCGACGCGCTGGAGCCCGATCGCGCCGCCGCCCGCGCCGCGGCCCTCGCCTACCTGCGCGCCCCGCCCGCCGGGGCCGCCACCCAGCCCTGGGACCGCGAGCGCGCCCGCTGGCCCGGCCCGCAGCCCGACTCCGAGCTCTTCCGCAACCTCGTGGTCGGCGCCGCGGCGATGATCTACGGCAAGACCTGGGGGGCCTACGCTGCGCCCGCCGCCGCCCTGGCCGTGGTGCAAGAGGGCGCGCGCCTGCCGCTGGTCCGCGGGCTCGAGGTCGAGGCGCGGGCCTTCGCCCGCCTCGTGGTCAGCGCCCAGGCCAAGGCGATGATCGGCACCCTCTGGCACGCGAAATCGGCGGCCGAGAAGCACGCGGGGCTGCCTCGCCTCGCGCCCGGCGAAGCCGACGGGGTCCAGCGCATCGGCGTGCTCGGCGCGGGCATGATGGGGGCGGGCCTCGCGTTCATCGCCGCGAAGGCCGGCTACGACGTCATCCTGAAGGACATCGACCAAGCTGCCCTCGACCGGGGCCTCGCCCACGTCGCGGCCGAGGCCGCCGCGCTGCGCCGGCTGAGCGCCGCGGAGCAGGCGGCCGTCGTGGCCCGGGTCAGCGGCACCCTCGACGACGCCGCGCTGGACGGTGTTGACCTCGTGATCGAGGCGGTGGCCGAGCGCACCCGGGTCAAACACGCTGTGCTGCAGGCCATCGAGCCGCGCCTGGCCCAAAACGGCCTCTGGGCCAGCAACACCTCGGCCCTGCCGATCACCGAGCTGGCCGGGCCGAGCGTGGCCCCCGACCGCTTCTTGGGGCTGCACTTCTTCTCCCCGGTGGAGAAGATGCCCCTGGTCGAGGTGATTCGGGGGGCGTCCACTAGCGAGCGCAGCCTCGCGCGGGCGCTGTCGGTCTGTCGCCGGCTGGGCAAGACCCCCATCCTGGTCAACGACGGCTACGGGTTCTACACCACCCGGGTCTTCGCGGCCTACATCCTTGAGGGGCTGCAGCTGGTCGCCGAGGGCGTCGACGCCCGCCTCATCGAGCAGGCCGCGCGGGCCGCGGGCATGGTGGTGCCGCCGCTGCAGGTCTTTGATGAGGTGAGCCTGCGCCTCGGCCGCCACGTGATGGAGGAGGCCGCCCGTTACACCGGCCGCAGCTTGCCCGCCGCCGAGGCCCTGCTTGTGGCATTGACCGACGGCGGGCCCGACCGCGCCCCGCGGGCCGGCCGGGCCGAAGGGGCCGGCTTCTACACCTACGCCGACGGGCGCCGGCAGGGGATCTGGCCCGGGCTGCGGCTGCTGGCCCAAACCTTGGGCGCCGGCGCGCCAGAGCCGACGCTCGCCGCGGTGTCCGAGCGGCTGCTGCTCGCCCAGGCCGTCGAGGCGGCCCGCGCGGTCGACGAGGGCGTGGTCATCCGCGCCCAAGACGCTGACGTCGGCGCCATCCTCGGCTTGGGCTTCGCGCCCTGCACCGGGGGGCCGCTGAGCCTGCTCGACCAAGACCTCGCGGGCGCGGCGGCGGCCCTCTGCCGGCTGGAGGCCGCGCACGGGCCCCGCTTCGCGCCCCCGGCGGGCCTGCTGCGGCGGGCGGCCGCGGGTCAGCCCTACCGCGACGACCTGCGCCGCTGAGCTTCAGCGCGGTCCCGCACCTTCGGGTGGGGGCTCCCCCGCTCAGCGCCGGCGCAGGCGCGCGCCGGCCAGCAGGGCCACCGCGCCGATCAGCGCGCCCAGGCCGAGGCGCCGCGGCCCGCTCGTCGCGCAGCCACCCCCGCCCTTGTCGGTGTCTTCACCGTCGTCGGCGTCGTCTTCGCCCTCTCCGCCCCCGCCGTCGCCCCCTCCGCCATCGGCGGCTTGGTCGGCCGTCCACCGCCAGTCGCAGGCCGTGGTGTCGGCGGCGATCGGCCCCGCGCAGGGCAGGGCGGTCAGCGGCATGGGCTCGCCCTCGCTGGTCGTCCAGAGCTTGCCTTCGAGGTCGAAGGTCACCGCCTCACCTTGGCCGTCGGGCGGGGCGATGAGCTGCAGCGGCGCCCCCGAGAACCAGGCCCCGGGCTCGCAGGTGGGGGTGCGCCAGACCAGCACCTGGCCGTAGGTGCGCACCACCAGGGCGGTGCCGTCGGCGGTGTAGGCGGCGCCGGTGGTCATGCGGTCGCTGTTGCTGTCGCCATCGATGACCAGCGTGCCTTGGCGCTCGAGCAGCGGGATGTCGTCGGTGGTGAGCTCCACCCCGCTCAGGTCGCGCAGCTCGCCCATCGGGGCGTCATACACCCCACAGACCCCGTCTTCAGACTTGGTGATCAGCGTAAGCTGGCCCGTTTTGGGGTGGACGAGCAGGCTCTCGCTGTCTTGTGGCCCCTCGGGGTAGCGCAGGTGCCAGGTGGCCACGTGGGCCGCGTCGGCGTTGCGCGCCGGCTCGCGAATGACATGCACGGTGATGAAGGGCCGCAGCCGCAGGTTGTCGCCGATGTCGCCGATGTAGAGGCAGTGCAGGGCCGGGTCATCGGGGCAGGGCGCGGCGGCCATGTCCTCCCAGTCGATGAAGGTGACGTCTTCGATGGAGTTCGTGTCCTCTTCGATGGCGGGGGTGAAGGCCTCGACCCGCGCCTCACCGCCCGAGTCGTCGTGGGTGAAGAAGACGCCGGGCCGGGTGCGGCTGGCCGCCAGCCCGCTCGACTCGTCGGTCTTGACGTCGGCGGGCAGCAGGGTGGCCTCGGGGGCGCCCCAGCCCTCGCAGCTCTGGGCCCAGGCCCGCGGCGCGGCCAGGAGGGTCAGGGCGCAGGCGGCGCGGAGCGGGGCAGGGGTGGGCATGGTCGGCGTCCTCGGGCGGGAGTCTATCCGCTGGCCGCGCGGCCCTCCGCTGCGGCGGGGCTGTGACGCCTCGGTGAGCCCTGGCGCCGCGGCGGGGCGGGCGGCGCGCCCAGCGCTACAGTCGGCCGGGCGGTGGCCCAGGGGGAGGTCCAATGCGGGCAGGAGAGGGGCCGAGGCAGGGTGATGTGCACGAGGCCGGCGCGGAGGGCGCCGGTTGGGACGCCGCGGCGGTGCGGGGGCCGGTGACGGGCCCGCTGCTGTTGACGCCGGGGCCGTTGACCACGCCGGCCGCGGTGCGCGCGGCGATGGGGCGGGACTGGGGCAGCCGAGACCCGGCCTTCGTCGCGCTGTCTGAGGGGGTGCGGGCGCGGCTCGCCGCGCTGGGCGGCCCGGGTAAGGTCTGCGTGCCCCTGCAGGGCAGCGGCAGCTTCGCGGTCGAGGCGATGCTCAGCACCTTCTGCGCGGGTCTCAACACCACCCTGGTCTGCATCAACGGGGCCTATGGTGAGCGCGCGCTCGACATGCTGCGCCGCATGGGCCGCCCGGGCCTGGCGCTGCGGGCGCCCGAGACCGAGGCGGTCGATCCGGCGGCGGTGGCGCAGGCCCTGGCGGATCACCCACAGATCACCCACGTGGTCGTCATTTACAGCGAGACCACCGCGGGTGTACGCAACCCCCTGGTCGAGATCAGCGCGGTGGTCGCCGAGGCCGGCCGGGCCCTGCTGGTCGACGCGATGAGCGCCTTTGGTGTGCTGCCGCTGGACGGCCTGACCTACCAGGCCCTGGCCGCGAGCAGCAACAAGGGCCTCGAAGGCCCGCCAGGCCTCGCTTTTGTGCTCGCCGACCCCATCGCCTTGTCCAAGGCCGAGGGCCGGGCCGGCTCGCTGGTGCTCGACCTCTACGGTCAGTGGCGGCGGTTCGAGCAAGACGGCCAGTGGAGGTTTACGCCCCCCGTGCAGCTGGTGGCAGCCCTCTCGGCGGCCCTCGACGTCTATGACGCGGAGGGCGGGCTCTCGGGCCGCGGCCGTCGCTACGCGAACAATTGCGCGACCCTCTGCGCGCGGATGGACGCGCTGGGTTTTCGGCGCCTCGTCGCCCCCGATCAGCAGGCCCCGGTCATCGTGACCTTCGCCGAGCCCGAGGCCGCCGGCTGGGACTTCTGGGCCGTCTACAATGGCCTCGTGGACGCTGGCTTCGCCATTTACCCGGGCAAGCTGACCGCCGCCCCCTCCTTCCGGGTCGGCTGCATCGGCGAGCTCGATCACCGCGACCTGCACGCCTTTGTCGACGCGCTCGAGGGCCTGCTGCGGGCCCGGGGCGTGCGCCTCCCCCTGTCTGAGAGGGCCCCCGCATGAGCATCCATCCCCCTGCAGTCTCCGCCCTCCCCGAAGGGCTGCGTGAGCACGTCGATCTGGTGGTCTTCGACCTCGCCGGCACGACGATCGACTTTGGCTGCAAGGCGCCCATCTCCGCCTTCGTCGGGCTCTTCGCCGAGCGCGGCGTGAGGGTCACCGAGGCCCAGGCCCGCCGGCCGATGGGCCTAGCCAAACGTGCGCACATTGACGCGATGCTCAGCGATCCCGAGGTGATCGCCGCGTGGGCGGCCAGCCTCGGGGCCCCGCCGCCGGCCGGCGGGGCTGCGCGCGAGGCGCTGGTCGACGCGCTCTACGCCCGGGCGACGCCGCTGCAGATCGCCGTGCTGCCGCAGCACGCCGCGCCCATCCCTGGCGCGGTCGCCCAGCTCGACGCCCTGCGCGCCGCTGGGGTCGGGGTCGCGCTGACCACGGGCTACAACCGCGAGATGCTCGACGTGCTGCTGCCGGTGGCCGAAGCCGCTGGGCTGCGCGCCGACCTGGCCTTGGCCTCGACCGATGTGCGGCGCGGGCGCCCCTGGCCGGACCTGTGCTGGGAGGCAGCGATGCGCCTCGGCGGCCTGCGGGCGGCCAGACGCGGGGTCAACGTCGGCGACACCCCGGTCGACATGCAGACCGGCCGCAGCGCCGGCTTTTGGACCGTGGGCTTCGCGCTCAGCGGCAACGAGCTGGGCCTCTCGGCCGCGGAGCTCGCGGCCCTGGGCGCGCTTGACCGGTGGGAGGCCGGGCGCGCGGCCGGGGGGCGCTTGCGGGCGGCGGGCGCGCACGAGGTGGTCGACGACATTGGCGCGCTGGGGCTCGCTCTCGAACGGGTCTGCGCGCGGGCGGCGGCCGGCGAGCGGCCCTGAGCACAAGCCCGCTCAGCGCGCCGGCGTGTCGGGCAGCCGGCGCAGGACCAGCGGCTCGGCCCCGGGCGGGCCCATCATCATCAAGGTGGGCTCGGGCACGGCGAACTGCAGGGTCTGCTGCTTGCCCTGGCCGTTGGTCGCCGCGACGGTGACCCGCAGGCCCTCGACCGCGGTGACGGCGTACTGCAGGCGATCCACCGCGCCCCCCATCGAGGACTCGATGCGGTCGGGGCTGATGGTCACCGTGAAGCGGGCGCTGTCTTGGGCGAGGCGGCGCATCGCCACCAGCTCGGGGCTGTTCGGCGCGGCTTTGGCCCGCTGGCGCGCGTCGAGGACCTGCTGGGCGGCCTCGGGGCTGAGGCGGGCGGCGGCGAGCTCGGCGAGGCTGGGCTCGGCGGCCTGCAGGGTCAGCTCGATCATGATGATGGTCTCGGCCTGCTCGGCAGAGCCCAGCACCTGCCACCGGCCGATCATCAAGGCGGAGGCGGCGCCGCGGGTCGCCGAGGGGGCCGCGACCGGGGCCGCCGGCGCGGCGTGCGCGGCGGCCGGCGCGAGGAGGCCGAGGAGCAGCGCGCCACAGAGGAGCCCCAGCGGCGCGCGGCCCAGCGGGCGAAAGGCCGCCGTCTGGGTGGAGCGGGGCGGTGCGGTCAGCGGGCGGGCGGGCGACATCGGCATGGGACCTCGGCGCGGGCGGTCTTCGCCAGCCCCCCTAAGCCCCTGGGTGCCCCGCGCGTGCTCAGGCGCGGGTGTAGCTGCTGCTCCACGCCAAGCGCTGGCCGTCGCGGTCGACCACCGTGGTCAGCTGCAGCGCGTCGCCCTCGCAGGCCAACGAGCGGGTGATGGTCGTATCGCCCACCCGCAGCTCGATGCGGGCGGCCAGCTCACCCTCACGCGCCCAGCTCAGCGTGCCCTGCGCCGGCACATCGACCAGCACGCGGTCTTCGACGGGGATCACCTCGAAGCTCGGGCCGAGGTCGAGCAGCGGGTCGGCCGGCGGCGGGCCGTCGTCAGCGCGCTCCCAAGTGCCGCCAAGCTCGGCGCCGACGTCATCGTCGGCGAGAGCGGCGGGCCCGAGGAGCCCGAAGGCGGCGGCGACGATGAGGGGGTGCGCGCTGATCTTCATGGGGCGGCCATAAGGCCCCCGCGCCGCTCGGCAAGGGCGGACGCGCCGCGACCGTAGGATTAGCTCCGTGGTGGCGGGCGTCTGCGCGCCTCCGCCCGCCCCGAGGCTCCCTCCTGCCGGCGCTGGCCGGCGCCGCCCCTGCCCGTTGGAGCTCCGCCTTGACCCGCTCTGCCTTTGTTTTGCTCGCCCTCCTCTCCTTGGCGCTCAGCCCGGCCTGCGCGCCCAAGAAAGAGCGCCTGCCCGAGACCGCGCTGCCCCCGGGCGTCGCTCCGCAGGTCCCGCCCATCCTCCCCGCCGACCGGGCCCGGGTCTACGCGGTGGGGGCCACCGCGCCCCGCGACCTGCTCGTGGCCCAGGTCGTCGCCCACGCCGGCTTGCCTTGGGTCGAGGCGCTGAGCGGGGCGGCGGGCCGCATGGCCCTCGACCCCACCGCCCGGCCCGACCCCCTCGACGCGCGCTGGTTGGCCGCAGTGGCTGGTTATCCGCACCACGTCGACGCGGTCATCTTCGGCGAAGAGGCCGCGGGCGCCTTCCCGGTGGGCCTGCTGCGCGCGCTCGACGGCCGCCTCCCGCCCGGCGCGCAGCTCGGCCTCGCCCGCGCCCGCGTGCTCGAGCGGGACCGCTGGGTCGCGCTCATCGGCCTCCCCGCCGTCGAGCTCGCCGCCTTCCCCCGCGAGTATGCGAAGGGCGCGCCGCTCCTCCTGCCCGCCGACCGCCCGGGCCGGTGGGCCTTGGTCTCGCCCCTCGGCGCGCTGCGCTCCGGCGCGCTGCCGGTCGACGCGGTGCTCGACGTCGACGGGGAGTGGTGGCTCGAGATCGAGACCGCCCAGGGCAAGACCGGCCTGCCCCTCTATGTCGACATGGACACGCCCCCTGCGCCGCTGCTCCGCTCGGCGGGTGAGCGGGTGGCCGGTCCCGCCGAGACCGAGGCGCGGGCGCATGCGGTGCTCGCCGAGCTGCGCGAGGCCTTCGGCGCGCCCGGGCTCAGCCCCGAGGCCACGCTGCGCGCCCTCTCCCGCCAGCCCCTTGACGAGGCGAAAGAGGGGCGCTGGGACGGCGAGGCCGCGGTCGGCCGCCTGCGCGCGGCGGGATTTGTGGACGGCCCCGCGGTGGCCCTGCGCTGCGCGGGCCCGACCGTGCCCGCCTGCGTGGACCAGTGGATGCGCGCCCCCGCCGCGCGCGCCCAGCTGCTCGATCCGGCGCTCGGCGCCGCGGGCTTCGGGGTCGAGACCAGCACCGATGGGGTGCAGCTGGTGCTCCAGGCGGCCGCGCCATGAGGGGCGCCCGCTGGGCCCTGGCGCTCGCGCTCGTGGCGCTGTCCTGCCGGGGTGGGCTGCCCAAGGGGGAGCCGGTGCTCGCCCAGGCGGCCGCGCCCCGCGCGCCCGAGGTCCGCTACCGGCCCGGCACGCCGCCGCCCGGCCCCGACGCGCAGCTCGTCGCTCTGCTCCCCACCGCCCGCTACGACGCGGGCCTGGACCGCGCCGCCGACGAGATCGTCGGCCGCATCGCCCGCCCCGACGTGCACCTCGACCCGCGGGTCACCAGCCGGGTGCTGGCCCAGGTCGGCTACCCGGCGCAGGCGCGGCTGCTCACCTTGGTGAACGCCGGCGCCTTCCCCGAGGTGCTGGTCGACGACCTGATGAACCTCGGTGACGGTGATCCGCTCGATGTGGCGATCGCCCAGCGCTGCTGGGGCGACGGCCAGTGCCTGTGGCTGGTGGCCGCCGGGGTGGGCCGGGCGAGCCTCGACCCGCTGCCGCGCGACCTGCCCATCGACGGCACCCTGGGCCTGCGGGTTGACACCGACCGCGTGGGCGCGCTGCGGCTCTTTTTGGCGCCGCCCGACGGCCCGGTCGAGGAGATGAACCTCAGCTCGGGCACCACCCGCTGGGTCGACCGCTTCCACGCGCCCGGCGAGCACCGCCTCGAGGTCGTGGCCGATCACCGCGGCGTGGCCCAGGTGCTGCTGCTGTTCAGCGTCTTCGTCGAGGCTGCCCCGCCCGAGGCCGGCCGCATGGTCGGCGGCCTGCCCGCTCCGCACCCCACCGAGGCCGAGGAGGCCCTCTACGCGCGGCTCAACGCCCTGCGCCAGGAGCGTGGCCTGCCGGCGGTGCGCCGCTTCCCGCTGTTCGAGTCGCCGGCCCGCGAGCACAGCGCGCTGATGGCGGCCGAGGGCCGGGTCGCCCACAAGGTGGCGGGCCAGGCGGGCGGGGTGCCCGAGGCGGCCACGAACCTCGCGCTGCCCCGGGCCCGCTTCCACGAGAACGTCGCGGCCGCCTACTCGGCGGTCGAGGCCGCGCACCTCGTCGAGGACTCGCCTGGTCATTTGCGCAACCTGCTCTGCCCGACCTGCACCCATGCCTCGATCGGGGTCGCGCTCGAGCCCGCGCTGGGCCGCCAGCCACGGCTCTTCGTGACCTGGGAGCTGCTCGAGTTCCCCGAGGGGGAGCCGCAGCGCATCTTGCGCTGAAACATCCATGTTTGAATATGTTGCAAAACCATGCCGGGCGCGCCGCGCGCCGATGGGTGGCCCCGGGCGTGTGTGGGGCTAGAGGGCGGGCCTGGAGGGTGGATGGCGGGCCCTGAATCGGAAAACGCGCTCAAGCTCGTTGATGTGGGGCTGCGCTTCCCCGGCGCGCCCGCGCCGCTCCTCGACGGCTTCTCGTTACGCCTGCCGCGGGGCCAGGTCAGCGCCTTGGTCGGCCCGAGCGGCTGCGGCAAGTCGACCCTCTTGCGGCTGCTGGCGGGGCTCCTCCCGCCGGATCGGGGCGCGGTGGACCTCGCCGGCCTCGCCGAGGCGCCGGGCGCCCGCGGTTTTGTGTTTCAGGCGCCGAACCTCTTGCCCTGGCGGACGGTGGCCGAGAACGTCGCGCTGCCACTGCAGCTCGCGGGGATCGACGACCCCGCTGCCGTCGACGCGGCCCTCGACCGCGTGGGCCTCGCGTCGGCGCGGGGCTTGCACCCCCACGCCCTCTCGGGGGGCATGCGCATGCGGGTCAGCCTCGCCCGGGCGCTGGTCACCCGGCCCGCCCTGCTGCTGCTGGATGAGCCCTTCGGCGCGCTCGACGCGATCACGCGGCGGGGGCTGCAGGCGGCCTTCGCCGAGGTCTGGTCGCGCCTCGAGACCACCGTGGTGATGGTCACCCACGACGTCGAGGAGGCGGTGCTGATGGCCGATGTGGTCGTGGTCCTCGGCGGGGCGCCCCTGAGCGTGCGGGCTTGGCACGCCGTGAAGCGCGCCAGCCCGCGGGGGCCGGCGGGCCGCTTCTCCTCCGCGGTCGGCGACCAGGTGCGGCGGCTCGAGGCGGCGCTGTGAGCCAGCGGCTGCTCCTCCCGCTGCTGGTCTTGGTCGCCGCGCTGGCCGCGTGGTCGGCCGGCGCCGCGGCCCTCCCTCCGGTGCTGCTCCCCGGTCCGATGGACGTGCTGGGCGCCATCTCCGCCGACCCAGGCCGCCTGATCGGCGCCGCCCTGCGCACGGGGAGCTGCGCGCTCGCCGGGCTCGGCATCGGTGCCCTTATCGGCGCGGGCCTCGGCGTCGGCTTCTTGTGGAGCCGCAGCCTCGAGCTCGCGGTCTACCCCTACGCCCTGCTGCTGCAGACCCTGCCGGTGGTCGCCGTCGCGCCGCTGCTCGTGGTCTGGCTGGGCTACGGCGCGCCGGTCGCGGTGGCCGCCTCGGCCCTGGTCTGCTTCTTCCCCTTGCTGACCGCCGCCCATGTGGGCCTGCTGGGCGTCGATCCCGAGCAGGTCGAGCTCTTTGCCCTCTACAAGGCGAGCCGCTGGCAGGAGCTGCGCTGGCTGCGCCTGCCCGCCGCCGCGCCCGCCGCCTTCGCCGGCCTGCGCACCGCCGCCGGCCTCTCGGTCATCGGCGCCATCGTGGGCGAATTCGTGGGCAGCAACGGCGATCCGCCGAGCATCGGCTACTTGGTGCTGCGCTCGGCCCGCTCGGCCGACACGGCGCTCACCTTCGCCGCGGTGGGCGCGGCGGCGGCCCTGGCGGGCGCGCTCTACGCCGCGGTGCGGGCGGCCGAGGCCCTGGCTCTGCGGTCCTACCATCCGAGCCAGCGCGGCCCCTCCCGTTGATGTTTCAATGTTACGGTGGAGTTTGAATATGTTGTATCGAGAGGCCGCCTGTTTCGCCCTGTTGGCGGCGCTCGTGGGCTGCGGGGGCTCCGCGCCTGCGCCCGCGGAGGGGCCTGGCGCTCCCGGTGCGCCGACGGCGGGGGCCGCCCTGCAGCCGGTGCGCCTCGCGCTCAACTGGGTGCCTGAGCCCGAGTTTGGCGGCTTCTACGAGGGCGTCCTGGGCGGTCATTACGCGGCCGCGGGCTTCGATGTGCAGATCATCCCCGGCGGCCCCGGCGCGCCCACGCTCGAGCTGCTGTCGGCCGGTCGGGCCGAGCTCGCGATCACCGCCGCCGACGACCTGCTGCTCAAGCGCGCCAAAGGTGCCGGTGCGGTCGGCGTGTGGGCCGCCTTTCAGGACACCCCCCAGGGCCTGATGGTGCACGCAGAGGGTCCCATCCAGCAGCTCGGCGACGTGCCGGCCGGCGCGGAGATCGCGATCGAGGTGGGCGGGCCCTTCCACAGCTTCTTGTGGAAGCGCCTCGCCTGGGAGGGCAAGGTCAAAGCGGTGCCCTACGGCGGCAGCGTCGGCCCCTTCCTCGCCGACCCCGGCGCGATGCAGCAGGCCTACATCACCAGCGAGCCCTGCGTCGCCGAGGCCAAGGGCGCCAAGGTCCGCTTCCTGCAGCCCGGCGCCCAGGGCTGGAACCCCTACGGCACGGTGGTCGCCGTCGCCGATCCGCCGCCGCCCTGGACGGCCCGCTTCGTCGCCGCCACCCAAAAAGCATGGGAGGCCTACCTCGCCGATCCGGCCCGGGCTAACGCCGAGATCCTCAAGAAGAACGACCAGCTCAATGATCAGCTCATCCGCTGCGTGACCGAGCGCCAAGCGCCCTTCCTGCGCGGGGCCGACGGCCTCGGGGCCATGCGGGCCGAGCGGTGGGAGGCGGTGGCCCAGGCCCTGGTCGAGCTGGGGCTGCTCCCGGCGGGCAGCACGGCCGCGGGCGCCTGGCGCGCGCCGGAGCCGGCGCGGTGAGCGGTCATGGCCGAGGAGTTCGCGCTGATCGCTGATCTGGACGAGGCCCGGGCGCTGCGGGCCGCCGCCGCGGGCGACGAAGCGGCCATCGACGCGCTGTGGTGGGCCCAGCGCGCGCTGCTCTGGCGGGCGTTGTGCGCCTGGTCCGGGGAGGAGCAGGGCGCGATCCCCCTCTTTGTGGCCCTCCACCGGGAGCGGCGGTCGGTGCTCCGGGCGGTCAGCCCGCGGCTCGGCGCGGAGCTCTCCGCCGGCGCGGCCCTCTGCGCTTGGCTGCGCGCGCGCGGGGCCGCCGAGGGGCCCGCGGGCCTCGGGCGGGTGGTCCGCGCGATCTCCTTGTTGACCGGGCACGAGATGAGCGTGGTGGCCGATGCCTTGGGCGTGCCGCTCCCCCGCGGGCCAGTCGAGCCCGCCCTCAGCCCCCGGCTGCTCGGCTCGACCCCTCCGGCTCTGCCCCTGCCCGCGCCCCGGCCGGCCGCCCCGGGGGTGGAGCTGCGGGCCCTCCTCCTCCTTGTGCCCCTCACGCTCGGGCTCGGGCTGGCGGCGCGGCTGGAGGGCCCCCTGCCAGTGGACCCCTGCGCCGGGCCGGGGGGCCCGCTGCGCAGCGGCGCCCCCGCGGCGCTCACCGCCGAGCTCGACCAAGCTGGCGTGACCCCGGGCGCGGCACAGCTGCCGCCGGCCCCAGTCGGTGCAGAGCTGATTGGCGTGGAGCGGGCCGATCCGGTCGTGTTGACCCTCCGCTTTGAGCTCGACGGGGAGCCCCTGCGCGCGGGGCGGGCGCCGGCTCCCCTGCTGCTGCCGCGCGCCGGTGTGGTGGAGGGGCCGGGCGGGATGTGGCTGCTGCGGCGGGCCCGAGAGGGCGCAGCGGTCCGCTGCTGGGCGACCCCCGAGGGGCCGGGGGCGGCGGCCCGGCTGGACGCGGCGCTGCGGCCAGTCGCGCCCTGAGCTGCGGGGCGCGGGCCGGAGAGGTTCAGGCGCCCAGCGCGGACCGGAGGGCGGCGAGGTCCAGCGGGCCCGACAGCGCGGTCGCGCCGGGGGGCAGCTCGGCGAGGTTGGCGTGCAGCACGAGCAGCCGGAGCTGCGGGCGCTGGAGGAGCAGCGCCGGCCAGGCCGCGGACAGCCCGCGCCGAAGGACCGCGGCGTCGACCAGGAGGGTCGCGTGCGGGGCGCCGACCAGCGCCTCGAGCTCGTTTATACTGTGCACCTCGGCGATCTCGAGGTCGGCCAGCGCCTCGCGCAGCAGGTCGGCCAGATCCGGCTCCTGCACCCAGAGGAGGAGGGTCGGCCTTGCGCTGGGGGCGCGCAGCCGCAGCTGCCAGCCCCCGGGGGCGGCGCCCCACGCCCCGCCGCGGGCCTGGATCGCCCCCGCGAGGGCCTCGAGCGCGGGCGGATCGGCCGTCGTCGCCCCCGGTGTCGCGCGGGTCAGGCGCAGGCCGCCCGTATGGGAGGCGGCGCCCTCCACCCGCCAGCCGGTCGGCGGCAAGGTCCGCAGGGCGGCGCCGATCGCCGCGACCTCCAGCGGCTCCAGCCCGTCGAGCTGGGCCGGCTCGAGCGCCGGCTCGAATTGCCGGTGGGGGCCGAGCAGGGCGAGCAGATCGGCGGCCAGCGCGGCAGATCCGGGTCGGTGGCCCGCGGGGCTGCGCAGCCGGACCACCGCCGCGGCCAGCTCGCGCAGGCGATCAGCCGCCGCGCGCACCTTGCCCAAGGCGCGCTCTTGGGCCGGGGGCGCGTCGCGGGCGCCGAGCTCGGCCTGGCCGAAGATGACCGTCAGCGCGTTGTTCAGCTCATGAAGCACCACGCCGATCAGCGGATCGGCCACTGCTGCTGCGAGGCCCGCGGGGCGCCCGCGGGGACGCGCCGCGAGCGCCCAGCCCCCGTCAGCCAGGGCGAGCGCGTCCACGTCGAGGGCCCCGACCCGCTGGGAGCCGGGGACCGGCCGCCACCCGGGCAGCCAGGCGGAGATCGGCGCGCCGGTGGGCAAGGGCGCGCCGCCCGGGGCCTGTGCGGCCGCGACGGAGAGCGCCGGGTCGAGCAGGATCAGGCTCAGGCCACGGCTGAGCGCGGCGGGAGGGCTGGGGGTCGGCGCGGACATGGGGCCTCGGGGGGCGGCGGCGCGGTCCGTTGGTGGTACCAAGGGCGGGCCGGCCCCAGGCGCCCGCGCAGCGCGGCGCTCCCTGGGCGCGGACGGGAAGGGGGCTCGATGCCGGACTGGGGCCGAGGGGCGCGGGTCGCCGCGCTGGTGATCTGCTGCGGGATCGGCGCCGGGGCCCGTGGCGCGCCCATCGAGCCGGACCGACGGGGCGCGGTGGCGCCGGACCGCTCCTTTGACCTGCTCAAGCTCGAGCTCGACCTGGAGCTGCTCCCCGCGGAGCGCGCGGTGGTCGGCCGCGCGACCTACCACCTCGCGCGCCTCTCGCCCGGGCCGCTGCTGCTCGATCAGGTCGACCTGCAGATCGCCGAGGTGCGGGTCGGCGGCGATCCCGCGCCTTGGCATATGCGCGGGGAGCGCCTCGTGATCGACCTGCCTGCGAGCAGCCCAGGCCAGCGCCCGCCGCCGGTCGAGGTGCGCTGGCGGGCCCGCCCGCGCACGGGCATGCACTTCCGCGCGCCGGGCCCCCACAGCCCGGACCGCCACGCCGAGGTCTGGACCCAGGGCGAGCCGCAGGACCACCGGCATTGGTTTCCCAATGTGGATCATCCGGGTGACCGGTTTGCGTACGAAGGCAAGGTAAAGGCGCCGGATGGATGGATCGCCCATACCAACAGCGGCCCTGACTTGGTGAATTATCTCGTGATGGTCGCCGCCGGGACCTACGAGGAGGTCGTGCACCCGGCCGACCCGCGCCTCAAGCTCTGGGTGCCGCCGCGCACCGATCCCGAGGCCGTGGCGCGGGTGCTGCAGCCCTTGCCCGCCATGAAGGCGTTCTTTGAGGTGCGGACCGGGGAGCCTTGGCCCTGGGGGGACTACCTGCAGGTCTATGCCCAGCGCTTCCCCTACGGCGGCATGGAGAACACCGGCGCCACCATCAATGACGCGGGGCAGCTGGTCGACGATCGGGTCGGTCATCGGCAGCGCACCGAGCGGGTCGTGGCCCACGAGCTGGCCCACCAGTGGTTCGGCGACCTGTTGACCTGTCGGACTTTTCGAGAGCTCTGGTTAAACGAAGGGTTTGCGAGCTTCATGGAGGCGGAGTGGGAGGGCCATGCCCACGGCCCCCACGCCTACGCCGCCCGGGTGGACGCCTGGCAGCGCAGCGCGGCCGCCGGGCCGGCGCTCGCAGGCCGGTTTTTTCACGCCGAGGGGGAGCCTGACTCCGGCTCGGTCTATGGAAAGGGGCCCCAGGTCCTGCACATGCTCCGCCAGCTGCTCGGCGAGGAGCTGTGGTGGGAGGGCGTGCGGCGCTACGTGGCCGACCAAAGGCACCAGCTCGTCGAGACCAGTGATCTGCGCGTCGCTCTCGAAGAGGTGTCGGGGCGCGACCTGGGCTGGTTCTTCCAGCAGTGGGTGGATCTGGCGGCGGTGCCCGCGCTCACCGTCCGCGATCAATACGAGAGTGGCCTGCTGATTGTTGATGTGCGCCAGCAGGTCGACGAGCAGCGGCCCCGCTTCACCCTGCCCGTGGTCGTCGCCGTGGGGCTCGCCGAGGGCGGCGAGGCGCGGGTCGAGGGCTGGCTCGAGGACGAGCGCCTGCAGCTGCGCCTGCCCCTGGCTTCGCCGCCGGCCTATGTGGCCTTCGACCCCGATGGCGGGCTGTTGGCGACGGTCGATCAGGTGCAAGATCCCGCCTCTTGGGGCCGCCAGGCGCTGGCGGCCAGCCCCCTCGCGCGGCGGCGGGCCTTGGTCGCCCTGGGGCAGACCGACGCGGTGCACGTGCCGGCGGCCATTTTGGCCCTGGCCCCCGCGGACGAAGAGGAGCGCCACCGCCTCGTGCCCCTGCGGGTCGCCGCGGCCGAGGCCTTGGGAGAGCAGCGCGCCCTCACCCCGCTGCTCGGGGCGGCGGCGGACCGCTCGGCGCGGGTGCGGATCGCCGTCGCGGGCGGGCTCGGCAAGATCGACCGCCCCGAGGCCCGGGCCGAGCTCGACCGGATGGTGCGCCAGGACGCCAACCCCGACGTGCGGGCCGCGGCTTTGCGCGGGCTCGGGGAGCGCGACCCGGCGGCGGCGCTGGCCCACGCGCGGCGGCTGACCCGCCTGCGGGACACCGAGGAGCAGGAGCTGCGCGCGGCGGCGGTCGCCTTGATAGGCGCCCACGGCAGCGCGGCGGACCTGCCCTTGCTGCTCGACCCAGGCGCGCCCGAGCGCGGTCGGGTGGACGGCTTGCACGCCGCCGTCGCGCTGAGCCGGCGCCTCGCACCGGCCGAGCGGGAGGTGGCCGCAGCGGCGGCGGCGCGCTTCGGTGCGTCTATGCTCCAGGACGACGATCTGCGCACCCGGCAGGGCGTGGGGCGGGCGCTCGGGGCCCTCGGCCACCGCGCCGCCCTGCCCGCCTTGGAGGCGTGGCGGCGCTGGGAGCGCGAGCCCGAGGCCCGGGCCATCGCGGCGGGCGCGGTGGCGGCGGTGCAGGCCGGCGCGCCGCCCAGCCCGACGCCGCCCCCCGGCTGGCTGGGTGAGCTCAAGCTGCTCGAGGAGCGGGTCAACGCCCTGGAGGCCGAGCTCGACGCCCTCCGCGGTACGCCGACTGCTCCCGTTGTTGCGCCGCCGGCGCCCTGAGGCCGCGCCGCGCGCGACGCCCGGTTCAGGGTGTCGGTGTTTTAGGTGTTACGGCGATGTTTGAATGAGATGCGGGCCGCTCAGGGGCCCGCCTCGCGCGGGGGGCCCTCGGTGGGCGCGACCTCGGTCGGCGCGAGGCCCGTTGGCGCGCCCTCCGCGGCGGGCTCGGCCTCAGCTGCGGGGACGCCGCTCAGCCGAAAACGCGCGCGAATCGGCAGGTGGTCGCTGATCGCGCTGTGCTCCCGCAGCACCGCCGCTTCTTCGAGCGAGATCGGCCCACCGTAGAACACATAGTCGATCTTGCGGTCGGCCTCGTTCGCGCCAAACGGAAGGTAGGTGCGGATGTTTGGGTCGAGCTGGTCGGGAAAGATCTCTTGGAAGCGGGGCAGCAGCTTCCCGGCCGGGTTCGGGTCGTCGGCGTAGAGCTCACTCTCCACCGTGAGGCGCTTGGGGTCGTCACCGGGCGGCAGCAGGTTCAGGTCGCCGGCCAAGATCCAGGGCTGGTCGGGCGGGCGGCTGGCCATCCACTCGACCAGCGCGTCGACCTGCATGCCCAACGTGCCGTCCCCGAAGGAGAAGGCGGAGAGGTGGGTGACCGCCACGGCCAGGGGGGGCCCGCCGCCGGCGATGGGCAGCTCGGCGGTGAGCAGGGCGCGCTTGAGGTTCAGGGCCTGGACGATGCGCGGCTCGTCCATCAGGGCGAGGGCGTGGCGCTGGGCGTTGCCGTGGGCCACCCGGCTGAGCACGCCGAGCTCCATGTCGACCCGCCCGAGCGGCCGGCTCAGGGGCTTGGGGACGAAGCGGGCCAAGTGGTAGGGCGTGGCCGAGGCGCAGGGGGTGGCGCCCGCCTCAATGTAGGCGGGGAGCTGGTCTTTTCGCCCGGTGCGGTCGCTGTCGCGGTCGATCTCTTGGAGCAGGTTGATGTCGGCGTCGACCGCCTCGATGACCCCGCTGATCGCCGCCACCGTCTCGGCCACATCGGCGGGCGGCACGAAGACAGCGTCGCCACCGTCATAGAAGAAGTGGTGCTTGCGGCTGGCCCCGTACTGCAGGTTCCAGGAGAGGACGGTGAGCTCTTGCCCGGCCTGCAGGGTCGGCGGCGCGCCGCTGCATTGGGTGGGCACCGCCTCGACCGGTGCTGGGTTGTGTTCGGTCGAGAACACAAATGCGGCGAAGGCGCCGAAGGCGACCACCGGCAGGGCGAGCAGGCCGGCGAGGCCGAGCAAAACAGGGCGGGCGTTCATGGGGCTCCCGGGCGGTGGCGCGGGCCCAGCCTACCAGAAGGGGGGCTCAGCCCGTGCCGGGCGCGCGGTCGGCCAGCAGGCGACCGGCGAGCTGCTCGTACATCTCGCGCACCTGGTAGCGGTCGGGGCGGGCCATGCGGTCCATCGCCGGCTTCGGGTGCAGGTTGTAGTAGCCGGTGATGGCGTAGGGCAGGTGGTAGCCCCAGCGCAGCTCTTCGTTGAGGCCAGCGAAGGTCTCGACCAGATCGAGGACCGGCGCGACGTCGTAGCGCGGGTTGTCCAAGTAGAAGAGCAGCAGCTCGAGCGGACAGTTCCCGGCGCCGCGCCCCATGCCCATGATCGTGGCGTCGACGAAGTCCACGCCCTCGTCGATCGCCGCGATGGTGTTGGCGAAGGCCTGCTGCTGGTTGTTGTGGAAGTGCACGCCGACCTTGACCGCTTCGCCCAGGTAGTTCATGTACTTGTGGACGAGGTAGCGCACGTGGTGGGGGTAGAGCGCCCCAAAACTGTCCACGATGGCGACATTGTCGACGCCGGTGCCCTTGAGGCGCAGCAAGAAGCGGTCGACCTCGTCGGGGCTCAGCGTCGAGATGGCCATGACGTTGACATAGGTCTCGTAGCCCTTGTTTTGCGCGTCTTCGAGCAGGCGCAGGGCCTCGTCGAGCTGGTGGGCGTAGGTCGCGATGCGCAGGGCCTGGGTGACCGAGTCGGCGGCGGCGGGGATGTCGCGCGGGTCAATGCGCCCGGCGTCGACCATGGTCGCGAGCTTCATGTGCGTCTCGGAGATGACGTCGCGCAGGTCATCCTCGTGGCTCGTGCGCCAGGGACCGGCGCCCGGCTCTGCTTGGCCGCCGCGCACGCGGTAGCCGATCTCCATCGTGTCGACGCCGGCGGCGGACAGGGCGCGGAAGACGCGCCGGACGAGGTCTTTGTCGAAGGCCCAGTCGTTGCAGATGCCGCCGTCGCGGATGGTGCAGTCCAGCACGCGGATGCGCCGGCGGCGGTCGGTCACGAGGCCGTCGGGGCAGCACTTGACGCGGTAATCGAGGCCCATGGGGGCTCCAGGGGAGAGGCGGGCGCGCGGCGCCCGGGCGGGAGGGGCAGCCTAGACCAGCGCGCGCCGCCGTCGAGGGCGCCGCGGCGCGATTAGGCGAAGCGGCTCGGCGAGAACAGCGCCAGCTCTGGGGTCGGTTCGCCGAGGATGGCGTCAGCGGCGAGCTCTCCGCAGCGCCACGCGAAGCCAAAGCCGTGGCCGGTGTAGCCCGCGGCGACCAGCACCTGGGGGCTGCCTGGCGCGGGGCCGACGATGGGCAGGCCATCTTGCGAGAAGCCCATGATGCCCGACCAGCGGTGGGTGACCGCGGGCTGGCCGAGTCCGGGGAAGCGGGCGACAAACGCGTCCATCTTGGATTGGATCTCGTTGTGCAGACGGTCCTCGAGGCCCACTTCCGCGCCGGGATCCAAGTTGCGCCAGCCGCCCAACACCAGCCGCCCGTCGGGGGTCTGCCGCCAGTAGTCGTAGCCGTGGTCGGCGTAGACGGGCAGGTCGAAGATGCGCGGGGCGGGCGCGGTGGCGAGCATCTGGCCGCGGACGGGGGTGACCCGGTCGTGCAGGGCGGGGAGCAGCGTGCCGGTCCACGCGTTGGCGCAGACCAGGGCGAGCTGGGCGCGCACGCTGCCGCTGGGCGTGCGGACCTCGACCTCGCCGTCGCGCTCGTGCAGCGAGAGAGCGGGGCTGTGCTCGTGCAGCTGCACGCCCGCCTCGACGGCCGCCGCGGCGGCCCCCCGCACGAAGGCGGCGGGGTCGAGCTCACCGTCCATGGGCATGTGGACGGCCACCTCAAAGCCGGCCTCGCGGTAGACCGCGGGCAGCTCGGCGCCGCGGAGCAGGGTCGCCGGGAAGCCATCCGCCTCGAGCAGCGCGGCGGAGCGGACGAGCTCTTCTGCCTCGGCGGGGCTGCTCGCGAGCTGCAGGCTGCCCGCTTGGCGGTACGCGCAGGAGATGGCGTGGGCCGCGATCACCTCGGCCATGCGCCGGTGGTTGTGAAGCGTGAAGCTGTGGATGGCCCGGGCCCGCTCGCGCCCGAGCAGCGAGACGGCGCGGTCATAGCGCTCGACGTTGCCCTGCAGGATGAAGCCGGCGTTCCGGCCGGTCGCGCCGCTGGCGACCGCGCCGGCGTCGAGCCAGCGCACGCGAAGGCCGGCGGCGGCGAGGCGCAGCGCGGCGCCGGCCCCGCAGACCCCCGCGCCGAGGATCAGCACGTCCGCTTCGACGTCGGCGTCGAGGGCCGGCTGCGGGCGGTGGGCGGCGTCGAGCCAGAGGGAGGTGGTGCTCATCGAAGGTCCTTCGGTGACCGCGGGTGGGCGATCCGCGGCGCCCGGCGCGCCGCCGGCGCCGGAGGGGGCGCCCCCTCGACCGACCCGCCCTCTGCGGTGGGGGTGGCCGGCGCGGCCTCGACCGGCTGCGGAGCGGCGTGGCGCCGGGCGGCGCGGTTCAAGCTCGGGCCCGCCTCGGGCGCGGGCGCGGCGAGGGTGGGCGCGGGCTGCGGCGCGGGGGCCACCGGCGCCGCCGGCGCGCGCCCCGGCGGGAGGCCCGGCGCCGGCGGGGTGTAGAGCGCCATGAACGAGCCCAGCGCGAGGGCGGTGGCCGCGGCGCTGCTCAGCACCAGGGGCCCGTCGCCGGTCTGGGCGGCCACGAGAGCACCGACCCCGACGCTGATCAGGAGGAGCACACCCCAGTGCCACAGCGGCCGGCCCCAGAGCCCGCCGGTCAGGGGCGGCGCGGGCGGGCCCTCGTCGTCGGAGAGGCGCTCGAGCAGCAGGTCGGTGACCTCGTCACCGGACGCGCTGGCCCGGGGCGGCGGGGCCTCGACCAGGGGCGGGGGCTCCATCGGCTGCAGCGGCGGCGGCGTGCCCCGGCCCTTGGGGCGGGCGCGCATGCCGCGGCGGGCCCGGGCCTTTCGGCGCTCTTCTTTGCTGGGGGCTGCGCCGCTGCGCGGGGCAGGCCCGCGGTCGTCGTCGGGCGGCTCTGGTGGCGCTGCGGTCATGGGCTCCCCCCGGGGGCGCGGTCTAACCCCGGGTGCGCTTCCCGGGGCGGCGGGCCGCGGGGCCTCATGCGCCCGCCCCGTCGATCCGAACAGGAGAGAGTGAAAGGGGCTGCAAGCCCACGAGGATGACCTCAAGTAGGCCGTTGTCGCGGATCGCCCCCTTCGCCCCCTGCCGCCTGCGACGCGACCGCGCCGCTCCCGCCCGCTCGCCCCGCCTCCTTGCGCGCCTGCTCCGCGCGTGTCCCCCGACCGGCCGGGGCCGCGCTGCGGCTCCGCGCCGGTCCCGGGAGGGGGCCTGCGCCGCTCGGGGCGCTCCGGGGCCCTCCTCTTCGTGCGCTTCGCTCTCCTGCGCGTGGTCGCTGCGGAATTTCGCCGCAAGGTCCGGTTGTTCGGGCCGCCGTGGCGGCCGCGCGCAGGCTCCCTCTCCCCGCCTTGGGCGCGCCCCGCGCCCTGCCCCTTCCTGCGCGTGGTCGCTGCGGAATTTCGCCGCAAGGCCCGGTTGTTCGGGCCGCCGCCGCGGCCACGCGCAGGCCCCCTCCCTCCGCTGCGCCGGGCGCGGCGGCGGCGAGGTTCAGCGAAAGTCACGGCTCGGCACATGGACCAGGTGCTGCTCCTCGATGGGGGCGAAGGTGAAGGCGAGCAGGCTGAGGCTGTCGCCTTCGCGCTGCAGGCGCCCCCGGGCCCGCAGCATGGTCGCGCCGAGGATGAGCGGGCGCTGGCGCTCGAAGACCTGGGGCTTGACCACGACGTTGAGCATCCCGGTCTCGTCCTCGAAGGTCATGAACAGCACGCCGCTGGCGGTCTGCGGGCGCTGCCGGTTCGAGATCACGCCAGCGACCTTGACCCACCGCCCCGTGGGGATGCCCTTCAGCGCGCTGATCTCGATGGCGCCCTCGGCGCGCAGGCGCGGCCGCATCAGCCCGATGGGGTCGTGGTCGAGCGAGAGGCCGACGGCGTCGAAGTCCTCGCGCAGCAGGTCGATGGGCGTCGGGGCGGGCAGGGGCGTGGGCTCGGGCGGGCGCTGGAGGCCGCGGAACAGCGGCAGGTCCCACAGGCCGCGGGCCTGCCAGAGGCCTTGGCGCCGATCCTCGGCCATGCCCTCGGTGGCGCCGGCCCGTACCAGCAGCTCGACCTCATCTTTGCGCAGGGGGGTGCGGCGCAGGAGATCGCCGAGATCAGCGAATGGGCCGTCGCTCTGGCGGGCGGCCACGAGGGCCTCGCCGGCCTCGCGGCGCAGACCGGCGAGCTGGCGCAGGCCGAGCCGGAGCGCGAAGGGCGGGCCGGCGGCTCTACCGGGCAGGGGCTCGAGGCTGTTGTCCCAGGCGCTGTGCTGCAGGTGCACCGGGAGCACGACCTCGCCGTGCCGCCGCAGGTCGGCGATGAGCGAGCGCGCCGAGTAGAAGCCCATGGGCTGGCTGTTGAGCAGCGCGCAGGTGAAGGCCGCCGGGTAGTGGCGCTTGACCCAACAGGAGACGTAGACGAGGCGGGCGAAGCTGGCCGCGTGGCTCTCGGGGAAGCCGTACTCGCCAAAGCCTTGAATCTGCTGTGCGATCTGGGCAGCGTACGCACCGGTGATGCCGTTGCGCTGCATGCCGGCCATCAGCTCGTCGGTGATCTCTTTGAGGCCGCCGCGCTTGCGCCAGGCGCCCATCGCGCGGCGCAGCGCGTCGGCTCTGCCCGGGGTGAAGCCGCCGACCGCGACGGCCATCGCCATCACCTGCTCTTGGAAGATGGGCACCCCGCAGGTGCGCGCGAGGATGGGCTCGAGCAGCGGGTGCGCGTAGGTGATGGGCTCTTCGCCGGCGCGGCGCCGCAGGTAGGGGTGCACCATGCCCCCTTGGATGGGGCCGGGGCGCACGATGCTGACCTGGACGACGAGGTCGTACCAGCAGCGCGGCTGCAGCCGCGGCAGCATGCTCATCTGCGCCCGGCTCTCGATTTGGAAGACGCCGACGCTGTCCGCCTTCGCGAGCATGTCGAAGACCGCGACGTCGTCTTGGGGCACGCTCGCGAGATCGAGCACCCGCCCCCAGTGGGCGGCGATGAGGTCAAAGGTGCGCCGGAGCGCGGTCAACATGCCCAAGGCGAGGAGATCGACCTTCACAAAGCCGACCACGTCGATGTCGTCTTTGTCCCACTGCAGGACGGTGCGGCCGGCCATGGTCGCCGGCTCGACTGGGCACAGGTCGACCACCGGGCCATCCGACATCGTGAAGCCGCCGCTGTGCAGGCCGAGGTGGCGGGGCTGGCCGCGCAGCTCTTCGGCGAGGGCGATGGTCAGGTGCACCCGGCGGTCGGCGGCGTCGACCCCGGCTTCGGCCAGCTGCGCCGCGGTCGGCGGGGCCCCGTCGAACCACTGCACCTGCTTGGCCATGCGGTCGACCTGGTCGAGGCTGAGCCCCAGCGCCTTGCCGCAGTCGCGGATCGCGCTGCGGCGCCGCCAGGTGATGACGTTGCAGACCATGGCCGCGCGGTGTCTGCCGTACTTTTCATAGACGTACTGCATGAGCTCTTCGCGTCGCTCGTGCTCGAAGTCGACGTCGATGTCGGGCGGCTCGCCCCGCTCCTCAGAGATGAAGCGCTCAAACAGCAGGCTGGTGCTGGCGGGGTCGACCGCGGTGACCCCGAGCACGAAGCAGACCGCGGAGTTCGCGGCGCTGCCGCGGCCCTGGCACAAGATCCCGCGCTCTTGGGCGAAGCGCACGCAGTCGTGCACGGTGAGGAAGTAGGCGGCGAAGTCGAGGCGGTCGATGATCCCCAGCTCGGCCTCGACCTGGGCCGCCACCTTCGGGGGTGCCCCCCCGGGATAGCGCCAGCGCAGACCATTTTCGCAGAGCGTGCGCAGCCAGCTGATCGGCGTCGTGCCCTCGGGCACCACCTCGCGGGGGTAGCGGTAGCGGAGCTGGTCGAGGGTGAAGGTGCAGCGCCCCGCCACCTCGACCGCCCGGTCGAGGGCGGCCTCGTGGCCCTGGAAGAGGGCGGCGAGGGCCGCGGGCCCCCGCAGCGACCGCTCGCGGTTGGGCTGCAGCAGCGCGCCGGCGGCGTCGAGCGTGCAGCCCAGGCGGGTCGCGGTCAGCACGTCTTGCAGCCGGGCGCGGTCGGGGTGGTGGTAGAGCGGCTCATTGGTCGCGAGCAGCGGCAGGCCGCAGCGGCGCGCCAAGGTGTGGGCGGCGGCCACGCGCTCGGGGTCGCGGCTGTCGAGGCGGCGGCGCAGGGCGAGGCTGGCCCGATCCCCGAAGGCCTCGGCCACCCGGCGGGCGAGGAAGCTCGACCAAGTCTCGACCAAGATGACGTCAAGGCCGTCGTTCATGTCGAGGATCTGCGACAAGGGGAGGGCGCCGCGACCCTTCTCGACGCCCTCGCGCGCGTGTGGGCCGGCCGCCAAGAGCGCGGGGCTGCCGCCCCGGCGCCCCGCCCCCTGCGGGCTGGCCTGGCCGCCCGGAGGGAGGGCCTCGGGCTCGAGCCCGCCGCCGCTGCGGGCGGCGGTGATGAGGCGGCAGAGCCGCGCCCACCCGCCGGCGTCGCGGGCGAGCAGGATGAGCCCCGGCCCCTCTTCCACCGTCAGGCGCGCGCCGGCGACCAGCTGCACCGCGCCTTTGCCCGCGGCGCGCAGCTCTTTGAGGCGCCGCCAGGCCCGCGGCAACCCATAGACCCCGTCGCGGTCGGTGAGCCCGATGGCCTGGAGCCCCAGCCGGTCGGCCTCGTCGACCAGCTCTTCGGGGCTCGAGGCCCCCTCGAGGAAGGAGAAGCTGCTGCTGCACACCAGCTCGGCGGCGGCGCGGGCGCCGGGGCTGCTCACGCGCCCGCCTCTTCAAACCAGCCGTGCAGGGCCCAGCGGCCATCTTCGGCGTAGACCCATGCGCCTCGCCCATCCCACAGCTCGACCCGCCAGTAGCTGCGGGTGAAGGCCACCGGCGCCCACCATTCGCCGGCGAGGCGCTCTGGCCCGTGGGCGGCGCGCAGCGGCTGCCAGCGCCCCTCGTGGTGCACGGCCTCGGGGCGCCCCCAGCGGCCGACCCGGACCTCGAGGGCGATCGGCGGCTCGATCAGCAGCGCGGGCCGCAGCGGCGGGGGAGCGGGCTGGTGCCCGGCCCAGGCCGCGGCGGGATCTTGCGCCTCGGCCTCGCGCAGGGCGGCGGGCCGGGTGGCGACGTGGCTGCGCGGGCCGGGCCCCGGCGGGAGGGGGGCGGCGGCCATCCACCGGGCGGGGGCGCCGAGCGCCCAGGCCGCCTCGGGCCGGTGGCGGTCGGCGAGCTGGGCCACCCCCACGCTGTCGGGCCCCATCGCGTCGAGGAGGGCGGCCACCACATCA
>JAEUKK010000046.1 GCA_016792625.1 Deltaproteobacteria bacterium | reverse complement strand
CGCACCTCAGGCGACCCCGCGCACCGCCGCCGCCCAGCTCAGGTAGGCGTCGGCCCGCGGCCCGCCCGCCTCGCGCTCGACCTCGCGGTCGAGGCGCTGCAGGGCCGTGCGCAGGGCCTCGGCGGCCGCGCTGGCGTCGGCCACCGCCCGGCGCTGGCCGCGGTGCACGTCTTCTTTGGCCAGGGTCTCGTCGACCCAAGCCAGCAGGTCGGCGCGCAGGGCGCTCAGCTCTTCCTCGAGGCGCAGGGCGAAGGGCAGGTCGCGGGCGCTGTGCAGGCGCTCGGCCAAGAGCGTGTACTGGGGCGCCTGGGCCTTGCCCCGCGGGCCGATGACCACCGCGAGGCCCTCGGGCAAGAGCGCGTCGCGCAGCGCCTCGGCCTCGCGCAGGCCCAGGTCGGCGAGGCCGTCGAGGCCGCGCGACAGCCCGCCGACCCGGCGGTCGAGGCTCTGCTCGGCCGCGCCCACCTCGGCGGCCTTGCCGCTGAGCGCGTGGCCGACGCTGAGCCGGCCGTTGACCAGCAGCTCGAGCTCGACCGCCGCCGCCTCGACCTCGTCGGCCGCCGCCCGCAGGTCGGGCGCGGTGAACAGCGCGCGGGCGCTGTGGACAAGGGGGGCGGCCATGGCGAGCAGGGCGACGCGGGTCTTGCGGGCATAAGCGGGCATGAGGGCTCCAGCGGAGGGGGTGATCGGCTCGGGCCGGTCGCCCACGCCCAGCGCGGGCGCGGTGCGGGGCGCCCGCGGCGCGCGGGCCCGGTGAGCAGGTCATACGGAGCCGCTGTGGTCAAGCGCGCCGCGCCCAGCGCGCATCGGCGCCCCGGGTCGCTCGCGAGGCCGTGGGGCGCACGGCGCGCGGCACGCAAAGGCCCCCGGGGTGTTGCGCCGCCCGCGGCGCGGCCTAGGCCGCGGGCCTCGTGCCCCGCCGCTGCGCGAAGGTGGGCCGCGAGGAGACCGCAGGCGCCTGCTTGCCGAAGGTGGCTGTGGCGCCGCTGCTGCGCAGCGAAGCATCTGATGGCGTGGATGCTTGTGCTGCACCAGGGTGATCGAACGCCTGATCGGGGCAGTGCAGGTGCTGCACAAGGGCGATCGAGCGGTTGATCGGGGTGGTGCAGGTGCTGCACAAGGGCGATCGAACGCCTGATCGGGGCGCTGCAGGTGCTGCACAAGGGCGATCGAGCGGTTGATCGGGGTGGTGCAGGTGCTGCACAAGGGCGATCAAACGGTTGATCGGGGTGGTGCAGGTGCTGCACAAGGGCGATCGAGCGGTTGATCGGGGCGCTGCAGGTGCTGCACAAGGGCGATCGAACGCCTGATCGGGGCGCTGCAGGTGCTGCACAAGGGCGATCAAACGACTGATCGGGACATCAAGGGCTGGATGTGCTTGTGATCAACAAGATGGCCGCTTGGGTCGCTTGGTGGGCCTAAGCCGGCGTGGCCCGAGCCGCCGCGGCCCGCCGCGGTGTCCTCTCCGGTCCAGCGACCGAGCGGGCCAAGGCGGGGCCTGCGGGCGCGGCGGCGCCCGTTCCACAGCGCTGCGAACAGGACCGCGACGGGTGCGCGGGTGGGGCGCGGCGCGGTAGACGTTGGCGCGGGGAGGGTGCGCGATGCGCGGCGGGGCCACCAAGCAGAGCGGAGGCGCGCGGGGCACCGCGTGGCTGCACCTGCCCATCGCCCTCGGGGTCGCCTGCGGCGGCGCGCCGGTCGAGACGGCGAAGGTGGGCGAGGCCCCCGCCGCCCTGCCGCCCATCGCCTGGGGCAGCAGCAGCGGCGCCAGGCCCGCCGACGATGGCACGGCGGGCGACGGCGGCGATGGCGGCGGTGACGGGGGCTACTTCGACGGTGGCGGCGGTGACGGGGGCGCGGCCGACGGCGGGGTGGACGGCGCCGACGGCTCGACCGATGGGGGTGGCGATGGCGGCGCGCCGGTGCGCTTTGACTGCGCCGACACCGGCGCGCCCGACACCGGCGCGCCCACCGACGCGGACGCTGACGGCGCCTTTACCCCCGATGACTGCGATGACGCAGACCCGGCGGTGGGCCCCGGCCGCGCCGAGACCTGCGGCGACGGCGTGGTCAACGCCTGCGAGCGGCGCGATACTTGCTGGTCGGCTGAGCTGTGCACCCGGGTGATTACCCCCACGCTGACAATCAGCCTCCCGGGTGACAACCACAAGCAGCTCGCCGCCCTCGGCGATCTGCGCGGCGACGGTACATTCACGCTGGGGCTCGGTGTGCCCAACATGACGGACTGCGTCGAGGTCGGCCTCGACGAGACCGGCGCGCCCATCTACGAGTGTGGAGAGATCGGCGGGCTGTTTCTGGTCGAACCACAGACGCTGATACGCGAGGTCGGCGCCGAGGTCTGGGTGCCGAGCAGTGACTCGTGGGGTGATGGGCAGCGGTCGGTCGTCGGCGCAACCTGGCCCCACCACTACGGCAGCAGCCTCGAGGGCCTCGGCGACTTCGACGGCGACGGCCTCGATGATTTTATCCTCGGCAACGACCAGCGCAGCGACGACGAGGTCGACGAGGTCTGGCTGTTCTGGGGGCCCGGGCCCAGCGCAACCATCGACGAGGGGGTACAGCTGCTCGTGGGCGACGACTGGTCGCGCTGCATCGGCTACGACATGGAGCGGGCCGGTGACCTGACCGGCGATGGGCTCGATGACCTCGTCGTGGGTGACCCCTGCACCGACCAGGTCTGGGTGCTGTCGGGGGCCGAGGTGCGCACCGCGACCGGGCCCCACCTGAGCCCCGCGGCGCGGCTGCTTGAGGCCGGCCCAGAGGCGCTGCTCTTCGGCATGGGGGTGAACGGCACCGCCGACCTGACCGGCGACGGCGTCGCCGACCTCGTGGCCTCGGCCCCCTACGAAGACGCGGGGCTCAGCGCGCCCGACATCGACTTCGTGGGGGTCTACGAGGGCCCGCTGCTGGGCGACCGCGACGCCGCCGACAGCGCGTTCACCGTGCGCAGCTCACTTCGGCGAGCGGACCGAGACGCACACACCCTCGGCTATACGCTGGACGTCGGCGACCTGAACGGTGATGGCCACGGCGACTTGGTGGTTGGGGACCCGAACTTCTGGTTCGGGACGCCAGGCAGTGGGCATGCCACCTTCATCTTCTTCGGCCCGCTGCGGGGCGAGGTGACCGACGCCGAGGCCGGGGCGACCGTCGAGAGCTACAGCAGCCACGACCTCGCGGCCCACACCGACTTCGACGGAGACGGGCGTCACGACCTGCTCGCGGCCACCGGCATCTGGCCGCGCGAGATCGCCTTCGACACCACGGAAGGCGAAGTGGGTGAGTCGTACTTGATGTACAGCCCCATTCAGGGGGTGACCCGCGCCACCGATCACGCCGACGTGATCTTTAGCTGCGCGGCCGTGCGGGCAGACTGCGACGAGTTCGGCAGCCAAGTGCAGGCGGTGCCCGATCAGACGGGTGACGGCGTTCCCGACGTGGTGATCGGCAATTATGGCACCGAGTTTTGGCTCTTCGCGGTCCCTACGCCCATCCGCTGAACGCCGCCACCCGCCTCGCGCGCGCCAGCCCGGCCGAAGGGCCGACCGCAGGTCGGGCCGCGCGCGCGCGGCCGAGGCCGAACGGCCGAGCCCGCAGGACGGGCGCCGACGGCCGCAGGCCGGCGGGGCGCCCAACGCCCTTCGGTGATGGTGGAGAGCCCTAGGTGGGGCGCGCGGCGGGTCGATTGGCGGGGAGCCGCCCGCTCCACGAGGCCCAGAGCGCCGCGCCCAGGCCGGCCAGCAGCAGCGCCGCGGGCAGCCCCGCGGCCAGCGCCACCTCTCTCGGCCCGACCACCTGGCCCGCGGGCAGCCACACTGGCCGGGCCGCCCCGGCCAGCCCGCCCGCCGCGAGCAGCAGCAGCTGGACCCCGAGCCGCAGCCGCAGCGGCGCCGGCGCCCCGCCCGGGGGCTGCACGAGCAGCGCGGCCCAGCCCGGCAGCAGGTAGAGCGCGACCAGCACCAGCAGCTGGGCCGGCGCGGGCACCAAGAGGCCCGACTGGCTCGGCGGCAGGCGGGCGGCGAGCACCGCCACCGCACCGAAAGAAGCACCGGCGAGGCCCATCAGGCCGACCCCCTGGGCCAGCAGCAGGCGACCGAGCGGCGGGGCGAGCAGCCAGGGCGCCGGGGGCATGGGCGCCGGGGGCGTCGGGCGCGGGGCGCCGGCGTGCGCGGCGCGGGCGGGGAGCTCGTCGGGGGCGGTGGGCATGGGCGGACAATTAGCGAGGGGCGCGGCCGGCTGGGAGGGCCGCTTGGGCGCCGCGCCGCCCCTCAGCGCAGGTCGAGCTGGGCCTCAATGATGGCGCGCAGGCCCTCTTCGACGGGCACCGCCCAGCGGGCCCCGCCCGGATCGCCGCTGTCCATCAAGAGCAGGGCCGCGTAGCCCCGGTCGCGGTCGAACCAGGGGGTCGCGCCGAAGGCGCCCGGCGAGCTGAGCACCGCGCAGTCGGCCGCCGCGGGCGGGCAGAGGCGCCACGCGCCGAAGCCGTAGCCGTAGTCGAGGCCGTAGTCCTGCAGCGGCGACTCGATGATCGCAGCGTCAGGATAGGGGTTCTGGTGTAGGCGGTCGAGCAGGGCGGGGTCGATGAAGGGGGCGCCCTCGACCTCTCCCCGCTGCAGGAGCAGCTGCAGCACCCGCAGGTACTCATCGCCCGTGCTGAGCAGCCCGCCGGCGACCATCGGGTTGGCCTCGCCCTCGCGCTGCTGGGGCAGGGTGACGTAGCGCAGGCCGGGGTCGCTCAGGCCCAGGGGCGCGGCCAAGACCACGGCGAAGGCGTCGTTCCAGGGCTGCCCCGTCACCGCCTCGACGATGGCCCCCGCGACCTGCTGGTGCCCGCCGCCGTAGGCGAAGGTGGCGCCCGGCGCGGCCAGCAGCCCCGCCCGGCGGATGGCCTCGGCGCAGTCCGCCAGCGTGATCCCCGTCAGGTAGACGCAGCGTGGGTCGTGGGTCAGCCCCGAGGTGAACGCGTTGAGCTGGTCGATGGTCACCGCGCCCTCAGGCCCAGCCCAGCCGAGGTGGGCGGCGGTGGTCTGCTCGAGCTGCAGCGCCCCCTCGGTCACCAGCCGCAGCTGCACCAGCGCGCTGACCAGCTTCGACGCGCTGGCCACCGGCAGGCGGTCTTGGAAGGTGAGGGCGCCGCGGGTGCCTTCGTAGAGCCGCGCGCCGTCGGGCGCGATGACCACCAGGCCGATGCCGGGCAGGCCGGCGGGGCGGTCGGCCCAGGCCGCGTCCAGCGCGGCGTCCAGCGGCGCGGGGTCGAGGCGGAGCGGCGCCGTGCCGTCGTCGGCACCGCTGTCTTCGACCTGCCCGGCGCTGTCTTCGCCATCGGCCTTCCCGGCGCCGGCCGCGCAGCCGGCCAGCGCGAGCAGCAGCGCCAGCGCCGCGCAGGCCGCCGTGCCGCTCGGAATCCCCTTCATCATCCTGCACCTCATCGCCCGGTGGATGCCGTCGATGTAGCCGCCGCCTGTGGGCCCGGCGTTGCGGTTCTCCGAAGGTGTGTAAAGGCCGCGTTGTCGCCGCCGGCGGGCCGCGCTGTCGCGCCGGGGGCACCACGCCCGCCCCTCGCCGCCCGCCCGCGCGGAGCGAGGGGGTGAGCTCACCCGAGGTGCCCATGACCGACCCCGCCGCCCTTCGCCCCGCGCCCACCCGCAGCCCGCTCGCCGGGGCCCCGCCGGTCGAGCCCCTCGCCGCCGCCCGCCCCTTGCTGCTGCGCACGGCCGGCCGCCGCCACGGCCCGATCACCCGCCTGATCAGCCCGCATGAGCTGGGCGAGCAGCTCAAGCCCTTCGTCTTCCTCGACGCTTTTGACGTCGAGGCCGCCGGCGCGCCGCGCTTCGGTATGCACCCCCACAGCGGCATCGCGACCTTCTCGGCCTTGATCTCGGGCCGCTTCGCCTACGAAGACACCACCGGCAAAAGCGGCGTGCTCGACGAGGGCGGCGTGGAGTGGATGCGCGCCGGCCGCGGCGTCTGGCACGACGGCGCGCCGGCCAGCCCCGGCCGCATCGCCGGATACCAGCTCTGGGTGGCCCTGCCGCCCGAGCAAGAGCTGGCCGAGCCCGAGAGCCTCTACCTCGCGCCCGCCGACGTGCCGCGGGTGGGCCCGGCACGGGTGTTGCTTGGCGCCCATGGCGGGGCGCAGAGCCCGGTGCCCTCTCCCGAGGGGATCACCTACCTGCTCGTCGAGCTCTCTGACGGTGAGGGGTGGACCTTCCAGCCCGCGCCCGGCCAGCGCCTCGCTTTTGTGGCGGTCCACGAGGGCGGCCTGCGCAGCCCCGCGCCGATCGCCGCGGGTGAGCTCGGCCTCTTCGCCCCCGGTGAACAGCCCCTGAGCCTGCAGGCGGTCGGCCCGACCCGGTTCATCCTCGGGGCGGCGCGGCCCCATCGGCACCCGCTGGTGACCGGTCGCTCCTCGGTCCACACCACGCCCGAGGCCCTGGCCCAAGGTGAGCGCCGCATCCGCGAGATCGGCGGGCAGCTCGCCGCCGGCGGCCGCCTGGGCTGAGGGGGCCCGAAGCCGGGGCCTTGGGCGCCCCGCCGGCCTGCGGCCGTCGGCGCCCGTCCTGCGGGCTCGGCCGGTCGGCCTCGGCCGCGAGCGCGGCCCGACCTGCGGTCGGCCCTGCGGCCGGGCTGGCGCGCGCGAGGCGGTGTCGCAGCGAC
>JAEUKK010000044.1 GCA_016792625.1 Deltaproteobacteria bacterium | reverse complement strand
GTCGCTGCGACACCGCCTCGCGCGCGCCAGCCCGGCCGCAGGGCCGACCGCAGGTCGGGCCGCGCTCGCGGCCGAGGCCGACCGGCCGAGCCCGCAGGACGGGCGCCGACGGCCGCAGGCCGGCGGGGCGCCCAAGGCCCCTGGAGCGGACGCGGCAGGCCCGGGCAGCGCTGGCGCCGCCCGACCCGCGCACAAAGGGGGGGGAGCGCGCGCCGCAGGGTGTAGGATGGAGGCGCATCCCTGGAGACCCCATGCCCCGCTCTGCCGCCCTGCTGCCCCTGCACCGCGCCCTGCACCTCGCCACCTTCGCCGACCAGCGGAAGATCTCGACCGGCGAGGCCCACGAGCGCCTCGCCGAGGCCGCGCCCCGCCGCCCCGCGGGCCGCCTGAGCCGCCGCGCCCTGCTCGGGGGCCTGCTCGCCGGCGCCGGGGTGGGCCTGCTGCCCCGCCCGGCAGCGGCCGCCCCGCGCACAGGCCTCAGCCCCCGGATCGCCGTGGTGGGCGCCGGTCTCGGCGGGCTGGCCACCGCCTACGAGCTGCAGCGCAAGGGCCTGGGCGCCACGGTTTTTGAGGCCGGGCCGGGCCTCGGCGGCCGCTGCCAGAGCCTGCGCGGCCTCTTCCCCGGCCAGGTGGCCGAGCTGGGCGGCGAGCTCATCGACACCACGCACACGAACATCCGGTCCTATGCCCGCGAGCTGGGTCTGCGCCTCGAGTCCTACGCCGCCGAGCCGGGCGCGCGGCGCTTCTACGTCGAGGGGCGCCTGGTCGACGAGGCCGAGGTCACCGCGGACTTCCGCGCCCTGGTGCCCGCCCTGCGCGCCGACCTGCGGGCGAGCAGCGGCGCGCCCACCGCCGAGGCCTTCACCGCGGTCGACGAGGCGCTCGATCACACGCCGCTCGACGCCTACCTCGCCGACCGCGGGGCCAGCCGCACCCTGCAGGCGGTCTTCGCCGCGGCCTATGAGCCCGAGTATGGCCGCCCGCTGTCTGCGCAGAGCGCGCTCAACCTGCTGCTGTTCATCCACCCCGACCGGCGCAGCGAGCTGCACGAGTTCGGCGTCTTTAGCGACGAGCGCTACCACATCATCGGCGGCAACGACCAGGTGCGCGACGGCCTCGCCGCGGCGCTCTGGCGGGCCCCCCGCTTTGGGCACCGGCTGACCGCCGCGTGGCGCACCAGCGCCGGGGCCATCCGCCTGCGTTTTGAGACCGGCGGCCCCGCCGTCGAAGCGGAGTTTGACGAGGTCGTGCTCGCCCTGCCCTTCCCCCTGCTGCGTGGGGTCGACCTGCGGGCCAGCTTGGGCATGCCCGCGGGCAAACGTGCGGCCATCGACGGCCTCGGTTTTGGCACCAACAGCAAGGTGATGGTCGGTTTTGACGGACGCCCCTGGCAGGCCCTGGGCAGCGATGGTGGGGTCTATGGCAGCCCGGCCGACGGCTTGTCCAACGTATGGGAGACCAATGGCCCGAGCAGCGACGGGCGCAGCTCGATCTTGACCGACTTCTCGGGCGGGGCGCGCGGGGCGGCGGTCGAGGACGCCGCTGCCCAAGCTGGCGCCGAGGCCTGGCTGCGGGCGCTCGAGGGCCCCCTTCCCGGCGTTCCGGCGCGGGCCAGCCGCACGGCGGGCGGCGGCCTGCGGGTCGCGGCGCGCAATTGGGCGCGGGCGCCGCTGGCCCAGGGCAGCTACCCCTGCCCGCACCCCGGCTACTTCACCACGATCGCCGGCTGGGAGGGCACATCGGTCGACAACCTGCACTTCGCGGGCGACCAAGCCGACAGCTTCTATAGCTGGCAGGGATATATGGAGGGGGCGGTGACCAGCGGGATCGACGCCGCCGACGCCATTTGGCGCCGGGTGCGCTGAGGGGCGGGCCCGCCGCGAGGGCGCGCTCAGCCCCCGTCGCGCAACATCCGCTGAGGGGCATCGTCGAGGTCGTCGAACTGCCCCTCTTTCACCGCACGGATAAACAGGACCGCGAAGGCCGCGCCGAGCACCAACGCGATGGGCAGCAGCAGAAAGACGATGTTCACTTGGCCGCCTCGGCCGCGTCGGCGCGGCCCTCTACGGGGGTGGTGCGGCGGGCCACCGCGGGCGGGGCGTGGGCCCGCACCTCGCGCTCGACCGCCAGAGAGCCGAGCACGACCATCGCGCTCGACGCGGGCATGAGCAGGGCGGCGATGAGCGGGTTGATCAGGCCCGCCGCCGCCGCGCTGACCGCGAGGCTGTTGTAGATGAGCGAGCGCACGAGGTTGCGGCGCAGCACGCGGTGGGCCGCCCGGCTGGCCCGCAGGCCCGCCTCGACTGGCCCGAGCGCGCCGACCGCGACCACCGCGTCGGCCACCAGCACGCTGCTCGCCGCGCCGCTGCCCATGGCCACGCCGACGTGGGCCGCCGCGAGGGCCGGCCCGTCGTTGAGGCCGTCGCCGACGAAGAGCACCTTGTGCCCCGCGGCCTGCAGGGCGGCGACGTGGGCAGCCTTGGCCTCGGGGCCGACCCCGGCAGAGACAGCTGTGATGCCCGCCTCGGCGGCGATGTGCTCGGCCACCGCCGCGTGATCACCGGTCAGCAGCTGCACCTCGAGGCCGAGCGCCCGCAGGCCGGCCACGGCGCGGGCGGCGTCGGGGCGCAGGCGGTCGGCAAAGCGCAGGCGCCCGACCAGGCGCTCGCCGCCCTCGTCCATCGCGAGCAGCGCCACCCAGCCGGGGCCGTCGCCGCGCAGGCGGTAGGCGCGGCCGTCGACCCAGCCGCGGATCCCCTCGCCGGCCGCCTCGACGATGCGCAGGCCATTCGGGATCGGGATACCGCGCAGCACCGCCTCTTCCACGATGGCCCGCGCGACGGGGTGGATGCTGCCCCGCTCGACGCCCGCCGCGATGCGCAGCACCTCGTCGGTGGCCTCGACCACGACCGGTCTGCCGCCGGTGACCGTCCCGGTCTTGTCGAGCACCACCGTGTCGACCTCACCCATGCGCAGCAGGCTCTCGCCGTTGCGCAGCAGCAGGCCCCGCCGGGCCGCGGCCCCGAGCCCCGCCGCCACGGCCAGCGGCCGGGCCAGGGAGAGCGCGCAGGGGCAGGCCACCACGAGCACGGCGATCGTCGCCTGCAAGGCGGCGTCCCCGCCGCGGGCCCAGCCCCATCCCGCCGCGGTCAGGCTGGCGGCGAGCAGGGTCACCGCGGTAAAGCCCGGGGCGGCCCGGTCGATCAGATCGCGGGTCAGGGGCTTGTCACCCGCCTCGGACAAGCCGCGGGCCATGCGCCGCAGCAGGCTGTCTTCGGCGGCGAGCTCAGCCTGCACGACCAGCCGGCCGCGCAGCAGCACCGCCCCGGTCACCACCTTGTCGCCCGGGCCCACCGGCACGGGCTCGGCCTCGCCAGTGAGCAGGGCGAGCTGCAGCTCACCCTGGCCGTCGACCACCACGCCGTCGGCGCCGACCTCTTCGCCGGCGGCCACCTCGACGCGCTCGCCGGGGCGCAGGGCCTCGAGCGGCACCTCTTCGACCACCGCACCCTGCACCCGGCGCACCACCCGGGGGGCCTGGGCGGCCAGCGCGTTGGCCGCCTCGACCGCGTGGCGCCGGCCGCGCTGCTCGAGCAGGCGGCCGACCAAGAGGAAGGCCACGAGCATGGTCAAAGAGTCGAGGTAGCCGTCTTGGCCCACCACCGCGCCATAGACGCCGTGGGCGAAGGCCACGAGCACCCCGATGGACACGGGCAGGTCCATGTGCAGGGTGCGGGCGCGCAGGCCGGCGAGGGCGCCCAGATAGAAGGGCACGGCCGCCCACAGCGCGACCGGCGCGCTGATCACGAGGATGATCCAGCGGAAGAGGGTGGCGTAGCTCTCATCCATGCCCGAGAACCAGCCGAGGTAGAGGCTGATCGAGAGCAACATGACGTTGGCCACGCCAAAGAAGGCCACGCCCAGCCGCAGGAGCAGGTCACGGTCGGGGGCCTCGGCGGCGCTCAGGGCCACCGGCCGGTAGCCCACGCTGGCCACCGGCTTGAGGATGGTGTCGAGGTTCGTACGGGTCGGGTCGAAGCGCAGGCTGACCTTGCCCGACCCATAAGACACCTGGGCATCGTGCACACCCTCGGCCCGGGCCATCAGCTGCTCGGTGACCCAGACGCAACTGGCGCAGTGCAGGCCGTCGAGGCGCAGGGTGGCCTCGACCGTGCCGTCGGCGGCGGGCACGACGGGAACGCTGTCCCAGCCGCGCACCACGACCCCGCCGGGTCGGTCGGGCCTGGCCTCGCGCTCGGCGTAGTACTGATCGAGGCCCGCGCCGCGGATGATCGCCGCGGCGGTCTCACAGCCGCTGCAGCAGTAGTCCGAGGCCTGACCGGCGAGCTCGATCGGCGTGCCGCAGTGGGCGCAGGGCACAGAGGCCGGGCGGGCCGCCGGCGGGCGCGGGGCGGGCATCTCAGCGCCGCTCGGTGGTGTAGGACTCGACGATGGGGTTCGGCGAGCGGCTGGACATATAGACGATGAGGCCGTTGGCGGTGAAGGCCATGCCGAAGAAGAGCACGAGCAGGCCGATCATCAGGGCCTTGCCAGCGCGGGCATCGGCCTCGCGCTGGGGGTCTGGGGCCACGGTCGGGGCGGTGGGGCTGCGCATGGGGGGCTCCAAGGCGCGGCCGCCGGCGCAGGGGCGCCGAGCGGCGGGAGAGGGGACAGGGCGCGGTGGGGCCCGAAGGCCCCGGGCAAGCTCAGGAGCCGCCGCCGCTGCTATGGACGAAAGCAGCGACCTGGGCGACCTTCTCGGGCCCGAGGATGGGGCCCCAGGCGAGCATGCCCTTGGCTGGCACACCCTCGCTGACCGTCTTGTTGATGTCGGCGAGGCCGCCGCCATGGATCCACGTGCCGTCGGTCAGGTCGGGGCCGATGCCCCCCTTGAGCTCGGGGCCGTGGCAGCCAATGCAGTTGCTCTGGTAGATCACCTTGCCCGCGGCGATCGCCTCGGGCGTGGCGGCCTTGGCCAGGGCCTGCTCGGCCGTCGGCTTGGGCCACTGCACCTCGGCCGCGGCCACCTCTTCGTCGTACATCTTGGCCTGGCTCGTGTCCTCGATGACGTGAAACCACACGAGATAGACCCCGGCCCAGGCGACGCAGCCGTAGAAGAGACCCAGCCACCAGCGGGGCAGGCGGTTGTCATACTCGTCGATGCCGTCGGCCTCGTCAGCGTGACCGAGGACGACGTCCTCTTTGTACGTGCTCATGCGTCACCTCGAGACGGGAGGCTGTCGTCGAGCGGCATGCCCGCTGCGGCCTCCATCAGCTTGCGGTTGAAGGGGGCCCAGGCCCAGATCGCCCAGCCCACGAAGGTCGAGAGGAAGAAGATGGTCATGACGCCCATCAGCCAGCCCTGGGTCAGGCCGTCCTTGGCCGCCTCGATGAGGGGGTTCATCGCCGCCTCACTGCGCCGCGGGGGCGGCGTCGGCCAGGGTCACCGGCGCGGCCGCGGCGGCCTCGACCGGGGCCGGGGCCACCGGGGTGGTGGGCGCGGTGTCGGCGGGGGCGGTGCCACCCCCCGCCTCACGGGCGGCGAGGGCCGCCTTGCCGTCGGTGCCCAGGCGCTGCAGGTAGGCGATGAGCGCGACGATCTCTTTGTCGGGCTGGGTCTGGATGCCCGCCTTGGCCAGGTCGGCGACGATCTCACCGGCCTGCTTGTCGATCGAGGGCCCGACATCGGCCTGGTCGGCCGCGCTGTAGGGCACACCCAAGGTCGAGAGGGCGGTGATGCTCGCCTGCACGTCGGCCTTGGTGTAGCTGTCCTCGTGCAGCCAGGAGTAGGGCGGCATGATGCTGCCTGGCGAGGTCGCGCGGGGGTCGCGCATGTGCTCGAAGTGCCAGGCGTTGGGGTACTTGCCGCCGACCCGGTGCAGGTCGGGGCCGATGCGCCGCGAGCCGAGCAGGAAGGGCCGGTCGAAGGCGTACTCACCGGCGCGGGACCACGTGCCGTAGCGCAGGGTCTCGGCCCGGAAGGGGCGGATCATCTGGCTGTGGCACTGGACGCAGCCCTCGCGGCTGTAGATGTCGCGGCCGGCGACCTCGAGCGGGGTGTAGGGCTTGACGTCCTCGAGGACCTCGGGGCCCGCGGCGATGGTGTACATCGGGACGATCTCAGCGATGCCGCCGATGGAGATCCCGACTGTGGTGACCACGGCGAAGAGACCGGCGCGCCCTTCCAGCAGCTTGCGGTGCCAGGAGTCTTCGGGGCGGCCCGAGGGAGAGTTGGAGTCGTGGGTGCTCATATTGGCCTCAGAGGGAGAGGTGGGCCAGGAGAGGGGCAGACCAAGAGGCGGGGCAGACCAGGGCGCGGCGAGAGCGGGGGCTCTCTCGCGCCGGGCCGCTCACTTCGCCAGGGCCGGGGTCGGGGCGCGCTCGGCAGAGCCCGCGGTCTGAATGGTGCGGGCCACGTTGTAGAGCATGACCAGCAGGCCGCTGAGGTACATCAGGCCGCCGACGAGGCGAATCCAGTAGAAGGGCATGAGCTGCAGCACGGTGTCCATGAAGTTGCCGTACTGGAGCTGGCCGCCCTCATCGACCGCCCGCCACATCAGGCCCTGGGTGATGCCCGAGGCCCACATCGCGACGATGTAGAAGACGATGCCCACGGTGGCGAGCCAGAAGTGCGCGGTGGCCAGAGAGACGCTGTGCAGCGTGGTCTTCCAGACCTTGGGGATGACGTAGTAGAAGCAGGCGAAGGCCGCCATGCCCACCCAGCCGAGCGCGCCGCCGTGCACATGACCGATGGTCCAGTCGGTGTAGTGGGACAGCGAGTTCACCGCCCGGATCGACATCATCGGGCCCTCAAAAGTGCTCATGCCGTAGAAGCTGACGCCCACCGCCCAGAACTTCACGATCGGGTCGGTGCGCAGGCGGTCCCAGGCGCCGCGCAGGGTCAGCAGGCCGTTGAGCATGCCACCCCAAGACGGGGCGATGAGCATGATCGAGAAGACCATGCCGAGGGTCTGTGCCCAGTCGGGCAGGCCCGACCAGAGCAGGTGGTGGGGGCCCGCCCAGATGTAGATGAACACCAGCGCCCAGAAGTGGATGATCGACAGACGGTACGAGAAGACCGGCCGGTTCACCGACTTGGGCAGAAAGTAGTACATGATGCCGAGGATCGGCGTGGTGAGCAGGAAGCCGACCGCGTTGTGCCCGTACCACCACTGCACCAGCGCGTCGGTCATGCCGGCGTAGATGGGGTAGCTGCGGGTCAGCGTGGCGGGCAGGGCCAGGTTGTTGAAGATGTGCAGCACGGCGATGGTGATGACCATCGACATGTAGAACCAGATCGCCACGTACATATGCTTGACCTTTCGGGTCAGCACCGTGCCGAAGAAGTTGATCGCGAAGACCACCCAGATGACGGTGATGGCGATGTCGATCGGCCACACCAGCTCGGCATACTCATGGGTCTGGGTGAAGCCAAGCGGCAGCGAGATGGCCGCGCTGAGGATGATGGCCTGCCAGCCCCAGAAGTGGATCTGAGAGAGGACCGGGCTCCACATCGGCGTCTTCGTCAAGCGCGGCAGGCTGTAGTAGATGGCCGCGAAGATGAAGTTGCCGGTGAAGGCGAAGATGACGGCGTTGGTGTGCAGCGGCCGCAGGCGGCCGAACGTCGTCCACGGCAAGTCGAGGTTCGCCGGCCAGAACGCGAGCTGCAGGGCGAGGATGACGCCCACGAGCATGCCCACGAGGCCAAAGAGCAGCGAAGCGAGGATGAACTTCTTGACCATGGCGTCATCGGTGTCAAACGACATGGCGTTCGACCCCCCGTGCGCCAGGCCGCTGTTGTGCGGTGCAGATTGAAGTGAAGACACGGGTACGACCTCCCGAACCCCGCCTTGGCACATTCCGTGCCAACCCACCCGATGGTGCCGTGGCACGCCAATCTCGGGGCAAGCCCCCCGGGGGGCCGCCCGATCTGCCCCACACCCGTGGCATTTGCCACACCCTCAGGGGGCCAACCCACACGGGCAGCGCGGCGGGCACCCGGCTGCGCCCAGGCGGGCGGGGGGCGCGGGCGGGGGGCGCGCGACTACAACCCGGAATACTCCGCGTCTTATAGACGGGGGTTCGCCGCCCCGGGGCCCCTGGCACACCCCTTGCCAAGGCCCAGGTCGGAGGTCCCGTGCGTCCACTCTTCGCGCAGGCCGGGCCAGCGCCCACCGCCCACCCTGTAGACCGCGCGCCGTCGCCCGACGACGACGCGCTGTCCGCCCTCCACCAGAACCTCGCCGACGTCACCCGCGGGCGCCGCGACGAGCTGGTCGGCCTCACCCTGGCCGTGCCCGGTGAGCCCGAGGCCCTGCGCGAGCGGCTGCGGGGCCGCCTCGTGGCCTTGGGCTACCCGGCGCTGAACCTGCGCCTCGTGCACAGCACGGGTGGCCTCGTGCTCATCGCCGCCGAGTTCATTCGCCTCCGCCCCCAGGGTGGTGAAGGCAACGGCGGGGATGGCCCGTGATCGAGCTCGGCCCTCCCGTGGGCGTACTGCTCGCCGCCGCACCCCTGGCCGGCGCGGTCGGCGCGGCCGCGCTCTCGGGCCTCATCGGCAGCCCGCACTGCGTGGGCATGTGCGGGGGTTTTGGCTGCGCCGCCGGCGGCGCCCAAGGTTTTGCCGCCTGGACTCTGGGCCGCCTGCTCACCTACAGCGCGCTCGGGGCGGCGGTCGGCGCGCTGGGGGCCCGGCTGCCCGGGCCGGGCTGGCTGGGCACGGCCCTCGCTGGCGCGGCGCTGCTGCTTCTCAGCCTGCAGCTCGGCGGCCTGCTGCCCGCCTTGCCCGCCCGCGGCCCGCTCGCCCGCCTGGGAGCCGCTGCAGCGGCCCTGCTGCGGCGGCCGGGCACCCTCGCCCGCCTCGGCTTTGGCGCGCTGACCGGCCTCTTGCCCTGCGGTCTGGTCTGGGCGGCCCTCTCGGCCCCGCTGGTGTCCGGCGGCGCGGCGGGCGGCGCGCTGAGCATGTTCGCCTTTGGCCTGGGCACGACGCCGGCGCTGGCGCTCGTGGCGGGCGGGGTGCAGCGCCTCGCCGTCCGCAGCCCGGCCCACCGGCGCGCGTTGGCGCTGGGCGTGCTGCTCCTCGGGGCGCTGAGCCTCGGTGGGCGGGTGGCCCTGGCCCAGCCCTGAGCCCGCGCTGCGTGCCAATCACAACGTACTGCAGTCACTTCTCACGATCCGGCCGGGATACTCCCGGCGCCAACCCCGCCGGCCCCGCCGGCCCCTGGAGAGCCCATGACCACCGAGAGCCCCCTCTTCGCCAGCGTGCTCGTCCCCACTGACTTCTCTGACGCCTCGCTGCACGCGCTGGCGCTGGGCCTGCGGCTGGTGCGCCCCGGCGGCCAGATCACGCTGCTGCACGTCGGAGTGGTGCCGCACCTGGTCGCGTCCGAGTATGGCTTCGCTGGCGCCAGCGGGCCGCTCTTCGCCCAGCTCAGCGCCGAGGTCAACAAAGAGCAGCTGGCCAAGCTGCAGCAGCTCGCCGAGGACCACCTGCCCGCCGGCCTCAGCCGCACCCTGCTCGTGCGCGAGGGCTACGCCCCTGACGAGATCATCGCCGAGGTCAAGGCCAACGGGCACGATCTGGTGGTGATGGGCACGCTGGGCCGCACCGGCCTGCAGCGGGCCCTGCTGGGCTCGGTCACCGAGCGGGTCGTGCGCACCAGCCCTGTCCCGGTGCTCTGCACGCACTGAGATACCCTGCCGGCTTATGGTTGGGCGCCCCGGCGGCCGCGGGCCGCCGGCCCCCGCCCTGCGCGCTCGGGCGATCGCCCTCGGTCGCTGCGCGACCCGGCCTGCGGCCGGCGCTGCGGTCGGGGTGGCGCGCGCGAGGCGGGGGTGGGCGCCTCCCGCGTTGGCCCCGCCTGCGTTGGCCCCGCCCATCCCCAGGTCCGACCTACCCCCAGCCTGCCCCCACACCTGTGGATAACTCTGGGGACAACTGTGGGGAACCGGGGCCCAGCCTGGGGATAAGTCCAAAGAGGCGTCGGCGAAGATGACGTTCCACAGGCCCGTTCAGCGCTGTGGATGATGTGTGTTCAGGGTTGTGGATTGACAGGTCAAGGCTTGTGGATGGCGCGCCGCCCGAGGTCGCCGCGGGGCGCGCCCGGCCGCGCCGGGCCCGCCCACCGCAGGCCGCGCCGAGGGGCGCGCGACCCCGCCCAAGTCCGCCTCGCGCGCGCCAGGCCGGCCGGAGGGCGGCGCGCAGCGCCGGACGCGCCCCTGGGCGCGGCCAAGGGCGCAGCCCGCGCCCGCAGGAGGGCCGCCGGCGGCCACCGGCCGGCGAGGCGCCCAAAGCTGCTGGCCCCTACGGTGCAGCCACCCGCCCCAAAGGGGTCATCCCGCCGCGGCACCCTTGAGGTCGTGTGTGCAAATTCGCTGTGTGGACGCCCTCGGCGGGCGGCGGGGGACGAGAGGCCCGCGCTGACGCGGAGGGTCCAGTGATACCCTCAGGCGCAGGACCGCGCCCCTTGAACCCCAGGGTCCTCCGGAGTTGTACTCATGCTGGCATCCACCCCCGCCCCCCCGCGGACATCCGCGCTGGCCCGCCGCAGCCTCTGCGCGCTGCTGCCCCTCAGCGTGCTCGCCGCCTGCGCCCCCGCCGAGAAGGGCGCTGCGCCCGCTGACCTGGTCGACACCGGCGCCCCCGCCGCAGCCGCGCAGCCGACGATCGGCGGCCCGGGCTGGCTCGCCACCGTACAGTCCAGCATCGCCGCCAACGCCCGGGTGATCACGCCCGCGACCGGGGGCTTCCAATCCGCCCTGCCCGGCCACGAGGCGGTCGCCCACTTCACCGACGAGGGGCTGATTCTGGGCGAAGTCGGCGCCGATGAGCCCATGCGCCTGCGCTTCGCGTCCTGGGGCCCGGCGGGGGCCGAGCGCCCCGTGCAGCCGGTGGCGCCCATGCTCGGCGACTGTCTGCGCGAGACGCTGCCCGAGGGCGACTGCGCCCGCCAGCTCGAGTACGCGCATGAGGGCGTGACCGCATGGTGGGTGGGCCTCGACCGCGGCGTCGAGTTCGGCTGGACGGTGGCCGCCCCGCCGGCCGAGGGCGACGGCGGGCTGACCTTTACCATGCAGGTCGAGGGCGCCGACTGGGTCGAGGCCTCTGGTGAGGGTGCTGAGCTGATCGACGCTGCAGGTGAGACCTGGACGGTCTCGGGCGCGCTGGCCTGGGGTGCGGACGGCGCGCCGCTGCCCGCCTGGCTAGAGGTCGAGGGCGATGCGCTGGTGGTCGTTGTCGACGCCCAAGGCGCGGTGTACCCGGTGACGGTCGACCCCGTGCTGAGCGCGGCGACCACGACGATCTCCGGTGCAGCGGCGTACGACCTCCTCCACCTTGTCGCAGGCGCGGGTGATGTCAACGGGGATGGCTATGACGACGTCGTCGTGGGTGCCTGGGGCGCCGACCACGGCTCTATCGTCGACGCGGGGGCGGCCTACATCCACCACGGCTCGGCCAGCGGCGTGTCGGCGACCGCCAGCCGTACGCTCCACGGTGAGGGCGCACAGAGCTACTTCGGCATCGCGGTGGGTGGCGCGGGCGACGTCAACGGCGATGGCTACGACGACATCATCGTCGGCGCGCCGGGCGCTGCGAATGGCTCCATCGCCACGGCCGGTGCGGCCTATCTCTTTCACGGATCGTCGAGCGGGGTTGCGGCGGCGCCGAACCTCACATTGCGCGGCGGCGTCACAAACGACTACTTCGGGTTCAGCGTCGACAGCGCGGGCGACGTCGATCAGGACGGCTTCGATGACGTCATCATTGGGGCGGTTTATGCTGAGAATGGCCCGAAGGTCGACGCCGGCGCTGCCTACATCTACCACGGCACATCAAGCGGGGTCTCGTCTACGGTCAGCCGCACGCTGCTTGGCAGTGAAGCGGGTGACCTCTTTGGCTACTTTGTCGCGGGCGCAGGCGATGTGAACGGGGATGGCTACGACGACGTGGCCATCTCGGCCGTGCATGCCGACGGTGTCGCACCCGACACCGGCGCCGTGAGCGTCCACCACGGCTCAGCGAGCGGGGTATCGTCGACCGCGGCCATCACCTTGCGGGGGGCGAGCGCGAACGAGCGGATCGGCGAGCCGGTCGCCGGCGCGGGTGACGTGAACGGCGACGGCTACGACGATATCATCTATGGCGTACCCTACCGCAATTCGACGACCGTGACCGGCGCGGGCGCGGCGGTCATTCACCACGGCGGGGCGAGCGGGATCTCGGCGAGCCCGAGCCGCACCCTGACCGGGAGCCAGACGGACGAGCTCTTGGGCTTCCGCGCAGACGGGGCGGGCGACGTCAACAACGACGGCTACGACGATGTTGTGATTGGGCACGTCCGTTGGGACACCAGCGCGCACGTCGATGCTGGGGCGGTCAGCATTTATCCCGGCTCATCGAGCGGCGTGTCCACGACCCCAAGCGCCATGATTACAGGGACAGCGGCCCGAATGAACGTCGGGCACGCGGCCGCGGGTGCGGGTGACGTCAACGGCGACGGTTTCGCCGACATCATCTTCGGGGCGCCCTTCTACACCCATAGCGGGCTCACCTGGGCGGGCGTCGCGTACGTCCACCACGGCCACTGTGTCACCAACTGCCGCGAAGACGAAGACGGGGACGGCTTCTACGTCGGCGGCGACGGCCCGCAGGACTGCGATGATGAAGACGACGCCGTGGGAGCCGCGTCGACCTTCTACGTCGACACCGACAACGACGGCTTTGGCAGCGCAGACCCCACCGTGGCCTGCCCGGGCACCCCTGGCCTCGCCAGCAACGACGACGACTGCGACGACGCCGATGAGCTGGTCGGCGACCCGACCACCTGGTACCTCGACTGGGACCGCGACGGCCACGGTGACCCCAGCTGGTCGCTTCACTCTTGCCTCGATCTGGCCTCGACCGGCCGCTTCTTCGCCGTCGGTGACGACTGCGACGACACCAGCGATGGGGTCGGCGTGGCCGATGTCTACTACGCCGACGCCGACGGCGATGGTCTGGGGAACCCTGCCGCCCCCAGCTCGAGCTGCACCGGCGCCCCCGTGGGCACGGTGAGTGACGACAGTGACTGCGACGACAGCTCGGCCGCCGTGGGCGGCCCGACGACCTGGTACGCCGACGCCGACGCCGACACCTACGGCGACCCGAGCGACACCACCGGCGCCTGTGCCCAGCCCCCGGGCAGGGTCGCCCGCGGCGGCGACTGCAGCGACGGCGTCGCCGCGGTTTACCCCGGCGCGACCGAGACCTGCGGAGATCTGGTCGACAGTAACTGTGATGGGGTCGGCGATCAGCTCACCGACGACCAAGACGGCGACGGGGTCGGTGGTGACCTCGAGGCGACCGACGGCGGCAACGACTGCACCCCCGACGACGACAGCGACGGCGTGGTGGCCGAGGGCCGCGGCGACGCCGACTATGACGGCGTGCGCGACTACCTCGACGCCACGGCCAACCACTTCGCCGTGGTCAACAACAACGCCGAGTGGGCCAACAACCGCGCGGTCACCGTGCGCTACAGCGCGCCCGCCGGCACCAACCAGATGTGCCTGAGCACCACCTCGACCCCGAGCTGCTCGTTCACCACCATCAGCGGCACCACACGCACCTTCAGCCTGCCCACCACCAACATCGCCCAGACCGTCTTCGCGCACTTCCGGTCCTCGACCAGCACGGCCACCGTCACCACGCTCCGCGACACCATCAAGCTCGACACGGTCAAGCCCACCAACACCGTCGCCTCGGCGACCGGCAGCGCGGGCACCATCGACCTGAGTTGGACGGCGGGCGTCGACACCTTCGCCGGCGTCGCAGGATATAAAGTGGTGTACGCGCGTTCAGCCACGGCGCCCAGCACCTGCGCGACGGGGACGGTCGCTGCCGCCCTCCACACTGGCACCAGCCTGAGCGTGAGCGGCCTCGTTGACGGCTCCCAATACAGCTTCCGCATCTGCGCCGTCGACAACGCGGGCAACGTCAGCACCGGCGCGGTGGCCACCGAGACCCCCGGCGCCGACCAGACCGCGCCGACGGGCACGGTGGTCATCGCCAGCGGGGCGACCCACAGCGGCACGACCTCGGTCAGCCTCGGGCTCTCGGCCACCGACGACGTGGGCACCGTGGCCCAGATGTGCGTGAGCAACACCACGACCTGCACCTCGTTCGTGACCTATGCCGCCACCCGCACGCACGCGCTCACCAGCGGCTCGGGTAGCAAGACGGTCAACGTCTGGTTTAAGGACAACAACAACAACCTCAGCGGGCCCTTCTCCGACACCATCACGCTCGACACCACCGCACCCACCGACGGCGCAGCGGCCGCGTTGACCGCCACGGCCGGCGCGACGACGCTCTCGTTGAGCTGGGCGGCGGCGACCGACAACAGCGGCGGCGCGGGTCTGGCCAGCTACACCATCGCCTACCGGGCGAGCACCTCGGCCCCGACCACCTGCGCGGTCGCCACCGGGGTGACCCGCATCACCGGGGTGACCGAGCTCAGCCGCGAGCTGACCGGCCTGACCGCCGCCACCTCGTATGGGGTCCGGGTCTGCTCGGTCGACGCGGTGGGCAACACCTCGGCGGGTCGGACGGTGGTGCGGTCGACCGCGGCGGCCTTCGCGGCGACCGAGGCGGCGTCGGAGGGGTCTGCGGGCAGCGCGGGCTCGACCGGGGAGGCGGAGGGAGTGTCGTCGGCCGACGCCTCGGCGGACAGCGCCAGCGTGTCCGAGGCGGGCGCCGGCTGCTCCACGAGCGGCGCGGCGGGCGGCGCGGGGCTGCTGCCCCTGCTGCTGGGCGCGCTGGGCCTGCGGCGGCGCCGCGGCGCCTGAGAAGGGCTGGGGGAGGGCCGGCCGGCGGGGTTTGCGCCCCGTCGGCCGGTCGTGTTTTGGGGTGGAGGGAGCGGGCGGGTGCCCCGCGCGAGGCGCCCCGGCCGGCGGCCGCAGGCCGGCCGCGCAGCGGCGGAGCGGGCCCGCCGCGGACCTTGGCCGCGGCGGAGCCAGCCCGCGACCCGGGCGGGGGGCCGACCCGCAGCGCAGCGGAGGGGCGCGCCCGAGCCGGCCCTGATCTTGGTCAGGGCCCGTGGTGGGGCCCGCGGCGCGGTCGGCTCCCCGGCATCGGCGCTGGCGCGGCCCGGTGGCCGCCCCCTGCTGCGCTGGAGCCCCCATGACCTCTCCCCTGCCCCGCCTGCGCTTCGCCTGGTGGTCTGACCCCTTCTGCATCTGGGCCTTCGTGGCCGAGGACGCCCTCGACGACCTGCTCGCCGCCCACCCTGACCGCCTCGACGTCGACCACCACGTCATCCCGGTCTTCGGCAGCATCATCCACCGCTTTCGCGCGGGCAGCTGGGCCTCCGGCGGGGTCGCCGCCCGGGTCGCCGCCACCGCCCAGGTCGCCGCCGCGCACGGCCACCCCGAGGTCGACGGCGCGGTCTGGGAGCGGGTGCAGCCCACCTCGACCTGGGCGGTCGGCGCGGCGATCAAGCTCACTTTTGACGCCGAGCAGGCCGGTGAAGAGGCGCCCGGCTCTGGCGCCGCCTACCAACGCGCCCTGCGGCGGGCCTTCTTCGTCGACGCCCGCGACATCAGCGCCCGGGGCGTGCAGCTCGAGGTCGCCGCCGAGGCGGGCCTCGACCCCGACCGCCTGCGGGCCGGCCTCGACAGCGGCCGCGGCCTCGCCCGCGTCGCCGAGGACGAGGACGAGCGCCAGCGCCAGCGCCTGCAGGGCTCGCCCACCTGGGTCTTTGACGGCGGGCGCGCCGTCCTCTACGGCAACGTCAACCGCGACGTGCTGCGCCACACCGTCGCTGACCTGCTCGGCGGCCTCGCGCCCGGCGGCTCGGCCTGCGGCTAAAGGGGCGGTGCGGCGCCGGTGTCGCGGCCCGGGCGCCGCGCGGGGGCCTGGACGCAGCGAGTTGACGTGCTGGAGGGCATCCTGCGCGTTGGCCCAGCTCTTGCTCACCGCCCCAGCACACACCGGCCCACCCCCTGCTTGGAGCCCCCGATGCGCGCCACCGCCCTGCTCTTTTGCGCCGCCCTCGCCGCCCTGCTGCCCGCGTGCGCGCCCGACACGGGCAGCCTCGGCCTCTGCCTGCCCGAGGGCTTGCAGGCCGACCCCGAGACCGGCGACGAAGAGCTGCGCCTGCGCGCCCGCTTCGTCGCCCGCGAGGCCCGCGACTCCGGCTGCGGCGGCGGGCTGACCCTGCGCGACGAGGACGGCGTCGAGCACCAGTTTGGGGTCAACCTGCAGCGCCCCGACTTCAGCCTGCTCGACTGGGAGCTGCCGGTGGCCATCGGCGACACGGTCGAGGTGCTCGCCCGGCGCCGCGGCGGCTGGGGCCAGGGCGCGGGCCTCGTGGTGCGCGACGAGGCCGGCGCGCTGCTCGCCGCCTTCGACGAGGGCACCTGGGGCGGCGCGCTCGATGAAGACGACGTCGCGGTCGAGGTGCGGGCCGGCGCCGAGTTCGACGTGGTGCGCGAAGAGTGCGAGACCCGCAGCCTGCGCGCGCTGCGTTTTGTCGGCGACGGCGGCCCGGTCGAGCTGCAGCCCTTCGACCAGGCGCCGATCGAGGTCGAGGGGGCGGCCCTGCGGGCGGTGGCGGTGCAGGCCGAGCGCCTCGGCCCGGGCGCGAGCTGCGAGGTCACCGACCAGAGCGACATCTTCGCCTGGGCGCTGCTGCCGCGGGGCTGAGCAACACCACCGCCGGCCCGCTCAGCGCCCGCGCGGGGCCCGCTCAAAGTAGGCGAACCAGGCCCCGGGCGCCCGCCCGCGGTCGGTCGGGGCGGTCTCGCTGTCGTCGCTGAGGCGCCGCAGGCTCCACCCCGGGTCGCTGAGCACGCCGAGCGCGCGCCCGCCCGTGTGGGCCGAGAGGTCGATCGCGCCGACCAGCAGGCCATCCCCGGGGGCGGGCGCCCAGCCGAGACCCCGCGGGGGGATGAGCGCGGGGCGCAGGCCGGCGGCGGCGACGATCGGCCGGCCCGTCCAGGTGCACCAGACGGTGCCGGTCGGCGGCGGGTGGGCGGCCATCCAGCGCTGGGCGAGCAAGGCGGCGTCGCTCTCTTCGACGAAGAAGGGCGCCGCCTCGGCCTGCAGGTTGCGGTGGGCCCCGAGCCCGAGGCCGAGCAGCAGGGCGCCCGCCGCGGCGTGCCGGGCCGCCCGGGGCAGCAGGCCGAGCCCGCCAAAACACAGGGCAGCGGCCAAGGGCAGCAAGAATTGCAGGTTGGCCGCGGCGGTGGACTGGCTCCAGGCCATGGGCAGCAGGCCGAGGCCGGCGGTCAGCCCGACCAGCAAGCCGAGCAGCAGCAGGCGCAGGGCGCGGGGCCCCGGGCCGACCAGACCGGCGACCAAACAGGCGCCCAGCCCGAGCCCCAGCCAGGGCAGGCCAGCGACGCCAAAGACGACATGCAGGCCATTCTCGATGAGCGCGGGGGCGCCGGGCACCGCGCCGCGCAGCAGGGGCAGCAGGCCGGGCCGCGGCTCAAGGCCGGCCTCGATCGCCCGCAAGGCCAGGGCCCGCACGGGGCTCGGCGCGTCGGCGGGGCCCATCAGCGCGATGAAGTCGTCGGCGGACCAGGTGGCGGCCCAGTCGGCCCAGAGGCCCTCCCAGGCGAGGCGGTCGGCGCGCAGGGCCCTCCACAGCAGGCCCGGGGCGGCCCAGGCCGCGGCGCGCAGCAAGAAGGACCCGAGCGGGCGGCGGCGCAGGCCCGGGGCGAGCAGCCCGAGGCCGACCACAAGGGGCAGCAGCACGGCGCCTTCGTCGCGGCAGAGGCCCGCGAGGGCGGCCAGCGGAAGGGCGGCCTGCAGCGGGCGGCCGCCGGCCCCGGCCCCCACGATCAGGGTCAGGGTGGCCACAAAAAGCAGGCCGCCGAGGGGGCGGGCGTCGAGCACCGCGGCGTGATCGGCGACCGTGGGCAGCAGCGCGAGCAGCAGGGCGGCGCCGGCCCCGGCCACGGGCCCCCCGAGCAGGCGGCCAAGGCGGGCGGCGAGCAGCACGGCCCCGGCGGTGCAGGCCACGCCGAGGGCCCAGGCGCCGACCCGGGGGCCGAGCAGCAGGTCGGCGAGCGCCGAGAGCAGCGGCCAGAGCGGCGGCCAGCCGCTGCGCAAGAGCGTGAGCGGGCCCTCGCTGAGCTGCCAGCGCATGGCCAGCCCGTCGGGGCTGACCAGCGGGCCCGGGGCGCTGAGCACCACGACCAGCGCCGCGAGGGCGGGCAGCGGACCGGATGGCATCGGGTCGGGGCGTGCGCGCATGGGCGCTGGGATATCCTCTCGACGTCGCTGACTGTCACGGCGCCCGAGCGGTGGCCGACGGAGCCGAAGATGCGCGTCGTCCTGCTGAACCCCAGCATCAAGGCCGAGCAGTTTGGGCGCTTCGCCCCGCTGCTCGAGGCCATGCCCTGCGTGGGCATCGCGTACGTGGCCACTTTCTTGCAAGAGGCTGGCCACGAGGTCCAGGTCTGGGACGACTTCGCTCTGCGCGGCGGCGACGAGGCGGTGATCGCGCTCATCGACCGCTTCCGGCCGCACGCTTTTGGCGTCTCGATCCTCACGCCCGTGGCCACGGCGGTCTACGGCCTGCTCAAGCGCCTGCGCGCGCAGTACCCGGGCATGAAGATCTTCGCCGGGAACATCCACGCCGACCTCTTCCCCGACGAGCTCATCGGTCTGGCCGACGCGGCGGTGCATGGCGAGGGTGAGCACGCGGCGGTCGAGCTGCTCGCCGCCTGGCAGGCGGGGCGCAGCGGCGCGGGCATCGCCGGGGTCACCGTGATCGACGGCGAGAACCTCGAGAAGGGCCCGCCGCGGGCGCTTGACCCCAACCTCGACGCCTTCCCCTTCCCCGACTGGGGGCTGCTGCCGTATGAGCGCTACAGCCTGCTGCCGCTGGGCACCGTGGCCCGGCCGATCGTCGCGGTGGCGGCCAGCCGGGGCTGCCCTTTTCGCTGCAGCTACTGCGCGCTCGAGAACCAGGGCAAGACCTACCGCAAGCGCAGCGTGAGCAACGTCTGCGACGAGCTCGAGCGCGATGTGCGCCAGTTCGGCGTGCGCCAAGTGGGGTTCATGGACCCCATCTTCCCCATGGGGCCCAAGGCGGCGATCGAGATCTCCCGCGAGATGATCCGCCGCGGGCTGCACGAGAAGCTCGTCTGGCTCAGCGAGCTGCGCACCGACAGCGTCGACCGCGAGTCGCTGGTGTGGATGAAGAAGAGCGGCTGCCGGCGCCTGGTCTTCGGCATCGAGAGCGGCGACGACGCGCTGCTCAAGGCCGTGCACAAGCGCAACACCGCCGACCGCTCACGGCAGACGATCGCCTGGTGCCGCGAGCTGGGCATCACGACGGTGGGCCTGTTCATGATCGGCATGCCCGGCGAGAACCCCGCCCAGACCCAGGCGACCATCGATTACGCCTGCAGCCTCGAGCTCGACTTCGCCAAGTTCGCCATCACCGTGCCCTTCCCCGGCAGCGAGATCTACGCCCAGATGGCCAAAGACGGCAAGCTCAACCGCCGCGACTGGGAGAACTACACCACGTTCAACCCCGACCAAGAGCGCATCGTCATCGTGTCCGAGGTCCAGAGCCCCAAGCAGCTGCTCGAGGCCCTGCGCCGGGCGACCGCGCAGTTCTACCTGCGGCCCCAGATGATCGCGCGGCAGCTTGTTCATGTGCGCACCATCGACGCGATGCAGATGGCCGCCGGCCTCTGGAGCGTGCTGCCCGACCTGCCCACCCTCGGCGCGGGCCTGCTGCGCCGCGAGCAGGCCGCCGCCGCCGGCTGACCTCGAGAGCGACCCGCAGCAGGTCACTCTCCGAGCCTTGGGCGCCCAAGCCCGCCCTCCGCGCTCGCCGGGGCCCCGGCCCACGCGCCGCCTGCGGCGGGCGCGCCGGCCGCCCGGCTCGGTCGCTGCGCGACCGGGGCTGCGCCCCGCGCTGCGGTCGGGCGGGCGCGGGGGGCCGGGCGCGGCGGTTAGGAGCCGCCCCCGTGGCCGCGTGCCCACAGCGACGATACGCAAACCGTCGCTGCCCACGGCAAACACCCAGGACCGACGACCGATGACGACCGGCGACCTCGACTTTCTCCGCTCGATGTACCGCCAGTTCGACCCGATTGGTACCGCTGCAGGCGACGCCGAGTACCTCCCGTTTTACTCGCGCCGCGAGCTGTCCGCCGCCGATCCGGTCGACGAGCTGTTGACGACCATCAGCTGGGCCAAAGGCGAGTCCTACCAGCTGTTCAGTGGGTTTCGGGGGACGGGAAAGACCACTGAGCTCAAGCGGCTCAAGCGCGAGCTGACCGCAGACGGCGCGCACTTCGTGGTGCTGCACATCGACACGCAGAGCTACTTGAACCTGAGCACCCCCATCGACGTCAGCGACTTCTTGTTTGCCGCCGCCGGGGCCATCGACGACGAGCTCGCCACGGGCGACCGGCTCGCAGAGAGGGTCTCCTCAGAGAGCGTATGGACCCGCATCGCTCATTTTTTGGTCAAGACCCAGGTCGACCTCAGCGAGCTTGGGCTGTCTCCCAATGTCAAAGACATGGGCATCAGCATCAAAGCCAACCTGAAGGCCGACCCCACGTTCAAGCAGCGCCTGCAAACGCAGATGGCAGGTCACCTCGGCGCGCTGACCAAAGAGGTGCATGAATTCATCAGAGAATGTGTCAGGCGGGTGCGGTCGGGCTGGGGCCCGGACTGGCAGCTGGTCGTGCTGTTCGACAGCCTCGAACAGCTGGCCGGGACGTTCGCCAATGCGACAGAGGTCGAGGCCTCCGCGGTCAACCTCTTTCAGATCCACGCCGAGAAGCTGCACTTGCCCGGCGTCCATGTCGTCTACACGGTCCCGCCTTGGCTCAAGGTACGCGCGCCGGCGATCGGCGCGCGCTTCCACGGCTTCCAGCAGATCCCCTGCGTGAAGGTGAAGGACCGCCACGGGCAGCCCTTCCAACCCGGCCTCGACGCGCTCGCCGAGCTGGTCGCGCGGCGCATGCCCGCGTGGGACAGGCTCTTCGCCGACCGGGCCGCCCTCGACAGGCTCTCGCTGGCCAGCGGGGGATACCTGCGCGACCTGTTTCGGCTCATCCAGTCGACGCTGCGCCACGCGCGGAGCGACATGCTGCCGGTTCAAGATGACGTCATCAAGCGCGTGATCGACGAACTGCGCAACAGTTACCTGCCGATCACGGTCGAAGATGCGCGCTGGCTTGTGAACATCGCCGACACCCACGCCATTGACCTCAGCGACACCGCGCGCCTGGGCAAGCTCGCCCGGCTCTATGACAACCTGCTGGTGATGACCTATCGCAACGGAAAGGAGTGGGTAAACGCCCACCCCCTGGTCATTGACGAGGCCAGAGCGATGGTGGCGCGCAACCCCCTGCCCCCGGCGCAGAGCGCGTGACCGACCTCGACGCGGCCTGGCGTGAGCTCGCCCAGCAGATCGACTGGTCCGACCAGTTCTGGCTCGGCTGGCTCTTTGTCGAAGCGGGCCCCGATGAGGCCGCGCTGCGGCAACGCACGGCCGCGGCGGTGGCGGCACAGGGCCAAGCGCTCCTCGACCTGCCCATCGACGACGAGGCCTCACTGCGCGCGGCGCTGGAGTCCTTCGGCGAGGCCTCGCCGCGGCTGAGCTGGGCGCGCCTGCGCGCCGCCGGCGACGAGGGCGCACGCCTGTGGAGCACCCTCCACCTGCGCCTCAACGAGCGCCGCGAGCTGGTGCGCCGCAACAGCCCCGGCGGCCTCGTCTTGGTCGGGCCGCCCGCGCTGAAGATCGCGGCCCGCGACGCGGCGCCCGACCTCTGGTCGGCCCGCAGCCTGCTCATCGAGCTCGCGCCCCGCCCCGCGCCCATCGATGAGGCGGCCCCGGTGCCCCCGCGGCTGAGCCTCCCCCACCTGCAGGCGCACGAGGCGGGGCTGTTCACCGCCGGCGGCGGGCGCAGCGCGGCGGTCCGGGCGCTGCTCGACGACGCCCTGCGCGCGCTGGAGGCCGGCAAGGCCGACGAGGCCTACACGCGCGCCGACGACGCCCTCCGCAAGGCGAGCGCCCCCGCCGACGCGGCCCTGGCCGCGCTGCGGGCCGCCGAGGCCCTCACGGTTCAGGGGCGCGCGGACGAGGCCCTGCCGCTGCTCGAGCGCAGCGCGGCCGAGGCGCGCGAGGCCCTCGCCCCGACCTTGGCCTGGGCCGCCCTGATCCGGCTGGCCAACCAGCACCACCGGGCCGGCGCGACCGCCCCGGCGGCAGCTGCGGCCGCTGAGGCGCGGAGCTGGGCGGCGCGGGTGCCCGACCCGGACGAGGCGCTGCGACGGGGCGCCTTGACGTCCCAGCTGCAAGGCGAGATCGCTGCGCAACAGGGTGCTCTCGACGTGGCCGCACGCCACCTCGGCGCAGCGATCAACGAGGGCCGCGCCTACCTCGCGCGGGTGGGCCCGGTCCTCGGCGCGGTCGGCCCCTTGGCGCTCGCCCTCAGCGTGCTGTCTGCGGTCGAGCGCAGCCGCGGCGCGCTCGACGCAGCGGTGGTCGCCGCGCAAGAGGCGGTCAAGTACGCGCAGAAGGCGAAGGGGGGCGGCCCGCTGGGCCAGGCGCGCGCAGCGGCCGAGCGCGGCGCGCTGATCACCCTCAGCCGCGCGCAGATCGCACGGGGCGGGCTGACCGAGGCGCAGCGGGCAGCCGAGCAGGCGGTCGCGCTGGCGCGCCAAGTCGAGGCCCCAGACCGTCCTGCGGCCCTGGGCGAGGCCCTCTGGTGCTTGGCCGAGGTGCACCGCGCCGGGCACGCCTGGGCGCGCGCCGGCGCCGCCGCCCGAGAGGCCGCCGAGGTCTACCGCGCTGCCATGGGCCGGCCGGGCGCCGGGGCCGACCTTGACCTGCGCTGGGGCTGCGCGACCGCCCTCCACCTGCAGAGCGTGGCCGAGCTCGCGCAAGGCGCGCTGACCACGGCGGTCAACGCCGCAGCGGAGGGGGTCGCGCTCTGCCGCGGGGCGCACGGGCCGGCCAGGGCGCAGCGGGCCCTGGCGACCAGCCTCGCGCAGCTCTGTGCCGCGCAGCTCGACGCGGGTCAGCTCACCGAGGCCGCTGCGCACACCGCCGAGCTGGTCGAGCTGCGCGAGGGACCGCAACGCGCCACGAACAGCGGCCCCGATGGCCTGCGGGAGCGCCTCTTTGCACGCGCCATGCAGGCCGAGGTGGGGCTGTTCCTCCCCGCGCCCGCCGCCGCAGGCGAGGCCGCCCGCGAAGCCGTCGACCACGCCCGCGCCCTGCGGGCCACCCGCGGCGCCCTGCCCGACACCACCCGCGACCTCGCCCTGGCCCTCGAGCGCCGCGCCGCGGCGGCCCAGGCGCAGGGCGAGCACTCCGCGGCCCGCGCCGCCGCCGACGAAGCGCTGGCCCTGTACCGCGAGCTGCAGGCCTTCACCGCAGAGATGCCCGAGCTGATCGCTGATCTGGCCGAGGCCCTCACGCTCCGCGCCCGGCTCTCGCTCGACGCGGGCGAGGCTGCCCCGGCCCGAGAGGCCGCCGCCGAGGCGCTGACCCTCGTCGATCGCTGGGCGGCCAACGGCGGCCCCGCGCCCCGGGCGGCGCTGTTCTCGGCCGAGGCGCACGCGGTGGCAGCGGCGGCCGACCTCGCCTTGGGCGCGCCGGCCGCGGCCGCACGGTCAGCGGCCGCCGGCCTCGCCGCGCTGGACGCCCCCCTCGACGGCCAGCCCCCCGCATTGCGCGCCGCCGAGGCCCGCATCACCCTGCACGACCACGCCGCGCAGGCCGCCGCGGCCCAGGGCGCCCTGCCCGCCGCCCTGGACGCCGCGCGGGCTGCGGTCGATCACGCGCGGGCCTGGCGCGCCCGCTGGCCGACCGCCCGAGACAGCCGGCCCAGCCTCGCCGCGGTGCTGGAGCGCGCGGCCGCGCTGGCCGCAGCGGCCGGGCTCGCAGACGAGGCCGCGGCCTGGGCAGCCGAGGCCGCCGCGGCGCGCTGACCTCAAGAGCGACCCGCAGCAGGTCAGTCTCCGCGCCTTGGGCGCCCAAGCCCCCCCTCCGCGCTCGCCGGGGCCCCGGCCCACGCGCCGCCTGCGGCGGGCGCGCCGGCCGCCCGGCTCGGTCGCTGCGCGACCGGGGCTGCGCCCCGCGCTGCGGTCGGGCGGGCGCGGGGGGCACCCGCTGCGCTCAGGCGGTCGGCCGCTCGCGCCGACCGTCGGCGTGCCGGGCAAAACGCCCCTCGGCCCGCGGGTGCGTCGGGTCGTCGCTCGGCCAGGGCCAGCCCCCAAAACGGGTGCGCCGGTAGTCGGCGAAGGCCTGCTGCAGCTCGGCCTGGGTGTTCATCACAAAGGGCCCCTGCTGGGCCACCGGCTCGCGGATGGGGTTGCCCTGCAGCAGCAGCAGCTCGACCGGCCCGTCGACCGCCACCACCTCGACCGCGCGGTCGGCCCGCAGCTGCACCGCCGCGGGCAGGCTGACCCGCTCACCGGCGACCAGGGCGGCGCTGCCGGCGAAGAGGTAGACCACCCGCTCGGCCTGGGGCGGCGCCGGGGGCAGGGTGAAGCGCGCGCCGGCGCTGAGCGCCAGCGTCCAGATCGCGACGTTGTTCTCGGCCTTGGCGGCCCACGAGTTCGGCGGCGGCGCGGGCGGCTGCAGGCCGCCGTAGGCCCCGGCCATCACGTTCAGCTCGGCGATCCGGCCCTCGGCGTCGACCACGCGGTGGCGGGGGATCTGCTCGCTCCACAACATGCGGAAGCTCGGCTCGACCATCTTGTCGTGGGCGGGCAGGTTCATCCACAGCTGGAAGAGCTCGGCGGGGTTCGGCCCCTCAGCCTGGATGAGCGGGAACATCTCGGCGTGCACCACGCCGCGGCCGGCGGTCATCCACTGCACGTCACCCTGACCAAAACGCGCCTGGGCGCCCATCGAGTCGCTGTGGTCGATAAAGCCGCTGCGGGCCAGGGTCACGGTCTCAAAACCGCGGTGGGGGTGCTGGGGGAAGCCCGGCGCGCCCTGCCCGTGGTACATGCTAAAGCCGTCTTTGCCCGAAAAGTCGCTGCCCAAGTTGCGACCCGAGAGGTCAGCCTTGGGCGCCATGCGCGCGTCGCCGGCAGGGTAATGGTCGACGTGGTGGGCGCAGAACAAGAAGGGGTCGATGGTCGGCCAGTGCATGCCGCGCAGGGGCGTCTGGCCAATGATCGGGGTGGGGCTGCTCATCGGGCACCTCGGTGCGGGGTTTCGGGGGCGACGGTTGCTATCGCTCTAGCCACCGCCGCGGCCCTGTCGCCCGCGCGATTGGCGCCCCCGGGGCACCAGTCTGCGGGCGCGCGCCCCCGCGGCGGGTCCGCCCCTCAACCTTCGCTCAGCTCCAGCTGCGCCTCGCGGATGAGCCGACGCTCGATCTCCTCCATGTGGGCGCACTGGGCCTCGACCGCGGCCGCGACGTCGCCCCGCGCGAGGGCCCCTTTGGCCGCCGGGGACAGCTGCCGGGCGGCCAAGCTGGTGCGGCTCGGGGGCGCGCCCGCAGACAGCGCATCCCGGACCTCCTGGACGTCGTGCCGGGTGGCCACCAGCCAGCTGCCGGGCAGCTCTTTGGGCGCAGCCGGATCGATGCGAACGATGGCGTCAGGCCCGGCGAGAGCAAGGTGCTCCTGCGCGACCTCGTCGTCCGCGATCAGCGCGAGCAGCCGCGCGCGGGTCCTCACCGCGCCGAAGCGTTGGTGCCGCCGGCTCGGGACGACCGCCTGCCCGGAGTATGGCGAGGACTCGCCGGTGAGCACGCCCACCAGCCCGTCGAGGGCGACCATGATGGTGCGTCCGGTCGCGCCGGTGAACCGCTCAAGCAAGGTGGTTTGCCAGAACCAGAGCTCCACCCTTGGGAGCCACCGCTCCATCGCGTATTGCGTCCTGAGGTGGCCCAGTCTCCCTGGTGGTGAGTAGCGCCTCAGCGCCTCAGCGAGCACCAGCAGCTGGAAGCGGTACGGCAGCGCGTGGCTGCCACGCACGCCGAGCCGTTGAAGACCAGCCACCGCCAACCACACGGAGCGGCTGAGTTCGTCGATGATCACATTGAACCGCGCCCGCCGCTCCGGGGCATCTGCCCCCGCGCCTCGTCCTGCGCCGAGCTGCTCCAGAAGCGCAGGCAGCTCGCTGCGGTACACGTCGAGGCCGAAGCGCAGCTTGAGCAGGTCGAGCAGCGCGCCCCGGTCGATGTCGTGCCAGCCCGCCTCGCGGAGGCTGCTCGCGAGGGCGTCGAGCTCCTGCGCCAGCGGCAGGCGGCGGTAGGCGAGCGCCGCGGCGAGGTCGGCCTCCGTCATCTTGGTGCCGCCCGAGTTGATGCGCGCGAAGGCCCGGGCCACGTCCTCCACGTTGCTCGTGAACAGCCGCATCACCGGCACTTGGTAGTCTTGGAAGCGGTCGGCGAGCGCCTCGATGGCGTCCGCCTCGCGGTTCTTGGACTCGGCCCAGAGCGCCTTCTGCGCCGCGTAGAGCGCGCGGCGGCTCAACAGCACCTCGGCCGGCACGCGGGTCGGGCTCACGCGGGTGTGCCGCGCCTCGAGCACGAAGCGCTGGTCCGCCGTCGCGTTGAGGTCGATGAGGATGCGGCGCGGCGGCTCGGCGGCCGCGGTCTCCGCCCCGGCGTCGTCATCAAAAGGCCCGCCATCATCGCCCCACGGGAGCAGCTCTTGTGGGGTGCGGCTCGGTGCATGGCGCTCCTCGGGGGGAGGCGTCAACGCCAAGAAGAGGGTCGTCAGCCGCTGCAGGCCGTCGATGAGGTAGAGCCATGGCCCCTGGGCAGCGCGGCCAGGGAGGGCGTGGGGGCCAAGCGCGTCGACGGTGGCCACATCGGGGTCGTTGCTGCTCCACACGAGCAGCGAGCCGATGGGCAGGCCGTCGGCGATCGAGCGGAGCAGGTTGAGGCGCTGCTCGTCCGTCCACACAAAGCGGCGCTGGAAGTCGGGGATGAGCAGCGAGCCCGTGCGCAGGTTGTCGAGGAGCGCCCCGAGCTTGACGATGGCGGGCTGGTCGAACAGGTCAGCCATGGGTCAGAGCCGCTCCAGAAGTGTGTCGACGAGGGCGAGGGCTGCGAGGTCGCCCGGGTCGGTGGGATCGAGGTCCCGGTCGAACTCGTCCCAGAAGCTCTGGTCCCATCGGGGGGCGGCACTTGAGAAGACGTCCTGCAAGCAGCGGCCCCACCCGACGAGCAGGTCGGCCCGGTGCGCCGGCGAGAGCTGATCGAAAGGTGGAGGCCACGCGCCATTGAGCGCCTGAGCCACGGCGTTCTCGACCGCCATCCGCTGTTGTGCGCCCGCATTCGGGGCAAGTTGGGGGAGGGCGCTGCGCTGCGCCTTGGACACCACGCTCAGAAGGCCGCCCTTCATGGGGAGCGCATGCGCGATGCTTCGCTGCGCGCCGCTGGCGCTGCGAAGCGCCACGATGACCGCGGCGGCAGCCTGATGCTGCTGGGTGGTGTGTGGGGTAATCCCTGTGTCTTGGTCACCCTTCTGCCAGCCCTCGAGCACCTCGACAGGGACGTAGGACTCGATGTGCCGACGACGCAGGCGGTGCCCCCACCACGGCCAGGGGTCGTTCGCCACCGGGTCGGCGAGCTGCTGATCGAGGTCCGTCGCATCTCGCCCCGGCAGGCGGTGGTCGGTGAGCTGCGCGTCGCGGTCGTAGAGGACCACCGTCCGCAAGCGGCGCACCCGTCGATCCGCCTCGCCCGGACCGCTGCCCTGGGGCCGGAGGGCCTCGACGCTCTTCTTCACCTCGGTGATGCCCCCGCCTTGCCGCACCCGCAGCGCGCCGGCGGCGACGGCGGCGTCGAGCTGGGCGCGCTGGTGGGGGTGCGCGATGCGCCGCAGAAAGGCAAAGTCTGCGCGCTCGTTCTCGACCAGCAGCTCTAAGGGCTGGGCGAGCAGGGCGGCCGCGTCGCCAGGCTCGAGCGCCGCGGTGGGCCAGTTTGAGCCGCCGGCGCAGCGCACCGTGATGGTTGCGGCCGTCGCGGGGTGCAGCGTGTAGCGGGCGGCGAGCGCGTCGAAGAGCGCGCCGAGCGGCCCAGCCAGGGCCCCCAGCGTGTCGAGCCATCCGTCACGGGCAGCGATGGGCGCGGCGAGGCCGTGCTGCGCGCGGGCGCAGGCCGCGAGCAGCGCCAGCAGGTCGAGCGGCTGGGAGAAGGCCGTGGGGTCAAGGACGACCCGCATCTCAGACGGCCCCGGTCGGGGCGGGGGCCCGCCCCGCGTCGAGCCCAGCGATCTCTGCCGCCAGACGGGCGTCCTCCGCGAAGGCGCCCCGCAGGCGCGTGCCCTGGGGCGCACCACTCGCGTCTATCGCGATGCGCTCGAGGACCGGCTCGTCTCGGCCGCCGGCCCACACGAGCGCCACCCGGTCGGGGGTGATCAGCCCCCGCCGGACGGCGAGCTGGACGGCGAGCACGAGCGTGCGCGAGTGGGTCTCCAAGACCAGCGACCGGCCGGGCTGCCAACGGCCAGCGAGCTGCGCGAGGTGCAGGGCCAGTGCCCGGATCGCGTCGTCGTGCAGGTGCGCCTCTGGGTCCTCGATGAGCACCACCCCTGAGCGCTCGGCCGGAGCCTGGTGGAGCAGGTGCGCGGCGACGACCACCGGCAGCGACTTGCCCACACCATCGCCCACCAGGGCCAAGGGCAAGGGCGTGCCCCGGAGGCGCCCCACGCGCAGCTGGACCTTCTCGGCGCTGAGGTCGTGGACGTCGATCGCGCCGTGGCCGAAGGCCTCGCGCAGGAACTGGTTGACCCCGTCCCGCACTGGTCCGGCGCCGGCGTCGACGAGGCGCAGCGCGACGTCGCCGCCGTCTGGGGCGAGGCGGGGCCCGACCTGCCGCCGCTGCACCTCAAAAGCCGCGGCGGCCCGCGAGCCGCTCAGCCACTGCACCCGGCCGCGCAGGCCGCGCAACCGCTCCCGCAGCGGAGCCAGCGCGAGCTCGCCCTCTGCCGGGCAGAGCCCCTCAAAGCGCGGCGGCGCGATGGGCGCGCCCTGCTCATCCTCCCAGTCGTCGTCGACGCGGTGCTTTCGCTCCACGCCCTCGCTGGTCGAGACCTGCTTGAGGAACCCGAAGACAGAGGGAGGCGTCTGGGCCAGCGTGAAGCGGTCGGCGGACCCATCCGCCCACCCCAGGCCCACCTCAAAGCGCCGAGGCCGTTCACCATCCCGCGGGAAGCTGGCGAAGGAGGCGCCCCGGCCCGGCCCATCCGCCTCGTCGGCGCGCCACACGCTGCGGTTCTCTTCGGCCAGCGAGCGCTCAAGGATGGCGAGCGCGCGCACCGCCGCGCTCTTGCCCGCGCTGTTGGGCCCGATGACCACCGTCAGGGGCGCCAGCGGCAGCGTGACCTCGTGGTCGAAGACCTTGTAGTCCTTCAGGTGCAGCGCGGTCAGCAACGGCATGCGGCACACTCCCCAGAGGTGCCGCTCTAGCACGCGGGGCACAGGACCGCCCCGGTGGTCCAGAGCGTCGACCCCGCGGGTCTGGTCGCGGCCCGCTTCGCGAGACCGCGCTGCCCAAGGCCCTGCGCCGCGCCCCTGGGTCTCGGAGCGCCGCGCCCCTGCGGCGCCCGCGCATCCCGCGCATCCCGCGCATCCCGCGCCGCCCGCGCCGCCCGCGCCCCTGCGGCGCCCGCGCCGCCCGCGCCACCCGCGCCGCCCGCACCGCGCCAGCGCCCGCCCCGGACCACCCCGGTCGTCTGCCCGTGCCCGCGCGGGCTCTCGCCGAGGCCCTGCGTCGGCACCGGGTGTCACCGCGCGCCCCACGGTAGGCTCCGGGGAGCCCGGCGGCGCCGTCGGGCCCGACCCACCCGCACCCCTGGAGGGGACCATGTTGGCCACCGCGCTCGTCAAGCTGCACCGCCTGTCCGCCGAGCGGCAGCTCACCGCCCTTGACATGATGGATGACGCCGCCGCGAGCGCCGATCTCGGGCTTGAGGGCCTGCGCTCGGCCATCGCCCGCCAGCGGGGCGTGGCCGAGCGGCTGCGCGGCCTGCAGGCGAGCTGGGACCGGCAGCGCGGCGCGGGCGCCACCCGCGCGGTCACCGAAGCGCTGGCCAGCACCCCCGATCTCGTCGCCGATGACGCGGCGGTCGACGCCTATGTGGGGCGCCTGCACCGCAAGCTCGTCGCCGACCTCGGCGCCTATGGCCTCGAAGAGCCCGAGGGCCAGCTCGCCCACCGGCTGCTCGAGGCGGCCTTCCCCGGCGGGCTCATCGGCCACGTCAGCGCGCCCTTCGCCGAGCAGCGCACCCACAACGCCGCGCTCGCCGCCTTGCTGCGCAGCGAGGCCTGGGCCGCCGACCTCGAGGCCGCCCGCCTCGGCCCGATCCTCCGCCCGCTGCTCGCGGCCATCGACCGCTTCGAGCTCCGCTACGCCGCCGCCCGCCGCGAGGCCGGCGAGCTGAGCTACGCCGACCTGCGCGCGGCCGCCGCCGAGGCCCACGACGGCCTCTGCCACCTCGTCGCCCACGCCCTCGTGGTGTCCGAGGGCGACCCGGCCCTGGCCCAGCGCCTGCTGCGGCCCATCCTGGAGGAGCAAGAGGCCACCCGCCGCCGCACCCCCCGCGGCGGCGCCGAGGGCGACGAGCCCGCGGGCGAGGGCGAGCCCGGCTGAGCGGCCGCGGGTCGCGCGCCGGCGCCGGTCGGCCCACGCGCGGGCGGGCCGGCGTTTCTCAGAGCGGGCGTGGGGGTGTGGGAGGGCCCGGCGTGCTTCTCAGAGCGGGCGTGGGGGGTGTGGGAGGGCCCCTCGTGCTTCTCAGAACGGGCGAGGGGGGTCTCGGAGGTCCCCTCGTGCTTCTCAGAACGAGCGAGGGGGGTGTGGGAGGGCCCGGCGTGCTTCTCAGAACGGGCGAGGGGGGTGTGGGAGGGCCCGGCGTGCTTCTCAGAACGGGGGAGGGGGGTCTCGGAGGGCCCAGCGTGCTTCTCAGAACGGGGGAGGGGGGTCTCGGAGGGCCCGGCGTGCTTCTCAGAACGGGCGAGGGGACAGCACGCAGCACGAGACCGGCTGGCAAACGAGCCCTGACGAGTTAGCCCCCCCCGCGAGGCTTCGAATGCCAGACAACGCCCCGGTGACGCCCCACAACACCACCCCGCTGGCCATCTTGACCTGGAACTTGAACCGCGACCGCGAGGCGCTCGGTGCTCTTGCAGCGCGTCTCCTTGAACCAACTTGCCCTTGGGGCGCAGTGCTGGTCCAGGAGTGGCCCGAACCGAAAGTGGTGCAACCGGTGGATGCAGCGCCGGCGGCAGAGGTTGCGGACGCAGAACCAGAGCCGGCGGCTAACCAGGAGGGAGCCCCAGCTGGGCCGACTCGTGACGCCGAGCAGGGCCGAGAGAGCTTCCGCACAACCGTCGAGGCCGACCTTAAGTCCATCACCAAAGTGGCGGGTGCTCTGGAAGCCCGCGGCTGGGAGCTTGGCGCGGCGACCGACGGTCCAGGAGCGAACGGGCGTCGATCCGTCATCCTGGCTCGAACCCGCAAGCCTGGCGACGCATCGTGGCCAATCAGCCTGCGTAGGTCAGCTGAGCCGCCAGAGAAGCTTGACCGCCGCCCCAAAATCAGCGAAATCTGCTGGGTGACTCTGGAGATTACCGACCCTGACATCGGATCAACGACGCTCGTCCTCGTTGTAAACGTGCATGCCACAAGCCAGCTCACCGCCGCCGAGGGACTGGACCGCCTTACGCGAGCGCTCGTGACGAGCGCGGCCATCAAGGACCTCATCCAGAGAGAGCAAGGGGTCAGCTTGGTCATCGCCGGCGGCGACTGGAACGCCGAGCCGTGGTCTGACGAGCTCAGCGGGGTCGCCTTTCTGGGGGCAGCGCGCTCTGCCGGCGAGCTGAACCGGGGCTACCGATCCCGTATCCCGGCGTCGTTTTACAACCCCTCGTGGTCGTTGTGCCAAAGTGCCGTGGGGGCTCATCCTGCCGGGACCTACTTCTATTGGGGCGAAGCGACACGCGCCGACCGATGGAAGCTTTACGATCAGTTCGTTCTGAACGCCGACGCCGCAAACCGCTTCCTGGAGGGAGGGAAATTGCGGCTGGTGCCAGACCTCAGCAGGCACATAAGCTTTAGCGGTGACGGGGCCCCCAGGGCGAGGCCTTCAGCAAAAAAGCGGGCAAAGCTGGGCGGCTCTCTTGCTGCCGAGGTGCCCTACTCGGATCACCTGCCCGTCGAGCTCGTCATCCCCCTTGTTCATCGATTCACGGAGACCACATGAGCTTGCTTGAGTACATGAAGCGGGACGCCGACCTTAACGCCGAGGCCGAACCGCCAGACTATGCAAAGAAGTACTACGACTTGCTCAAAGAGCTGGCCCAGGGGATCGAAGTCATCCACCCCGGAGAAATCGAGGCTACCGTGCGCCGCACCCCGGTCGCTGGGGGCTGGGAAGTGCTCGTATGGCCTTGGAAGCAGGCCGAGACACGCATCTCACTCATCGCTGCTTACCCAAGCGAAGAGAGCGTGCAGATGTACAACCGGATCTACACGTCGAAAGAGTCCTTTGAGCGTGCGCTACAAGAATTTTGGTCAAGCCCGACGACCAAGGAGTGCCTTGCCGGCCTCCGTGAGCGGTCGACGCGCAACGTTGAGGGTTGGCTGCGCGTCAACGAGGGCCAACAGCCCGTCCTTCTGACCTTGATGCGGGCCGACTTTCGCACCCTCGCGAACGGGAGTGAGGGTGACCGGTTCGAGGGCCACATCCGTCAGGAGCCGTACCAGCGGAACCCGCGTACCGGCCCTCCGAGCCCCCCGCTCGAGGGGAGCGCGGAGTTCTCACGGCACCTCATCCGCGATGCCCAACTCGTTCCAAACACCGCAGATGACGGGGATCGCTGGCCCTTCCTGCTTCAGGGCACGCGAGGCCCCACCCCGCGACGGCCGTACGCGACCGCTTGATCCGCCCACCGCACCCCCTCCAGGTTAACCGGCCGCTCCACGTAGCCGAGCGATGCCTGCGCTGCTGACCGCCGCCACCGAGCGCGACCTTTTCAATATCGCCGCGGCGGCGCTGCCCGGCGCGCCCCCGCCTTGGCGGCCGGTGCGCGGCGGGCCCTGGCGGCTGCGCCACCGGTGACGTTGGCCGCCCTGGGTGGGCGGTTGCTCCCTGACGCCCAATTTGGCCGACGCACGCCCGGGCGTGCCCCAGCGCGACGGCCCGGCCGCCATGCTGGCCGAGGCCGAGCGCGCCTCCGGTCGCGCGCGGGGTCTTGCGACGGACGCTGCGCGCTGCGGACGGCGCGCCGCTGACGGGGCCCGGCCGCCTCGCCGCGCTGCTGGCGAAGCACGACCGCGGTGAGGCGCTCAGCCCCGACGAAGCGACCATTGAGGTGGGCTACGAAGCTGCACTGGCGACGCGCTAAGCTCCCGCCTGCCGCGGCAACCCAAAGGCCGGTCGCACGGTGGGCCCCGTGGCTGGGCGAGCGAGGCCTGTGCACCCCTCCGCCCCGCTCTCAGAAGCGCAGGACGTGCGCGCGCCCCCTCCCCGCACCAGACCACCCCCGCGCCAGGCCGACCGGACGGCGGGCCGCAGGCCCGGTCGCGCAGCGACCAAGGCGCGCAGCGCCGCGCCGGGAGGGGGGCCGCCGCCGCAGGCGGGGCGCCCCAGGCTCAGGGCCGAACGGGCCCGCGCGGGCTCAGAGCAGGTCGACGTCGGCGTCCATTAGGGGGGCCTTGCCGACGCTGACGCGCTTGGCGTAGAGCGCGGCCTCGGGCAGCACGCCCTCGAAGAACCAGCGCGCGGTCTGGTGTTTGCCGCGCTTCTGGGCCGAGTCGGGCTGGCCCTCGAGGTAGAGCAGCTGCTTGAGCCAGACGTAGCCGAGCGTGTTGATCGCGACCTGGTTCAGGTAGTTGCTCGCCGCCGCGCCGACCTCTTCGGCGTCGGCCATCGCCTTGCCCATGAGCTCCATCGTGGTGTTGGTCAGGCGGCCGGCCTCTTTGCCCAGGGCCTGGGCGTAGGCCGCGAGGCTGGGCACCGCGCTGGCCTGCTCGATGGTCGCGGTCACCTCGGCGGCGAACTGCTGCAGCAGGCGGCCGCCGCCCAGCGGCAGCTTGCGGCCGACCAGGTCGAGGGCCTGGATGTGGTTGGTGCCCTCGTAGATCATGGCGATGCGCACGTCGCGCAGGTGCTGCTCGACCGGCCAGTCGGTGGTGAAGCCCGCGCCGCCCATCACCTGCATGGCCTCGCTGACGTTGAGGAAGCCGCGCTCGCTGCCGAAGGACTTGATGATCGGCGTCATCAGGGCCACCCGGTCTTCGGCCGCCGCGCGCTCGGCGGCGTCGGGGTGGTGGAGCATGGTGTCGTAGGCCAGCGCGATCATGGCGACGAGCCCGCGCAGGGCCTCGTTGGTCGCCTTGATGTTCAGCAGCATGCGGCGCACGTCGGGGTGCACGAGGATGTTGTCGGCGGCCTGGCCGGCCTCTTGGCGGGCCGGGTTGAGCGAGCGGCTCTGGCGCCGATCTTTCGCGAAGGTGAGCGCCGCTTGGTAAGCCGCCTCGGCCAGGGCCACGCCCTCGATGCCCACGTTGAGCCGCGCGGCGTTCATCATCACGAACATCGACCGCATGCCCTTGTGGGCCTCGCCGAGCATCCAGCCCTGGGCGCCGTCGATGTTGATCACGCAGGTCGGGCTCGCGTGGATGCCCATCTTGTGCTCGAGGCCGCCGCAGGAGATGTGGTTGAAGCTGCCGTCGTCGAGGAGCTTGGGCACGAGGAAGGCGCTGATGCCCTTGATGCCCGGGGGCGCGTCGGGCAGGCGGGCCAGCACGAGGTGCACGATGTTCTCGGTCAGGTCGTGCTCGCCGAAGGTGATCCAGATCTTGGTGCCGCGCAGGGTGTAGCTGCCGTCGCCGCGGGGCTCGGCGCGGGTGGTCAGCAGGCCGAGATCGGTGCCGCACTGGGGCTCGGTCAAGCACATGGTGCCCGACCACTCGCCGGTGATGAGCTTGCCGAGGAAGCGGTGCTTCTGCTCGTCGGTGCCGTGGGCCTCGAGCGCGTCGATGAGGCCGGTGGTCAGGCCCGGGCACATCGAGAACGACTTGTTGCAGGCGATCAAGATCTCAGAGCCCAGCACCGCGAGGGTGAAGGGGGCCCCGCCGCCGCCGTGCTCGGCGCTGTGGGCCAAGCCGCCAAAGCCGGCGTCGACCCAGCCCTTGTAGGCCTCTTTGAAGCCGTCGGGCGTGGTGACCGCGCCGGTGGCGCCGTCGAAATGAAGGCCCTGCTGGTCGGCCTTCTGGTTGAGCGGGTAGAGCACGTTGGCGCAGTAGTTGCTGTACTCGCCGAGCAGGGCCATGGCGGTGTCGAGGTCGAAGTCGGCGAGCTTGGGCAGCGCCGCGATCAGCGCCGGGTAGCCGAAGACCTCGAGGTTGAAGCGGATGTCGTCGAGGGGCGGCGTGTACTTGAGCATCGGGTCTCCAGGGCTGTGGTCGGGGCCTGACCGGGTGGGGCAAGGGCGCCGTCTATCGGCTCGGCGCCGGGCTGCCTTGGGCCTGTCGCCAGATCCCCGTCAGGGCGCCGCGCTGGACGCCCTCCCCGGCGTTAGCCGCCCCGGGCTGGAGGTCCGATGCGCCCATCCGCCCGCCCCCTCGCCGCCGCGCTGGTGGCCCTGGCCAGCCCCGCGGCCTGGGCCAACGGCCAGACCACGCACGTCTGGATCAGCCGCGAGGCCCGGCAGCTCGTCGCCGATGGCGCGCTGGGCGACCTTGTGCGCGACCCGGCCCTCGAGGCCGCCCTCGTGCACGGCACCATGTTCCCCGACGGCGGCTACCCGCTCGGCCACCCCTACGGCGAGGCCGCCCACTGGGAGCCCTTTCAAGGCGCCTACCTCGCGTGGATCCGCCGCACCTACGGCCCACCCTATGATGACGAAGAGGCCCGCCAGCACGTCGCCTTCTTACTCGGGCTGGCCAGCCACGGCATGGCCGACCAGACCTTTGACGCCCACTACCAGAACCGCAGCCAGGGCTACGACGGCGCGCTCGGCTGGGCCGCCGGCGACAGCATGGACGAGGCCACCGACTTTGAGTGGGCCTGGCTGACCGGCCCCCAAGAGGTGCCCGAGCGCTTCGTGCCCGCGGCCACCCTGGTCGAGGTCTTCGCGGAGCGCGGGATCGACGTCGATGAGGCCACCCTCGACGAGGGCCAAGACCTGCTTGAGCTGGCCATCGGCCTCGTCGGCCTCGGCAGCCAGGCAGAAGAGGGCCTCGTGCGCCACCGCGAGGGCTTCCCCTGGGCGACCAGCCACATGCAAGACCCCGACCTGCCCGGCACCCCGGCCCGTGAGGCCGAGGTCATCGCGCTCTACTGGGCCGAGGTCTGGGGGCGCCTGCACGATCTGCAGCCCGAGGACGTGATCCTCCACACCCACCCCGCCGAGGGCGGCTGGGTGCCGAGCACCGACCCCGAGAGCCCCGACAGCCGCATCACCATCACCTTCCGCCGCAGCCTGCACAGCGACGACATCGTACCCGAGGCCTTCCTCGTCGAGGGGCCTGAGGGCCCGCTAGCGGTGCAGACCTGGCTCTTCTACGGCACCGATAGCCACATCGTGCACCTCGTGCCGGTCGAGCCCTGGCCCACCGACGCCGAGCTGGTCGTGACCGTGCGCGCCGGCCTGCCCGACCGCCTCGGCGGGGTGCTGGCCGCAGACGCGACCTTCACCGTCACCACCGAAGCGCCGCCGCCCGAGGACAGCGGCTGCCGCTTCTGTGAGGACGAGGGCGCCGACATCGCTGATCTCGAAGGCACGGACGAGCCCAAGAGCCGCTGCGAGGGCTGCGCGAGCGGGCCCGGGCAGGGCCTCGGGGCCGGGTTGCTGGGGCTGCTCGCGCTGGTGGTGGGGTGGCGGCGACGCAGAGGGTAAAGGCTGAGTTGACCGCCCGGCGCGTGTGCTAAGCTGGGGTCGCTCACCCAGGACCCGCGGGGCACCCCATGCGCGATCCCAACCCCTTTGCCCCGCCCGAGGCCGAGCTCAAGGCGACGCCGCCGGCCGACGCGCTCAAGGCCATCGGCAGCTTGGTCCCGTGGATACGGGGCACCGGCTATGCCCAAGTCGGCTTCACCGTGGTCACGATGCTGCTGACCCTCGCCGGCGCAGAGGACGACCCCGAGAGCGCCCTGGCGCTCATCGACGCCCTCGTCTCGATCCCGATGCTCCTTGCGCTGCTGGCCAACGGCCTTCTGCTGTACATCTGGGTGTACCGGGCGGTCAAGGCGGCCCAGACCCTGCGCGAGGCCCCGCAGCCCCGCGGCCCAGGCATGACGGTCGCGTCCTTCTTCTTGCCCATCGTGAGCCTGTTTTGGCCCTACCAGTCGGTCAAGGCGCTGTTTCAGGCGAGCGCCCCCGAAGACGGCTTCGACGTGCCTTTTGCGGGCGATCCGACGAGCACCCGCATCTTGTTGTGGTGGGGCGCGCACGTCATCAGCGCCGCGGCCGGGCAGGCCTATATGCGCATGAGCCTTCGCCCTGAGATTGCGCTCGACGGTGCGTTGGTCATGCTCGACCTGGTCGGCGACTGCGCGAACTTGATCGAGGTGCCGCTCTCGATCTGGGTCGTGGCGACGATCACCACCCGCATGCTCGAGCGCGCGCGGCGCCTCGGCGTGCCGCTGCGATGACCGAGGGCCCCACCGGCGATCCCAACCCCTTCACCCCGCCGCGGGCAGAGCTCGACGCCGCTCGGGGCCCCGACACGCTCCAGGCGATCGGCCACCTGGTCCCCTGGGTCATGGTCACGGGGTGCGCGCAGGTCTGGTTCACCGCGCTGATGTGCCTCACTCTCCTCTCGGGCTTGGGTGCCGGGTCCGACAATTTGCACACGTCGATGGATGATGCGTACGCCCTTTGGTTCCCCCGAACTTTCGCCTCGATGGCCAACGCGGTCGTGCTCTACCTATGGGTGTACCGCGCGGTCCGGGCGGCACAGGCCTTGCGCACGGCCCCGCAGCCCCGCGGGCCAGGTCTGACCGTCGTCGGCTTTTTCGTGCCCTACGCCAACCTGCTCTGGCCCCACCAGTCCATGAAGGCGCTCATGCAGGCCAGCGACCCCGAAGGGCCAATCGACGCACCGGCCACGGACCAAGGGTGGCGCCTGCGCCTGGGCCTGTGGTGGGCGGCCAACGCCATGGGCACCTTCACCACCAAGATGATCGCCGGCTTCCTCCTGACCGCGCTGGTCACCTCGGATGTGACCCTCAGTTTTATGTGCGTTGTGTCCTTGGAGTACGCCATGTCCCTCCTCGAGGTCCCCCTGTGCATGGGCCTGGTGCGGATCATCACCCCGCGGCTGCTCGAGCGCGCGCGGCGCCTCGGCGTGCCGCTGCGCTGAGCTGCTGAGCGCGCACCTTCAGATCGGGCCGGTCCATGCCCGGCCTTTGGCCGCCGGGGCCGGGCCGGCCCAGGGAGGGGGAGCGGTGCAGCGCCCTCCGCGTCGATCTGGCATCAAGCACGGCCCGGCGGGGCCGACCAGCGACCTGAGCGCAGCGACCCGCCGCCGAGGGGCATAGGCGCTAACATTGACCCATCCAAGGGGGCCTTCGATATTCGTTGACATCGTAGCTTCCTCCTGGCTTCTGGGAAGCGGAACGCAGCCCTACTCTGAGCCCGCTGAATTGGTTGGCTGCGCAGGTAGCCCCGGATGGCAACGCGGAGGTCCTCAACGAAGCTCTGCCAAACCCGCCAGGTCCCCATCGCGAACAGGGAGGCCGTAGGAGGAAAAAGCCCGCCATTGGCGGGTCATTCGGTCGGCGAGCACGGCGGCGCCCCCGACGGGCTACGCGGCCGGGCGCGGAGGGGGGCCGCCGGCGCCCCACGCTCCCACCCGAGGCCCCATGGACCGCCCACCGACCCTGATCCCCTCACCCCACCCGGTCGTTTTGCTGCCGCCGCACGCGGTGGTGGTCGACCTCTCTCCTCCCCCCGCTGCGCTCGTGCTGCCTGACCACCCATGGCAGATCGGCCGGTATGACGAGCTGCGCGGCATCTACACCACGCCGCTGTTCACCAATGGGCCAGCGCCGCGCAACCTGCACGTGGGTGTCGACCTCGGGGGTCCGGCGGGGATCGCCGTGCACGCCTGGGCCCCGGGCTGGGTCGAGCAGGCCGGCTACAACCCGGCCGACGGCGACTATGGGCACGTGTTGGTCTGCGCCCACCTCGTCGACAATCGCGTGCTCTACGTGCTGCTCGGCCACCTGAGCGCCGAGAGCCTGCGCCGCAGCCCGGTCGGTCGCCGCTTCGAGGCCGGCGCCGTGCTCGGCTGGTTGGGCGAACGCCACGAGAACGGCGGCTGGCCGCCCCATGTGCACGTCCAGCTCTGCTGGGAGCGCCCCCAGACCCACGACCTGCCCGGCGCGGTGGCCCTGGCCGACCGGGCGGCGGCGCTGGCCCACTACCCCGATCCACGGCTGATCTTGGGCCCCGTCTACTGACCGGTCATGCCCAGCGTCCAATCCTTCGATGGGCGGGGGCGCCGCCCCCGCAACGCCCCCGGTGCGCGGCGCACAGATCGAAGCGGCGCGCGCCGACGCCTGCTCACGACGCGGTCCCTGCCGCCCAACGCGGCCCCAACCCCGAGAGACCCGAAGGCTACAGCCAGCGGCGCACGAGGTCGAGCAGGGGAAGGGTCGCGGGGTGCGCCCAGATCTCCGCGGTGTAGAGCAGGTAGAGGCCCCGCGCGGCGAGCAGGCCGCCGGCCACCAGCGCGCAGGCGGCGAGCACCAGGGCGTCGCGGGCGTCGAGGCGCAGGGGCTCTCGTTCGACCCTTGGCTGATCGGGGTCGAAGCCCCGCGCGCGCAGGCTCTCGGCGAGGGTCCAGGCGCGGCGGGCCGACCGGGCGACCACCGGCAGCAGGGTCTGCAGGGCCGCGCGGGGGTGCCGGGCCAGGCGACCGCCCCGGCTGCGCTGGGCGGCGCGCACGGCGACCAGCTCATCGCGCAGGGTGGGCAAGGCGCGCAGGGCGGTGGCGACGAGCAAGGCCAGCGCGGGCGGGCAGCCGAGGCCGACGAGGCCCCGCTGCAGGGCGGCGGCCGGTGTGTGCAGGCTCAGGCTGAGGCCGGCCAGGGTCATCGCGGCGAAGCGCAGGGCCTGGGCCGCGCCCCAGCGCAGGCCCTCGCGCCAGACCGGCGCCTCGACCACCGGCAGCACGAAGAGCGCGCTGCGGGGCTCATCCCCGTAGAACAGCCCCTGCGAGAGCATCGTGCTCCAGACCAAGAAGGCCACGAGCAGCGCGGCTTGGCCCAAGGCGCGCAGGGGCCGGGGCGCGCTGGCCAGCGGGGCCGCGCAGGCCAGGGTCAGGGCGGCGAGCGCGGCGGGGCGCTCGAGGCACAGCGCGGCCACCCCTGCGGTGAGCACCAGCACCACGCGGGCCCGGGGGTCGAGACCACCCGCGCGCGACAGAGGGGGGTCTGTTTCGTCGTCGCGCGCGGGCGAGGCCCCCCTGCTCCCCACAGGAGGGGTCTCTGCGGCGAGCGCGCCCGCGGGCAGGCGCCCCTCGGGGCTGCGCAGAGGGTCGAGCTGCGCCGCGCCCCCCTCTCGGGCAGCCTCGAGCAGGGCCAGCGCCGCGCGGGCGGGCAGGCCCAGGCGGCGGCAGCGCGCGAGCAGGGGCGGCAGCGGCAGGGCGGCGGGCAGCGCGGCGAGACCATCGGCGGGCGGGCCATCGTAGACGAGGCGACCCCGGTCGAGCACCAGCCAGCGGTCGGCGTGGCGCAGGGCCACCCCGATGTCGTGAGTGGCGAAGACGACGGCCAGCGGGCCATCCCCGAGGGGGTCACCTGGCGGGCGGCCAGCGGCGGCCCGGGCCAAGGCGGCCATCAGCGCCTCGACCTGGGCCTCGTCTTGGCCGCTGGTCGGCTCATCGAGCAGCAGCAGGGCGGGCCCGGCGCAGAGCGCGGCGGCGACCGCCACCCGCAGGCGCTGGCCGCGGCTGAGGGCGTGGGGCGCGGCCTCGAGCAGCGCTGTGACCGAGAGGGCCTCTGCCGCCGCTAGGACCGCAGGGTCGGGGGGCGCGCCGCGGGCCCGGGCGCCGTAGGCCAGCTCCTCGGCCACCGTCGGGCAGAACAGGCTCAGGTCCGGGTCTTGGGGCACCTCGAGGGCCCGGGGGCCCGCCCGGCGCGCCGGGCCGAGCCGCCCCGAGAGCAGCCCGATGAGCGTGCTTTTCCCCGCGCCGTTGCCGCCGAGCAAGGCCACCCGCGCGCCCGGGCCGAGGCGCAGGCCGCTCAGGTCCACGCCGCCCCCGCCGGGGTGGGTGTGGCGCTGCGGCCCGAGGTCCCAGGCGCGATGCGCCGCCCCCTCCGCCCCGCCCTCGGGTCGGCTGGGCAGGCCCGCGGCACCGCAGAGCGCCGCATCCAGGCCCTCGATGGGCAGACCCAGGCGGTCGGCGAGCTGCAGCTCGACTGGCAGGCTCAGGCCCAGGCCTCGCCAGACCTCGAGGACGGCGTGCCCGGGGCCAATCCCGCGGTCCTCGCGCAGCAGGCGACCGCCGACCATGGTGAGCACCCGATCCGCCACCGGCAGGGCCGCCTCTAAGCGGTGCTCGACGATGAGCACGGCGGCGCCGGCCTCGGCCCGCCGCCGCAGGTCGGCGCAGAGCGCGCGGGCCCCCGCCGGGTCGAGGTGGGCCAGGGGTTCGTCGAGCAGCAGCAGGGGGGCGCCGGCGGCCGCGGCCGCGGCGGTGATCAGGCGCTGGACTTGCCCGCCCGAGAGGGCCACGACGGGGCGCGCTGCGTCCTGTGGCAGGCCGGCGGCGGTCAGCGCGGGCGCGATCAGCGCGCGCTGGGCCGCGGGTGGGGCGCCGACGCTGGCCGGCCCGAAGCAGAGCTCATCACCCACCGTTGCGGTCAGCAGTTGGTCATGGGGCTCTTGGCCCACAAAGGCCACCCGTCGTGCCCGTTCGGCCGGGCCGAGGGCCTCGAGCGGCGCGTCGCCCAGCCACATGCCGCCGGTGGCCTGCCCCCCGCCCTCGCCGCTGAGCAGGCCCGCGGCGAGGCGCAGCAGGGTCGACTTGCCGCAGCCGGTGGGGCCGGTGAGCAGCACGAGCTCTCCGGGTCGAAGGCTGAGGGAGACCCCTGCGAGCTGCGGCGCCTCCGCCGATGGATAGCGGTAGCCCGCATCGACGAGGCGCAGCAGCGCCCCCTCCTCTCCCGATATCTCCATCACTCCGCTCAACGCTGCACCCGGCGCAGGGCCTCAGCGAAGGGCAGCGAGAGGGCGGCGGCCAGCGCCACATAGAGGAAGCCCGGCCCCGCCAGCACGAGGATGACGTACCAATCGGCCATAAACAGCCGGTAGAGGGTTGTGTGCAGGGCCACGCCCGCGGCGCTGGCCCCGAGCTGGGCGAGGCCCAGACCCAGGCTCAGGCGCAGCCAGCGCGAGAGGCGCCCGCCCTGGGTCCAGGCGGGGCCGGCGCTCAGGCCGCTGAGCGCGGCGCCGAGCTCGAGCCACAGCGCACGCCCTCCGACGAGGATGACGTCAGTGGGCGAGAAGTCGCCGAGCACCACCCCGCCGAGCAGCCAGCCGACCAGGGCGTGCAGGGCGGCCACCCCGCGCCGCGGGCACAACATGAGCAGCGTGGCGAGCAAGGTGACGCGCAGCACGTCATCCACGAGGCCCGAGACCAACACCGACAGGGGCCCAAGCAGGCTGGCTAGGCCCGTGGCGAAGAGCCGCGCGCCGGCGCTCACGATCAGCGAGAGCGACGAGAACAGCGCGATGGTCATCAAGGTCCCGGTCGGCAGCCGCAGCCAGGCCCGCAGGCGCAGGGCGATGAGCAGGGCCCCCGCCGCGCCCGCCCCCAAGGCCAGCGCGAGGCCCGCGCTGGCCCAGGTCGAGCCGCGGGCCAGGGCGAAGGGCCGCCGCGCGCTGTGCAGCAGGGCGGGGCCGCCCAGCGCCCGCAGCTCGACCACCGCCTGCTGCAGCAGCGCGCCTTCACCCTCGGGCAGGGCGCCCTCGTCGAGGTAGATGGGCAAGGCGGCCACCGCCGCGCCGCCGGCCGGCACCCGCAGCAGGGCCCGCACCGCGCCGGTCTCGGCCTCGCCGCCGCGCAGGCGGGGGCGGAAGGCCGGGGCGGGCTGGCCGCCGCCGTCCTCGACCCGCAGCGAGACCGATAGCTGAAGGTCGTGCGGGCCGCTGTTGTGCACCTCGACCCCCGCATAAGCGAAGGGGGCCCAGGGGTCCCGCGCGGCGGTGCCCAGGCCCAGCGCCCCCAGCGCCGCCCGCCACCAGGGGGCGGGCAGGTGCAGGCGGTCAGGGCTGCGCCCGGGTCGGGGCGCGCCGCGGGGGTCGGCGGGCAGGTGCAGCGCCCGCACCGCGACCGCCGCCTGGGCCTGGGCGCGGGGCAGGGGCTGGGCGCGCAGGCGCAGCGCGGTCGACAGCCCGCCGAGCGTCACCTCGACCTGATCATCGTCCTGCAGCGTCCACTGCACGAGCACGGGCGCGCCGGCCGCCGCCTCTCCCGACCAGAGCGGCGCGCCGTCGCGCGAGACCACCAGCGGGCCCGCCCGCCGCGGAGAGACGGTCAACGCGACCGGGGCCGGGGCGCCGTCGAGCAGCGAGACCGCGATCTCGTCACCGGGATAGACCGTGGCCGGGGGCTGCCCCACCGGCGCAGACAGAGAGAGGGTCAGCGCCGGCGAGTCGGCGGGCACCTCAAAAGGCAGGGCATAGACCCCCTCTGTGGTGGTGAGCCCGGCGGTCCAGGCGCCGGCGGGCTGGTCAGGCACCGGCAGCAGCAGGGCCCGAACCCCCGGCGCGGGCCGCAAGCGGGCGTGCACTTGCCCATGTGGATCGACGAGCTCGACGCGCAGCAGGGCATCCTCAGCCTGCAGCTCGACGCCCTCGGCGGTCCACCGGGCGGCCGGCGGGGCCAGCGGCCCGCAGCCGCAGAGCAGGGCGGCCGCGCCCGCGGCCCCGGCGCGCCGCCCCCACCTCAGCGCAGCACCAGCAGGTCATAGTCGCCAAAGGCTTGCCCATCGGCGCCCTTGGCGGGGTGGGTGGCGACGGCGATGCGGCCGTCGGGCGCCCAGGCCGGCGCGAAGGTGACCGGGCTGGCGGTGGGGCAGCGCAAGGCCAGCGGGTCGCCGCCGGCCGGCGTATCGAGATCGAAGACCAGCACGCCAAAGAGGTCGCGGCGGTCATCAGCGGTACGGGCGCCCGCGGCGGCGGCGAGCAGGGGCCCCGGGCCCCGGGCCAGGGCCTCTAAGCGGTGCCCGCCCGCCCAGCGCCAGCGGGTGGAGCCGTCGAGGTTGACCGACCACAGGGTGTTCTCGGCGGGGTGCACGCCCGTGGGGCGCAGGTCGGGGGCCGCGGCCCCAAAAGGGATCTGGGTATAGGTCGTGGTGAACACGACCTGACCGGGGCCGATGCGCACCGCGCCCACGCTGGCGGCCAGCGGCAGCTCACCGGCGAGCACGGGCGCGCCGGGCGAGAGCAGGGCCCGCGGGCGCCCATCGGCGTGGTGCAGGGCCACCCGGCCGTCGGCGAAGCCAATGGCCAGCACGTCGGCCTCGACGTCGAGGGCCAGCGCCTCCCACACCAGCGCGGCGCTGAACCAGGGCCCGAGCGCGGGGGTCTGCACGAAGCGCGGCGCGCCCAGCGGCGCGGCCGAGAGCAGGGCGACCGCGGGGATGGGCAGGTCGCTGGGCGGCGGGCCCTCGGCCGAGCGCCCCACCACCAGCGCCAGCGCGCTGCCGTCGGCTGAGGCGCGGGGGTGGAGCAGGGTGGCGTCGACCGGAGCGGCGGGCCACTGGTCGAGAATGACGCCGTCGGGGCTGATCTTGAGCAGTTGGCTCAGGTTGCGGTGCGCACCGTCGGCCCGCCAAGAGTGCGCGGCGGCGACCAGCAGCGCGCCATCGGGCAGCCGGTCGAGGCCAAAGCCGGCCGGCAGGCTGTAGACGCCAAAAAGGTCCTCGCCGGCGGGGGCGGCGCTGGGCTCGACCCGGTCGGCGAGCCGCAGCGCCCACCGGTCGGCCAGGGTCGCCGGATCGACGGCCCGCAGCGTGGCCTCGGGGCTCTGCTCGGCCACATAGAGCGCGGCCCCGTCGGCCGACCAGGCGAGGCCCTTGACCATCGCCTCGGGCAGGCGGCGGCGCGCGCGCGCGGCGCCCGTCCAGCCGTCGACCACGAGCAGGGTGCCGTCGGCGGTGCCCACGGCCAGCCAGCGGCCATCGGGCGAGAAGCCCAGCGCCGTGTCGGGAGCGGGCGCGCCGCGGGCGGCCGCCGCGCGCAGATCACCGAGCGGCACACGAATGAGCGCGGCACACTCGGGCACGAGCGGGGCGGTGCCGCGAACCGCGCCGCCTGGGCCGGCCAGCTCAACCGGGGCGCCGGGCACCCACGGCTGGGTCAGCAGCACCCGCCCGTCGGCCAGCGGCTGGCCCGCCCCGGCCGGCGCCGCGCCCGCGGGCACAATGAGCCCGCCGCGCACGAACTGGGGCTCATCGGGCAGCGCGGGGGGGCCCCCGCACGAGAGCAGGGCCAGGCCAAGGGCGGCGGCGGGCGGGGCGGTCAGGCGGGGCACAGGCGCTCCAAGGCGGAGCCCGGCGCTAACGGGCGCCCCGGCGCAGGTCCACGGCGGCGCCGCGCGCGCTCAGGGCGCCGCGCCCCAGGGGCAGGGCGTCCAGCGGAGGACCTGGGGCTGGAGCTCGCGCCGATCATGGGCGGCGGAGAGCGCCGCGCCGGCGGGCAGGGCCGCGCCCGGCCGAGGGTCAGGGTGGGCGAGCCCGACCCCGCGGCCGCGCAGCGCAGCGGGCCGAGATCAGCGGCGGGCAGCTCAAAGGACCACCGCAGCGGCGGGCCCGCGGCCCCGGCGTGCGTACCGGATCGGCGCGGGGCGGCGCCCCGGAAGTGCGCGCGCAGGCGGGGGCTTTGGCAGGGGTGGCGCGTGGAACGAGGGCGCGGGCGCTGCAGGGGGCGCCTCGCGCGCGCCAGACCGGACAGAGGGCCGCGGCACGCGGGTCGGCGCAGCCGACCGAGGCGCGGGACGCGCCGAGCCCGGCGGAGGGTCGACGCCGGCGCCTGCGCCGGCGGGGCGCCCAAGGGATAGGGGGCCCCCGCCGCGGCCCACCCGCGCAGGAGGACCCGTGCCCCCCAGAGCCAAGGCCGCGCCCGCGCCGACAGCGCCCGTCGAGGCCGAACAGCGGCCGGCGGCGGCCGGCGGCGCCGAACCCGGCCCCACAGACCACATCGCCCTGCTGCGCGCGGTCAACGTCGGCGGGCTCACCCTCAAGATGGACCGCCTGCGCGCGCTGGCGGCAAGCTTGGGCTGGCAGGCGGTGCGCACCCACATCGCCTCGGGCAACCTGCTCTTTCGCGCGACCGGCGCCGAAGCCGCGCTGGGGGCGGCCCTCGAGGCGGCGCTGCGCGCCGAGACCGGCGTCGAGGTGCCCTGCTTGGTGCTGACCGCAGCGGGCCTGCGCGACCGGGTGGCGACTTGCCCCTTCACCCCAACCGAGGGCAAGCTGGTGCACGGCCTGATGTTGTTCGGACCGATCACCATCGACGAGGTGCGGGTGGCCGAGCTGCGCGCGCCGGGCGAAGAGCTGGTCGCCTGCCCGGGCGTGGTCTGGATGCACGCGCCCGATGGCTTCGGCCGCTCGAAGCTGGCCGAGCGCCTTGACCGGGTGGTGCGGGGCGCGCCGTTCACCGCGCGGAACCTGAACACGCTGCGGGCGCTGGTCGGGCTGGTCGGCGGCGGCGAAGCCACCGGGGCGGATTGACCCGGGCCTACCCCGCCGTGCGCACCAACCGAAAGCCCAGGTGTTTGCTCAAGCCCGCCGCCGGGCCGTCATTGCGGTTGGCCAGCCGCGCCGCCTCAGGCTCGAGGCGCCAGCTGCCGCCGCGCAGCACCCGCCGGCCGCTGCCGGTCGGCCCGCTGGGCCCCTGCGGGTCGGTCACCGGCCCCTCGGCGTAGGTCGTCGCGGCGTACGTGTCCCACACCCATTCGGTCAGGTTGCCGCTCATATCGAACAGACCATACCCGTTGGGCGCCTTCTGGGCCACGGGGTGTGGCGCACCGCCGCTGTTGGTCAAGGTCCAGGCGACGGGGTCGGCTTCGGCGGCGCCGGCGAAGCGCTGGTCTTGGCCGCCGCGCGCGGCGACCTCCCACTCGGCTTCGGTGGGCAGGCGGTAGCCCAAGCACGCGGTGCCCTGTGGCCACACCACGTGGTTCTGCTTGATGCGGTAGCACTCTTCGAGGCCCTCGGCCTTCGACAGCGCGTTGGCGAAGAGCAGCGCGTCGAACCAGCTCACTTGCTCAACCGGGCAACGCTCGCCGCAACCGGCGTGAAAGGCAGGGTTTCGGCCCATCAGCTGGGCGTAGAGGCCCTGGGTCACCTCGACCTCGCCGACGAAGAGCCACCGGCTGAGGGTCAGCTCGCGGGTCGGCTGCTCGTCACCCCCACAGTCCGGCTGCTGACCGGGGGTGCAGCCGATGGTGTAGGTGCCGGCGGGCACCAGACGGGTTGGGTACCCCATCGGGCCTTCGACCCGCGCCCCGGTATCGGTCGGCGAGAGGGTCGGGCGCGGCGCTGCCAGCCAGGCCCGGGCCTGCTCCAGCGCGGGTGGGCTGACCGCGCGCACCTGGACCCCCGCCGCGTTCGCGCAGCGCACCTTGGCCCCCTCGAGCTCGGCCACGAGCTGGGCCACCTGCCCCCGCGCCGCCGCCCGGGCCACCGCCCCCGGCTGCGCCCACAGCCCCTCGAGCGCCGCCCAGCGGGCCGCGGCCTCTGCCTCTCGCGCGGCCGTCGCAGCGACGAGGCAGGCCCGCAGCTCGACCACCAGCGCTGCTCTCGCCGCGGGGTCGCTCGGCGCAGCCGACGGCGGGGGGTCAACTGAGGGCGAGGACGGCACAGCCAAGGCCACAACACCGTCAGCGCCGGCCTGCGCCCCGCGCGCGCCGAGGCCAAGCGCCAGCAGCGCCGCGGCAGCCGCGCGACCCACCCGGGCGCCACGGTCGATTGGGCGCCCCCCATATCGACGCCAGATTGCCAACACCTGCGCAGCACACCGTGGGGACATGGCGGACCTCCCGCGCGCGCGCCTAACCCCGGGCAGGCGCCGATCGGCCCCCCTTGCGATCTGGTGAAAGGCCGCAGGCCGGGCTGGGCGCCGCGCGGGCGGCCGCTGCCCCCTCCCGTCGAAGGCGTCGTGCCCGCCGCTGAAGCAGGCAACCCATCTGTAGCTCGAGCTGGGCGCCTTCGGCCCCCCGCCTGGGCTCGCCGGGGCCCCGGGTCCCGCGCCGCCTGCGGCGGGCTCGGGACCCGCCCGGCTCGGTCGGCAGGGCCGACCGGGCCTGCGGCCCGCCCCGCGGTCGGCCGGGCGCGGGGCGGGTGGGCGCGCGGGACCACAGCGCGCGACAAAAGAGGGCCCCCGCAGCACCAGCGCGCCGCAGCGCAGGGCCAGCGGCGCAGCCCCCCCGCCGAAGGGCAGCCGACCGCGGCCGAGGCGCGCCGGACGCTCAGCGCAGGCTCAGCGCAAGCTCAGCGGATGCTCAGCGCCCGCTCGTCGGCCCCGCCCAGCGGCGAGGTGACGCAGACGCGGGTCGAGCTGGCCGGGAAGCGGTTGCGGGGGCTGCGGTAGGTGAAGATCCCGCCCGGCGCGTCAGCGTTGGGGGTCACGGGCACGGCGACCAGGTCGAGACCATCACACTGCACATCGAGGGTGACCGTGGTGGTCACAAAGCCGGTGACCTCTTGCGGGGTGGTCTGACCACGCACCTCGAGCTCGCCGCGGGCGGCCCGGAAGTCAGCGCGGGTGATCGCCACCGCGTCGACGCCCGGCTCGGTCAAGATCAGCTCGGTCTCGACGATCTTGGCGTAGAGCACGCCGCCCTCGATTAACCCTCGACGGCCACGCTGGTGCCGATCGCGTCGGCGAGGTCGGCAAAGCTGATGACATTGGCGCCGGCGTCGATCACGTCGGCGGGCACCCGCGGGTCGGTGTTCATGCGCACGGTGGTGCCACCGACGAGGAAGGTGCCGGCCGCGGCGTCGAAGTTGAGCAGGGGGCCCACCACGACGTGCTCGGCGAACTCAAAGTAGATCGCGTCGGCGGCGTAGGAGATGAGGCCGCCCGGAGCGACCACGCCCGCGCCGGTCAGCGCGATGGTGCCGCCCAGCGCCGTGCGCGGGGTGGTGGCGGCGAGCTGCTCGAGGGTGATGTCACCGACGCCATCGCCGCTGGTGTCGAGCAGCATGCCCACGGGCACATCGACGCAGGTGCCGAGCACGGTGATCGTGCGCCCGACCGGATCGACCGCCTGGAGCGGGCCCTCGAGCTCGAGCAGCTCGGCGTCGACGCCCAGCGCCGGGGCGGGGATCTGGGGGCAGGCGGCGGCGGCGAGGCCTGGGGCGGCGAGGCCGAGGAGGGCGAGGGCGGCGGCGAGCGGGGTGCGCAGGGACATGGGGCAGCTCTGGGGAGTGGCGATGCTGCGCGGGCCGCGGGGCCCGAGGCCGCGCTCAGCCGCCGCGGGCCATCTCATCCCACCGGCGCTGCATCTCGGCCGGGCTGAGCTCTTCGATGCTGTGCCCCACCAGCCACTCGTGGCCGAAGGGGTCACGAAAGGCGCCCCCGCGTTCGCCATAGAACTGGTCGCGCACGGGCCGCAGCGGGGTCGCACCGGCGGCCACCGCCTTGTCGAAGATGGCGTCTGCATCGTCGACATGCAGGTGCAGGCTGGCACCCTGGGGGCCGTTCGGCGCGCCGATGCCCAGCTCAGGGTAGGCGGCAGAGAGCATGAGCACGACGCCGGGGGCCAGCTCAAGCTCGGCGTGGCCGACGCGGCCGTCGGACGGGTCGGTCAGGCGCATGCGCTCGGTGGCCGAGAACACCGCGCAGTACCAGCGAATGGCCGCGTCGCCATCGCTGACGCGCAGGTAGGGGAAGAGCTCGTGGGTGGGCATGGGACCTCCGTGGAGTGGCCCCCCACGCTATCCGCCGCCTCCGCCTCGCCTTGGATCGATCGGAAGCGCCACGTGCATCGGCGCGTCGGGTCGGCGCCCGCGGCGCCAAGCGCTGAGGGTCAACCCGCACACCGCCTGCAAGTCGCGGCAGAGGTGCGACTGGTCCGCGAAGCCGGCGAGCTGGGCGAGCCGCGCCCCGTCGGGCTCACCTTCGGCGAGGCGCAGGACCCGCTGCACCCGCTGCACCGCGGCCCAGCGGCTGGGGCTCAGGCCGACCGCATCGCGAAACCAGCTGTGCAGACGCCGCGGAGTCCGGCCCGCGCGGGCCGCGGCGACCCCCACGGATTGGCCGGCGTCGAGCGCCTCGACCGCCAGCGCGAGACCCGCAGGTGGCGCCCATTCCCGCAGCCGCTCAATGAGGATCGCCTCCAGCACGTCAAGTTCAGGTCTCTCTTCAAGCTGCGCCGCGGCCCGGCCCGCCGCGGCCGCCCCCCACAGCGCGGACAGACCATGGTGTGCCTCAGCCAACACCTCGGCCGGTCCAGCGACGAGGCACCCCAGCGCGCCTGGATATAGCACTACCCCAATCGTCAGCCCGTCGGCTGTGCCCCGCTCGTAGCCGGTCGATCGGGGTCCCCCGAGCACGCCCTCAGCCCAGCGGTGGCCCTCGGCAGGCCCCGCCGTGGCGCCGACCCGCCACACGAGGTGCGCACGGCCGGTGGGCAGCACCCGCTCGACGGGGCCGAGCCCGCGCCCTGGCGCCACCCACAGCCGCTCGACCACCCCGCGCAGGCGTGGATCTCGCGGCGCGCGCCGGTCCTGGGCCAGCGCCGCCGCGGCGGGCGCACCAGACCCTCGGCTCACATGATCCGCAGCTTGTAGGGGTTCTTCTCCTTCTTGGACTCTTCTTCGTCGCGGGACTTGGTCGCCTTCTCGAGGTACTCTTTCATCACCTCGTTGCCTGGCTCGAAGTTCAGCGCGAACTGGATGTTCATCACGCAGGACTTGAACTGCCCGTCGTTGAAGTCGCGCAGGGCCATCTTCCAATACTTCTCGGCCTTGGGGTGGGTGACCGCCGACTCGGGGTCGCCCGCCCGCTTGTCGCTGGCCGCGCCGGCCTTGGCGTCATCGGTCATGCGCAGCACGCCGTCGGCGAGCAGCAGGTCGTAGCGCGCCCGGCCCTCGGGGTCTTTGAGCACCCGCCAGGCCTCGTTGATCAGCCGGTAGACGTCATTGGCCTTGTCTTTGACCACCTCGTCGCTCAGCGTCGCGCTGCGGTCGGGGTGCAGGCGCCGGGACTCGCGCCGAAAGGCCTCGCCCACCGCCTCTTGGTCGGCGTTCTTGTCGACCAGCAGGATGCGGTAGTAGTCGAGCTCGGGCAGGAGCTCGGCCAGCGTCTCGATCTCCACCGCGAACCTTTGTTGCGCGTCCATCGTCCCTCCTGCGTGCCCGGCGCCTGCTCAGCGCCGGGTCTGGTCTGGTCGGCCGGCGCCCCCGCGCCCGGCCGGCACCCTCTCCCTAGAAGCCCAGCTCGTCAAACTTCAGCTCTTCGACCTCGGCCTGGGTCAGGTTCGAGCTGGCCTGCAGCGTCGTCTCGACCGAGCGGCCGGTCTCGAGGTCTTTGGCCGAGACCTTCACGATGCCGTCGGCGTCGATGGAGAAGCTGACCTTGACCTTCACCTCGCCCCGCGGGGCCTGCCGCAGCCCCGAGAGGATAAACTCGCCCAGAAGCTCGTTCTCGGCCGCGATCCGGCTCTCGCCCTGGTAGACCTGGATGCGGACCTCGCCCTGGTTGTCGTGGGCCGTGGTGAAGGTCTTGCCCATCTCGGTCGGGATCGACGAGTTGCGCGGGATGATCGGGTCGAGGAAGCCGCCGACCATGCGCACGCCCAAGGTCTGCGGCGTGACGTCGAGCAGCACCGCCGCAGGCCGGTCGCTGTAGGCGGTGAGGGCGAAGGCCTGGATGGCCGCGCCCTGGGCCACCACTTGATCGGGGTTGAGGTGGTCGAGCGGCTGCTTTTGGAAGTAGTGGCCCACCGCCTCGCGCACCAGCGGGAAGCGGGTCATGCCGCCGACCAGCAGCACGTGGTCGATCTGGCCGGGGGTCAGGCCCGCCTCGGTCAGGGCCTCATCGCAGACGGCGAAGCTGCGCTGGATGAGCGGCATGACCAGCCGCTGCACGGTGCCCTGGTCAAGCGGGGTCTGCAGGCCGATGGGGTTGCCCGCCGGGTCGCGCCCGAGCCCGGGCACCTTGACCGCCACGGCGTTGACCTTGCTGAGGGCCTTTTTGGCCCGCTCGGCCGCCTCGAGCAGCTTGGTGCGCGCGCTGTGGTTGCCCGTGACGTCGAGGCCGGTCTGGGCCTTGAGCTGCTCAGCGAGGTGGTCGCAGATGGCGCCGTCGAAGTCGTCGCCGCCGAGGAAGGTGTCGCCGGCGGTGCTCACCACCTCGAACAGCTCGCCGTCGAGGCGCAGCACCGAGACGTCGAAGGTGCCGCCGCCGAGGTCATAGACGACGATGTGCTGCTTGTGGGCCTGGCCGTAGCCATAGGCCAGGGCGGCGGCGGTGGGCTCGTTGATGATGCGCAGGCACTTGAGGCCGGCGATGGTCGCCGCGTCGCGGGTGGCTTGGCGCTGCTGGTCGTTAAAGTAGGCGGGCACGGTGATCACCGCGCCGTCGACCGCCTGACCGGTGGCCTGCTCGGCGATGCCCTTCATGTGGGCGAGCACGTGCGCGCTGATCTCGGGCACGGCGTAGACCTTGCCCTTCACCCGCACCCGGGCGTCGCCGTGCGGGCCCTCGGCCACGCCCCAGGCGACCATGCGGCGGATGCGGTCGACCTCGTCGCTGTTGAAGCGCCGGCCGATCAAGCGCTTGGCTGAGAACACGGTGTTCTCAGGCGCATAGGCGAGCTGCTGCTTGGCGCGATGGCCCACCACCACGGCGTTGCCGTAGCCGAAGGCCACGACCGAGGGGTGCACGCTGCGGCCCTCGGCGTCGGCCAGCACGACCGCTTGGCCTTCGATGACGGTGGCCACCACCGAGTTGCTGGTGCCCAGATCGATCCCGACTGCGATGCCCACCGGGCCCCCCCTGCGGCGCGGGGCGCGCTGCGCCCGACCCGCTGCCCATGCGCCCCGCCGGCGCGCGCTCTCACCGGCCCCGGCGCGCCTCGGCGTCGCCACCCTGGCCGCCGAGCCCCGCGAGGGACCACCCCCCGCCGCCCGGCGCGGACTCTAACAGAAGCCGCAGCGCCCCCACCATCTCATCGTGCAGCAGGCCATTGCTGGCGAGCACCTGCGGCGCGTCGAGGCGCAGCGGGCCGCCGTCGGCCGCGGTGACCACGCCCCCCGCCTCGCGCACGATCAGCGCCCCGGCGGCCACATCCCAGGGCTGCAGGTTGAATTCCCAGTAGGCGTCGGCCCGCCCCGCGGCGATGTGGCAGAGGTCGAGCGCCGCCGAGCCGGCTCGCCGCACGCCCTGGCTGCGCTCGAGGAAGTGTTTGACGAAGTGCAGGTAGAAGTCGGCCCGCTCGCGCCGGTCGTAGGCGAAGCCGGTCAGGGTCAGGGCGCCGCTGAGCGCCGCGCAGCCGCTCACCCGCAGGGGGTGGCCGCCTTGCCGGGCCCCGAGGCCCGCCGCCGCGCTGGTGAGGCGGTCGAGCAGCGGCTCGTAAATGGCGCCGGCCAGCAGCTCGCCGTCGACCTCGAGGCCCACCGACACGCAGAAGGCGGGGAAGCCGTGCACGAAATTGGTGGTGCCGTCGAGCGGGTCGACGATCCAGCGGGTGGCGCCGCCGCGGGCCCCGCCCCGCTCTTCGGCCAGCACGGGCACGCCGGGCGACCGGCGCTGCAGCTCTTCGCAGATGGCCGCCTCGGCGGCGAGATCGACCTCAGTGACGAGATCAATGGCTGACTTGTGGGTGACCGCGGCGACCTCGCGCCGCTCGAGCGCCGCCCGGATCACCGCGCCGCCCGCCCGGGCCGCCGCCTCGGCGACCACGCGGGCCTCGTGCGCCGTCGCGCCGCGCATCAGGGGCCCTTGCAGGAGAGCGCGCCGCCGGCCACCGCGCAGCTCACCGTGCCGCCGCCGCGCACGGTCACCGCCGCCTTGCCCACTTCGGTCTCGATGCGGCAGGAGGTGACCTCGGCGAAGTCCATGCGCTTGCTGCCCACGAAAGAGGCGCGCTGGCCGTCACCGCAGGAGATCTTGGCCTCGCCGGCGCTGCCCGTGACGCTGAACTTCACCGCGGCGGGGAAGCCGCCGGCGGCCGGGGCGGGCGCCGGCGCGGGCTTGGGCGCGGGGGCCGGCTTGGGGTTGGGCGCGGGCTTCGGCGCGGGCGCGGGCTTGGGGCCCGACTCCGGCTTGGGCGCCGGCTTGGGCTTGGGGGCCGGCGCGGCCTCGTTGGCCTCGCGCGCCTTGGCCTTGGCCTTGGCTTTGGCTTTGGCCTTCGCCTTGCCGGGGGGCGCGCCAGTGTCGTTGCCGGCCAGGGCCGGGTCTTGGGTCGGCGCGGGCGCGGGCGTTGCCTCGGGGGCCGGCGGATCGGTGGGCGCCGGGGCCTCGCCGGCCGTGAGCGCTGCCCCGCCGCCGCGCAGCATGTACCAAGCGCCGCCGGCGACCCCGCCGCCCGCACAGAGCAGGAACAGCAGGCCAAAGACGACGAGGATGATCTTGCCAGGGCCGCCGCCGCTGGGCTCGGCCGGGGGCGGAGGGCTGCGGGGCGGAGGCGCGTGGGCGGGCGCGCCCGCCTGGATGGCCGGCGGAGGCTGGGCCTGCCCCCAGGACGGCGGCGAGGACGGCGCGGGCTGGGGCTGCCCCCAGGACGGGGGCGGCGCCGCGGGCTGGGCGGGCGCGGCGGGGGCCGGCGGCGACCAGGCGGGCTGCGGGCTCGGCGGGGCGGCGCGGCCGGCGGGCGGCGCGGGGGGCGCAGGGGCGTCGCTCCACGAGGGGGCGGCGGGCCGCGGCTGGGGGCGCTCTTCGCCCGGATCGTCCCAACCCTGGGCCGGCGGGGCGCTCGGGCGCACCGGCTCGGGCTCGGGGCGGCCGCCCGGCCGCGCGCCGGGCACGAACTTCGCGCGCACCGGCTGGGCGGCGGCGGGCGCCTCGTCCTCGTCGTCATCATTGAGCAGCTCGTTGATCCGGTCGCGGGACCAGAACGCGGTGCTCTCGCCCTTGGCGCTGGCCGCCTTGCGCAGCTTCATCGCCGCGGTGGCCTGCAGAGGGCTGCCGAGGGACTGGGGGCCGCCGAGGTCCTCTTCTTCCTCTTCGGGCGCGGCGGCGACCGGCGGCGCGGCGGGCGGGGCCAGCCCGACCACGCGGTCGGCCCAGGCCACGAGGTCTTCGCCCTCGACCTGGCTGGCCACGCCGAGCAGCAGGTTGGCCACATCGAGGGGAGCGGGGCGCTCACCGGGCGTAAAGCTCAGCATCGAGCACAAGAAGCGGAGCACATCGTCGAGCCAGCGCTTGCCGCGCAGGGGCGTCCAGTCGAGCTCGAGCAGGCGGCTGGCCACGAACTCGTCGTGCAGGTCAATGTCAGCGGGCACCGAGCCCAGGCTCTGGGCCGAGAGCGCGGCGACCATCACGGTGCCGAGGCCATAGACGTCGGTCTCGACGCCCACCGCCACCGGCTCGGGCGCCGGCGTGCCCTGGCGGGGCGCGCCCCAGCCGTTCACGCTGACGTTGCCCTGCTCGTCGACCGCGACCGAGCGGGGGTCGAGGCAGCCGTGCACCACCCGATCTTCGACCGAGATGGTGAGGATGTCGGCGACGGCGGCCACGAGCTCCATCGCCGCGCGCATGGGGACGGGGCCGTGGCGCAGCAGCTCGGGCAGGACCACCGCCGGCGCGAGGCCATCGTCCATCAAGATCTGCCCCGAGGGGCCGGCCTCGCGGGTGTAGTAGAAGCTCACGGGGGCTCCGGCGCGCTCGGCGCGAGGCGCCAGGCGCGGGCCAGGGGCGGCGCGCGGCGCGAGGGGGCTCAGCCCCGGTCCACGGCGTTCGGGCGCGCCCGCGTGGGCGAGGTCTGCCGCCGATGACGGCCCGCTAACGCGCGGGGAGGGCGCACGGGCAGCGCGACCGCGGCTGGTGCGCGCCGTCGCCCGCGATAGTCCGCCCGCCCCGCCTGCTCCCGGGAGCCCTCATGCGCGCGCACCTCCGCCTGACCCTCGCCTCCTCCGCCCTCTCCGCCTTGATCGGCTGCGCCGACAGCGCTCCCGCCAAGATCGAGGCCCCCGCCAAGCTCACCCAAGGCGACGCCAGCCTGCTGCGCATCGACGCCAAGGTGCTGAATGCCGCCGGCGAGCCCCTGCCCGAGCTGCACGCCACGGTCAGCGCGGTCAGCGACCCGACCCTGCTCAAGCTCGGCAACAACGGCGAGCTGCAGTGCCAGCGCTACGGCACCGGCTCGGCCACGCTCATCGCAGGCAGCGTCAAGCACGACGTGGTCATCGAGTGCATGCTCATCGCCGAGGTCAAGGCCAACCCGCCGACCCTGGCCACCACCCTGGTGCCCGACGCCGCCGGCGTGGTCCAGCCCGCCTCGATCGGGCCGTTCACCTTTGAGGTCATCGGCCTCGATGGCCAGCCCATCCTCGGCGCGCCCCTGGCGGTCACGCCGTCTGACCCGAACATCATCAAGGTCGGCGAGGGCGGCTCGGTCACCGCGCTGCGCCGCGGCAAGGCCAGCATCAAGGCGATCATCGGCGACAAGATCGGCACGGTCGAGGTCGAGATCAGCGAAGAGGTCGCGGTGCGCAAGGCCGTGCCGGTCGACGACAGCAAGTCCTTCGGCCTGCCGCTCGAGCCGGGCAGCTACCTCGTGACCGCCGGCAGCGACCAGGGCGTCGAGGTCAGCTTCGAGGGCGTCAAGGTGGGCGACGAGGCCGGCTGCCTGTCGCCCGAGGGCACCAGCGCCGAGCTGCGCTGCACCCTGGCCCAGGCCGGCACGCTCCAGGTCGAGAACCCGGGCGTGCTCGGCATGGGCGGGGGCGCGGCCCTGGTGAACCTGCGCGTGGTGCGCCTGCCCTGAGCCCCGTCGCTCAGCGCTGGTGCACGACGATCTGCTGGTAGGGGATCTCGATGCCTGCCTCACGCAGGGCCAGCAGCACCTGCCGGCGCACCGCGGGGTCGGCGGGCACGAGGTCGACCGCGGCCACCCAGGCGCGCACGACCACCTCGACGGCGCTGCCGCCGAGGTTCGCCATCACGACGTCCACGGGCTCGTTCTCCTTGACGAAGGAGACCGAGCGGGCGGCGGCGATGAGCACCGCCTCGGCGCGCGCGATGTCCACGCCATAAGCCAAGCCGACCCGCACCTCGACCCGCCGCAGGGGCGCCCGGGTGAGGTTCACCAGCACACCGCTGGTCACGACGCTGTTGGGGATGACCACCCGCTGGCGGTCGGGCGTCTCGAGCGTGATGGCCACCACGCCGATGTCGACGACCGCGCCGGTCTGGCCGGCCACCGAGACGATGTCGCCGAGGTCGAAGGGCCGGAAGATGAGCAGCAGCACGCCGCTCGCGAAGTGGGCGAGGCTGCCCTGGAGCGCGAGGCCGACGGCGAGGCCGGCCGAGGCCAGCACGGCGAGCAGGCTGCTGGTCTCGACCCCGACCCGCTCGAGGCCGGTGAGGAGGGCCAGCGCCGTGACCAGCCAGCGGACCAACCCGCCGAGGAACTTGGCGCGCGCGCCGCCGACCGCGGCCTTGTTGGTGAGGCGCTCGACTGCGCCCCCGGCGATCGAGGCGATCACGAGCCCGACGACGATGATCACAATGGCGACGAGCCAGCCGGGGCTGTCGCCCATCGCGAGCTTGTCCGCGAGGCTGTTGATGGCGGCGGTGCCCGGCGTGGCCGGAGGGGGTGCGGCTGGATCCATGTGGGGTCCTCCAATGGAATTGGTGAGCAGGGGTACGGGCCGGGGCCCTCCGCCTTGTAGCGCAGGCGGGCCGGCGATAGCCGCGCCACCAAGCCGATCCCCTGCCCTGGAGCCCCGATGTCCTCCACCTCCGCCTCCCCTTCTCGCGCGCTGCTCGGCGTCCTCGCCCTCGGCGTCGCGGCCTCGCTGACCCTGTACGCCTGCAGCGGCGAGGCCCCCAAGCCCGTCGACGGGCCGAAGCCCGCGGCGCAGGCCGACAAGGGCAAGGCCAAGGGTGACGCGGCGGCGGCCAGCGGCCCGCCGGCCCCGGTGCAAGACAAGATTGAGGGCCCCCAGGCCTCGGCGATCTTGCTGTCCCAGGCGTGGTTTTACAAAGACGCGAACGGCAAGCAGAAGCCGGGCCCGGCCCGCCTGCAGATCTGGCGCCAGGGCGCGGCCGGCTGGTCGGCGCTCAAGCTCGAAGATGGCGACAGCAACGTCTTTCACAAGGCCATCCCCACGCCCGATGGCGGCCTGCTGACCATCGGCGCCGAGAAGGCCCTGCTCAAGAAGTGGACGCTCAAAGACGGCGCCTGGCAGAGCGAGCTGCTCTGGGGCAAACCCGAGGGCTGGGGCGGCCAGTTCAACCGCCTGCGCGACCTCGAGATCGGCGACGTCGACGGTGACGGCAAAGATGAGCTGGTGATGGCCACCCACGACGGCGGCGTCATCGTCGTCTACAACCCCGGCGAGGGCGGCGCGCCGCCCGAGGTCATCGAGCTCGACGCCAAGGCCGACACCTTCGTGCACGAGATCGAGATCGGCGACATGGACGGCGACGGCAAGAAGGAGTTCTACGCCACGCCGAGCGACCGCAACAAGGCGAACGCCAGCCAGGCCGGCGAGATCGTCATGTACACCTTCGCCGACGGCAAGTACACGCGCAGCGTGATCGACGGCGGGCCACACACCCACGCCAAAGAGGTGCTCGCCACCGACCTCGACCACGACGGCAAGTCCGAGGTCTTCAGCGTGCTCGAGGCCGAGATCGACGCGGCCAAGACCATCGTGAAGCCGGTCGAGATCCGCCGCTACACCAAGAAGGCCGACGGCAGCGGCTTTGACCACCAGACCGTGGCGACCATCCAAGACCGCCAGACCCGCTTCCTCGTGGTCGGCGACTTCGACGGCGACGGTTTTGATGAGCTGGTCGCCGCCTCGTTCAAGACCGGCCTGTACTTCATCGACGGCAAGAGCGACGGCAAGGGCGGTTTTGTGTGGGACGCGCCGGTGGTCATCGACGCCATCTCGAGCGGTTTTGAGCACGCCGCCTACCCCGCCGACCTCGACGGCGACGGCAAGATCGAGCTCTACGTCGCCGCCGACGACCAGCGCGAGCTCAAGCGCTACGACTTCAACGCCGAGACGCGCACCTTCACCAAGCAGAAGCTGGGCGCGCTCGACGCGGGCACCCTGACCTGGAACATCAGCGCGATGAAGCTCTGAGCGCCCCGGGCGGGGCCTCGGCTGCGGCGCTGGGCTGCGCGCCCGCCGGGGCCGCCCCCGCCGCCCCTTCGTCGGCCCGCACCGCCTCGAGGCGCACGGCGACCACGGTGGCCGGCGCGTCAAAGCGCAGGGTGATCGCGGCGCGACGGGCTCCATCGACCTGAACCTCGCCCACCACCGCCGCGCCCGGCGGGCTGGTCTCGACCGCCACCCGCCACTGGGGCCCGCGCACCGGCAGCTTGTCGAGGCGCGCCACCGCCCCCGCCTCGCGGCGCAGCACCAGCCGCCCCGCCGCGTCGAGGCGCGCGGGGTGCGCCGGGTCGTCGGCGAAGAGCCAGCCGGGCAGCAGCAGCTCGGCCTCGCTGCGCTCGATGCCCAGGCGCTCGCTGGTCAGCGAGAACAGCGGCCCAGAGCGTGAAGGCATCGGGTCGTGCCCCTCGATCCAGCGCACGACATAGTCGGCCTGCACCGCGGGGTGGGCGAGCAGCTCTTCTTCTTGGGGCAGGCAGGCCTCGGCGCCGCCCCGGGGCGCGCAGAAGATGTAGATGTCGGGGCGCTGGGCGACGACGTAGGCGGTGTCGCCTGCCTCGTGGCCGTGCATGCCGGGATGGTCGGGCCGCAGCCGCTGCCGGGCGATGTGGGCGTTGGTCAGGCCCAGCGGGTCGAGGGCGGGCAGCTCGGACCAGTAGGGCAGCGCGCCGGCCGCGCAGGTGGCGAGCAGCGGCTGGTGCGGGCCGAAGGCCACCTTGAGCAGCTTGCCCACCGGCTCGATGCGCTGGGCCCAGTCGTCGCCAAAACGCACCAAGCCGATGGCCGGGGCCCGCTCTTGGGCCCGCTCATGCCAGAGGCCGAGCAGGCCCACGCTCAGGGCGGTGATGAGCGGGGCCGCCCGCGCCCGCCCGCCGAGCGCCGGGGGCAGCCGCTGGGCCAGGGCCGCGCTCGCCGCCCCCACCAGCAGGGCCAGCGCCGGCTCAAGCACCAAAACAACGCGCCAGGCGGGGAAGTGGTCACCGCCCGCCCGCAGCACCCACAGCATCCACAGCCCGCAGAGCGGCAGGAGCAGGCGCAGGGCCCCGCGCAGCGCCGGCGGGGCGAAGGCCGCGCCGACCAGCCCGGCCAGCCAGAGGTAGCCGCCGGCGGCGAGGTACGGCCAGAGGTAGCGCAGGCCGGCCTCGGCCACGTCGAGCGGCGGGCCGCCGAGCTTGGCGTGGGCGGTATTGGGCACCAGCGCGCCGTAGGTGAACCACCGAAACAGCGTCTGGGCGCCAAAAGTCAACGCAGGTGGCAGGCTGAGCACCGCGGCCATGCGGGCGGCGCGCAGGTCTTGGCCCCCGGCCAGCCAGAGCCCCGCGGCGAGGCCGGCCACCGCCACCGGCGCGTCGGGGCGGGTCAGCACGGCGGCGCAGAGCAGGAGGGTCGGGCCCTGAAGGGCGTCGAGGGGCAGGGCCCGCAGGCGGGGCGCGCCCTCGGCGACCACGGGGAGCAGCCCGGCGGCGGCCGCCCCGACCAACAAGGCGAAGAGCGGCGCTTCGAGGCCCGCTTGGGCCCAGGCCCCCAAGGGCGCCGAGAGCCCGAGCGCCACGACCCCGCCTAGCTCAGCCCAGGGGCCGGCCGGGCGCAGGGCGCGCTGCACCACGACGATCAGCGCGACCGCACAGACCAAGCCGAGGCCGACCGCAGCGTGGTGCATGGGCAGGCCGAGCAGCCCGGCCGCGGCCATCAACAGCACCCACAGCAGGTTGCTGTAGCCCTCCACCGCTTCGCCGTCGGTCCAGGTCAGGCCCTTGTCGTCGAGCAGCCGGGCCGCGTAGCGCAGGCTGATGAAGGTGTCGTCGGTGAGGAAGGGCCGGGCCCGCCAGACCTGCAGGCCGAGCAGCCCGAGCCCGAGCGCCGTGATGAGGCGCTGCGCCCAGGCCGCGCGGCGGAGGGCGTCGGGGTCGGGTCGGGCGTGGCGCTGGGACATGCCCCGATGCTACACGCCGCCACGGCCCGCACCCGCCCGGGTGGGCCGTTTTGACACCACGAGGACGCCAGCCGCGCTCAGCTGGCGAGGCGGCCCTGGTCGAGGCGGTCGGCGAAGAGCTGCCAGACCTCGTCGCGCATGCGCTCGGCCCGCTGCTTGGGGTCGTCGCCCGGCGGCGGGTAGATCGGGGGCAGGACCTCGACCGTGCACACGCAGCTGGCGTCGATGCTCAGGTCTTTGCTGCCCTTGCGCAGCAGCGTGTCGGTGCCGCGGAGGATGATCGGCACCACCGGCAGCTCTTCGTCGACCGCGGTGCGGAAGGCGCCGACGCGGAAGGCCTGGAGCTGGCCGTCGGGGCTGCGGGTGCCCTCGGGGAAGAAGAAGAGGGAGGCGCCCTGCTTGCAGGCCTCGTGGATCCGCACGGGGAGGCTGCGGTTCTTCTCGGGCTCTTTGCGGTACACCGGGATGTGCCCGGCCAACTTCATGTGCTGGCCCATGATCGGCACCTTGAACACGCCCTCTTTGGCCACCCAGCGATAGTCGAGGTTGAGGTAGCCGCCGAGGATCAGCACGTCGAGCAAGCTCAAGTGGTTGGCGACCAGCACACACTGGGGCGCGGCCGCGAGGTGCTCGGCGCCGATGAGCTGGCTGCGGATGCCCAGGCCCCAGGCGGAGCGCTTGGCCCACATGTACATGATCCACTGGGAGGCGCGGCGGGCCGGGCGCCAGAAGGGCGCGAAGACGTCGACGACCAGGGCCATGCTGCCCCAGAGGAGCACGCGGAAGGCGACCCGGCCCCAGTTGAGCGCGGCCCGGGCGTAGTTGACGCGCTGCGGTGCGACTGCGGTGGACATCGCGGAGACCTGCGGTGGGGGTTGTGTCAACGAAAGGTAATTAGCCTGCTCGCAAACGGTTGCGAAGAGCGAACCTGTGCAAACCCGACCACGGAGCTGACCGTGCGCCCCAACACCTCGCGCCGCGCGGCGCGCCCCCTCCCCTGCGCGATCCTGGTCTCCGCCCTCCCTTTTGGTCCGGCCGGCTGCGGCGAGGGCGGGAAGGCGCCCGGCGGCGGCTCCGAAGACAGCGTGACTGAGGCCACCCTCGGCGGTTGGACGGCGCAGCTCCGCCCCGATGGCGCGCTCGATCTCGTGGGGCCGCGGGGCCAGCCGGTCGAGGGCCTGCGCCTGCTGCGCGGCACAGGCAGCGCGGCGGTCGAGATGCGGGTCGGAAGTTACCGCTTCACCGACGTGCAGGCCCAGCTCGACGAAGAGCCGCTGACCACCCTGCGGCGCGAGGGCGAGGCCCTGCGCCTCGAGGCCGGGGCGGGCGTGATCGAGCTGCGCGAAGATGGCCCCCAGCGCCTGCGCCTGCGCCTGATCGGGGCGGGCGGCGATGATCGCCTCGGCTTCGCCGCCGACTGCACCAGCGCCGATCACTTCCTCGGCGCGGGCCTGCACGCCTTCGACGTTGATCACGTCGGCGAGGCCTTTTACCTCTGGGTCAGCGAGCCGGGCATCGGCAAGGTCGACAGCGAGGCGCCGCCCGACGACTGGTTCACCAAGGGCACCCGCCACAGCAGCAGCTTCCCCATGCCCTGGCTGCTGCGCCCGCACCTCAACCACGGCCTGCTGCTCGACGCCGACGGGCGCGTCGATCTCGACCTCTGCGCGGCCGACGCCGGCCGCTTCTCCATGCTCGCCTGGGACACGGCCGCCGTCGAGCTGGTGATCGTGGTCGGCGACGATCCCCGCGACGTGCTGCGCGGCCAAGCCGGGGTGGTCGGGCGCGCCCCGCTGCCCGACCCCTGGGTGTTCGGCCCCTGGAACGACGCCATCCGCGGGCCCGAGGTGGTGCGCGGCCACGCGGCGACCCTGCGCGCGGCCGGCGCGCCGAGCAGCGCCATCTGGAGCGAGGACTGGCGCGGGGCGATCGACTCGCCGGTCTTCGGCTACCACCCGGGCCCCGAGTGGGGCCTCGGAGAAGAGCTCTACACCGACGCTGACGTCATGATCGACGAGCTCGACGCCCAGGGCTTCCGCTGGCTGGCCTACTTCGCGCCCTTCTTGACCACCGGCACCCAGACCTACGCCGAGGCCGAGGCGGCCGGCGCGGTGCTGCAGGGGCCCGACGGGGGGCCCTCGCTGTTCCCCGGCCCCTTCCTTGAGCCGATCTCGGTGGTCGACCTCAGCGGGCCGGCGGGTTTGGCCTTCGTCGAAGCGCGCACCGCCGAGGCAGCGACCCTGGGCATCGGCGGCTGGATGGCCGACTTCGCCGAGTGGCTGCCCACCGACGCGGCCCTGGCCGACGGGCGCACCGGGCAGGCGGCCCACAACCGCTACCCCGAGTGGTGGCAGCAGGCGCACGCGGCGGGCGCCGCGGCCGGCGACCGGGTGGCCTTCTTCGCCCGCTCGGGCTGGGTGCGGACCCCTGGCCTCGCGCCGGTGGTCTGGGCGGGTGACCAGCGCACGAGCTGGGAGGTCGATGACGGCCTGCCCAGCGTCATCCCCATGGGCCTGGGGGCCGGCGCCTCGGGCGTGCCGCTGTTCACCCATGACGTCGGCGGCTACCAATCGGCCACCAACCCGCCGCGCGACGCCGAGCTGCTGCTGCGCTGGGCCGCGCTGGGCGCCTACTCGCCGATCTTGCGCACCCACCACGGCAACCAGTCGCTCGACAACGTGCAGATCGACAGTGATCCCGCGCTGCTCGAGGCCTGGACCGCGCTCGCCGCCGCGCACACCGCGCTCCTGCCCTTCCGCATGGGCCTGGCCGCCGACGCGGCCGCGGGCGGCCCGCCGGTGCTGCTGCCGCCGGCCCTGGTCTTCCCCGCCGACGACCCCGCCCGGGTCGACGCCTGGATGTTGGGCGGGGCCCTGCTGGTGGCGCCGGTGGTCGAGCCCGGGGTCGAGGGGCGCGAGGTGGCCCTGCCGCCGGGGCCCCGCTGGCTGCGCTGGCCGGCGCTGAGCCCCGCCGAGAGCGGCTGGGCCGAGGCCCCGGTGGGGGAGATCCCCGTGTTTTTGGCCGAGGGGAGCATCGTCCCCCTGCTGGTCGAGGCCCCCGACACCACCTGGGCGCCGGCCGGCGGCCTCGACCCGGAGCTGCGCGGCCTCGAGGCCGTCGACGGCGCCCGGTCCGTGGTGCTTTTTGGCGCCGGGGGCAGCTTCCGCGAAGCCGACGGCACCAGCTACACCTTGGTCGGCACGCCGACCGAGGCGGTCGAGATCACCGTCGAAGGCGACGACCTGGACGTCGATCTCGGCGGGGCAACCCTGCAGATCCGCGGCGAGACCTCGCGCAGCTACCAGCTCCGGCTGGTGCCCTGAGCCGCCCTCAGCGCCGAGGTGGTTGAAACCGCAGCAAATAATGCACCGGGCTCAGCTCCTCGACCTCGACCTTGCGGCAGCCGGTGGGCAGGGCGGCGGTCGGCGGGCGCTGGGGCTGGCTGGCCGCCCGGCCCAGCGCCGCGGCCACGCCCCGGGCCAGCGGGTTGATCGGCCGGCTCGGGTCGATGTGCTTGTCGATGAGCAGGATCTCTCCGTCGGGCGCGCAGACCCGGGCCAGCTCGGCGAGGGCCCGCTGGGGCTCGCGCAGGCAGTCGACCGCCCCGACCATCAGCACCCGGTCGAAGGTGCCCGTGGCCAGCGGCAGGTGGTGGGCGTCGGCGAGCAGCAGGCTCACCCGGTCCTCCCAGCCGGGGTTGCGGGCCACGCGCTCGGCGCAGGTGCGCAGGGCCCCCACCGAGAGTGAGGCGCCCCACCAGTGCAGGTCGGCCTCGGGGCCGGCTTGGTCAAAACCCGGCTCGATGTGCGCGCCCGTGCCGACGTTGATCTCGAGCACGCGGGCCCGGCGGCCCTTGCCCAGGCCGCGCAGGCGCAGGGCCCGGGCCACCTTGTCGCGCAGGCTGGCCGCGCGGCCGGCCCCCATCAGCAGGCTGCTCAGCGCGAAGACCGGCTCGAGCAGCAGGGGGGCGGCGTCTTGGGGCGCGGCGGCCGCGGCGTCGCTGCCCGTGCGCCAGGCCGGCCGGCAGAGGTTGGGCAGGCCCAGCTCGACCGCCCAGGCCTCGTTGGTGTGATCACAGACCAGCACGCCATCTTGCAGGCGCCCTTCGAGGTTCGTGCCGTGAAAGCGCAGGGGGGCGCGGCTCTCGGGGCACTGCAGCAGCGGCACGTCGTGGACCAGCATCGGGCCTCCGGCCGGCGGCCTATCCGGCCCGGGCCCGACCGCTCAGCGCCAGCAGAGGTCTCCGCCTGGATTGTCGCGCAGGTCCAGATCTCCGAGGGTGGCCTCGGCGGCGTAGATCGCCACCGCGCAGGCCCCAGGCGCGGTGCCCGAGACCTCGCCGTTGGCCACCACCAGCGGCCCCGGCCCGCGCAGCTCCAGCGCCCCACGCGGCCCGCCGCCGCCGGCCCAGCGCAGCGAGAAGGACCGCAGCGAGACCCCCTCCGTCGCGTGCTCGCCGATGCGCACCCCGCCCCAAGCGCCGGGGGTCGCCTCCCCCGCGGGGCCGAGCTCCACCCGCTGGCCCGCGGCCCCCTCGGCGATGAGGCCGGCTGGGCCCTCATCTCCGACGAGGAGGGCCGCGCGCGCCCCAAAGTGCAGCCGCGCGCCCGGGCCCAGGGTCAGCACCGCCGGCGCGCCGTCGGCGCCGTCCACCCGCAGGTCCCCGGGGAGCTGGTAGGGCAGGCCCAGATCGAGCCAGCGGGCCGCGCGGTCGAGGCGCTCGCTGCCCGCGACCTCGATGACCTGCGCGTCATTGTCGACGGCGACCAGCCCGAGGCCGAGCAGGCCCTCGACCTGGGCCGGGGCCACCCGCAGGGGCAGCGCGTTGCCGACCAAGCGCAGGCCCAGGCTGTGGGGGTGCAGGGCGGCCCCCGGGTGCAGGAGCAGCCCCGGGCCGCCGTTGTCACGCAGCTCGACCTGCTGCAGCTCGACCACCGCCCCATCGACCCGCGCGCCCTCGACCAGCGCGCCCTCCACCTCGAGGCCCGCCTCGGCCGCGCCCTCGACGATGACGTGCTGCAGGCTGCTCTCGGCCGCAGACGGGTGCAGGCGCAGGCCACCCCAGCCGTCTGCGCCGGTGATCAGGACCGGCGCGCCCGCCTCTCCCTCCGCGCGCAGCGCGCCCGGCGCGCTCCGCCCCACGTGCAGGGCCGCTCCGCTCCCCAACCAGAGCTGGACCCCCGCCTTCAGCGTGAGCGTCGGCGCCTCGGCCCCCTCGACCCGCAGGTCGTCGGTCGGGGCGTAGGGCACGTTCAGGGCCGCCCAGCTGGCCGAGGCCGAGACCACCTCGCCCTCCAAGACCACCTGATCGACGTCGTTGCCGCTGTAGTCGCTGTCGCCGCCCGGGAAGGTCCCCGCCGCGCGGACCGGGGCGCAGGCCGGGGCGCCGCTGCCGCGCAGGCGCAGGCCGCCGCTGCCCGGGGCGAGGCCCGCCGCGCCGTCCAGCACCAGCGCGCAGCCCTCCGCCCCGCTGACCTCGACGTCCAGCAGCTCGACCTCGACCTCGTCGAGGCGCAGGCCGCCCCGCGCCCGCCCTCCGCCGCTGAGCCGCAGGTGCCGCAGGGCGCTGCCCGCCGCGCCCGGCCCGAGCTGCAGCCCCTCCCAAGCCCCGCGCCCGCCGCCCTCTGCCGCGCCGATCCGCACCGGGGCGCCCGCCGCGCCGTCCACCCGCAGCCGGGCCGGGCCGTCGATGCCCACGGTGAGGGCCGCGCCGGGGGCCACCCGCAGCTCGACCCCCTCCATCAAGGTCAAGGTGCCCTGCTGCACGTCCACATCGCAGCTGAGCGTGTGCAAGCTGCCCGCCGGCCCCCAGGTCTGGTCGGCCCGCACCGGCCCGCAGTGATCGGCGGGATCGACGGCGAGGCCGCCGCTGTCGACCACCGGGGCCTCGACCGGCGCGCCGGTGTCGCCGCCCTCGACCGGGGCGGAGACCGCGTCGAGGAAGGCCGCGCAGCCGCCGATCAGGGGCAGGCAGCAGAGCGAGGCGGCTCGGGTCAGGCGGGGCAAGGGACCTCCACAGCGCCCCGCGCCGATCCGGGGCGCGCCCAGCGTAGACCGCGCCCCCGGCCGCTCGGGGAGAATTGGGCGCACCGCGGGGCCGGCCACCTCTGCGCGACCGCGGGCGGGGCAGGCGGCGGGGCTGCGGTAGGCTGCAGGCGGCGGGGGCCTCCCCCGGCGGAGGCGGCATGGCTGAGGGGCACGGAGACATCCGCAGGGCGCGTGGGGCAGGCGGCGCGCGCCCGCCCGCAGCGTGGGGCTGGCCGTGGATCCGCCCAGCGACGCTGCGCCCGCGGGCGGCGGCCCTCGGCTGGGCCCTGCTCAGCGCGGCCTGCGCGCCCAGCCCCAAAGAGGGGGCCCCCGCCGAAGACAGCGGCGGAGAGGCCGCTCCCGAGGATGACCGCGACGGCGACGGCGTGGCCAACGCCGACGACTGCGCGCCGGATGACCCGGCGGTCTACCCCGGCGCACCCGAGGCCTGCGACGGCGAAGACGACGACTGCGACGGCGAGATCGACGAGATCGGCCTCGGCAACCCCGACGCGGACGGCGACGGCCGCGGGGCCTGCGCCGACTGCGACGACGCGGCGCCCGGCGTCGCGCCAGGTGAGCCTGAGCGCTGCGATGGCCAAGACAACGACTGCGACGGCCTCGTCGACGAGGACTGGGACGCCGACGGCGACGGCTGGGCCCCCTGTATGGGCGACTGCGCCGACGACGACCCGGCCAAACACCCGGCGGCCGACGAGGTCTGCGACGGCGAAGACAACGACTGCGACAGTGATCGCGACGAGGGCTGGGACGCCGACGGCGATGGCTTCGCCTCTTGCCGCGGCGACTGCGACGACGCCGACGCGGCCAAGAGCCCCTGGTCCCCCGAGGTCTGCGACGGCGAAGACAACGACTGCGACGGCGAGATCGACGAGTTTATCGACGAGGACGGCGACGGCTGGGGCCTCTGCGGCGGCGACTGCGACGACGCCGACCCGGCCCGCAACCCCGACCAGGCCGAGGCCTGCGACGGCGAAGACAACGACTGCGACGGCGCCCTGCCCGCCGACGAGCTCGACGCAGACGGCGACGGCGCGCTGGCCTGCGGCCTCGACTGCGCCGAGGGCGACCCGCGGGTGCGCGGCGGCCAGCCCGAGGCCTGCGACGGCCTCGACACCGACTGCGACCCGAGCACCGACGAGCGGATCGACGCCGACGGCGATGGCTTCAGCGCCTGCGCGGCCGACTGCGATGACCGCAGCGCCGCCCGCGGCCCGGGCTTCGCCGAGGTCTGCGACGCCGAGGACAACGACTGCGACGACGAGATCAACGAAGACGCGGCCTGCGGCGACTGCTGGACCCAGCTGACGCGCGCGCCCGGCGCCCGCGAGGACGAGGCGCTGGTCGTCTGCCCCATCTGGTCGAGCTGGGAGGCCGCCGACGCCACCTGCGCGGGCATCGGCCTCGAGCTGCTCAGCCTCGAGAGCGCCGAGCGCAACGCCCGCCTGAGCGAAGAGCTGCGCCTGACCATCGGCGACACCGTCTGGATCGGCATCAACGACCGCGACGACGAGGGCACCTTCGTCTGGAGCAACGGCGCCGACGCCAGCTTCAGCGCCTGGGCGCCCGGCGAGCCCAATGACTACGACGGCGAGGACTGCGGGCAGCTCTACGCGGGCAGCGCCGAGTGGAACGACCTGCCCTGCTGGTATGAGCTGCCTTTTGTGTGCGCGGCCGCGCCGGCGCCCGCGGCGCGTTGAGCGGCCCGGCCCAGGGCAACGGCGCGCCCCTCAGCCGAGCAGAGCAGCGTGGTGCGCGACGTGGTCAGCGACGAAGCTCTGCACAAACCAATAGCCGTGGTCGTAGCCGGCGTGCCGGCGCAAGGTCAGCGGCTGGCCCGTCGCGGCGCAGGCGGCCTCGAGCAGCTGCGGGTGCAGCTGGCCGTCAAGGAATTGGTCGGCTTCGCCCTGATCCACCAAGAGCGGCGGGCAGCGGCGGCCGGCGGTGATGAGCGCGGTGGCGTCATGCGCGGCCCACTGCGCCCGCTCGGGGCCAAGGTAGGCGCCAAAAGCCTGCTCGCCCCAGGGGCATTGGCTGGGCGCGCAGATGGGCGCAAAGGCCGAGACCGACCGAAAGCGGCCCGGGTGGCGCAGGGCCAAGGTCAGGGCCCCGTGCCCGCCCATGCTGTGGCCAGTGATGCCCACCCGGTCGAGATCGGCGCCCAGCGCGCCCACCGCGGGCAGCAGCTCGGTGAGCAGGTGGCGCTCCATATTGAAGCGCGCCGCCCAAGGCGCCGCGGTGGCGTCGAGGTAAAACCCAGCCCCGTGGCCCAGATCCCAGGAGTCGTCGGCGCCCGGCACGCCCGTGCCCCGCGGGCTCGTGTCGGGGGTCAGCAACATCAGCCCCGCCGCGGCGCAGGCCCGCTGGGCCCCGGCCTTGATGGCGAAGGTCTCTTCGGTGCAGGTCAGGCCGGCCAAGGCGACCAACAGCGGCCGCGGCCGGGGGTCGCCGGGCCGCGGGTCGAAGAGGCCAAAACGCGCCGGGCCGCCCAGCGCCAACGAGGGCAGCGTGTAAAAGCGCTGCTCGCCGCCAAAACAGGCCGAGCGGGCGTCGAGGGTGGGCGCGGGGGCTGATGCAGGGGCCGGAGCGGACGTTGTATTGGGCATGGGCGCGCTCCTCGGCTCAGTACACGATGACCGAGCGGATGGACTCGCCGGCCTTCATCAGACCAAAGCCCTCGTTCACTTGCTCCAAGCTGAGCTTATGGGTGATGAGCTCGTCGATCTTGATCTTGCCCTCCATGTACCAGTCGACGATCTTGGGCACATCGGTGCGGCCCCGGGCGCCGCCGAAGGCCGAGCCCTCCCACTTGCGGCCGGTGACGAGCTGGAAGGGCCGGGTGCTGATCTCCTGCCCCGCGCCGGCCACCCCGATGATGATGCTGCGCCCCCAGCCCTTGTGGCCGCACTCGAGCGCCTGGCGCATGGTCGCTGTATTGCCCACACACTCAAAACTGTAGTCGGTGCCGCCGTCGGTGAGCGCGACAATGGCCTCGACCACGCTGCTCCCTTGCTTGGTCAGCTCGGTGGGGTTCAAGAAGTGGGTCATGCCAAACTGCCGGCCGAGCGCCTCGCGCGCCGGGTTGATGTCGACGCCGATGATCTTGTCGGCGCCGACCATCTTGGCCGCCTGGATGACGTTGAGGCCGATGCCGCCGAGGCCAAAGACCGCCACGTTGGCCCCCGCCTCGACCTGGGCCGAGAAGAGCACCGCGCCGACCCCGGTGGTCACGCCGCAGCCGATGTAGCAGATCGTCTCAAAGGGGGCGTCTTTGCGCACCTTTGCGAGCGCGATCTCAGGCACGACGATGTGGTTGCTAAAGGTGCTCGTGCCCATGTAGTGCAGCAGGGGCTGGCCGTTGAGCGACATGCGGCTGCTGCCGTCGGGCATCAGGCCTTGACCCTGGGTCGAGCGGATCTTTTGGCAGAGGTTGGTCTTGCGCGACAGACAATACTTGCACTCGCGGCACTCGGGCGTGTAGAGCGGGATCACGTGATCCCCGGGCTTGAGGCTGGTGACCCCCGCGCCCACCTCGAGCACCACGCCCGCGCCCTCGTGCCCGAGCACGGCCGGGAAGCGGCCCTCAGGGTCGGCGCCCGACAGGGTGTACCAGTCGGTGTGGCAGATGCCGGTGGCCTTGACCTCGACCAGCACCTCGCCGGCGCGAGGGCCCTCGAGGTCGATGGTCTCGATGGTGAGGGGCTGGCCAGCTTGCCAAGCCACGGCGGCGCGGGTCTTCATGGGGGCCTCAGGGCTGCGGGGTTTTCCGGGGGTCTACCACCCCGCGGGGCACCGGTGCAGGGCAAGCACCGCGCCTGCCGAAAATGGACGGGTAGACGCTGTCTTCGGCAAGTCGCCCGCGAGCGGGCGCCCTGGCCGCCTGCGCGCCCCCTGCGCGCGGCGCCGGGGCCCCGGTCGGCGCTCCGCCTGCGGCGGGATCGCCGCCCGCCCGGCTTGGCCGCTGCGCGGCCCGGCCTGCGGCCGGCGCTCCGGTCGCGCGGGCGGGGTCCGCCTCAGGAGATCGGCCGCGCGTGCTGCTCCACCCGCTCCAGCACGGCCTTGGCGTTGATCAGCTCGGCGAAGGGGACCACGCGGCCGCCCGCCTCGGCGGCGGCGGTCTCATCGCCGCACAGGCGCTTCGACACGGCGAGGATGACGTGCTGCGGGGCGATGTCGAGGCGCTCTTTGAGCTGCTTCTTCTTCCAGTAGCCGAGCACGTCGAGCCAGGCCTCGCGGCCATCCTTCCGAAAGCCGAGGTCGGGCACGAGCACCCGCTGGCCGCCCAGCGCCAGCGGCGCGCCGGGGATCAGCTCCCAGCCGGTGTCGAGCTCGGCCCAGCGGGCCCGCAGGTGGGCGATCGCCCGCGGCTCCCAGGCGCCGTCGTCGGCGTAGTGGCTGCGCAGGCCGGCCTCTTCATCGAGGCGCAGGCGCTTGCGGTGGCCGGCTTTGCCCCAGGCCAGCTCGGCGTCGAGCGTCCACGGGCCCGGCTGCAGCAGCAGGGCGGGGAAGAACTGGGCGAGCTGCAGGCCATAGCGGGTGGTCGCCGAGAGCAGGCTCTGGGGGCCGTCGACCTCGACGACCAGCGCGCCATCCTCGTCGTGCAGGCTGAACAAGAGCTGCCAGAACTTGAGCGCGCGCAAGAGCTGGCGCACCCGGCCCGGCGCGGGGGCCTCGAGGCGCAGGCGCAGGCCGCGGGCGCGCAGCAGGCAGGCCTGCACCAGCGCGACGTTGTAGCGGTGCAGCAGGGCGGGGCCGTCGGCGGGCAGCTTGGCCTCGACGAGGCGCTGCTCATCTTTGTGGTCGGCGTAGAGCGCGGCCGAGAGCGCGGCGGGTGACCAGGGCTGGGGCGGCCCGCCCGCCGGGTCGTCGACCGGGGGCAGATCGGCGGCCAGGGCGGCCAAGACGTCGGCGGCGGTGCGGCCCCCCGCCGGGCCCGGGCGCAGCAGCAGGGGGCCCCCGGCCGCGGCGGCGCTGAAGGCGGCGAGGCGAAGGGCGGCCGGCGCCACCGGGCAGCGGGTCTCAAAAGTGCAGGCGTCGAGCAGCACCTTGGCCAAGCCGCGCTGCAGCTTGTGGCGGGGGTCGTCGCCGAGCGCCTCGGCCAGCGCCTCGTCCAGCGCGCCGTGCGTCCAGCCCTCGTCGGCGGCGACGGTGAAGATGGCGCGCAGCGCGTCGGCCTCGCCGATGAGCTTGGGCTCGTCGGGCGCCACAAAACGCGGCTGCACCGCCGTGCCGCTCACCTTGGCGGCGATGAGCTCACCGGTCAGCATAAGAGACCCCCCTCCGCCCGCAGGTCGATCGGGCGGGCGGCCCGGCGCTCAACGGTAGGCATCGTGGCTCCGCCGCCGGTCGCTGGTGTGCAGCTCCCGTGTGCCCGCGGCCACCAGCTCGTAGAGCACGGCGCGTTTGCCGGGCATCGGCCGCAAGATGCGCCCCAGGCGCTGCACGTGCTCGCGCACCGTGCCCGTGCCCGAGAGCACGATCGCCACCTCGGCCGCGGGCAGGTCGACCCCCTCGTTGAGCACCCGGCTGGTCACCAGGGTGGGCAGGGCGCCCGCGGTAAAGGCCTCAAGCAGGGCCCGGCGCTCTTTCAGATCGGTGTGGTGGGTGATGCAAGGCAGCAGCAGGGCCCGGCTGACCCGGTAGGCGGTGGCGTTGTCGTGGGTGAAGACGATCGCCCGCCGGCCGGCCTCTTCTTGCAGCAGGGTGGCCAGCAGCTCGATCTTTTGGTCGTTGCCGTGCGCGATGCGCCGGGCGGCCAGCCAGGCCTGGTGGGCGGCCCGGCCCTCGCGGCTGCGGGCGGCCGCGCGCAAGAAGTTCGTCCAGCCCATCGGGCCGCCGAGCTGCACCCCAGCCTGCTCAACAAACGCGCGGAAGCGGGCCTGGTGGGCGTCATAGTCGGCGCGCTCGGCCGGCCCGAGCGCCACCTCGAGGCGCACCACCTCGTAGTCGGCGAGGTAGTCGCCCGACAGCTCGGTGATCTCTTTGCGGTAGACCACCGGGCCGACCAAGGGCACCAGCGCGTCTTCGCGGCCGTCGGGGCGCTCAAGCGTGGCGGTCAGGCCGAGTTGAAAGGGCGCCATCGCGCAGCGGGCCGCGGCGAGGCTGACCGGCGCGGGCAGGTGGTGCACCTCGTCCCAGACGATGAGGCCGAAGCGGTCGCCGTAGCGGCCGATGTGCAGGGCCATCGAGTCATAGGTCGACACGGTGACCGGCCGCAGCTCGTGCTGGCCCCCGCCGAGCAGGCCGACCTCGAGGCCAAAAGCGACCGAGAGCCGGGCGTGCCACTGGCTCACTAGGTCGAGGGTCGGGGCCACCACCAAGGTCGGGCGGGCGGCGGCCTGCATGCACAGCTCGGCGAGGTGTGACTTGCCCGCGCCGGTGGGCAGCACCACCGTGCCCCGCTTGCCCGCCGCGACCCAGGCCTCGAGCGCCGCCTGCTGGTAGGGCCGGGCGCTGCGGGTGGCGAGCAGGGGCAGGGGCAGGGGCGCCCAGCGGCGGGCCTCGTCGATGAGCGGCTGGCCGGCCGCGCGCAGGGCCAACACCAGCGCGGCGTAGCGCTCGGCTCGGCCCCGCCAGCCGCCCACCCGCTTGTCCCACACGAGGTCGTCGACGGGGGGGCCCGCGGCCTCGATGGCCGCCAATTCGTCGGCCGCGCGCGCGGGCGCCCGCGGCCCGCTCACCTCGGCCGCCGGGCAGAGCGGGTCGGCCGGGCACAGGCTCAGCGTGCCGTCGGCGAAGCGCAGCCGCCAGCCGCCCTCAGGGCCCACCGAGCACCACGGCGCCGGGCGCGACCCGGGCGAGGTGCTGCAGCACCGCGGTGATCTCGGCGGGGGCCATCGGCACGCGCACGCGCAGCCCCTTCTCGGTGACCAAGACGAGCTGCTGGGCCGCGGCCTCGTCGACCTCGACCGCGCGCAGCTTGCCGTCGACGTGGGCCAAACGCCCCGCGGCGACCAATTGGTGGGGGGCCCCGCGCACCAGCTCGACCACCTGGCGGGCCCGCGCGCCCGGCAGGGCCCAGCCCACCAGGGTCACCACCGCCCCGCCGATGCCGAGACCGCCGGCCAGCAGGGCCAAGGCGAGCTTGCCGACGAAGCCGGCCCGGGCCAGCTCGGGGTCGGCGCTGAGCACCGGGGCGAGGCCCAGGGCCAGCGCGCCCACCTGCATGGCGAGGCCGTAGAGCACCGCCCGGCGGCGGCCGGCGGCGAAGCCCCGCAGCACGGCGGCCCGCAGGGCGGCGTCACTGCTGCAGATCGTGGAGCTGGGGCTGCTGGACGTCACCTTCACCTCACCCGCCCCGCGCGTGTCGGGGCGCTCTGCCCGGGGCCGGTCGGGGGGATAGCGCCCCTGCGACGCGGGGTCAACGCTGAACAGCGCGGGTCGGGCGGGGTCGCTGGCCCGGTGGAGTCCGCGCCTTTTTGGCGGGCGCGGCGCAGGCAGGGTCAAGGGCGGGCCCTCCACCGCCGACAGGAGGCTCGGCACCGCCGCCCGGAGACCCCATGCGCCGCCTCCTCCCCCTGCTCGCCCTCGGCCTCTTGTCCGCCTGCGGCGATGATCCGGCGAAGGGTCGTCGCGCGCGGGCCGGCGCCCCGGCCGACTCCGGCGGCGCAGACGGGGCAGCTCCGGCAGACGGCGCGGGCGGAGCTGACGGCACAGGCGGAGGGGCGGACGGCTCCGACGGCACTGACGGTGGCGACGGAACCGACGGCACAGACGGCACAGACGGCGGTGCGGACGGCGCCGGCGGCCCCGGGCGGCTCTCCGGCCTCCAGATCGAGCCCCTCCCGCTCGACCTCGACGGCGACGGGGTCCCCCGGGCGCTGGACTGCGATGACGCCGACCCCGCCGTGCACCCCGGCGCCGAGGAGCGCTGCGGCGACGCGCTCGACAACGACTGCGACGGCCAGGTCGACGACGCGGCGGCGGTCGACGCGACCGACTGGTGGCCCGACCTCGACGGCGACGGCTTCGGCGACGGGGCCTCCTCCACCCGGGCCTGCGCCGCCCCCGCCGGCCACGCGGCCGAGGCCGGCGACTGCGACGACGCCGATGGCCTGCGCCACCCCGGCGCCGACGAGCGCTGCGACGGCTTGGCCGACGACGACTGCGACGGCCAGATCGACGAAGATGACGCGGTAGACGCCACCCCCTGGTTCGCTGACGCCGACGCCGACGGTTTTGGTGACCCCGCAGGGGCGACCTGGGCCTGCGCGGCCCCCGCCGGGCACGTGGCCGACGACCAGGACTGCGATGACGCCAGCGCCGCCACCTCTCCGGCCGGGGTCGAGGTCTGCGGCGACGGCGTCGACAACGACTGCGACGGCGGGGTCGACGATCTGGGCGCGGCCGACGCGGTGCCGGTCTTCGCCGACGCCGACGGCGACGGGGTGGGCGCGGCCCCGCTTGGCCTCGCCTGCGCGGTCGGCCCCGGCCAAGCGGCGGTCGACGGCGACTGTGACGACGCCGACCCCACCCGCACGCCGGGCGCGCCCGAGCGCTGCGGTGATGGGCGCGACAACGACTGCGACGCCGAGATCGACGAGGCAGACGCGATTGACGCGCTGGAGCTCTACGCCGACGCCGACGGCGACGGCTTTGGCGACGAGGCCACCGCGACCCGGGCCTGCGCCGCCCCGCTCGGCTGGGTCGAGCAGGCCGGCGACTGCGACGACAGCGACGCCGAAGTGCAGCCCGAGCAGCCCGAGCGCTGCGACGACGGCCTCGACAATGACTGCGACGGCAACGTCGACGACCCCGCCGCCGACGACGCCCGCGCTTGGTACATCGACGCCGACGGCGACGGGGTGGGTTGGGCCTGGGACGCCCTGCCCTCCTGCGTGCCCCTGCCCGGGCGGGTCGAGGCCGAGGGGGACTGTGACGACGGCGACGCCGCCATCTCCCCCGGCCAGCCCGAGCTGTGCGCCGACGCGGTCGACAACGACTGCGACGGAGAGGTCGACGACCCGGCCGCCTCTGACGCGGGCCTCTGGTACGCCGACGCCGACGCCGACGGTTTTGGCGCCGGGCCGGGCACCGCCGCCTGCGAGGCGCCGCTCGGCCACGCCGACCGCGACGGGGACTGCGATGACGCCGACCCGGCGGCCTCTCCGGCCGGGGTCGAGCTCTGCGGCGACCTGACCGACAACGACTGCGACGGCCAGATCGACGACAGCTCCGCGGTCGACGCCCTCGAGTACCTGCCCGACGCCGACGGCGACGGCTACGGCGCCCTCGTCGGCGGGGTCTGGGCCTGCGCCGCCCCGGCCGCCCACAGCCTGCGCGGCGGCGACTGCGCCGACGACGACGCCCTGCGCAGCCCGGCGGCCGCCGAGCTCTGCGACGGGGTCGACAATGACTGCGACGGCCGGGCCGAAGACGAGACGGCGCTCGACGCGCTCGAGTGGCACGTCGACGCCGACGGCGACGGGTTTGGCGATCCGCTGGCCAGCCGCTGGGCCTGCGCGCCCGTGGCCGGAGAGGTGGCCGACGCCACCGACTGCGACGACGGAGCGGCCGCCGCCCACCCCGCGGCGCTCGAGTCCTGCGACGGCCTCGACAACGACTGCGACGGCGACTTCGACGAAGACGACGCGGTGGACGCCGGGCTCTGGTACGCCGACCTCGACGGCGACGGCTGGGGCGGCGCGCCGCTGCGGGCCTGCACCCCTCCCGAGGGGGCCCAGGCCGACGACGGCGACTGCGACGACGAAGACCCGTCCAGTAACCCTGGCGCGGATGAGGTCTGTGACGACGGGGCCGACAACGACTGCGACCAGACCAGCAATGACTGCCAGGCGGTGGGCGCCTGGAGCGCGCCCGAGCTCGACCTCGCCCTGCGCGGCGAGAAGCCCGGCGACGAGGCCGGCGGGGCCCTGGCCGCCGCGGGCGACGTCAACGGCGACGGCCACCCCGACCTCTGGGTGGCGGCGCCGGCCTTCGACAACGGCACGGCGGTCGACGTCGGCGCGGCCCACCTCGTGCTCGGCCCGCTCAGCGGCGATGTCGACCTCGGCGCCGCCGCGGCGACCCTGCGCGGCCCCTCGCTCTCTGACTACGCGGGCACCTCGCTGGCCAGCCTCGGCGACCTCGACGGCGATGGCTTCGCTGACGTCATCATCGGCGCCTACGCCCACGAGCGCGACAGCGCCCGCCGCAACGAGGGCGCGGCCTACCTGCTCTTCGGCCCGCTCAGCGGCCCCGCCTCGCTGGCCACCGCCGACCAGACCTTCTTGGGCGGCACCAGCCTCGACTACGCCGGCTTTGTGGTCGACCGGGCGGGCAGCCCGACCGGCACGGGACCGATGGCCTGGGTCAGCGCCTACCGCAACGACGGGTCTGGTTCCGATGCCGGCGCCGCCTACCTCATCGACGCGACGGCCACGGGCAGCGCCGACCCGGCCGACGCCGTGCTCACCCTGCGCGGCGGCCGGGCGGGCGACCAGTTCGGCTACGCGCTGAGCGGCGGCCACGACGTCGACGGCGACGGCCTCGAAGACGTGCTGGTCGGCGCCCCCCAGGCCGACCCGGGCGGCCGGGGCAACGCGGGCGCAGCATCGCTCTTCTGCGGCCTGAGCCCGGGCCTGCGGGCGGCGGGCGCGGCGACCGCCACGCTCAACGGCCCGGCGGCCGGCGCCAAGGCCGGCTGGGCGGTGGCGCTGATCGGCGACGCCGACGGCGACGGCTACGGCGAGCTGCTCGTGGGCGCCCCCCTCGACGACAGCGGCGGCGCCGACGCCGGCGCGGTCTACCTGCTGCGGGGCCCGCTGAGCGGCAGCATCAGCCTCAGCGCGGCCGACGCGGCCTGGGTGGGCGAGGCGCCCGGCGAGCGGGCCGGCGAGGCCCTCGCCTCAGCCGGCGACGTGGACGGCGACGCCCTGGTCGACATGGTCATCGGGCGCCCCGGCGCGGCGGTGGGCGGTACCGCGGCCGGCGCGGCCACCCTGCTCTATGGCCCGGCCGCCGGCGGGGGCCTGCTCGGGGTCGAGGGCCTGAACCTCTATGGCGCGACCGCCGGCCAGCGCCTCGGCGCGGCGGTGGCCGGCCTCGGAGACCTCGACGGCGACGGCCACGGCGAGCTCGGCCTCGGCGCGCCGGGGGACGATGAGGCGGGGGCAGACGCGGGGGCGGCCCTGCTGTGGTTTGGGCTGGGGATATAGGGCGGGCGCGCGGGCCCAACATTGGGCCTATGCCCCCAACACCACCACCTTTTTGCCGTCGACCTCGAGCTCCCGGGTCCACAGGCGCTCCTCCCAGCTGCGGTCGGGGCGCACGTCGAAGACCACGAGCCAGCCCATGTCCAGCCCGACGGTGTCGAGATAGCGCCCGAGCTGGGCCGCCCCGCGCTCGACCACGGTCTCGAGCCGGTCGCGGCTGCGCACCCGCTTGAGCTCAATGGCGAAGCGGTCGGGGCCATAGCTGATGAGCAGGTCCATCGCGCCGCGGCCCGCGGCGAACTCGCGGTGCACCCGGCCGCCGCCGTTGACCACGCGCTGCAAGAAGCCGCAGAGCGCGAGGTGGGGTACGGCCTCGGGGTACTCGGGGATGGGGCGGCCAGCGATGTCGGCGTTCTCGCGCCACCACTGGCGAAAGGCCGCCAGCAGGGCCGGCATGTCGAGGCGGCCGTCCGCCGTTGCCCAGGGCCAATCGGGGCGGGGTACGGCGGCCTGCACGTCGCTCGATAGCTCTCGGGCGAGGATCTCGCGGTAGATCGGGTTGGCCGCCTCTGGCCCGTCCGGTCCGTGGCGGATCAAGCCGAGGTCCACAGCGTACTGAAAGTCATCGCTCGACTGCGAGATGCTCAGGGGCTCATCGCCCAGCAGCACGGCCTGCACGATCTTCGCGACGCGGGGCTCGCGCAGGCGCTGGCCGAGGCTGTCGAGGTGGGTCGTGCGGGCCAAGATCAGCTGCTCGCGCGCCTGGTCAACGTGGGCGGCGGTGACCGGCGCGCCGCGGTCGGGCACCAGCGCGGTCACGCAGATGCGGGCGAGGGCGTTGACCAAGAACGGCTGCCCGTCGGTGACCCGCGCGAGCTCGGCCACCGCATCCCCGCTGAAGGCTTGGCCGGTCGCTTCGGTGTGTTGGCCGACCAGGGTGGCCACCTCAGCCGCGGAGAAATTGCGCAGGGTGAGGGACGCGGCCTTGATGTTGAAGGGTGAGCCCGGGTTCACCACGCGACCGTCTTTGCTCTGCACGAGATAGTCGCGCAGGTCGCGCATGCCGATCAGCGCCACCGAGGTGGGGAAGCGGCCCACGCCGCGGGTCGTGAACCCCGCCCGCAGCTGGCGCAAAAAGCTGACCATCGCCGGGCCCGAGATGACGTCAGCCTCGTCGATCAGCAGCACCAGCGGCACGGTGAGGGCCCCGGCCCAGGCCCGAAGGAAGGCACCGAACCGGCCGCCCACCGCGCCCGTCGCCCAGGCCCCCCCATCCGGCGGGCGCCACGCCTCGGGCAGCGCGGTCGCCCCCTCTTGTAGGGCCTCGATCCACAGCGGCTCGGCCGCGGCCGTGTCATCGACGCCCTGGGCAACCTCGACCGTGGCCCAGCAGGCGGCCACGCCCTCGGCGCGCAGGGCCTCGGCGAAGGCGCGCATGGCGGTGGTCTTGCCCGTCTGCCGCGGCGCGTGCAGCACGAAGTACAGCTGCTCGTCGATGAAGGGCGCCATGTCGGGCAGGCGCGCGACCGGCGGCAGCATGTAGTGGCGGGCGGGGTCGCAGGGGCCAGTGGTGTTGAAGAAGCGGCGCATGGGCGCAGCTAACCCGCGCACCCGCGCCAGTCCCCGGGCGCCCCCGGCGCTCCCGCGCCGGTCGCGTGCCCCCTGGGGTTCGCCGCTCCGCGGCTCCGTCGCCTGCGGCGACCGGCTGCGCCGCCCTGGGGCCCGCTGGCGCGCGCGAGGCGGAGGGTCAGGCTGCTCCCTTGGGCCGGGTTAGCTGCGCCGCGCCCCGCGTCGCCCGCCGCCGGGCCGGCCGCGACCACCGCCCACCCCCACCACCGGAGCCCCCTATGCCCACCCCGCTGACCACCGGGACCTTTGTCTGCCATGATGACCACGAGGTCTGGGGCCAAGGCGTCGTCATCGACACCAGCGGCGGCTACGTCACCGTCCTCTTCGAGACGGGTGACGCCCCCAAGTTCAACGCGACCACCCGGGCGCGGCTGATCCCGCTCGACGCCGCCGAGGTGCCCGCCGACTCTCCGCTGCGGTCTCCCGCGGCCCGCGTGGCCCTGCGCGAGGGGGCGAAGCAGGCCAAGGCCGACGCGGCCGAGCTAAAGGCACTGCCCGGTGGCCTTCAAGACCTCATCCGGGTCTTCCTGAACCACTTCCCCGCCGGCTTTGAAGACCCCGTCTACGCCGCGCACGAGCACTACAAGATCGCCGATCTCGCCAAGGCCGAGGCGCTGCTCGCCCCGGTGCCCGGCCTGGTCGAGGCCGGCGCCTGGGACGCCGCGGTCGACGCCTTCGGCCGCGCGGTGGGGCTCACCAACCTCGTGCACACCTTTGAGAAGATCCGCGCGCGTGACATTGGCCCCGGTCAGCGCGAGGCGGTGGCCCGCGCCGTGGCCGGGGTCATGGCCGCCGAGGGCGACGCGTTGGGCCAGGCCGTCGCCGAGCTGGGCGCCGCCCTGCGCCCCGACGGCGCCGACAAGTGGACCATCGTGAGCTGGGTGGCCTGCGCCAGCCACCGCGGCGACCCGAGCTGCCCCATGATCAAGCCCATGCCGATGCAGGCCGCGGCCAAGGCCCTGGGCTTCTCCCTCGACTACGCGCCCAAGCTCAACGCCCGCACCTGGGAGCGCAGCCGCGCCCTCTACGGCAAGCTCGCCGCCGAGGTCGAGGCCGCCGGCCTCGGCGCGCGCTCGACCTTAGAGCTCTACACGCTGCTGTGGTACGGCTGCGGTCTGGCAGACCGCACCATCGACCGAGCCAATGGGGCGAAGGGCTGACCCGGGGCGGCGGCGTTCCGGCGGGCGCTGCGGGCGCCGGGCGGGCGCGGTGGCGGCGCACCGGTCGTCGCTGACGCAGGCGGTCGCAGGCTCTGGCCCCGGGCCGCTTGCGTCGTGGGCGCGGAGCCCCGCGCAGCTCACAGGACCGGCGCCTCGGTGAACTCGGCCCGCGGCTCGATCAGCTCGGCCAGGGGCGAGGCCAGCGGGGCTTGCCATGCGAGGCCGAGGCGGCGGCGGGCGCGTGTGAGCGCGACATACAGCTCATCCGCGGCCACCTTGTCTTCCAAGTCGTATTGATTGACATCCAGCACGAACACCGCGTCGAACTCCAAGCCCTTCACCGGCAAGGGCAGGGTGAAGTGCACCACGCTGGTGTCGCACAGGCTCGACACGTCGCTGTCGATCGAGAGCCGCGATTGAACGTCACCGTGCTCGAGTTCATCCTTGACTCGACCGTGGACTTCGCTGGCTCGATTGGCATCCGCGAAGATGACCGCCACCGAGAGCCTCTCCTCGCGTGCAGCTTGAATCGCCTCGACCAGCGCCGCATCCAGATCTTTGTCGGTAGTGGTCATCACGAAGGGCTTCTCGTCACGGATCCCAGGTTTGACCGGTGTCGCGGGTTGGTCGTCGCCCTGAACGGCCGTTCGAAAGGCGCTTGCGAGCTCCGCGAGGTGCGTAGTCTGTCTTTTGTTCTCTCCCAGGAAGATGACCTGCGCCGGCCGCGGAAATTCGCGGGACAGCCCCATGGGGTTGAGCCTTTGGCAGTGGTCACCCACGGCGAAGGCTGGCGCCTGAGATTTCGTCCGCAAGGCTAGCAGCAGCTCAAAGCGAACCTCGGTGAAGTCCTGAAACTCGTCGATGAACAGGTGTGTGTACTTCGAGCTTGGAACGAGGGTGGCGATGGCGTCCGCCGAATCTTGAGCTGGGTACGCTGCGCTTGTCTGCTCCGCGAGGAGCAGCAGGCTCTCTACCTCGTACGCGTTCACCACGCGGCCGCTCCAGTGCGCGACCAGAGCCGCCTGCAGGTCGCCACCGACAGGGACGCCAGCCGCCTTTAGGGCGCGGTCCCTAAACGCGGGCGTGGTCACTAGCGCGTTGTAACGCTCGCCGAGCTGAAATGCCCGCTCATAGACGGTTTTCACGTGTTTCTGTAAGGCCTGTCGAGCAGGCTGCGCGGCAGACGACCACCCAGGCGCGGACTGCAAGTCCGCCTTGAAGCTGTTGCGGGCCTTTTCGACCGAGCGAAGCAACGCCGTGGGATTCGTCTTCGCGTCGACCGAACTACAGGCATGGTGGATCGCTTCCACAAGTCGCGCCCAGACCGTCATCAGCGATCTGCGAGCGCTGAAGCCGACGGCCTGTGCCATGGTCTCTGGCGGGTTCCATGGTTCGGTTCTCGCAGCCTCATCGGGGACCTCGATACCTTGAGCCTTCTGCTTCTGTTCGAGCTCGTTCAACGCCCGGGTTTCCCCCAGCGTCCACCCTTCCGGCAGCCCACCGAGCAGCCTCTTGAGTTCGGCCGCGATCAGCTCGGTAAGCGGACCGGTGTATGCTCGAAGCCAGCGGATCTGCGAAAACAGGACTTGAAGTTCAATCTTAGCTGCCACAACCTTCAGCCTTGACTTGCCGGTGCCAAGTAGGTGCCTCTTCTCGGCGAGCTGGTGCTTGATCGCCGAGAACGAGAGCACCTTCATGTCCTGCAGGAACAGCTGCCCGCTCATGGCCTTTTTCAGGTAGCCGACCAGGCTCTCGTTGAGAACCACGCCGAGACCGTTGCTGGCTGAGTACGGCGCACGCACCGGATCGTCACCAGTGAGGTGCAGCATCGCCATGCGGCCAAGGGCGACCGACGTCTTGCCCGACCCGGCAACGCCAAGCACCACGACCAGCCCGACCGCGTCAGACCGCATCGCCTCCTCTTGGGTAGCGGTGGGCTGCCAGTAAAACTGGTCTCGCAGCTGGTTCTCGCGCTCGACCTGCCCCAGCTGTGGAGCCTCGTCCGTTTCTCCCTCAGTGGTCTCGTTGGCTCCCGGTGCGACCCCCGCCACTTCCAACTCATCGACCGCCGCGACATCGAGCGCGGCGTTGTTTGCGTTGCCCTCACATTGAGCCAGCCAGCTGCGCAGGTGTTGGACGACGACCTGGTCGGCGTCTCGCATCGCAAGAAAGTCATATTCGTGCCCGTACAACGGCACGTGCCGATCAAGATACCGAACCTCTAGAACCTCTACCCTGCGGGTCGGCGTGATCTGTACCTCTTCACCTTCCTCTGCGCTGATGAGCTTCCGCAAGATCGGGCTGTTTCGGCGGAGCACCTTCAAGTCAGTGAAGGTGATGTCGGCCGCAGTCACTCGATACTCGTCCTCGGCTTCGCTGTTCACATCCCGTACCCGAATGAGCTTCGCATAGGCGTACTGAACGGCCCGTTGCGCTTCGGTATAGGTATGCTGGTCGTGACGCGCTACGTGTGCCGCTACCGCGTCGCCCCCGCGATATCCACCGGGGGGCTTGACCTGCTGAAGCTTGTCCATCAAACGACCGACGGCTTCAAGTTCGGCTTTGACTCGTTCGACGACTGGCAGCTCTGACATGTTGGGCGGTCCGAGGCAGGTGGGGCTTGAGGTATGGGCGGGTGAGGTCTAGCGTGCGGTTAGGGGAGTGATAGGTCCCATCCTCGCGAGGGTCTAACCCTCCCGCAAGTCCACCGTGCGGCTGACCTGTCGAAACGCCAGCTTTTGGCATTATCCTTACGCTTCCCACGGAGGGGCGCGGCAGGGCTCATGCGGCGCAAGGTTTGGTCGTCCGGCCTGACCCTAGGCACACCACGTGTTGAGCCTGGGCGCACGGCACTCGTCGGCGGTGGTGGTGCCCGGGCACGGCGCGCTTTGGCAAGGAGCACCTTCGAAGTCGGGCTCGCCTTCCTTCAAGCCTCCGTCGTGCTCAACGCCTTGCGGCATCACCGGGAGGAGCACGCTGTTGGTCACGGTCCTGATCGAGCTACCCGTGGCGTGCTCAACGCCTTGCGGCATCACCGGGAGGAGCACCCGGCCCTCGCGGATCAGGCCGATCAGCACGGCGTGTGCTCAACGCCTTGCGGCATCACCGGGAGGAGCACCTGCAGCGGCTCGGACGGGTGCGCCCGCTGGGTGAGGGTGTGCTCAACGCCTTGCGGCATCACCGGGAGGAGCACCGCTGCGGTGGACACCGAAATCCGGCGGCTGGCGCAGTGCTCAACGCCTTGCGGCATCACCGGGAGGAGCACGCCCCCGCCGCCGACGCGCTCGACGTGCGCCCCATGTGCTCAACACCTTGCGGCATCACCGGGAGGAGCACGCCGGCGCGGCCATCGGCGACAGCATCACGTTCCAGATGTGCTCAACGCCTTGCGGCATCACCGGGAGGAGCACCTCATCGGCGAGGGCATCGCTCGCGCCGCGTCCGGGTGCTCAACGCCTTGCGGCATCACCGGGAGGAGCACCAAAGCCGCGCCGCCGCCCGCGCCGCCGCGCCTCATGTGTTCAACGCCTTGCGGCATCACCGGGAGGAGCACCACGACGAGGGTGCAGATCACCTGTCGCCCGTCGGTGTGCTCAACGCCTTGCGGCATCACCGGGAGGAGCACACCCACGCCCTCGACGGCGTGGAGACGCCCGGCGTGTGCTCAACGCCTTGCGGCATCACCGGGAGGAGCACTCACCAGCACTGGCCAGCACTGGCCCGAGGATGCCGTGTGCTCAACGCCTTGCGGCATCACCGGGAGGAGCACACGTGCTCAAGAGCAGCGCCTCGCTGGCCGGGGGGTGCTCAACGCCTTGCGGCATCACCGGGAGGAGCACGTGCGCCAGGACGCTGTGCTGATCGACATTGACGCGTGCTCAACGCCTTGCGGCATCACCGGGAGGAGCACGCCCTGGGTGACGGCCCAGCCGCGCCGCCAAAGCTGGTGCTCAACGCCTTGCGGCATCACCGGGAGGGGCACAGCGCGAAGCGGGTGCGCAGCTCGGTCCACAGGCTGTGCTCAACGCCTTGCGGCATCACCGGGAGGAGCACATGGCCAGGCCCAGCCCGGTGCGGTCCACCAGCCCGTGCTCAACGCCTTGCGGCATCACCGGGAGGAGCACTGGACCCCCTCTCTCTGCTTTTCGTCGCCGGCGCGTGCTCAACGCCTTGCGGCATCACCGGGAGGAGCACGGTCAGCGAGGAGGACGCGCGTGCGGCCCTCGTCGCGTGCTCAACGCCTTGCGGCATCACCGGGAGGAGCACCGCCGTGGCGGAACGAGCGGGTGTCGTTGAAGTCCATGTGCTCAACGCCTTGCGGCATCACCGGGAGGAGCACGTCGTCGGGTCCCTTGGAGTCGTCCCCGTCGTCGTGTGCTCAACGCCTTGCGGCATCACCGGGAGGAGCACCAGATGTGAGCGCCGGCCGTGGAACCTGTACCCGTCAAGTGCTCAACGCCTTGCGGCATCACCGGGAGGAGCACGGCGAGCGTAGCCGTAGGCGCTCGGCAAGGTCGGCGCGCGTGCTCAACGCCTTGCGGCATCACCGGGAGGAGCACTTTAGCCCCGCTTCGAGCCTATCGAGCGCGGCCGTGTGCTCAACGCCTTGCGGCATCACCGGGAGGAGCACGCGCTGAGCGGGGAGGACATGCAACGGTTTATGTCGTGCTCAACGCCTTGCGGCATCACCGGGAGGAGCACAGCTCGAGGAACAGGGCGCCCGGCCCCATGCTCTCGTGCTCAACGCCTTGCGGCATCACCGGGAGGAGCACTCCTCGACCTCGACGCGCAAACTGCGCCCAGACGGCGTGCTCAACGCCTTGCGGCATCACCGGGAGGAGCACTCAGCCTGGGCAGGGTCGCGCCAGGCCTCGATGTCGGCGTGCTCAACGCCTTGCGGCATCACCGGGAGGAGCACACGGCAACAAGCGGGCGTGGAACAAGCTCGACATGGAGGAGTGCTCAACGCCTTGCGGCATCACCGGGAGGAGCACGTAGCTCGGCCGTCAGCGTGTCCCCAGCGCGGCAGTGCTCAACGCCTTGCGGCATCACCGGGAGGAGCACGCTCGAACGCGTAGCGGTTGCGGGGGTTCATGTTGTGTGCTCAACGCCTTGCGGCATCACCGGGAGGAGCACGCAGCGCTAGGAGGTCCTCGTGACCGTGAAGATCGAGTGCTCAACGCCTTGCGGCATCACCGGGAGGAGCACACGTGGGCCTCGACATGGACCAAGAGCACGTCGGGTGCTCAACGCCTTGCGGCATCACCGGGAGGAGCACTGCTCGCCAAAAAGGCCGCGCTGCCGTCCGTGTTGTGCTCAACGCCTTGCGGCATCACCGGGAGGAGCACATCCAATCACGGGTCAACTTCGCGCCGGCCGCCCCGAGGTGCTCAACGCCTTGCGGCATCACCGGGAGGAGCACGACGGGCGACCGCTGGCCGCGGCGCTGGTCGAGGGCGTGCTCAACGCCTTGCGGCATCACCGGGAGGAGCACAGCTCGGCGCCGCCTGGGCGCTTCATGCGCGCGTCGTGCTCAACGCCTTGCGGCATCACCGGGAGGAGCACCGGCTCACAAAGCCCTGTTCGACGTACCAGCTTGGTGCTCAACGCCTTGCGGCATCACCGGGAGGAGCACCGCGACCAGCGCGATGCCGGCCGTGGTCGCGCCGCGGTGCTCAACGCCTTGCGGCATCACCGGGAGGAGCACTCGGTCACGGTGCGGTGGGCCTGCCGCAGTAGGACGTGCTCAACGCCTTGCGGCATCACCGGGAGGAGCACGGCGATCATGCGCTCGTCGGCTCCACTTAGGGCATGTGCTCAACGCCTTGCGGCATCACCGGGAGGAGCACTGGGGCGCTATGCCCAGGATGAAGGCGCCGCCGCGTGCTCAACGCCTTGCGGCATCACCGGGAGGAGCACTTGAGCGTCGATGACGGGGCCGCGCTGGCCGACGCGTGCTCAACGCCTTGCGGCATCACCGGGAGGAGCACGCGCGGCCACCGACGCGGCATAGCCGCGCGCCTTGACGTGCTCAACGCCTTGCGGCATCACCGGGAGGAGCACCGGTGACTGCGCGCGATCCTCCTCTCAGTCAGTGGTGCTCAACGCCTTGCGGCATCACCGGGAGGAGCACCAGGCGGTCACCGCGGGCCAGCGCGCCCGCCTGACGTGCTCAACGCCTTGCGGCATCACCGGGAGGAGCACGCCGTAGGCCAGCTCGCCCAGCGACTCGGACAGGTGTGCTCAACGCCTTGCGGCATCACCGGGAGGAGCACGGTGTCATCCTCGACCAGACCAACGGCCCGCAGAAGTGCTCAACGCCTTGCGGCATCACCGGGAGGAGCACCTCTTCCATGACCTCTCGAGCCCGGTTGAACTGGGCCTCCAGGTGCTCAACGCCTTGCGGCATCACCGGGAGGAGCACGTTTGTAGGTCAGCGACGACGGCGCGGGCCGCGTGGCGTGCTCAACGCCTTGCGGCATCACCGGGAGGAGCACCCGCAGCCACACCAGCGGCGGCCAGGGCCTCGACGTGCTCAACGCCTTGCGGCATCACCGGGAGGAGCACGAGGAGGGCGCTGCGATTGGTGGCGACGGGCGAGGTGTGCTCAACGCCTTGCGGCATCACCGGGAGGAGCACCGGAGGCGATGCGGACGGCGCGCGACGCTGTGACAGTGCTCAACGCCTTGCGGCATCACCGGGAGGAGCACCCTCGAGGGCCACGCCGCCCCGGCCGGCCATCGCCCGGCGTGCTCAACGCCTTGCGGCATCACCGGGAGGAGCACCCCATCAACGGGTTTCACGCGAACAACCCGACGGCGTGCTCAACGCCTTGCGGCATCACCGGGAGGAGCACACTCAAAGGGCGGACCCTCACGACGCAAAGAGACCGTGCTCAACGCCTTGCGGCATCACCGGGAGGAGCACTAGTTTTGGGCGAGGGTGCAGACGGTCGCGGTCGCGTGCTCAACGCCTTGCGGCATCACCGGGAGGAGCACGGTGGAGCAGAACGTGGGCACCGCCGGCCGGCTGCGGTGCTCAACGCCTTGCGGCATCACCGGGAGGAGCACCACGCTGACCCGCATCACCGCCCGCCGGAGGGTCATCGGTGCTCAACGCCTTGCGGCATCACCGGGAGGAGCACGCACATCAACGATTCCAGCCTCACGCAGACCGCGCGCAAGTGCTCAACGCCTTGCGGCATCACCGGGAGGAGCACAGGACGCAGGCAAGGTCAGCGCGCCGCCGACCTGCTGTGCTCAACGCCTTGCGGCATCACCGGGAGGAGCACTCCGACGCCGCTTCGGTGTAGCGCAGCGACCGCTGTGCTCAACGCCTTGCGGCATCACCGGGAGGAGCACCCCCGGCCGCGGCGGGGGCTGCGGTCGGGGCGGTGGGGTGCTCAACGCCTTGCGGCATCACCGGGAGGAGCACGTGGCCATGGCTTGGGCGATGCGCCGCCTGCTCGGGTGCTCAACGCCTTGCGGCATCACCGGGAGGAGCACCGGCGTGCGGTCGGGTCAGCTCACGTTCGCGGGCGCGTGCTCAACGCCTTGCGGCATCACCGGGAGGAGCACGGCCGTGGTGGCCGTGGTGGCCGTGTCGAGGCCCGCGTGCTCAACGCCTTGCGGCATCACCGGGAGGAGCACGCGGATGACACCCAGCTCCCAGCAGGCCTTGGCCTCGTGCTCAACGCCTTGCGGCATCACCGGGAGGAGCACAGCCAAGCCATGCCGCATCGGGGGCATCAGACGCCGTGCTCAACGCCTTGCGGCATCACCGGGAGGAGCACCCGAGTGGTGGCAGCGGAAGCTGCGCCAAAACGCCGAGTGCTCAACGCCTTGCGGCATCACCGGGAGGAGCACGTGAGGGGCTCCTCGAGCTCGGCGACGCGGCCGGGTGCTCAACGCCTTGCGGCATCACCGGGAGGAGCACACTCTACCCCTACGTCCAGATCAACGGGATCGGGTTGCAGTGCTCAACGCCTTGCGGCATCACCGGGAGGAGCACGAAGAGGACGGCGTCGAGTCCGGCCAGACCATCCTGCTGTGCTCAACGCCTTGCGGCATCACCGGGAGGAGCACTTGATGAGACCGATGAACAGCGGTTCCACTTCCTGTGCTCAACGCCTTGCGGCATCACCGGGAGGAGCACCGGGCGCTCCAGGAGGGCCGTCATGATGCCCTTCACGTGCTCAACGCCTTGCGGCATCACCGGGAGGAGCACGCGTTGGTTGACGCGCTTCCGGAGCTGGTGGACGCCGTGTGCTCAACGCCTTGCGGCATCACCGGGAGGAGCACGCGGGGGGCCCACCGAGTGGGGCGCGGCCCGCCCTGTGCTCAACGCCTTGCGGCATCACCGGGAGGAGCACATGTAGTCGCCCAGGGCGGCGAGCCGGGCCGGCGAGTGCTCAACGCCTTGCGGCATCACCGGGAGGAGCACACTGAAGCTCCTTGAAAGAGCCCATGACGTTGTTTTGGTGCTCAACGCCTTGCGGCATCACCGGGAGGAGCACCCGTCGGCGGGGAGGTAGTGCGGGGCGGCGCAGGTGTGCTCAACGCCTTGCGGCATCACCGGGAGGAGCACGGCGCACCTTCACATTATCCTCCACTACGTCACTCTCACCACGCAGGTTCACGCACCACCACGCCGCGATGCAGGCTAACACCGTCGCCGGTCGACGGCTCTGCGAGATCGCTGGCCTCGCCGCGCTCCGCGTCGATCGCGCACCGCTTGGCTGTCAAAGACGACGAGAAGCACGCCAGTGAGGCCGCGCTCGCTGTGTGGCAGCAAGCCGGCGCCGCGACGCCGGCTGGTGCATGACCGCGCCAGCTCAGTCCACGATCTTGAAGGGCGGCTCCTCAGCGGGCCAGTCGCAGTCGTCGTGCCTGGCGGCGACACGGTCGGCGCAGCGCGGGCACAGCGGGATGATGAGCAGGTTGTCGTCGCCCTCCATCACCCGCTCCAGCTCCCACCGCAGCCGCTCGATGGCCACCTCGGTGGCCCGGACGCGAAAGACCGAGAGCTGCACCCGGTGGCCATGGCCAAGCACGATGCGGTGCACGCGCCGCCAGCGCTTCGGGTCGCGGACGTCGTAGATGACGAGGTGCTCGCGGCTGGTACTGGCCATCAGCGGATCCTCGCTCGGGCAAAGAGGCCGGGCTCGCCAGACCACTCTTTCTCAAGCAGCCGCACCTCGAGCTCGATCTGCCGCCGATACGACAGCGAATAGTCGAGGACCGGGTGCTTGTAGGTGTCGGCGAGCCGCCGCTCGAAGACCTCGATGAGCTTGCGACGGCCCGTGTCGCTGAGCCACACCTGCTCGCCGGCGCGGGAGAAGTCGGCGACCGGATCGAACTGGCGCCGGTTGACCGCAGCCACCACCGCCATGTCGACGCAGGGCACGCGAAAGAGCTCGATGAGGTCGAGGGCCAGGGGCGGCGCGGCCGACCGGGGGCGGTGGTAGAACCCAAAGGCCGCGTCAAGGCCCACCCCGCGGATGGCCTGCACCACCTCGCGCAGCAGCAGGGCGTAGCCAAAGCTGAGCATCGCGTTGAAGGGGTCGCGGGGCGGGCGACGCGACCGGCCGATGGGCGCGAGGGCGGGATCGACCTCGGCCGAGAGCACGTGGGGCAGGCCGGCGAAGTAGGCGGCCGCGGCCTGCCCCTCCAGCCCGAGCAGCGTCGCGGGGTTGTCGGCCCGGCTCACGGCGCCGAGTGAGGCGCGCATGCCGTCGAGGGACGACTCCAGCCCGGCCGGCCGCGCCTCACCCCCGCGGCTCGACCGCAGCAAGAAGCGAAGCTGGCCCTCAATGCGCGCGGTGACCAAGCGGCGGGCGAGCTGCAGCTGAAAGCCGGGCGCCCGCAGCGCTTCGTACTGCCGGATGCGCCGCTGGACGGCGAGGTCATCGGCGAGGAAGCTGCCCATGTACCGGCCACCGCCGGTGAACCAGTGCACGGCGACGCCGTGGTCGGCGCAGAGGTGCAGCGCCTGCGCGCTGACCGAAGCGTAGGCGTGCAGAACGACGGCACGCACGGTCTCGATGGGGTGGGCGGTGGCGCCGCCCTCAAGCGGGGTGACCTTGAGCCGCTCTCCCTCCCGCCCGATCCGCGTGCCGTGCCCAAGCACGTGCAGGGTCTGGCGCTCGTCATCGGCGGGGAACAGCCTGCTCGCCGCATAGTCGGGATCTGCGGCCTTGCGGGTCTCTTCAGGCAGGCAGACCGGCGCGAGCGAGCAACGGCCGCAGCGACGCTCATCGCTCGTCACCGGTGGTCGGGTGGTCGCGTGGCTCAGCGCGCGCGCCCGCTCGACCGCCGCGACCACCTCGGCCCGCAGGGCCTCGTCGATCGGGACGCGCACCAGCGTGTTGTCCTTGTGGTACCGAACCCGCCCCTCGGGGATGGGGCGGCCGGTGGCGCGCTCGAGCAGCAGCGCGTATGCGCCGAGCTGCAGGCGGTCGGACGGCCAAGCCGCCTTGGCGGCTCCCTCGTCGCGACAGCGGCCGCGCTTGTGCTCATAGGGGATGAGCTGGCCGTCCCGGCGGCGCAGGGCGTCGACCCGGCCGCGCAGCCCGAGCTGCTCATCCTCGAGGGTGAGCTCGATGAGCTCCCCTTCCTCCGCGAGCTGCTCGTGCAGCGTCCGGCCAGCAAACACACGCTCGTCTGCCACACGCAACTCTTCGACCTCTTCGAGGTAAAACAGCCGCTCGCAGTAGGCCAGCGCATGGAGCGACATCACGCGCAGCGTCGGCTCATCCATGGGCACCTCATTGGTAGCAGAGCTGAGGGCGCGAGGCCGACCCACCCGGGTCCGCCCCGCGCCCCTCAAGCGGCGGGCAGCTGCACCCAGGCCTCGGCCGGTGGCTCGGCCGCTGGCGGGTCGACCGGGGCGAACAGGGGCGCCTGGGTGCGCCCGCTGTCGGCGCGGTCGATGTGCACCGTCAGCCGGGCGCTGCCCGCGGCCCGCCCGCCCGCCGCGAGCCGCGCGTACCAGCGCGCCGGGGTGGGCGCGTCCGACAGCCGCAGCTCGTCGAAGAGCAGGTTGTTGTCACCGGCGAAGGGCAGGCCGTAGGCCCGCGGGGCCGCGCCGCTGAGCCCGGCCCCCACCGCGTCGAGCAGCGCTGGGTCGCCCTCCACCGCGATGACGACGTCGAGGTCGACGAGCAGCTCGCGGCGGACCGGCGCGATGTGGTACTTCGCCCCCCGGGCGCGCTCCTGCAAGGCCTTGCTGGAATTGCCGACCGGGTAGCCGTGCAGCTGCTGGTACAGCGAGCTGAGCCCCGCCGGCTGCACCGCGCCGACGGCGAGCCGCAGCGCGGGCAGGCCCGGCCGGGTCTGGGTGACCGGGGTGTCGAGCGCCGCGCGGCTCTCGACGCCCGCGAGGTTGAGCAGCAGCCCATAGGCCGCGCTGGGCGTCATCACTGGGCTGGTGCCGCGGTAGACGCCCGCCTGCAGCCACCGGTAGGCGGCGAAGGGCGCCCGGGCCCGCAGGTAGGCCCGGCGCGGGGCGGCCCCGCTCATGCAGCGCCCAGGGCCGCGCCGATGTCGGCGAGCAGGCGCTGGGGGCTGTCGTAGAGGTGGGCGCCGGCCGCGGTGAGGGCCGCCCGCTGCTCGGCGGGCAGGGCGCGCACCACCTCGCCGCCCAGCCAGAACTCGCCCGGCGGCAGGTCATCGGCGTGCAGGCGGCTCAGCTCGGGGAAGCGCCCCTGCTCGTCAAAGCCATAGGTCGAGAAGCCGCCCACCAAGGCGGGCGTGAGGCGGGCCACGACGCTGCGCGGCGCCATCTCGTACAGCGAGCGGGCGTGGCCGCCGGCGACGTTCGACAGCTCGCCGATGCCCCGCAGCAGGGCCGCGCCCCAGGCGGCGCCCTTGGGGTGGGCGGCCAGATCGGCGCCGGCCAGGGCGAAGGGGTACTGGTAGGCGGTGTAGCTGACCTCGCGGTGCAGCAGCGCCGAGCTGCTTGAGTTGCGCCAGGGGCTCTTGCCGCCGTTGAGCGGCGACTGGTGGAAGGTGGCGTTGAAGCGGTAGGGCGTCAGCGCGACCGCGAGGTTCATGCGCAGCACGCTGTCACGCTTCGAGGGCCGCTTGACCTTCTTCATCTCTTTGGGGTCGGCCACCATGTAGCCAAAGAGGAAGTCGTCGGCGTAGGCCTCGGCGTCGGGGAAGTCGCGGAACTCGACCGCGAGCTGGTCCTCGTCGTGCAGGCGGCTGCGGTTGCTCGGCAGGCCGTAGCCCGCCAAGATCTCGCGCAGCGCGTTGCGCATGGCCTCGGCGCTGACCACGGCGTACTCGTGGCCGCCGCGGGTGATCTTCTGGATGATGGTGCGGTTCTCTTCGCTCTCGCCGCGGTAGTTCGACGAGGGCGCGGCGTGGGTCAGGACGGTGGCGAACAGGTTCTGTGCGGGCATCGGGCCTCCAAGTTGGATCGCGGGGCGGCTCAAGAGCGGGCAGAGAGGGCGAGCAGGGTCAGCGTGCGCACCGTGTCGGTGTCGCTGGTCAGCGCGCGCGAGAGGGTGAGGAAGTCCTCTTCTTTCAGGCGCTGCGGGGCCGAGCAGAGGGTGCTCACGAAGTAGTCGGTGAAGTCCGCCCCAGTGCGGCTGCGGACGGCGAGGAAGGCGTCGCGGCCCACCTTCTCACGCTTCTCTTGGTAGTCGCGGCGCCCTGGGTCGTCGTTCTGGGCGTCCTTGACCGTGCTCCAGGTCAGCTCGTACTTCGCGCCGAGCTTGTGGTTGATGTAGGTGCTGACCACGCGGAGGACGAGGCCGGGCACGGGATCGGTGGCTTCTGGCATCGGGCTGCTCTCCTTGGCTTCGGTGAAGGCGGCGCGCAGGTCATGCTGCACGTTCCAGGCGTCGTAGGGCGGGCGGTCGCCCTGGCTGCGGGGGATGAACAGGTCCACGCTGGTGGTCGCGACCAGCCGGTCGAAGCCCGACCACCGCGGCCGCTCGGCCATCAAGTTGATCAGCCGCTGCTGGCGGATGAGCGGGCTCTTGTGCGCGCCGCGCAGGCGGGCCCACTCGTCGAGCAGGGCGCGGGCCGGCTCGACCCGGGTCAGGCCGAGCACGCGCACGTTGTTGCCGTCTTTGCGCGTGTGCACGACGTCATAGGCGGCCACCGCGCGGGCGCTGGCATCACCGCGGTCGGCGGCCACCGCGGCCTCGAGGCGCACCATCGGGTCGAGGCCGGCCTCGGCGGGCACGTCGATGAGCGCCTGGCGCGGCAGGTAGCCGGCGACCTCGCCGCTGCGCTGCTTCAACACGCGGGGCCACGCGGCGCAGAAGCGCGTCAGGTCGGCCACCTCGGGGAAGGCCAAGGCGAAGCCGTCCTTGTCGGCGCTGAGGCGCTTCTCTTTGCGGTCCCAGGCCACAACCTGGGGCACGTAGATCGCGGTCGCGAAGGGCGTGAAGTGCAGCAGCAGCTGGGTGCGGGCCAGGTCGCCGAACGGCACGCCGTCGGCGGTGGTCGCCTGGGCTCCCAACATCAGGCTGCTGGTCTGCTCGGCGACCGCGTCGACCTGCCGCAGCGCCTTGAACAGGTCCTCTTCCATCCCGCTGTGGCCGCCCTCGGCCCGCGCCGCGAAGACCAGCCGGGTGGCGGGCACGCCGCGGTAGATGGTCCAGATCATGTCGCGCCAGAGCTTGATCCAGACCCGGCCGTGCAGGGCGCTGGCCTTGCCCTTTCCTTCGGGGTCGGCGGGCGCCTCGGGCTCACACTCGACCAGCGGGCCGCCGCCCGGCACCACCTTCGGGTAGACGTAGAGCGTGACCACCTTCTCTTTGCCGTTCTTGAGCACCGTGCGCTCCTCGGTGCGCAGCGGCGGCTTGACCTCTTTCTTTGCGTCCAAGTACGGCTTCTCGACGGCCTCCTCCTCGGCCGAGGCGGCGTAGACCTCGTCGAGCAGCGCGGTGAGGCCGGGCAGGTCCACGGTCAGGGTCGCGGCGGTCGGCTCGACCTCGAGCGCGCAGGTGCCCTCCCAGCCGGGGCGGCGGTGCAGAAAGGGGACCATCAAGCACAGGCCGGCGAGGCCGGCGCGGTGCTGGGCCGAGGGCAGCTCGTCCAGCGTCCAGCGCAGGGTCACCGGGCCAGCGGGAGCGGCCTTCTTGGCCTTGCTCATGCGGCACCTCCGTCGGGCGCAGGGAGCAGCCCGAGCTCAGGGTCGTAGGGGGCGGCCACGAGGCCGCACCAGGGGGGCAGGCCCGCGCCGCTGGTCACCAGGGCGCGCGGGGCGGGCAGCAGCAGCTCGGTGAGCGGGGCGCGCCGCCGGCAGCGCTCGACCGCCTCGCGCAGGTCGGCGGCGAGCACGGCCTGCTGGGTGAAGCCGTCGCCCTCGCGGAAGCCGCGCGCCTCGGCGAACAGGCCGCCGTCGAGGAAGCCCGCCGCGGCGTCGGCCGCGCGCTCCTCAGGGCTGGCGTGCTCGAGCGCGGCGGCGAGCGCGGCTTGGCTCGGCTCGGCGCCCAGCGCGGCGAGCAGGGCGGCGCCCGCGCGCAGCTCGGCCGGCGCGTAGGGCGCGGCGGCCGCGGGCGGGTAGTGCAAGACGAGGCCGCGGTCGGCGCGGGGGCGGGCGCGGCTGCGGTTCGCGCGGCCCATGCGCTGCACCAGCGCGGTGGGCGGGGCGTGCTCTGTGATGATGACGTCAGCGTCAAGGTCGAGGCTCATCTCGCAGACCTGCGTCGCGACGGCCAGGGCCGGGCGCGCCCGCTGCTGGAAGGCGGCGACCGTGGCGGCGTGCTGGCGCTGCCGGTCACGCAGCGTGAAGCGCGAGTGGTAGACGAGCGGAGCCAGGCCGCGGTCGCGCAGGGCCAAGGCGACCTCTTGGCAGCGGCGGACCGTGTTGCACACCCAGAGCACCCGCTGGCCGGCGGCGTGCGCGGCGATGGCGCGGGGCAGGGCGGCGCCGACATCGGCCAGGGCCTCGACGCGGTAGCGCGGGCGCTCCTCTTCTTCGCGCAGGTCGGCCAGCTCCTCGCGCAGCGCGGCGCTGGGGCAGACCTCGAGGCCCCGCCGCTCGAGCGCCTCGCGCCGCTTGGGGGGCAGGGTGGCCGTCATGCACAGCAAGGGCAGGTCGAAGCGCTCGACGAAGGCCAGCAGCTTGCGGAACAGGCCGCTGTCGAGGGCGTGCGCCTCGTCGATGACGAGCAGGGCGTCGGCCAGCACCGGCAGCAAGCAGAGGCCCTGGTACTGGTGCTCCAAGAAGCCGAGGAACTGGTCGACCGTGGCCGAGAAGTAGCGCTTGTCCCACAGCCGCAGCGCGAACAGGCGGGCCTCGGTCTCGTCGGCCTCGACCTCTTTGCCGGCCAGCGACTCGGGCGGGTTGGCCATCATGGCGTGCAGGTCCCACGCGGCGGTGCCGTGCAGCAGCTCGGCCGTGCCCTCGGGGGCCCAGCCGACGTAGTCGCGGAAGCCCTCGGTGGCGGTGCCCCGGGTCGGGTACAAGAAGACCACCCGGCCGGCGGGCCGGTGGGCCGACACGCCCGCCGCCCAGCGCCAAGCTGCGAGGGTCTTCCCCGTGCCGCAGGCGGCGAGCAGCAAGCCGCGCGGGCCGAGCTTGGCCGCCTCGTCTTGGAAGCGCTGGTAGGCGAAGGACCGCCCGCTCGCCCGGCTGATCGCCGCGGCGCGGGGGGCCAAGATGTCGGCCTCGATCTGCGCCGGGCCCAGGGCGGGCAGGTGCAGGTGCGCCTCGATCCAGCCCTCAAGATCGAGCCCCTCGCGGATCAGGCCCGAGGCGGCGGTGTCGGCGGCGACGAGGCCGGCCTTGACCGCGAGGCTCAGGCGGTGGCGTGGGCCATCGAGCGGAAAGTCCTCGTGGGCGTCCATGCCATCCTGCCAGGCCGCCTCCCAGGCCCCCGTGGGCGACCAGGCGCCCGCCGGCAGGCGGGGCGCCGGCCCGAGGCCGCAGGCGGCGCCGACAGCGGTGAGCACCGCGGCCACCTCGCGGTGGTCGAGGGCCAAGGGCACGACCCGGGCGCCGCGCGGCTGGCACCAGCGGCGCGGCCCGGCTGGCGCGACCTTGCAGTGGTGCGAGAGGACCGCCGCGGCGACGACGTCGACGTCCACCGCGGCAGCGAGCCACGCGCGGACCTCGGGCAGGAAGAGCAGCAGGCCGCTGATGTGCTCGTGCCGCAGGCTCTGGCCGGCCGCCGCGCCGCCCGACACCATCGCCTGAAACTCGGCGTTGGCCTTGCCAAGGTCGTGCAGCAGCGCCGCGACCTCAAGGTGGAGCAGAAAGCGCGGCCCGTCTGCCGCCGCGAGCCCAAAGAAGCGCAGCCACGCGCCGCCCATGCGCCGCGCCGGCGAGAAGATCGCCCGCGCCGCCCGCTGCGTCTGCAGCGAGTGGTCCTCGAGCGTCAGCGGGGCCGGCCCGCGGGCGCTCTTGGCGAGCAGGGGCGCGGCGCTCACGCCTGCTCCGGCGGGTGGACCGACGACGCGCGCAGCACGCCGCAGCCCATGCGCCGCCGGCCGCCGACGCCCTCGGCCTGCAGCAGCAGGCTGTCGTCCTCGGACAGGTGGTGCAGGCGCAGCGCGAAGCCCACCACCGCCTTGCCGGCGATGCGCTGCACCTTGCGCGGCCCGACCTCGACCGTCGCGGCGACGCCCAGCGCGGCCAGCTGGTGCTCGACCGCATCGACAAAGGCGCCCTCTTCGGTGGCGTTCTTGATGGTCGCCATCCAGGTCGACAGGCTGCGAGCGGGCCGCAGCGGCGCGACCTCGAAGGTGCCGAGCTGGACGACGCAGCCGTCGAGGTCAAGCTGCCGATGCGCCAGCGGCAGGGCCAGCGGCAGCGCCTCGGCCGGCAGCCGCAGGCCCAAGCGGGCGCCGCGCACGGGGGCGATGCGGCGGGGACCGACGCGCTCGCCGTGCACGGTGTGCACCCCCACGCCCTCAGCGGTGTGGATGGCGGGCTGCACCCGACAGAGCGCGGCGTAGAGCACGTAGCCATGCAGGCTCGGGAGCTGCGCGGCGCGGGTGTCGAACCAGACGTCAACCTTGGACATGGTGAGCTCCGGGCTGTGCCCCGTGGGCGAGGGGCGCGTCGCGGCCTGGATGGGCGCGCGAGAGCGGCGACCCCAAACGACAGGGCGCGGTGAAAATCATCGCGAAAGGCAGACAACCAGCGCAGCGCGCCTGAGGAGTAGACCGGCCGGGCCGAGCCGCCCGCGCCCCCCGACCATCGCACGCCCGCGCCCACCCGGCCAGAAAAAATCGACCTTGAAGCGGACACATTCTGGTACTGCACAGCCGGCCAGGGCGCCCCGGGCCGCCCCGCCGACCCACCGCACCGCCCGATCTCACCGCCGTCTGCCTCGCCACGCCGCCTCCTGCGCCGCCGGGCCGCAGCCTCGCCGCCCCGCGCGCGCCGCGACCCTGCCCCGCCGCGCGCCCGGCGAGGTTTCAGCCGCTTACAGATCGACGAGATTGACGCACCAGACGTCGTCCGCACCGCTACGAACAGCGCCCCGCCGGCCCGCCGCCGCCCCGCGCCCCGCGTGCGCCGCCTCCACCGCGCCTGCAACCCCGGGCCTCGCCGCCGCGAAGGTCGGCCCCGCCCTCCCGCGCCACAGCCCGGCGCAGAGACCGCCGTCCACCCCGCAGGTCGGCCCCGCAGCCGCCGCCCGCCCGGCGCGCCCCGCCCACCAACCGCCTCCCACTGGCACTTGAGTCGCAGCAACCAGGCTCCAAGACCCTCCTTCTGGCACTTGAGTCGCAGCAACCAGGCTCCAAGACCCTCCGTCTGGCACTTGAGTCGCAACAACCAGGGTCCAAGACCCTCCTTCTCGCACTTGAGTCGCAGCAACCAGGCTCCAAGACCCTCCTTCTGGCACTTGAGTCGCAACAACCAGGGTCCAAGACCCTCCTTCTGGCACTTGAGTCGCAACAACCAGGCTCCAAGACCCTCCTTCTCGCACTTGAGTCGCAAGAAGGAGGCTCCAAGACCCTCCCGCTGGCACTCAAGTCGCAGCAGGCAGGGTCCAAGACCCTCCCGCTGGCACTCAAGTCGCAGCAAAGGCCGACGGCGGGCCGCGCGCCGCCGCTCGACCCCCGCGGGTGGGCCGAGGCCCAGCGGGCGGGGCGGCGGGGCGCGGGCCCGCGGGCGCGCCGCTCAGCCGCCGGCGCCGACGTCCTCGGCGCCCAGGGGCACCTCAGCGGACCCGTCGAGGCCATCGGCGTCCTCGGGGCGGGCGCCGAGGCGACGGGCGGCGCGCTGGTCGGCCTGGTGGCGGCCGAAGGGGGCGAGGACCTGCCCCAGCAGCTCAGGCTCGGACTGCAGCAGCGAGAGGGCGTCGACGAAGAACGTGACCATGCCCTCGTGGCAGCGCAGCTCTGCCTCACGCACCTCGTCGAAGGTGACCACCGAGGCCGAGGCGCGGCGGACCACGTCGGTCTCCCACGCGGTCTGGAAGGCGCGGATGGCCGCGTCGACCCGGTCGACCAGGACCGTCGAGCTGGTCAGGGCGAGCTCTTCGTCCCAGGCGCCGCCGCGCAGGGCGGCGAGCAGCTTCTGGTTCTTCCCGTACTGCTCGGTGTGGGTCACGCTGATGTGGGCCGACAGGCCGCCGGGGAAGAGGGCGCTGGCCAGGCGGGCGGCGGCCCGACCGATGGGGTCGCCCGCGCCAAAGGCCTCGGCGTCGGCCGTCCACTTGCGGTGCAGGCGGCCGATCGCGAGGTCGACCGCGGCGTCGAGGTTGATCAGGCGGGTGGTGTCGACGTCTTCGGCGGCGCGGCTGGCGGCCACGGCGGCGGCGGTGCCCTTGCCGCTCGCTTGGCGGAAGCTGTCGCGCAGCTGCTCGGCGCCGTCGACGCGGGCGCTGTGGGCCTCGAGCGCGGTGCGCAGGCCGTCGAGGGCCGTGGTGGCGCCGGTGGCGTCGATGACCCGCAGGGTCTCGAGCGCCCAGGCCCGGTGGCGGCTCAGCGGCAGGCGGAGGAGGTTGAAGAACGGAAAGAAGGCGCGCATGGAGTGCCCTTGGTCTCGTGGGTGTGGGGTCGTCGGTTCACCGGGGGTGAACACGCGCCACGGCAGGCCCCGTGGAGCGCCCCTTCATGCTGCCACGGCCCCGCGGGCACCCCTGGCGGCACCCCAGAGGTCCACCCACACAGAGCCCGCGCCAGGCGCGGGTTCTGACCCCGGCGCAAAATCGGCCGCGACACCGGGTGTCACCTGATCAGCGTGGCGCGCGTCACATCGGCGCACCGGATCGCGCCAGGGCACAGCGCCTGATCGCACCCGAGAGGTCCGGGCTTTCCCGGGGCAGCGACCGGGCATGGTCGGGGCGCCCCCGGCGCTGGCGCGCCGGTCGCGTGCCCCCTGGGGTTCGCCGCCGCGCGGCTCCGTCGCCTGCGGCGACCGGCTGCGCCGCCCTGGGGCCCGCTGGCGCGCGCGAGGCGGGCAGCGCGGGGCGACCGCAGGGTCTGTCCCCCGTACCGCCAGCCATCCATATACGGTCCCACCACCCCTCAACCCTCCTCCAACCCCTCTCCCCCATCCACCCGAACCTCCACCCCCGGCAACGGCAGGGCCAGCACCCCCGGTCGGGCCGCGGCGGCCCGCAGGCCCGCGTCGAGGGCGGCGGCCCGGCGGTCCAGGCCGGCGGCGTGGCGCTGCAGGGCGCCGATGCGGTGCCCGAGGCGGGCTTGGGCCCGGCGCAGGGCGCGCAGGGCCTCTCCGCGCTGGAGGGCCTCGGCCTCGGCCTCGGCCTCGAGCGTGGCCGAGAGCGCCCCGAGCAGCCCGTCGGCGGTGGGGGACCGCGCGCCGATGGCCTCGACCAAGGCGGGGCGGGCCTCGGCCACCGCCGCGTCGAAGGCCTCGAGGGCCGCGGCCACCGCGCGGGCGTGGCCCCCGAGCCAACGGCTGGCGGCGGTGGCGGCGCCGAGGCCGATCAGGGCGGGCAGGGCAAGGCCGCCGGTGAGCAACAAGCCGAGGGCGGCGCCGGCCGCCGCGCCCCCCAAGGCCAGGGCCGGGGGCGGCGCGGCCGGGGCGAGCAGGGCCCCGCGCAGGCGCAGGGCGAGGGCGGGGTCGATGGCAGAGATCGGCGCGGTTGATTGTGGCAGGGCTTCGGTCGGCCCGAGCGACGCGGGCGGAAGGGCGGCCGACCAGGCGGCCCGCAGCGCCGCGCGGACCTGGGCGGCGGCCGCGTCGAGGGCGGCGCGGCAGGGGGCCTCACCGGCAGAGAGGGCCTCGGTCAGCGCGCGGTCGAGGGCCGCCTGGACCTCGGCGGGCAGGGCGGCCCGGGCGGCGGCGAGGCCGGCGGGGTCGGCGGCGGCCAGGGACGCGCGCAAGGGGTCGAGCGCGCGGCGCAGCGCCGGGTCAAGGGCGGCGGCGGCGGCGGCGCGGCCCGCTTCGGCGGCGGCGGCGAGGCGGGGGGCCTCGGCGACCACCCAGGCGGCGCGCTGGCCGGCGTCGGGCGGAGGGCCCAGGGCCGAGAGCGCGGCGGCGTCGGCCCGGGCCCGGCGGGTCGCGGCGGCGCAGGCCTCGGCGCAGCGGCGCAGGGCGAGGCGCAGGTCGTGGCTGGCCCGGGCGGCGGCGGCCAGGGGGGCCTCGGCCTGCAGGCGGCGCACCAGGGCGCCGAGCTCGAGGTCGAAGCGCTCGACGAAGAGGCGGTCGCCCGGGCCGGGCTTGAGCACCCGGGCCGGGGCGAGGCTCATCACCAGCACCTGCTCGGGCGCCTGGCCCAGCGCGGCGGCAAAACGCCCGGCGGCGGCGCGGGCGGCCTCGGCCAGCTCGAGCTCGGGCGCGTCGCTGTCGCGCCAGACGAGGTCGGCGCGGGTCAGGGCGAGGGCGGCGTGGGGCACGCCCATGCGGGCCACCGCGGCGAGCAGCGAAGAGGGCACGGCCTGCCGCACGTCGCTCACCACGAGCACGGCGTCCGCCAGCGCGCGCACGGCCGCCCAGGCCCGGGCGGCGGCGGCGGGGGCCGCGGCGTTGAGCCCCGGGGTGTCGATGAGCACGAGGTCACGGGGCAGGTGGCGGCCCGGCGTCCACAGGCGCAGGCGGGCGATCCGCGGGGCCTCACGGGCCACGTCGGTCAGGGCGGCGACCCGGTCGGCGAAGGCGGCCCGCCAAGCCAGCTCAGCGGCCTCGAGGCGGGCGATGAGCGCGGTGCGGTCAGCGGCCCGGGCGGCGACGCGCGCGGCGGCGGCGTCGCGGGCGGCGGCGGCCTCGGCGTGGGCGGCGCGGGAGGCGGCCAGGGCGGCATCGCAGCGCGCGGCCTCGGCGGCGGGCGGGCCGGCGG
>JAEUKK010000042.1 GCA_016792625.1 Deltaproteobacteria bacterium | reverse complement strand
GGCCCGGGCCGCCTGAGGAGCCTCCGTTGGGAAAGAACCCCTTCTTGCGCAGCGCCGCGCCGCCCCCGCCGCGGCGGGCCTACACCCTGACGCTCAAGAACACCGGCCAGACCTTCGCGGTCGACCCCGACGCGCTGCCCGCCGAAGAGGGGCAGACCGGCTCGGTGCTCGCCACGCTGCTGGCCCACGACGTCGAGATTGACCACACCTGCGGCGGTGTGCTCGCCTGCTCGACCTGCCACATCTATGTGCGCCAGGGCGGCCGCTCGGCCCCGCCGCCCACCGAAGAAGAAGAGGACCAGCTCGACTTCGCGCCGGCCCTCGACGCGAGCTCACGCCTGGCCTGCCAATGTGTGCCCGACGGCAGCGAAGACGTCGTGGTCGAGCTGCCGCAGTGGAAGCGCAACCTCGTGTCCGAGGGGCACTGAGCTGCCTGCGGCCCGCCGCGCTGGAGCACCCCTGTGAGCACCCGCACGCGCAGCCGGCAGCGCGCCTTCTCGCTCGAGCTGGGGCCGATGGGCCTGAGCCTGCTGATGCTCATGCTGGTCTTCCTCTTCGGGATCGTCGGCTACATGCAGATCGAGGGCTGGTCGGCCTTCGACTCCCTCTGGATGGTGGTGATCACGCTCACCACCATCGGCTACGGCGAGCCCATCCCGCTCTCGGTGCCCGGCCGCGTCTTCACGATGGGCCTCGTGCTCGGCGGGGTGACCATCGCGACCTACGCGCTGAGCGCGGTCACCCAGGCCCTGCTGGAGGGTGACCTCCAGAGCTACCTCCACCAGCGGCGGCAGGAGCGGCTCATGAACAAGATGAAGGACCACTACATCGTCATCGGCTACGGGCGGCTGGGCCGGGTGGTCGCCCAAGAGCTGATCGAGACCAGCGGGCCCATCTGCGTGATCGAGCGCGACCCGAAGCGCTGCGAAGAGCTCCGCCGCCGCGACATCCCGGTCATCGAGGGCGACGGCGCCGACGATGAGCACCTGCGCGCGGCGGGCATCGACCGCTGCAAGGGCGTGGCGATCACCACCGCGCCCGCGGCTGAGGCCATCTTCGCCACCCTCTCGGTCCGGCAGCTGCGGGCCGACGTGCCCATCCTGACCCGGGTCGAGAGCGACGAAGAGGGGGTCAAGGCCCGGCGGGCCGGCGCGACCAAGGTGGTCAGCCCGCTGATCATGGGCGGCTGGCGCATGGCCCACGGCCTCGCGCGGCCCAACGCGGCCAGCTTCCTCGATCTGGCCACCTTGGCCGAGGCCGAGAACGTCATGCTGGACGAGCTGCTCGTCGAGCCCGGCACCACCCGCAGCGGCGCGACCGTGGCCAGCCTCGCCGTGGGCAGCCAGCACGGGGTGCTCATCGTGGCCATCCGCAAGCCCGACGGCGGCCTGGTGACCGCGCCCGGCGCAGAGGTGCCGGTCTCCGAAGGCGACGTGCTCATCGTCATCGGCGAGCCGGCCCGCGTCCGCCACCTCGCCGAGCTGGTCGGGCCCGACGCCCTCGCCCGCCGCCCGCGGCCCCGCTGAGGGCCCGCGCCTCACCAGACAAAGGCGGGGTTGGCGCCGGTGCGCGGCTGGTAGTGGCCGTCGCGCCGCATCGAGACCCAGCCTGGGCGGCCGATGACCAGGTGATCGACCAGATCGATGCCCATCAGGCCGCAGAGCTCAGCGAGGCGGCGGGTCAGGGCGAGGTCCTGGGCGCTCGGCTCGGGGTCGCCGCTCGGGTGGTTGTGGGCCAGCGCGAGGTGCCGCGAGCGCAACAACAGCGCCACGCGCATGATCTCGCGGGGCTCGACCACCACGCACATGTCGCTGCCCACGAACATGCGCCGCAGCTCGATGAGCTGCATGCGGGCGTCGAGGTAGACGACGTGCAGCTCTTCGACGGGGGCGAGGGCGAGGGCCGGGCCCACGGCGGCGAAGAGCGCGTCAGGGTCGCGCAGCAGGCGCGGACGGGGGCCGGCGAGGCCGGCGGCGCGGCCGGCCAAGGCGAGGGCGGCGGCGAGGCGCCGGGCGCGGGCGGGGCTCAGGCCCGAGGCGCGCTCTAGGGCCTCGGGCGGCTCGCCGAGCAGGCCGCGCAGGCCACCGACCCGGTCGACCAGGGCGCGGGACTCGATCGGCGGCAGATCGAGCAGGGTGGAGAAGAGGTCGGCCTCGCCCTCGAGGGCGGGCGGGACGGGCGGCGGGGCAGCGGCGGGCTGGGGCATGGGGACTCCTGCGGCCCGCCACAGCACGCCCCGTGCCAACGACAGATCAAGCACATCCGCGTTCCGCGCCGGCGGGCTTCGTCACCCCCCGCACCAGCGCACAGACCCCGAGAATGGCGCACAGCAGGCCATTCCGAACAGCCTGCACCACTGACGAACCGCTGACGAAGCCCGACAGGGTCCGTCACCCCCGCTCAGGGGTTGAGCATGATCTCGACCACAAAGCCGGCCTGGTCGGCGCCGACGGGCACCGCCCCGCCGCCGGCCCGCCGCGCGCCCAGGGCCTTGAGCTGGCGCTCAAAATCGGGCCCCGCCGCCGCCGGCACCACGAAGGTGAGCGCGGCGTAGTTGTCCTCGGCGGTGAGCGCCGCGCCCTGGGTGCCCTTGCCGCGGCTGTCGAGCACCATGCCCCCGAGGCCCTCGCAGAGGTTGACCAGGTGCAGCGGCACGTCGGGATCGGTCACGGTCATGCGCATCGCCACGGCGACCGGGGCCGCGCCCGGCGCCTCGGCCGCCCCAGTCGGCTCGACGCCCCCCGGGCCCGCGTCGGCCTCGCGATCCCAAGCGGGGACATAGGCCTCCTCGGGCGGGTTTTGGGCGGCGGGCGCGCCCCGGGGGCGCGGGGCGCGCGCGCCGGGCGTGGGCAGCTCGGGATCGACCGGGGCCTCGGCGGGCGAGGTGACCTTGGGCGCGGCGGCCTGCAGGGGCGGCGGGGCGCCCTGCTCGGGCGCGGCCTCGGCGGAAGCAGCGCGCTCGCCGCCGTCTTCGGGTCGGCCCTGGATGACCACCACCACGACCGCGGCCGCCGCGGCGAGGGCCAGGGCCTCGACGGGCAGGCGCTGGGTGAAGGCGCGCAGGCGCACGAGCACCCCGCCCACGCCCGCGCCTTCGTTGACCTCGGCCATCACCCGGGCCTCAAAACCCGCCGGCGCGCGCACGGGGGCGGCCTCGCGGAGCAGGCCGAGGGCGTCCTCCATCTGGCTGAGCTCGGCGGCCAGCGCCGGGTTCGCCGCGATCACGGCCCGGAGCTCCTGCTCCTCGTCCTCGCTCAGATCGCCGTCGATGAGCGCCGAGAGGCGGTTGCGGGCGAAGAAGGGGTCCATGGTGGCTCCGCAGGCGGAGGGAGAGGAGCGAGAAGGGCGGGAGGAGCGGGAGCGGCAGGATGCGCAGCGGCCGACGCGGCGCGGGGCCTCAGAGGTCCGCGGCGCCGACTCGCCGGCCGAGCACGGCGGCCAGCTGCTGGCGGGCCCGGTGCAAGCGAGACTTGACGGTACCGATGGGAACACCGAGCAGCCCAGCGATCTCGTCGTAGTTCATGTCTTCGAGATCGCGGAGGATGACCACCGCGCGGTGGCCCTCCTCGAGCGCGTCCAGCGCGCTGAGCACCAAGCGCCCGGCCTCGCTGCGGTGCAGGGGCCGGTCGGTGCCGGCGGCCTCGTCGGCCAGCTGGCGGGGCGGCGCGTCCTCACCACCCGGGCCCTCCAGGGGCTCGTGGCGGTCGTGGGCGCGGCGGCTGTTGTAGACACGCTTGTTTTTGCAGTGGTTGACCGCGATGCGGGTCAGCCAGGTGCTGAAGCGGGCCTCGCCCCGAAAGCCGCCGATGGCCCGGTAGCAGGAGACAAAGACGTCCTGCGCGACCTCTTCGGCGAGGGCGGGCTCGCGGAGCCAGCGCAGGCAGATCGTGTAGACCCGATCCTGGTGGCGCCGGACCAGCCCGGCGAAGGCAGCGGAGTCACCACCCTGTGCGCGGGCGACCAAGTCCTCGTCGGTGGGCTCGCCGAGCAAGGCGACCACCGCGGCGGCGCCCGCGCAGAGCAGGGGGAGCCCGAGATCGACCCGCAGCAGGTCAGCGATCTGGAGGGCGAAGACAAGGCCGGTCATCACCCCTCCTCGGGCCGGGCGCGGGGGCACGCCCAGGCTTGGACAACGCGCCTCGCCCTGGGTTCCCCACGCGCGCGCGAGGTGGGGCTCAGTCCACGTGCTCGGCGGGCTCCATGCGCAGGCGGGCGCCGGTCTTGACGGCCTCCTGGATCGCGTCGAGGCCGAGCTTGCTGTACGGGAACAGCGTCTTCTTGATCCGCGCGCCCTTCACGCTCACCCCGTCGAGGTTCGCCTGATCGAGATCGGCGTTGTCGAGCTGAGCACCGTCAAGCACGGCGTCTTTGAGGTTCGCGCTCCACAGGCTGGCGCCGGTGAGGTTCGCGTTTCGGAAGCTGCACGAGCTCAGGTTCGCCTCGGCGAACTTGGCCAGCGTCAGATCCATGCCGTCGAAGCTGAGGTCAGAGAGGTCAACCCCGCGCATGTCGGCGTCGCGCAGCGACTGGCCGCGGCGGATCGCCTCTTGCACCTGCTTGCGGCTCATCGAGCCGGGGCCGCCGAAAAAGTCGTCGGGCTCCACCACCGCACGTCGTCTGCTCATGACGCGTCGTCACTCCTGCTTTGCGGTTGATGCGCGCCAACGGAGGGGCGCACCGCCCCCTCACCGCGCGCGACGATGTCTTCCAGCGCCCGCACCACGACCGTGGCCAGCGTGCCCGGGGGCGCGTCGCTGAAGTGGTCGGCCCAGTGCACCCCGCCGGGGTTCAGGGTGTTGACCTCGACCAGCTTCCCGCCGATGACGTCCAGGCCGGCCACGGCTATCCCGTTGGCCAGCAGGTGGGGCGAGATGGCCGCACAGAGCGCCTCATCCGCCGCCTCGACCGCGCAGGAGGCCGGCTGGCCGCCCTGCTTGAGGTTGTGGCGGAACTCGCCCTCGCCCCGGGTGCGCAGGTAGCCGCCCACCAGCCGGCCATTGACCCAGAACAGGCGCTTCTCGCCCGCCTCGGCCTCGGGCATGTAGCCCTGCACGATGGCCTGCCCGCCGTAGGTGCGGGCGGCGATCACCGCCTTCTCGAGCCCGGCCTCGTCGCCCTCGGCCACCAAGCGCACACCGCGGCCGCCGCTGCCCTGGGTGGGCTTGACCACCACCGGGCCGCCGAGCTGGCGGGCGAAGGTGAGCGCCGAGGCGGGTGAGGCGGTGAGCACGGTCGGCGGCCGGGGCACGTCGGCGAGGCTGGCCAGCCAGGACTTGCCCCGGGTGCGGGCCAAGCCGCTGGGGTGGTTCACGCAGACCACGCCCTGGTCGGCGGCCATCAGCAACAGCTGCAGCAGGTAGCCGGGCATCGGGTTGACCCGGACCAGCAGCAGGTCGATGTTGCTCAGCTCGACATAGCGGCGGGGCGCGGCCTGCTGCTTGATGAGGGCGCTGAGCGCCTCGACGTCGGCCTGGGGCTCGTCGATGCACCACGCCCGGGCGACCAAGCGCCCCGCGCTGGTGACCTCAAAGTCGGTCGGCTCAAACAGCCGAACCACGTGCCCGAGCCGGGTCATCGCGTCGATGAGGTGCGCGGTGGTCCACGAGGCGTCGACCACACGGGCGCTGGTGACGATGACGGCGACGCGCATGCAGGCCCCGGTTGTGGTCGGACGCGCCGCAGCGCCACCCGCGGCGCGGGCGCGCGCGTCTATTGCGGCCCCGGCGCCGCGCCAACGGGCCGCCCTTCGAGCTCGGCGAGCAGGGCCCGGGCCATCTCGGCGTGCATCGGGTCGAGGCCGGGCGCGGCGAGGGCCTTGGCGAAGCCAGCCTTGGCCTCGGCCAGCGCGCCCAGGCGACGCTGCAGCTCGGCGGTCAAGTACAGCGCCCTGGCCGTCTCTTTGGGGCTCAGCGCCCCGCTGGCCAGGGCCTCGCGGTAGCGGCGGAGCGCCTCGCGCTGCAAGGGGGGCTCCTCGACCCGGGCCACCTCGCGTACGATGGCCAGCGCCTTCTGCTCTTGGGGGCTCAGCGGCCCCAGCGCCTCAAAAGCCGCCAAGTGGGCGTCGCGCTCGGCGCCATAGCCGCCCCGGTGGGCGATCCGGGCGAGGTTGAACCGCACGGTGCGCTGCTGGGCGGGGGTCAGCGGCTTGGCCAGCTCACCCGCGCCGGCCTCGAGCAGCCGTCGGGTGAAGGCGGGGCCCTCGAGCAAGGTGGTCTCGCCCACCGCGCGGTCGCGGGCGGTCCAGCTCGCCTCGAGCCAGACGTCGGCCAGGAACAGCGGCGGCATACCCAAGGCCTCGTAGACCGTGGCGGCCAGCACGTGCCGCTCGGTCACCGTGGGGTTGGCCGGGTCTTTGAGCTTGGCACGCGCCTTGGTCAGAGCAGCCTCAACCACCTTCTTTTGGCGGGCGTCGAGCGGCTGGCTCAGGTGCTCTTGGTAGACCGAGAAGAGGTTGCCCGGGCAGGTCGCGACGTGAAAGGTACGCCACTGGCCCTCTTTGCCGTAGTAGGCGAGATCGGCGTCCCAGCCGCCCACGCTGTTGTCGAGCACCTTGCGAAAACCCCGCACGCTCACCGCCGGGTCGAGCGGGCAGGGCAGGTTGTCGACGGGCGTGACCCGCACGGCCTGGGCGGCTGACCCCCCTCCGAACCAGGCCACAACGGTCATCCAGGCCGCAATTCGCCGCATCTCCCCTCCCCTCGCCGTCATGGATCCCCCGCGGGCCGGTCGCGCAGAACGCACAGAACGCACAGAACGCACAGAACGCACAGCGCAGCATCCGCCGCTCAGCGTGCCCAGCTCAGCCCCAAACGTACATGCTCGGTGTCCGCGAGGGCGCCGATTGGGCCACCCGCGTACTCCAGCAGCGCGCCCAAGGTCTCGGGCGCGGGCTCTGACACCGGAACCCACAGGCCGCCGAGCTCGAGCCAGAGGCCGTCGCGCAGATCGAGGCGCAGGCCCGGCCGCAGCGCGAGCTCGCCCAGGGTGGCGCTGCCCAGCCCACCTGCTTGCACCACGAGGCGCTCGCGGGCGAGGCGCCACTCGGTGTACAGCGCGAGCTGCACATCGGTCTCGGCCATGAACTGAAGGCCGTCGGGGTCGGTGATCCCGCGAAGGTGCTCGACCCGAAGCTCGGCCCCGAGCAGGCCGGGCGGCCCGCTGGCGCTCCACTCGGCGCCGGCGGCCCCGCTCCACATCGGCCGGGTCACCGCGCGCAGGCCCGCGCGCTGGACCAAGCGGTCAGAGGTCCAGGCGCCCTCACCTTTGAGCAGCAGCGGCCCCGCCGGCGCGGAGAGCCCGCCGCCGAGCACCGCGGTGCGCGGCCAGCACACGGTCAAGGCGCTGGACACATCCGGCGGATCGGTCAGGAGCGTGGCCGCGTCGACCGAGGCCGCGCCCGTCACGAACCCGGTGGCCGCGGGGCTGAGGGCCAACATCGGCCGCCGGCTGCGCATCCACGCAGCGAGGGCTTCGAGGTGCACGGGACCGACCGCGCCCCGCACCCGGGCCGCGACCTCGCTCGCCTCGACCACCGGCTCGGGCAGGTTGGCCTGCAGGAGGGCCTCTTCGGCTCCGCGTCGGGTCTGGGGGTCGACGCGGTCGGACAGCGCGTGGAGCTCGTCGGCGATGGCGCCGAGGGCCAGGCCACCGAGGCCACCGGTGCTCGCCGCGGTCGCGGAGAGTGTATCGACCTCGCCCTCGAGCATCCCCTGGCGGATCAACGAATTGTCGGTGCCCACCAAGGGCACCCGGTCGCGTGCGCCCGCGGGCAGCCAGATGAGCTGCAGCACGGTGCGCTCACCCAGCTCCGCGACCATGCCCGGTGCCGGCAGGCGCAGATCGGCGGGGTTGGCCGAGAGGCCCGCACGGAGGTCCCGCGCGGAGAGCACGTCGAGCGGGCTCAGGGCCACCAGCTGCCCGGCCGGGGTCAGGAGGTTGCCCGCGCTCAGCCAGCCCGGCCCGACCGGGCCCCGCCACCCGGCTTCGCCCAGCCACAGGTGGAGCGCCGACTCACGCCCGCCCTCACCCCAGAGAGCGACGTGCTGGCCGCGCATGTCGACGAAGGCCGTGCCCCGGCCCAAAGGTGCTTGGGCGCTGAGCGAGGCGCGCGTCCACTGCTCGACCTGGTCTTCGCCGGGGCGCTCGGCCCAGGGGTCGAGCAGTGTCTGGGTGGAGACACGAAGCGCGGCGGATGGCTCAGCGACCGCCGGGGTCGACAGCCCCAGACCGAGGAGGAGGAGGGCCACACAGGGGGCCTTGGCGGCGCGCGGGCTCAGGGGTGCCGCTCCATCCAGCTGGCGGTGAACAGCTCGTCGGGGAGCTCGCTCGCCGGCAGGTCTTTGCGGCTGTCGAGCACCTCGAGGCGGGTCTTCGTGCCCGCGACGTGGTGGGTCATGACCGACACCTTGGGGAAGCTCACCCCATCGGTGACCGTGACCGCGGTGACCTCGAGCGACTTGAGCGGCTTGCCCGCCTTGTCGAAGTAGTCGACACGGACCGGCAAGGTGTCGGACTTGCGCACGGTGGTGCGCAGGCGGCCATAGGTCGAGTCGGGGCTCGGCACCGTGTCAATGACCCAGACCACGCTGTCTTCGCTGACGAGGCTGTGGGTGGCGTCCTTGGCCGCGCTGACCTCAAGGTCTTCAAAAGCGAAGTCGCTGCCCATGAAGCTGCCGCCGCGCGCCTTGCCCGCCACCCGGGTGGTGCGCTTGAGCGCGGGCATGAACATGAGCTGCTCATCGCGGGTGTCGGGGTGGTCGACCACGACCAGCTGCGTGCCCGCGACGTCGGCCGGGCTCAGAAAGCGGGTGTAGGACTTGAGCACCGCGCCGTCGCGGCGCACCTTCAGCTCAAACTCGCGCACCCGCTCGGCGCCCGCGCGGCTGACCAACACCATGCGGACGCGCTGGACCGAATTGTCGACCTTGCGGCCCTGCTCGGCCCGCTCGAGGATCTCGCGCGGGTCGGTGGCGGCCTGCGCGAGGCCCACAAGCGGGCCGAGCCCGAGCAGGGCGGCGAACAGCAGGCCGAGGAGGGGGGAGCGCAGGCGCATCGGAGGCCTCCAGGCGGGCGGCCTATCCCGGCGCGGCGCCCCCCGGCGCGGCCCTCAGCGGTGGAAGAGGCCCTCCACCACGCCGAGCACCTCACCTTTGCGCCGGACCACGAGCACCGGCCCGCGGGCCAGCCCGGCGAGCTGCTCGGCCGTGCTGCCCAGCAGCACCGTCGCGATGCGGCTCAGGCCGCGGCTGCCCACCACCAGCAGGTCGTCGCCCGCCCGGCGCAGCAGCACCTCGCTGGCCGAGTCGCCCGCGTGCAGCGAGAGGGTGGGGTGCCGCTCGCTCGGCAGGTCGGGCAGGACGACCACCTCAAAGTGCCGCCGCGCGTTGTCGGCGAGCTGCTGCGCAAACTCGGCCTCGGTGATGGCGCCCGAGCCCGCGGCGGCGAGGCTGTACTGGTAGACCGCCTCGACCTCGTCCGCGACGTGCACCGCGGCCTGCAGCGCCATGGTCGAGCAGGAGGAGAAGTCGAGCCCGACCACCGCCCGCCGGCCATCAAAACGGGCGCCCTCGGGGACGACCAGCACGCTGCAGCTCACCGTGCGCATCAGCTTGCGGCCCGAGGGGCCCCAGGCGGCGCCGGCCCCCTCGGCCCGCGTGTCACGGCCCAGCACGAGCAGATCGACGTCGTGGCCCTGGATCAGCTCTTCGAGCACCTCTGCCGGCTCGCCCACCCCGAACTCGGCGCGCACCCGCACGTGGGGCCCGAGCCGCGCCCGCAGCGCGTCGACCGCGGCGTCCAGCGCGGCGGGCCGCTGGACCTGGCCCGGGCTCAGGCCGGCGCTCAGCTCTTCGGGGATGTGATCCTGCGCGGCGACATGCACCACCAGGACGTTGTGCACGCCGAGCCGCTTGTGGGCGGCGACCAGCGCGTCCACGACGGCGGGGTCGCGCCCGTCGAGGGCGAGCATCAGCAGCGCGGTCTTGTGCGGGCTCGGGGCAGAGGTCGACGCGGCGGACATGGGTGCTCCTCGGTGGCGCGTGGCAGCGGGGCGGGGCGGTCCTGGCCCCTCGGGCCCGAGCGTAGCGCAGGGCGGCCGAGCGCCCGCCGACCTGGATCAGGGCCCGCGCGGGTCCCCCGCCGCGCCCATCCGTGTCGCCGACCGCGGCCGGGGCCAGGGCAGGGCGTGCACCACCCGCAGCCCGGCGGCGAGGCGCTCGAGCTGGGGCACCGCGCGCTCCAGCCACTGGCGGGGCCGGGCGGGGAGCTCCTCGTCGAGCAGCAGGTCGACGATGCCGGTGAGCGCGGTCAGCGGCTGGGCGAGGTCTTGCAGCTGCCGCAGGGCGACCTCGAGGTGCGCCGCGCGCAGCTCCCCCTCCACCAGATCGGCGGCGGCCCGCTCGGCCCGGGCCTCGAGCGCCTGCAGCGGTCGCAGGTCGACCAGCAGGTGCAGCGCCGCCCGGAGCTGCCCGTCGGCCGAGTAGACCTCGGCCGCGTTGAGCGCGGCGGGCACCCGCTCGCCGGAGCGGGCGCGCAGCCCGACCCGCAGCCCGAGCAGGGCGCCCTGGGGCGCGCTGCGCAGGCGCTCGCTCAGGGAGACCCCCTCTCGATCATCCACATAGATGTCGTCCATGCGCAGCTGCTGGCGGGCCAGCCCCGCGTCGACGCCCAACATCTGCTCGGCCGCCGCGTTGAAGATCAGCACCCGGTCGCTGGTGTCGAAGGCGAGCACGCCGATGGGCGCGGTGTCGACCAGGCGGCTGAGCAGGTCGCGGGTGCTGGCCAGCTCGTCCCAAGCCCGCTGGAGGGCCGCGGCCTCACGGCGAGCCCGGCCCCGCCAGACCGCCCCCTGCCGCGCGGTGATGCGCAGCAGTGGCTCAAGGCCCGGCGCATCTTCGGCCACGGCGTCGACCACGCCGAGCTGCAGCGCCTCGTCGACCATGGCCACCGGCGCGTCGGCCGGCAGCAGCGCGATGGCCAGCGCGGGCGCGGCCCCGACCAGCCAGCTTCGGGCCAGCGGGTCGGCGAAGATGATGAGCGTCACGCTGTCGTCCGCGTCGATGCCCGGGGGTCGCAGCACGAAGCCCGCCGCGCTGAGGCGGGTGGCGAGGGCGGGCGGCGCCGCGCCGACCAGGACCAGCGGCTGGGGCGCGCTCACCGGGCTCACGGCGCCCACCGCCCGGCCGCGTGGGCGGCCAGCGCCGCCCGGTGCACCACGGGGGCGGGCGCGCCCGCGGCCCGGGCCCGCGCGGCCACCTCTTCAAACTCCGGCGCCACCTGGAGCAGCTCCCCGTCGAGATAGCCCTCCTTGACGCCAATCTCACCAAACTCGGTCTGCACGCGGCGCTGCGTGCGCCGCAGCAGGGCCCGGTCGGCCCGCTGGCGCCGCAGGCCGAAGGTGCTGCCGTGGCGCAGCAGGGCGCGCTCGACGGCGGGGCGCTGCGCGGGGGCCACCACCACCTCGACCCGGTGCCCGGAGCGGCCCTTTTTCATCAAGCAGGGCGTGGCGGCGGCGTCCAGCGCGCCCGCGGCCAGCATGGCCTCGAGCAAGGTGGGCAGGTGCTCGCCGCTGAGATCGTCCATGGTGGCGACCAGCACGTCGACCTGCTCGAGGCTGCCCGCGTCCTCGCGCTCGCCGAGCAGCAGGCGGAGCATGTTGGGGTGGCTCGGCGGGTCGGCCCGGCCCGCGCCATGGCCGACGCCGATGAGCCGCAGGTGCGGGATGGGGCCAGGGCTCGCCATCCCCGCCAAGATCGCCGCGCCGGTGGGCGTGACCTGCTCCATGCCGTCGACCCCGGCGCAGAGGGGCCAACCTTCGAGGCAGAACAGCGTCGCCGGCGGCGGGAGCGGCATGGTCCCGTGCGCGCTGCGCTTGAGCCCCCGGCCCATGGGCAGCGGGCCGCCGACCAGCTCGTCGACGCCGAGCTGCTCGAGCAGCAGGGCCACGCTCACCACGTCGATGATGGCGTCGACGCCGCCCACCTCGTGAAAAACGACCTCGTCAGGCAGGCTGCCGTGCACCCGCGCCTCAGAGGCGGCGAGCTTGGTGAAGGCGGCGAGAGCGCGGTCGCGCGCCCGCGGCGGGAGGGGCGCCTCTTCGAGCAGGCGGCGGATCACCCGCCAGGGCCGGTGGGGCTGGCCGGGGAAGGCCGGCTCGGCCTCGGCCACGATGCCCGCCAGGGGGCCCAGCTCCGGGGCGATGGCCCCGTCGGGAGCGCCCGCGTCGTGCGTGTGCCCGTGGTCGTGGCCATGCGCGTGGTCATGCCCATGGTCGTGCCCATGGTCGTGCCCATGGTCGTGCCCGTGGTCGTGGGCGCGGTCGCCCGTGTCCTCGGCCGGCGCGGCGAGGCCCGGCTCCCCCACCGCCAGCACCTCGAAGCGGGCCGCGGCGAAGGCCCCGCGGCTGACCACCCCGCGCCGCAGCGCCCAGCCGCGCAGGGGCAGCGCCCGCAGCTCGCGCTCCAAGGAGGCCAGATCACCGCCCAGGTCGAGCAAGGCGGCGACCATCATGTCGCCCGAGACGCCGGCGAAGGCGTCAATCACCAGCACCCGGCGGCCCACCTCAGGCACCCCCGCGGCGGTTGATGCGCGCGGCCATTAGGCCGGCGCCGAAGCCATTGTCGACGTTGACCACGGCGAGCCCGGCCGCGCAGGAGTTGACCATGCCGAGCAGCGCGGTGATCCCGCCGAGGTTGGCGCCATAGCCCACGCTGGTCGGCACCCCGATGACCGGGCAGGTCACGAGCCCGGTCACCACGCTGGGCAAGGCGCCCTCCATGCCCGCCACCACGATGATCACGCGCGCCTGCCGCAGCTCGTCCACCCGGCGCAGCAGGCGGTGCAAGCCAGCGACCCCGACGTCGACCACGCGCAGCACCGCGCAGCCGAGCAGCTCGGCGGTGACCGCGGCCTCTTCGGCCACCGGCAGGTCGCTGGTGCCGGCGGCGACCACCGCGACCAGGCCCTGCGGGGCCGGCGCGGGGCCGGCGGGCAGGTGGAGCAGGCGCGGCACGGCGTGGTGCACGAGGCCGGGCAGCGCGGCGCAGAGCACGGCGGCCTTCTCGACGTCCACCCGGGTCACCAGGCCTGGCTGGCCCGCCGCGGCCAGCGCCCGGAGCACGCCCTCGATCTGGGCCGGGCTCTTGCCTTCGCCAAAAACGACCTCGGGGTCGCCCGTCCGGGCCGCGCGCGCCAGATCGACCGCCGCGAAGCCCAGGTCTGCGACGGGTGGGGTCGCCCCCGGTCCGCCCGCGGCCACCGCGTCCGCCAGCCGCGCCCACTCCGCACCCGACATGCCGGCCCTCCCCACTCCTGGGGCCGCCGGGCCCCCGCCGGCGCCTAGCGCGCCCGGGCGGTCATCGCACGCGCGTGGGGCGCTGGACGTGATCCGCAGATAGGCTCTGGCTGCCCCCATGCGCCGCGCCCCCGCCAGCACCCGCCCCTCGGGCCGCGCCCTCCGCGCGCGGTCTCTGTGCGGCTGGGCGGTCCGATTGCTCCCGAGCGCCCTCGTCGCGGGCGCGGCGCTGCTGCCCCTCGACGCGGTGGCGGGCGAGCGGCTGCTGTACGAGACCGCCGTCCAGCGCATCAATGAGGCCTACCTGCACCTGCAGACCCTCGACGCGGGCAAGGTGCTGCTCGAGGCCGCCGAGGCCGCCGAGGCCGACATCCCCTGGCTCATCGTCGAGTCGGCGGGCCCCCGCGCGGTCAAGCTCCGCCACGGCGAGCGCGGCCCGCTGGGCACCATCACCGTGCACGGCGAGGGCCTCAGCGGGGTGCCGCTGGCCCTCGATCAGCTCGAAGACGCGCTGCGGGCCGCCAACGCGCCCCTGCCCGAGCACCAGCAGCTCTCGGTCGAGCTGACCGCGGGCATGGCCGCCGCGCTCGACCGCTTCTCCACCGTGCTGCACGGCAGCTCGCTCGAGAGCTTTGACGAGCGGATCAAGGGCATGCTCGTCGGCATCGGCACGCGCACCGGTCAGGTCGGCGACGCGGTGGTGATCAAAGAGGTCTTCCCCAGCGGGCCGGCCGAGGCCGCGGGCCTGCTGCCCGGCGACAAGATCTTGCGCATCGACGGGGTCAGCACGCTGGGCGCGCCCAGCGGCACGGTGAGCAAGCTGCTGCGCGGCGACGCGAACACCGAGGTGGTGCTGCAGATCGAGCGCTTGGGCGCCGATGGCATCAAGCAGGTCTTCGACGCGGTGCTGGTGCGCCGCGAGGTGATGATCCCCAACGTGCACAACGACCTGCTCGCGAACGGCGTGCTGCACGTGCAGATCGACCACTTTAGCGACCAGACGGTCAGCTTGGTGCGCCGCGGCCTGCAGAGCGTGCCCAAGGGCAAGCTCAACGGCGTGGTGATCGATCTGCGGGGCAATGGCGGCGGCAGCATGCTGCAGGCCTGCCGGGTGGCCGACCTCTTCCTCAAAGACGGCCTCGTGCTCAGCACCCGCGGCCGCGATGGCAAGCCGGTCGAGTCCTTGGTGCGCGAGTACTACGCCCACGACGAGGGTGATGAGCCGCTGGTCCCCGTGGTGGTGCTCATCGACGAGCGCTCCGCCTCGGCCTCGGAGATCCTCGCCGGCGCCCTGGCCCTGCGCGAGCGGGCCGTGCTGCTCGGCCAGCGCACCCACGGCAAGGGCACGGTGCAGAAGGTCTACACCCTGCGCGGCGGCGAAGAGCGCGAGCGGGTGCGGATCAAGCTCACCGTCGCCGAGTACCGGCTGCCGGGCGACGTGCCGATCGCCGCCGGGGTCGGCCTCGCGCCCGATCTGTGGGTCGAGCCGGTGATCCTCGACCAGGGCGGGGCGGTCTTCCCCGACCCTGAGCCCGATGTGGTCGGCGTGGTCGAGTGGCTCGACGAGCGCAAAGGTTGGCGCGGCCGCCAGATTGACCGCGGCGACGTCGCCCTCGACGTGGCCAGCGGGGTCATCGGGCGGGGCCTGCGGCGCACCGACCGGGCCAGCTTGCTCGCGGCGGCCGAGGCCGAGGCCGCGGCCCGCCAGCCCAAGGAGCTCGCGCTGCTGGTCGAGGCGCTGGCCGCGCGGGGCATCGACTGGCGCGCCGACAGCGTGGCCGGCGACGGTCTGCCCCTCGAGGTGCGGCTGAGCTTCGACAAGGAGCCCCGGGCCGGCGAGCTGGCCGAGCTGCGCGCCCACGTCGAGAACGTCGGGAAGGCGCCGCTGCACCGCGTGATGGTGCGGGTCCAGTCAGACGACCAGGACCTCGGCCTCGACGGGGCGGTGCTGCCGGTGGGCTACCTGCCGCCCGGTGAGCACGGCCTGGGCAGCGTGATGGTCCGGCCGAACGCGACCGGCGGGCCCCGGTGGACGCGCCTCGACCCCGTCGCCTCGGCGGCGGGCCGGCCCGACCGGGTGGGCGACGGCCAGCGGATCAAGGTCGGCGCGCCGCCGCCCCCGCCGCTCGGCTTGTTGTGCCGCTACAGCGTCGGCCCCGCGGGGGCCAAGGTCAGCGTCGAGGTCGAAAACAACGGCGCCACCGTCATGAAAGACCTGCGCCTCAAGCTCGCCCTGCCCGAGGACGCCCCAGTCGAGCTGCTCAAGCCCGAGGCCACCCTCGCCCGCCTCGAGCCAGGGCAGCGCGCCTCGCTCGACCTGCCCGTGCGGGCCCGGCCGGGCGCAACGCGGCTGCGGGCCGAGGCCCGGGTCTACGCCGAGCCCTGGGGTCGCGTGCTGAACGTGCCCCTCGACCTCGCGATGGACGGTCGGCCCATCCAGCGGCGAGCGCCCACCCTCGCCGGCCAGGTGCCGCTGGACGCGCCGCCGGGGGCGATGCCGGTCAAGCTCGAGATCAGCGACGACAAGCAGGTGCGGAGCGTGACCGCCTGGCTCGACAACGAGAAATTGGCCTGGACGGCGCCGCTCCGCCCCAAGGCCGAGCTGCCCCTGCGGCTCGACCTGAGCCCGGGCGCCCACAGCCTGACCGTCGAGGCCGAGGACGACGACGGCATTCGCAGCCGCCGGACCTGGTGGGTCCACGTCGCGGGGGAGGAGGCCACTTACGGCCTGCAGCCCGAGGATCCGGCTGAGGACGAGGGGGGTCGGCCCTGAGCGAGCGCAGCCCCACCGGCGGCCGGGGCCGGGTGCCTCCGCCTGGGCCGGCAGCGAGGCCCGCGCAGCCCAGCGCGACGGCGCCGCCGGCTCCGCCCGCGCCCCCGCTGTCCGCGCCGCCGTCGGCCTCCGCG
>JAEUKK010000041.1 GCA_016792625.1 Deltaproteobacteria bacterium | reverse complement strand
AGCCCGGGCCGCGCCACCGGCCCCATCTCGCCCATCGCCATGCAAGGCAGCAAGACCGCCGGGCGCGGCACCGTGCTGCCCAGCGCGGCGGCGCCCCGACCCGAGCCCACCGAGGCGGGCAGCGGGCCCTGGGCCCCGGGTCGCCCCGCGCCGGCCGGCCCCGAACGGCCAGGCTGGCAGCGCACGGCGCCCGAAGATCGCCCCTCGCTGGCGGATCGCACCGCGCCCGCCCTCACCCGCCCGGGTGACCGCCCCCGCCTGCCCGAGCCGCCCCGCGCGCCCGAGCCCGAGCGCCCCGCGCCGCTGCGCATCCAGCCCCCCGGGGCCGCGCCGACGACCCCGGCGGTCCGCATCGCCGCTGACCCGCCCGCGCCCCGCATCCCCGAGCCCCGCGCGGCCGAGGCCCGGCCGGTCGACCCGACCAGCGCCGGCGGTCGGCCCTCCGGCGCCGGCCGGGCCGACGAGCGGCGCAGCCCTCCGCCCGCCCCCGTGATCGTGCTCCCGCCCGGGCGCAGCCCGCCCAACGCCCGGCCGACCGACCCGGGGCGCCGCGAGCTCGACCGCAGCTCCGACGCCGGCATGGACCGCTCCAGCGCCTGGGATGACCCCGCTGACGGCAACCTCAGCTGGGGCCCGATGCCCGAGCCTGACGGTGAAGATCTGCTCCCCGATCCGCAGAGCGCGCCGGCCCGGCCGACCGCCAACCCGCTCATCGACGCGCCTGAGGACAACGGCCCCGTCGCGCGCCTCATCTCCAAGGCCCTAGCGGCGATCAGCGGCGACTCCTACGTGATGTTGTTGATCATCGGCGCGGCCGCGATCACCGTGCTGGCGCTGGTGCTGCTCGTCGTCAAGTGAGCGCACCGGCGCGGCGCCGCCCCCCGACCGCGGACGATGCCTCCGCCTCCCCCTCGCCCTTTGGACGCCCGTATGCAGCTCCACTTTCGCGACGACGCCCCCTCCTCCGCCGCAGTTGACCTCCTCGCCGTCGGCCTCAGCCCCCAAGGCGCGCTCTCGGCCGAGCTCGGCGCCTTTGGTGAGGCGCTCCGGGCCGCGCTGCAGGCCGAAGAGGTGACCGGCGACACCGGCCGGTCGCAGGCGTGGCCGACCTTCGGTCAGCTGCCCGCCCGCCGGGTGGTCGTGGTCGGCCTCGGCGACGGCAGCCCCGAGGCCCTGCGCCGCGCCGCGGGCCTGGCTGGCCAAGCCGCCCGCGCCGCTGGCGACAAGACCGTGGCGCTCGCCTTCGGGCCGCTCGAGGGCGCCGGCCTGACCGCCGCCTACGAGGGCTACTGCGCCGGAAACTACCGCGACGACCGCTACCGCGCCGAGTCGGCCCGCAAGGCCCCCACCGCCGAGCTGACCCTGCTCGGCGTGTCCGAGGGCGACCTGCGCCTCGCCAAAGCCGTGGCCGACGGCCAAGAGCTCGCGCGCGCCCTGGTCAACGCCCCCGCCGAAGAGCTCTACCCCGAGACCCTGGCCGACATCGCCCGCGGCCTCGAGGCCGACGGCCTGCAGGTCGAGGTCTGGGATGAGCAGCAGATCCGCGCCGCGGGCATGGGCGGCATCAGCGCGGTGGGCCAGGGCAGCGACCGGCCGGCGCGCTTCATCCACATCCGCTACATCCCGGCCGGCGCCGCGCGCAAGCGCCTCGGGATCATCGGCAAGGGCGTCACTTTCGACTCCGGCGGCCTGAGCCTCAAGACCCCCGACGGCATGTTGACGATGCGCTGCGATATGGCGGGCAGCGCCGCCGTGGTCGGCGTGATGAAGGCGATCGCCGCGCTGAAGCCCGATGTCGAGGTGCACGGCATCATCGGCGCGGTCGAGAACATGCTCGGCGGGCGCGCCTACAAGCTCGGCGACGTGCTGCGCATGCACAACGGCAAGACGGTCGAGGTGCACAACACCGACGCCGAGGGCCGCCTCGTGCTGGGCGACTGCCTCTCCTACGCGAGCGGGCTCGGCCTCGACGCCATGGTCGACATCGCCACCCTGACCGGTGCCTGCGTGGTCGCGCTCGGCGACCTCTACTCGGCGCTGTACAGCCACCAAGATGACGTGGCTGACAGCATCCTCGCCGCGGCCAAAGACGGCGGCGAGCTGGTCTGGCGCATGCCGCTCGAGGTCGCCTACAAAGAGCGGCTCAAGGCCGACTTCGCCACGATGAAGAACGTGGGCGGGCCCCCGGGCGGCTCGATCACCGCCGCGCTCTTCTTGTCCGAGTTTGTGGGCAGCACGCCCTGGGCCCACCTCGACATCGCCGGCCCGGCCTTCTTCTCGAAGACCACCCGGCACTACGCCCCGGGCGGCACCGGCTGCATGGTCCCGACCCTGACCCGCTGGCTGCTGGCCTAAGGGGCGCCGGGCCTGGGCCCGCCGGCGCGCTCAGCCCGGCGCGGGCCGAAAGGCCTTGCAGACGAGGAACAGCTCGACGCTCTCGTCACGGGTGGCGTCGGGCTTGACCCGCTTGACCTCGCCGAAGCTCTGCTTGGCGTCGGCGACGTAGGCGTTGACCTCCTGCCCTTCGAACAGCTTGGTGACGAAGCTGCCGCCCGGCCGCAAAATGGCCCGCGCGAGGGCAATCGCGCGCTGGGCCAGCTCGATCTGCACGCAGTGGTCGGTGAAGCGGTTTCCGGTGGTGAAGGGCGCCATGTCAGAGAGCACGCAGTCGGCCGGGCCCCCGAGCGGGAGCAGCAGCGCCTCAGGCTCGACCTCGAGCACCGAGCGCTCGACAAAGTCGCCCGGGTAGTTCGGCACCGGCTGCCAATCGACCCCGACGAGGCGCAGGCGCGGCCCGCCCTGCTGGCGCACCCAGGCCGACCAGCTGCCCGGGCAGCAGCCCAGGTCGACCACCCGGCCGCCGCCCCGGGGCAGCACGTGGAAGCGGCGCTCGATCTCCTCAAGCTTGTAGACGCTGCGCGCCGGGAAGCCCTCGGCCTTCGCCTTGCGGCTCCAATGATCGGGTGTGCGCGGCTGCGACATCGGTCCTCCCAAAGGTGCGGCTATTCCCCGGCACGGTGGCCGGCCCCTCCCTCCGCGGTCGTTGGGGATGGGCTCCGGTGGCGGGTTCCAACCGATTGACACGCGCCTCCGCGACCGGTAACGTCCTTGTCAAGAACGGCGCCGATGGGCCAGCGCGCCCGGTGATGCGGGTCACTCCGCACAAAGCGGCGCTCCGCTTCGCACCCAAGCCCTGCCCGCGCGGGCTGCAGGCCACCCCGGCCGCTGCCCCCTGCGCCACGATCTCTCGCACCTCGTCCCCCCGCCCTCGGAGCTGCACATGAAGGTCCCCTCCTCGCTCATCGCCAGCGCGATCCTCCCGCTGCTGCTCCTGGGCTGCGGCGACCTGCCCAAAGCAGACGACTCCGACACCGGCGGCGCGACCGACGAGCAGGTCATCAAGTACGACGACGCCGACGGCGACACCATCCTCGACATCCACGAGGGTGAGGCCGACACCGACGGCGACGGGGTGGCGAACTACCTCGACGACGACAGCGACAACGACAGCATCAAGGACTTTTTCGAGGCCGGCGACGGCGACCCGCTGACCATGCCCCTCGACAGCGACGGCGACACCACGCCCGACTACCTCGACCTCGACAGCGACAACAACTGCGTGCTCGACGTCGATGAGAAGATCGCCACCGGTGACGGGCCCATCGACACCGATGGTGACGGCATTCGCGACTTCGCCGACTTTGACAATGACGGCGACGGCATCCTCGACACCGACGAGATCGGCAGCGCCTGCGGCGTGACCGACACCGACGGCGACGGCCTTCAAGACTACATGGACACCGACGCCGACGGTGATGGGGTCGGCGACCTCTACGAGTCGGGCACCACCGAGTGGGACAGTGAGCCTGTCGACACCGACGGCGACGGCACCCCCGACTACCTCGACAGCGACAGCGACGGCGACTCGGTCTCTGACCGGGTCGAGGGCGCGGCCAGCGAAGACGGCGTGCCCCGCGACACCGACGGCGACGGCGTGCCCGACTTCCAAGACACCGACGCCGACGGCGACTCCATCTCCGACTGGGACGAGCTGAACACCACCGGCACCGACCCCTACGACGCCGACAGCGACGGCGACGGCTTCTCTGACGGCGGCGAGCGCGCGGCCGGCACCGACCCCCTCGACCCGGGCAGCGTGGTCGACGGCATCTACGTCGAGGTGCCTGAGCGCACCAACATCGAAGAGCTGTTCACCTTCACCCTGCAGGTGCAGCTCGGCGACATCGCCTTCCTCATCGACACCACCGGCTCGATGGGCGGCACCGCCAACGCGATGGCGTCTGAGTTCTCGACCATCGTCAGCTCGCTGGCCGGCACCATCCCCGACGCCCAGTACGGCGTCGGCACCTACGATGACTACGCCTACGGCAGCTTCGGCTACTCGAGCTCGGGCGACCGGCCGTTCATCATGCGGCAGCAGATCACCGACAACGTCACGCAGGTCAACAACGTGCTCAACACGCAGGTCGCCATCCACTACGGTGGTGACGGCCCCGAATCGAGCATGGAGGCCCTGCTGCAGGGCGCCGGCGGCGTCGGCTACGACCAGAACTGCGACCGCTACTACGACTCGACCACCGACGTGCTGCCCTTCTTGGCGAGCTCGGCCGACGCCTTTGGCGGCACCGCGGGCCAGTCCTACAGCAGCTCGTGGACGGGCGGCGGCGCGGCCGGCGGCTTCGGCTTCCGCGACTACGCCCTGCCCGTGCTGGTCTACGCCACCGACTACGACCTGCGCGACCCCGACGCCGGCTACCCGACCCCGGGCGGCTGCCCGACCGACGCCGGCCAGTCCGACGTCGTGGCCGCCTTGTCGGCGCTCAATGGCTACGCCATCGGCATTCACGTCAACTCGTACACCACGACGCCCTACAACCAGATGTTGAACCTCGCCGCGGCGAGCGGCTCCTACGCCGACACCGACGGCGACGGCGTCTCCGACGATCCCCTCGTCTTCCAGTGGAGCGGCAGCAACGCCGCCTTCCGCACGACGATCACCGGCGCGATCGAAGACCTGGTCAGCTCGATCCGCTTCGACCGCGTCTCGCTCGACATCGAGGGCGATGAGTGGGGCTTCGTCACCGGCGTGACCCCCGAGTACGTCGAAGACATCGACCCCTCGGGTGGCACCGAAGAGATCGACTTCACGCTGAACTTCCGGGGCGTGGTCGCCGCCACCACCGAAGACCAGCTCTACCGGCTGACCCTGAACGTCATCGGCGACGGCAGCATCCTGCTCGACACCCTCGACATCATCGTGCTGGTGCCCGGCTCCAGCTACTGAGCCGCGGGGCGCTGCGGTCCGTCGCGGCCTCCCTCGGTGACGCTCGGGCGCCTGACTGGGCGCCCGACGTGTTTTTCCCCGGGGGTGCAGAGGGGCCGGCCGCGGGCGCCGACGCTCCCCCTGCGCGCTCGCCCGCGGGGCCGGGCGGGGCGCCGGCGGAGGGCCGCCGGGCTCCCCGCCCGCGCGGGCTCGGTCGCTGCGCGACCGCGGCGGGGCCGCGCGCTCCGGTCGAGCGGGCGCGGGCCCTACTCGTCGTCGTCGTCTTCGTCGTCCTCGTAGGGGTCCTCCCCCGACCAGACGTCGTGCACGAGGGCGCGCAGCTCGTCAAAGCCGGTGCCGTCCACGCTCGATACGCCGATGATCGCCGGCACCCCGTGGGTGGCCGCCAGGGCCTCGAGCGCGGGGCCGCGGCGGGTGCGGGACAGCCGGTCCATCTTGGTGGCCACGACCACCAGCGGCACGTCGGCCTCGATGAGGGCCTCGATGAGCTCGGTGTCGATGCGCTGGGCGGGGATGCTGCCGTCGATGAGGCTGATCACCAAGGACAAGTTCTCGCGCCGGTAGAGGTAGGACTCGATGAAGCCCGCCCAGCGCGCCTTGACCGCGTCGGGCACCCGCGCGAAGCCGTAGCCGGGAAGGTCGACCAGCACGCCGGTGCCGCCCACCGCGAAGAAGTTGAGGGTCTGCGTACGCCCGGGCGTGCTGCTGGTGCGCGCGAGGCCGTCGCGCTTGAGCAGGCGGTTGATCGCGCTCGACTTTCCGACGTTGCTGCGGCCGGCCACGGCGATCTCCACACCCCAGGGCGCGGGCAGATCGTCGGTGTGCACGCCAACCAAGGCCACCTCACCTGGGGCCAAGGTGCTCGGGTGGGGCCAGGGCGAGGGCCGGCGCTTGGCGCCCGGGGCGGGCGGCGCCCGGCGCGGCGGCGGGGCCGGGGCGAGCAGCGGCGCAGCGGCGGGCGCGGCGCCCACCTTCATCCACCGCCCCGCGCCCGCAGCAGGCGCCTGCGGCGCGGGAGCAGCGTCCATCACGTCATCATCGTCGATATATGAGGCAGCCCGCCCCCGGGCGGTGGGCGCCGGCGGCCGCTGCGGGCCGGGCCCGCCCCCCTGCTGGGGCCGCCCGGGGCCGGGCCCTGGCCCGCGGCCCGGCCGGCCACCCCCA
>JAEUKK010000185.1 GCA_016792625.1 Deltaproteobacteria bacterium | reverse complement strand
ACGGGCTGGGCCTTGACCACGCTGGGCCCGCTGGCTCCGGTGGCTCCGGTCGCCCCGGAGGGTGTTGTCACTCCAGCCGGTCCGGTGGCTCCGGCGGGTGTGTTGGCTCCGGCCGGCTCGTTGGCTCCCGAGGGTGCGCGTGGCGCACCTGACGCGAAAGCCAAAGGCGGCCCAGCCGAGGTCAACCCCGCGCCTTGAGGCGCTCGCTGGTGGGCAGGCCGCGCGCTGACGTCCAGCGCGCCAGGCCCGCTGAAGCGCGCCGAGCGCCTACTCGAAGGCCGAGATCCCGGTGATCCACCGACCCAAGATCAGGTTGTGGATGTCGTGGGTGCCCTCGTAGGTGTAGACGCTCTCGAGGTTGGCGGCGTGGCGCATCACTGGGTACTCGTCGAGGATGCCGTTCGCTCCATGGATGTCACGCGAGACTCGCGCGATCTGCAGCGCGATGTCGACGTTGTTCATCTTGGCCAGCGAGATCTGCTCGGGCGTGACCTTGCCCTCGTCTTTCATGCGACCTACGTGCAGCGCGAGGAGCTGCCCCTTGGTGATCTCGCGGAGCATCCAAGCCAGCTTGTTTTGCACCAGCTGGAAGCTGGCGATCGGCTTGCCAAACTGGATGCGGTTGAGCGCGTAGTCGCGGGAGCTGTGGTAGCAGGCCATCGCCGCGCCCAGCGCACCCCAGGAGATGCCGAAGCGGGCGTTGTTCAGGCAGCTCATCGGGCCCTTGAGGCCGCGCACCTCGGGGAGGATGCGGTCCTTCGGGATGCGGCAGTCCTGCAGCACGATCTCGCCCGTCGCGCTGGCGCGCAGCGAGTGTTTGCCGTGCATCTCGGGGGTGCTGAAGCCAGCGTCGCCGCGCTCGACGATGAAGCCGCGGATGACCCCGTCGAGTTTGGCCCAGACCACGGCGAGGTGGGCCAGCGGCGCGTTGGTGATCCACATCTTGGCGCCGTTGAGCACGTAGCTGTCGCCGTCGTCGACAGCGTGGGTCAACATGCCGCCCGGGTTGCTGCCAAAATCGGGCTCGGTCAGTCCAAAGCAGCCGATGAGCTCACCTTTGGCCATCTTGGGCAAGTACTTCTGCTTCTGGGCCTCGCTCCCAAAGCGCCAGATGGGGAACATCACCAACGAGCCCTGCACGCTCACGAAGCTGCGCAGGCCCGAGTCGCCCCGCTCCAGCTCTTGGCAGGCGAGGCCGTAGGCCACGTTGCTCATGCCCCCGCACTCGTAGCCGTGCAGGTTCATGCCCAGCACGCCCATCTCGCCGATCTCGGGGATGAGGTGGGTGGGGAAGGTGCCGGCCCGGGCGTGCCCCTCGATGATCGGCACGAACTTGTCCTCGGTCCACTTGCGGACGAGGTCCCGCACCATCCGCTCCTCTTCGGTGAGCTGTGCGTCGATGTTGTAGAAGTCCAAGCCTTGATAACGAGCCATAGGAGTCTCCGAGATCGGCGTGAGGTGCGGCCGGGAAGGGGTCCGGGTAGCCCACACCCGCAGGCAGGGCAACGCGCCCGCCCCGGAGCTGCGGTCATGCACGAGCACATCAGCGCCCTCCTCGACGAGCTGCTCGGCCCCGCAGAGCGGCGCGCGGCCGAGGGCCCCGGGCAGCTCCGCCACAAACCCGACGGGACGCGCGTCTCCGACGCTGATCTCGAGGTCGAGGCCCTCCTCGACGCCGGGCTGCAGCGGGCCTTCCCGGGGGATGGCCTCTGCTCCGAAGAGGGCGCTCGGCGGCCCGGCTCGGCCTGGTGGGCAGTCGATCCGATTGATGGCACCGAGAATTACCTTCGAGGGCGGCCGGACTGGGGGCACGCCCTCTGCCGCGTGGTCGACGGCCGGCCCGCGCTCGCGCTGCTCTCCTTCCCTGCGCGCGGCGAGCGCTGGTGGGCCACCGCAGGCGGCGGCGCCCACCGGGCCGGTCATGCGCTCCCGCGGCTGGCTCCCTTGGGCGCCACCGAGGCGCACTTGTCGGCGTCCGGCCTGGCTGATGGCCGACCGGTGCTCCTCCCCGACAGCGTGCTGCGCCACGTTCCGGCGGCTTGGCCCGGCCCCGCGCTGGCCCCCCGGTGCACCACGCGCGCGCTGGCCCTGGTCGCCGCGGGGGAGGCGGGCGCCGCGCTGGTCGGCGCCGGCTGGTCTGCGTGGGATCTGTTGCCCGGCCTGCTGTTCTTGCGCGAGGTCGGCGCCGGCGCCTGGACCATTGAGGGCGCGCCGCTCGA
>JAEUKK010000169.1 GCA_016792625.1 Deltaproteobacteria bacterium | reverse complement strand
TGGTCATCGGGCACAGCGGCGGCGCCGAGCTCGGCGGATTTGGCGCTGACGCGGTGCTCGCGGTCAGCGGCGGCGACTTCGGCCGCTACAGCAACGCGGCCTTCGTGAGCGCCGTGCAGGCCGCCATCGCCGCGGTGCAGCCGGCGGCGGTCTTCGCCTCGGCGGGCGCCCAGGCCCGCGACGGCCTGCCCCGCGTCGCGGCCCGCCTCGGCCTCGGCGTCGGCGCCGACGTCACCGAGCTGCGGGTCGAGGGCGGCGCGCTGATCGGTCGCCGGCCGGTGTACTCGGGCAAGGCCTTCGCTGACGTCGTGGTGAGCAGCAGCCCGGCGATCTTCACCCTGCGGGCCAACGCCTTTGGCGTGCCGGCCTCCACCGGCGCCCAGGCCCCCGTCTCGGCCCTGGCGGTCAGCGTCAGCGGGGCCCTGACCCAGGTGGTCGACCGCGAGGCCCCCACCAGCAGCGTGGTGGACCTGACCGAGGCCGACCGGATCGTCTCGGGCGGTCGCTCGGTGCAGAGCAAGGACGGCTATGACAAGCTCGTCCGCCCGCTGGCCGCGGTCATCGGCGCCACCCCGGGCGCCAGCCGCGCCTGCGTCGACGCCGGCTACGCGCCGCACAGCCACCAGGTCGGCCAGACCGGCAAGGTGGTGAACCCGAGCCTGTACATCGCGCTCGGCATCAGCGGCCAGATCCAGCACCTCGCCGGCATGCGCACCAGCAAGATCATCGTGGCTGTCAACAAAGACGCCACCGCGCCGATCTTCCAGCACGCGACCTATGGCATTGTTGCCGACATGTTTGAGGTCGGGCCGGCGCTGCAGGCCGAGCTGAAGGCCGCCCTCGCCCAGTGAGCTGAGCGGGCTGCGCCGCGCGCCCGCCGTCCCCCGTCCGGGGCCGGCGCGGCGCGCGGTCTGTTTTTGGGGCTCCCCCCCCCTTTGTGGGCCCGGCTGGGCGCGGCGCCGCGGCGGGCGGCTGACCGGTTAGCTGGCCGGACTTCGAGGGCGCGGACCGGATGCAGGGCCAGCTAGGACGACCAGCAGGGGCCGGGGCCCCACCCACCGGCGCCGCCGCCGAGCAGCTGCTCGCGCGCGCCCTCGCCGCCGCCGAGGCCCGCAATGACGCGGTGGCGGTGATCCGCGTGGTTGAGCGCTGGCTTGAGCTGGGCGCGCCGCCCGCCTCGGCCCGCCTCGCTGAGGCGCGCGCCTTGCTCTCCCTGCGCCTGGGGGATCGGGCCTGGGTGCGGCTGCGCGAGGTCACCGAGCAGGACGCTGATCAGGTCGACGCGCTGCTCCTTCTCGGCGAGATGTTTGTGGCCCGGGGCTGGCCGCCCCGCGCGCAGCGGGTGCTCGAGCGCCTCGATCAGCTCGGCCACACGGGCCCGGCGGTCGAGCAGCTCCGGCGCGCCGCCGCGGCTCCGGCGCAGCAGCCCCCGGCCGACGCCCGCGAGATCGAGCGGGCGGGCGACACCGCGGCCTTGCTCGCCCTGGCCGAGTCCTTCTTGTTGGCCGGCAGCGTGATCCGCGCCCAGGCCCTGCTCGAGCGCCTCGCCCGCACCGCGCCCGAGCACCCGCGGGTGCGCGCCCTGCTCTGGGGGGTGCGCGGCGAGTTCGTCGACCGGCACGCCCCCCTCGAGGCGCTGCTTCAAGAGACCGCCCCCGAGGTCATTGTCAGCGGGGCCAGCCGCCTGCCCTTCGGCGGCTTCTTGCCCGCGGCCGAGGCTGAGGCCAACGACCACGAGACGGCCGAGGCGAGCCGGCACGGCGGTGGGCTCGAGCTCGACGCCGCCGCCTTCCCACAGCTCTTCCGCGGCGCTGGGGGCAGCGGCCACGAGCTCGAGAAGGACGACGAGGTCACCATGGCCGCCGTGCTGTCCCCGGCCAGCGCGGTGGGCGCGCTCGCCCCGCGTGAGGACACCGACCCCGACGCGCTGCGGGCCCGTGAGAGCGGCGACACGCAGATCATGCAGGTCATCCAGAGCGGCGGCGCCCGCAAGCTGGGCGCGGTCGAGGGCCCGGTGCACGCGCGCAGCGGCGCGGCGCCCGGCGCCAACCTCCACAAGACCCTCGACCTCCGCGCCTGGCAGCAGGAGATGGGGGTCGCCCCGGGTGAGCCAGAGGAGGACTGGATCGAGGAGGAGGACCAGGACCTCGTCGTGATGAACCGGAAGGGCGACCGTCCCGCGCCTGCCCCGCCGCCGGTGGAGCGGCGCGCCCCGGTCGAGGTCGTGACCCGTCCGGTGCCCGCGGTCCCCGCGCCCAGCCCCCGCCTCGTGGTCGAAGAGGGCCCCGACGCCGAGCTGACGCCCCCCGAGGGCCCGAGCCCCGTCGCCCGGTCCACCCGGTCCACCCGCTCGCCCGAGCCGGCCCCGGCCCGCCCGCGCATCCCTTGGCCGGCCTTGGTGCTGATCGGCGCGCTGGTCGGCGTGCTGCTCGTGCTCGGCCTGCTGCTGAGCCTGCGGGCCTCGCTGGGCAGCTGGACCGCCGAGGACCCCCAGCATGACCTCGGGCGCGGTGATCCGGCCCACCTGTAGCGCGCCGGTCGAAGCCGTCGCTGCCGGCCCGGTCTCCGCCGACGTGCCCTCGCTGCGTCGAGCGGCGCGTGGCCCTGAACAGCCGCGGGCGGCGCCCCCACCCTGTGGGTGTCGTCCCGGTGGGCGCCCCGGGATAAGCGCGGCCGCTGGGGCCGCCTCCCGGGCCCGCCGCCGCCCCGCCGGAGGAGCTCTGATGTCCCGCGCCGCCCCGCTCTGGTCCACCCCGTCTTGGTCGATCCTTTGGGTGTGCTTCGCCCTCGCCTGCTCCGATGAGGGTGCCAGCGACGAGAAGGTCGACGAAGCCGACGCTGACGCCGACAGCGACGCTGACGCGGATGCCGACAGCGACGCCGACAGCGACGCCGACAGCGATGCTGACGCCGACAGCGACGCCGACGCAGACGCCGACGCCGATGCCGACTATGACTACGTGGTCGATCAGTTCCAGGTGACTTGGACGATTGGCCTCGTCAATGGCGTGCACGACGACGTCCCCGGCGTCACCGAGGCCGTGACGGTGCACTTCACCAACGCGCGCCGCTGGCGTGACGACTTCAGCGCCCGCCGCGGGCAGTGCATGGTGATCCTCGATCCTGCGCTGGCCACGCCGGTGGACTGGTACGCCGACGTGCCCACCGTGCTCTCGGCCTGGGAGTTTGAGGACGCGGGCGCCGCCGCCGTGGGCACCGGGGGCGACTGCCCGCTCGCTGATCTCAGTGCGGTGGGCGGTGATCCCGTCGATTGGCTGGCCGGAAAGCGCCTCGGCTTCGGCCTCGCCCGGCCGACCGAGGCGGGCGCGGCCGCCTTCGCCGACGCGTTCAGCGACTACGACGAGGTCAGCCACGCAATGCTCCAGGGCGTCATCCTGACCGACTACAATGAGCGGCTGCGCTACTACGACGAGCAGTACGTGCTGAGCTACGCCACGGACGAGCTGGGCGTGGTGGTCGACGAGGCGGGCGACGACCTGCTCCTCGACCTCACCGACGAGCTGTTCCTGATGGACGGCGTCTTCCTCGGCCGGCCCCTCAACTCGGCCTTCCCGCTGTGAGGCGAGGCGCGCTCGGCGTGGTCGTCGCGCTCGCCTGCGGCTGCGCAGGTGACGAGGTCGCCTTTGCCGTGCAGCAGGGCTATCTCACCGCGGGCGACGCCCCGAGCGGCTACTGGGTGTGGGCCTTCTTCCCCGCCGCCTGGGAGCGCGACAATGACCCCGAGCGGCTGCTCTGCGCGCGCGTCCAGCGGATCCGCGGCGCGCGTATCGACCCGGCGAGCCTGAGCGGCTGCGCCGACTGCACCGATGCTTTTCAGCTTGAGCTCGAAGAGCTGGAGCACGACTGTCGTGGGCAGGAGGGCTCCCGTCCCGACCTCGCTGGGCCCTTGTGGGTGGCCTTTGGGCCGGTGTCGAAGGCCGCGCCAGGCCCCTTCCCTGACCGCTCCCTCGGGTGGTGGTCGAGCTGGGATGGCGCGCGCTGGGCCGCGGCGGGCGCCGCCTTTGACGAGGCGCTCCTCGAAGGTGACCCGCCTGAGGCCGATCCCGCCTGGGCGCCGGGGCAGCGGCTCGCGCTGTGGCCCCACGAGGCCCTCGCGCTGTGAGGGCCCCGCCCGCTGGCAGGCGGGGCGCGCCGCGTCTATGGTGCCGCCCCTGGGGGTGCGCAATGGAGCTTCGGATCGTCGTGCTGGGCCTCAGCCTCGTGGGCTGCGCGGCCGGTGAGGGCGCAGCCGCGCGGTCCGACTCGGGCGCGGCGTCTGACCTCGGCGCAGACGGCGACGACGGTGGGGGTGAGGGCGCCGCTGGCGCCGGCCTCTGGTGGACGCTGGGCGCCGCCCTCACCCTGGTCGACGGGGCTCCGGCCCCTGCCGCGGGCGCCCTCGACCTGCGGGTGCTCGACGACGCCGGGGTCGAGCTGTGCGCTGCGGCGGTGGCGATCGAGGACGTGCGCGCGATCAGCCCGCCCGAGCCCGTGGTCCTGGGGTGGTGGGAGCTGAGCCTCGGCCCTTGGGAGCCCACCTGCACCGGCGCCCAGGCGGCCCGCCCGATGGGAGAGGCCCTGACCCTCGGCGTGGGGGAGCTCCACCCCGAGGTGGCCGCGCTGCTCCCCGCCCAGGACGGTCTGCCCGCCGCGGCGGGGGACCGTCTCAACGGCGCCTACGCCCAGCTCTCGGCTGACGAGGCCCCGGTCGCCTTCGGGATCGCCGGCCCGGCCGAGGCCTTCGCCGGTGAGGCCGGGCCCTGGACCGAGGCTCCGCTGCCCGACAGCGCGCTGGCCGTGCAGGCGGTCTACCGCTTCGCTTCTCCGGCGCGCTGAGCGGGGGCGCCGCTCAGCGAGGGGGCAGGCCGAGGGCGATGAGGGTGCCGTCGTCGGGGCACCAGCGCCAGTCGGCCGGCGGCTCCGCCCCGGTCAAGGGGCCACAGCCCTCAACGACCCACCCGACGGCCTCCGCTGCGGGGTTATCGGGCAGGCCGTCGGGCAGCAGGGGCGCGCCGTCCGGCCCCTTGCCCTCCAGCTCCGCCACCCGTGGCCATCGGCCGAGGCGATCCCGCGCGGCGGCCAGGTCCCGCTCCAAGGCCCGCTGCTCGGCTTCCAGCGTCGCGCGCTCGGCGGGGAGCAGCGGGCGCGGACGGGAGGGCGCGTCAGGCGGCCCCTCCTGCGGGCGCGGCCGCCCCGCGCTGAGCGCAGAGAGGCCGATGGAGCTGATCACGGCCACGGCCCAGAGCAGCGCCGCGAGGCCCGGGTGGAGGCGCGAGGACACGGGGCTGCCGACCGGGGGCGCGCGGCGGCTCAGAGGAAGTAGACGAAGGTGACCACCGCGAAGGTCGGCATCAGCACCAGCGCGGCCCAGCCGACGTAGCCGAAGAAGCTGGGCATGCGGTAGCCGTTCTCTTCGGCGATGGCGCGGACCATAAAGTTGGGCCCGTTTCCAATGTAGCTGTTGGCCCCCATAAAGACCGAGCCGCAGGCGATGGCGATGAGCAGAGGCTGGCCGGCCGGGCTCGCCGCCAATGTGCCGAGGTTCTCGGCGCTCGTGCAGTCGGCGACATTGCTGCAGGCAAGCGCTGCGAAGGTGACGTAGGTGGGGGCGTTGTCGAGGAAGCTCGACAATATGCCGGCCGCCCAGAAGTACTGCACCGGCTCGGTGATCGCGAGGGAGGCGCCGTTGGCCTGCAGCAGCATCATCGCCGGGATCATCGTGATGAAGATCCCGCTGAACAGCGCGGCCACCTCGAGGATGGGCCCGAAGGTGAAGCCGTTGGCCTTGCGCACCGCGGCGCTGGTGCGCCACATGCTGACCGCGGCCAAGACCGCCATCACGACCTCGCGCACGTAGTAGTTGCGGAAGTCGTGCTTGCCCTGCTCAGGCGAGAGCAGGAGCACCGCGCCGACCACGCCGGCCAAGAGCGCGAAGTTGATCGTGCCCTCGACGCCCAAGGGCTGCTTGGCTTTGCCATCACGGGCCAGGGCGCTCGCCGGCTCACGGCGGTAAAAGTAGGTATCCACCGCGAAGAAGAGCGCCAGGAGCAGGCCCATCGGCAGCACCCAGATGGGGAAGAGGTGCTCCAGCGTCCAACCGAAGGGCACGCCGCGCAGGTAGCCGAGGAAGAGCGGGGGGTCGCCGATCGGGGTCAGCGCGCCGCCGATGTTGCTGACCAAGAAGATGAAGAACAAAGGAATATGCTTGACAAACTCGCGTTGGCTATTCGTACGCAGCATCGGGCGGATGAGCAACATCGACGCGCCGGTCGTGCCAATGAAGTTGGCGAGCACGGCGCCGATCGCGAGGAAGGCCGTGTTGACCGTCGGCTTGGCCTCGAGGTCACCCTTGATGAGGATGCCGCCGCTGATGACGAAGAGGCTGCCCAAAAGCGCGATGAAGCTCGCATACTCTTCGAGCGCGTGCAGCAGGCTGTGCTTGGCTTCTTCGGCGTGGTGGCCGCTGACCATCAAGTAGCCAAGGTAGCCCAGGATGGGGCCAGACCAGAGCAGCGCCACCAAGGCCTGGTTGCGATGGCGCTCCCACCAATGACCGGCGACCATCGGGAAGATCGCAATGGACAGGAGCATCCCCGCGAATGGGATGACCCAAATGAAAGACAGGTTGGCACCCAAACTATCGGCTCCGCCGCCGCTGGCCCAAGCCGACCATGGGGACACTGCCAAGCAGGCCAGCACGAGCCCGAGGAGACGCGCGGCCCAGGCGGAGCCGGATGGCGCGCCCCCGGGTGGGTGAATGCGCGTCGGCGCGGCACGGCTGCACATGGTCCTCTCCAGGAACATCCTTCTCCCCCCAAGCACTGCGTTCGAGCGTAGCACAGGCCGGCGGGGCGCCCGCGCTGGCGGTCGGGGCATCGGTCCCGCGCGGCCCAAACGGGAGGGGAGCCTGTGTCAGGTCGCAGGATTGTGTGGCCGTGGGGACAGGTCCCCCGCGCGGATCAGCGGTGAGCGCGCGATGTAGGGAAATTGTGCGGCGCGGGGTCCGGGCCCGGCGGCCGCCGGCCACGGGCTGGCCCCCTCGGCGCGCCCCGGAGCGACCTGGGGGATCAATTTTCGATGCGGACATAGTTTGGCTCGCGCCCCGCGAGCGGGGCGGGTAACCTTGGGGTGTCATTCAGGAGGTCCCATGGCGCCGCAGCTGCTCCACGTCCCCGCCATCCGACTCGACGCCCACGGCGCGCCCGTGGTCACCCGGTGGGGGCGGATCGGCGCCTTCACCTTCCGCGCGGGCGACCGCCTCCGCCTCGGCCCGGTCCGGCCGGGCCAGCTCGCCTTGCTCCTGCCCGCCGGCTTTGGGTGGCCGATGCTCGGGCGCTGCACTGAGCGCGGGTTGATCGCCGAGCCCGGGGCTGTCCCCGCGAGCAGCGCGCGCTGGTCTGCGGTCGCTGGCTTGGTCGGCGTCGCGCGCGCGCTCGACCGCTGCGTGGTCGACCCGGGGCGCTGGTGGGTCGCGGTCGGGTCCGATGACGATGCGCTGGTGGCGGCGGTCGGCGGCGCGCTCCAAGAGCTCGACGGCGATGAGGTTGACGCGCTGTGCGGCGATCTGGGGTCGATGGGCGATCAGCTGCGGCTGGGCATCGGCGCCACGGCGGCCGTGGCCACCGCGCTCGCCGCCCAGGCGCCCGACGGCGCCGCCTGGGTCGACGCTGAGCGCCCGGTCCAGGCGGCGCCCTTGGCTGAGCTGGTCGAGGGCCCCTGGCCGCGCTTGTCGACGGCCGGTGCGGGGGCGACCCCGCGCCAAGGTGGCGTCCAGCTCGATCTCTTCCGCGCGCGGCGCTTCGGGGCGGCTGGCTGAGACAGGGGCGGGGCCCCGCAGGCCGCGGCGGCCCTGGCCCGGAATAGACCACCGCCGGAGGTCCCATGTCGCCCACCACCCTTGAGCTCTATGGCGTGCTGCACCTGCTCCCCCTGCCCGGCGCGCCGCGCAGCGGCCCCGGGCTGCGCGCGGTGCTCGAGCGGGCCCTCGCCGATGCGGCGGTGCTCGCCGAGGCGGGCCTCGTGGGCTGCGTGATCGAGAACCTCGGCGACGCACCTTTTGCCGCCGGGCAGGTGAGCCCCCATGTGGGGCCGATGTTGACCCGGGTCGCGCTCGAGGTGCGGCGGGCCTTCCCGCGCCTGCGCATCGGGATCAACGTGCTGCGCAACGACGCACGCACCGCGCTCGGGGTGGCGGCCGCGGTCGAGGCGCAGTTCATCCGGGTCAACGTGCTCTCCGGCGCCGCTTGGACCGACCAGGGCCTCATCCAAGGCGAGGCGCACGCCTTGCTGCGCGCGCGCCGCGAGCTGGGCCTCGAGGGCGTGGTCGCCATCGCCGCCGATGTGCTCGTCAAGCACGCTGTCCCCGCGGGTGCCGCAGACCTCGCAGAGGTCGCCCGCGAGACTTTTGGGCGGGGCGGCGCGGATCAGCTCATCGTCACCGGGCGGGCGACGGGGGCGCCCACACCCTTGGCCGACGTGGACGTGGTGCGGGCGGCGGTCCCCGGCGCGCCGGTCTGGGTGGGCAGCGGCGTGCTGCCCTCGACCGTGGGCGCGCTGCGCGGGCGGGCGCACGCGGCCATCGTGGGCAGCGCCCTGCACGTGGGTGGCGAGATCGGCGCGCCGCTCTGCCTGGATCAGGCCCGGGCGCTGGTCGCTGCGGCGGGCTGAGCGCTCCCGGCGGCCGGCGCGGCCTCGAGCGGGTGGCCGCCGCGTCGGTGGGCCATGGGAGCACCCCGCGCCGGACGCCGAACGCCCCCCGCCGCAGGTCGCGAACGGGGGGCGTCGGTGTGGCCACAGGCGGGCGGCGCGCGGGAGAGCCCGGCGCCGGGCCTGATGAGACTACAGCTTCTGGCTGTAGTACTCGACGACGGCCTGGGTGTTGATGTCGAAGGGCGCATCAGCGCGGCCCGGGGCGACCAACATCTTGCCGGCGGCCTTGGCCGGGTCGAACTCGAGGTAGGACGGCCGCACCTTGGTGGTGCTGAGCTCGAGGGCGGCCGCGATGAACGGCTTGGCCTTGCTCTTCTCGCCGACCGAGATCTCGTCGCCGGGGCTGACCAGGAAGGAGGGCCGGTCGACGCGCTTGCCGTTCACCTTGATGTGGCCGTGGACGACCAGCTGGCGGGCGGCGGGGATGGTCGCGCTGAGACCGAGGCGCCAGACGATGTTGTCGAGGCGGCTCTCGAGCATGCGGAGGAGGTTGTCACCGGCCGGACCGCGCTGCTTGGACGCGTTCGAGACGTACCGGGTGAATTGCTTCTCGAGCAGGCCGTAGTGGTAGCGGAGCTTCTGCTTCTCGACCAGACGGGTGCGGTAGTCGCTGTCGCGGCGGCGGCGCTTGGCGCCGTGCACGCCCGGGGCGAAGGGGCGGGTGAGGGTGGTCTTGGTGGTGAGACCGGGGAGGACGACGCCAAAGGAGCGGCAGCGCTTGATGCGCGGGCCGATGTAACGAGCCATCTTCTTCTGCTTCCTGCACAAGCCCCAGCGAGGCTGGGGGGGACAACGTCGGAGCGGGACAGAGCCGGAGGTCTGCGGCCAGGGGCCGCGCTGGGATCGGGCTCAGCCTCCCCCCAGGCCCCCGAGATTGGGGGCGCTGCGGGGACCGGGTGCGACACCCGGGGGGGCTTCTGCTGCGCGCCCCGCCTGTCGGGCGCCGCGGGTGGGGGCTTCGGCCCACCAAACGCACGACGCACACGACAAGGGGCAGCGCGACGACGCCGCTGGCCAACGCGGCCGGCTATCCCGCACAGCGGCCGCATGTCCAGCCCAAACGGCCTTGTGCGCGGGGGCCGCGGTCAGCTAGACTCAGGCTCTGTCGGTCAACCCCGCCCAGGTGATGCCATGCGCCGCACGTGCCCCTCCGCTCCCGCCCGCCGCGCTGGCTTCACCCTGGTCGAGCTCTCTGTGGTCATCGCGCTGGTGCTGATCCTCACCTCGGTGGGCTTCGGCGCCTCGCGTGAGCAGCTGCCCCGGTGGCGCACCCGCCAGGCGGCCCAGACCTTCGCCCACCTCGTGCAGCAGTGCCGGTCGATGGCCATCGCTGCGAACGTCGAGTGCTCGGTCTTTTTGGTGAGCCCCGATCCCACGCTGAGTGATCCGGCCAACCCGGGGGGCGAGTACTGGGTGGGGCTGGGCAACCTGTCCAACGCGAGCACCACCTGGGATTACCTGCCCGCAGACCGCACCGAAGACGGCAGCGACGACGACACCTCGCAGGGCATCGTCGACCTCTCTGACCGCGCGGGCAACTACTACGCCCGCAACGTCGGCATCGTCGAGTGGCAAGCCCTGGTCGGCCCCGGCGTGGGCAACGCCAACCGCATCGTGATCAGCCCGCGCGGCTACGTGATGAACCCGAGCGGTGACTTCAACAGCAAGGGCGCCATCGACGTCGTCTTCGCCAACAAGCTGGCCCGCTTCGAGGGCCGCAACGAAGACTGGGTGGTCTCGATCACCCGCGGCGGCGTGGTGCGGGTCGACGACCCCAACCAGACCCGCTTCGGCACCTCGCAGTACGGCACCGACATCAGCTCGGGCAGCTGAGCGCTCGGCCCGCCCGACCGGCGGCGCCGCGCGGACGACAGGGGCGCCGATCCGCGGCCGCGCCGGGCGCGGTGGGCTTGGCTATGGGCGCCGCCGCGTGCGCGTACGTGGTGTTGCGTATCGATCTCGTCGGGCCCCAGCTGGCTGGGCGTGGGGCAGCGGGCTCGCGGCCCCCTCGCGACACCACCGCGCAGGATCCCGGTCTGAGTGGTGCTTTCGCTGCCCGATACAGGACCGTAACGGATGTGTGCGTCCCGCCCGTTGACCGGAGGCGGTGCATTCAGTAGAACGGAGCCGCGCCGGGCCTGCGGCGTGGAACACCACGATCCTCTCCAAAGCGGTGGACTGTCCCGAGGTTCGGGGCGGCGCTGCTGAGGGGTTGCGACGAATGGGTGTGCACGCCTGGCCTTCGCGCAACGTAGACGCCCACCGGGGTGCAGCCCCTGGCGTTGTACGTGTTGTTCCTGATGTGATGGCAAACGGCCCGGCGAGCCTCCCTGCCCGAACCTGACGCCGACCTCCGCGGCGCCTGCCCAAGCCCCCGCCCGCCCGCAGCGGCTCCTCCCGCTCGCGTCCACCGGCGCCCGCCCCCCGTGCCCCTCGTGGGTCCGCGGAGGGCGGCGCGCTCCGGGGGCGTGGGCGCGCCTCTCCTCCAGCATGGCCGGGCGGAGGATGGGGATCTGCGCGTAGGCCGGGCAGCCTCCACCGCGCGGGGAGGGGCGGCTGCATTGAGCTTCGGCGGCAAAACGCGACACGGGGGCCGGAGCCCCCGTTGGTCAGCCCGCGCCGTCGAGCGGCGCAGCGCGCGGCCGCTACGAAAGCGGCCTGCGGCTTATTTGACCTCTTTGTGCAGCGTGTAGCGGCGGAGGTACTTGTTGTACTTCATCAGCTCGAGCCGCGCCGGGGTGTTCTTCTTGTTCTTCGTGGTGCTGTAGCGGCTGATGCCGCCAACGTCGTCGAGCTGACGGCTCTCGGTGCACTCGAGGTGGATGACCGTGCGGGCGACGCCCTTCTTCTTCGCCATGGCTGCCTCTGTCTGCCGCTCTACCGCAGGGTCTTGGACCGCAGGGCGAGCCGGGGTGGATGTGGGGGGAGGTTCGGGAGGGATGGTCGGGGAGCGGCGCGGGCGCCCACGCTGCTGCCGCGGGGGCGGCGGGCCCAGGCGGCGCGACGACGCCGGGGCGTCGCTGCTCGCCTGCCCATGCGCAACGCGCGGTCGACAGCTCGGAGTGCGGGCCCTTGCGGGGGCCAGCTGCTCGACATCGCCGGGGTGCTAACGGCGCGGGCGGGGCGCTGTCAACAGGCGCAGACCCTGCGCTCTCTGCCTGCCCGGCGCACCTGCGCGGCGCGCCTGCGGGATAGGGGCCGCCGGCCTGGGGCCTCCCCCGGGCTGCCCTCCGCAGCCCGGCCTGACCTCCCGAGACCCGCCGCTTGCGCTCCTCCGCCGCACCCCTCCGCTGCTCGACCCGCGGCCCGCGCCCCACGGCGCGCGGGGCCTGTGCGCGTGGCGCGCCGGTCGGTCGGTCGCAGCCCGCCCAGCTCCTGGGCGTGGGGCTACTGGCGCTGGGCCTCCCCTTGGGCTGCGCCAAGCGGGGGCCGGCCGATCCGCTCGCGCCCCCCACCGTCGATGATATTGAGATCGTGGGAAATGGCGGGCCGCTCAGCGGTCAGGGTGACTTCACCCTGCGCGCCGTGATGGAGACCCAGCAGAACCCGCTGGCCGCGAACTGGCTGCGCCCGGGCAAACGCCGCACCTACCTCGACAAAGACACGCTCGAGCTCGACGCTTGGCGAATCGAGGCCTGGTACGCCAACCATGGCTACTTCGACGCCGTGGTCCAGGGGTGGGAGGTGCGGACCACCCGCGCCGGCAAGCCCATGCTCTGGTGGGACCCACCCGCCCGCGTGAAGATCGTCGGTGACGTTGATCCCGGGGCGCCGACCATCATCAAGACGGTCGAGTACAAGGGCATGGATCGCCTCGGCGGCCCGCTGCTGTCGGCGCTCAAGGCCCAGGTGCCGCTGCAGGCCGAGGGCGTGCTGGTGGCCGACGATCTCGCCACCGCCGAAGACATCGTGCGCGAGCAGCTTTTTGAGCGTGGCTTTGCATTTGCCAAGGTCAAGGCCTCGGCCGAGGTCGACGCCGCGGCCCACACCGCCGAAGTGCTCGTCGAGGCCGAGCTCGGGCCCACCTGCAAGTTTGGGGCGGTGACCATCAGCCACCTTGGGAGCACCAAGCTCGAGCGTGTGCCCGACGAGCTGATCCGCGCCGAGCTCGAGGTCGAAGAGGGCAAGCCCTACCGGGTGAGCGACATCAGCACGACCCAGCGCCGGCTGTTTGGTCTCGGCGTCTTTAGCGTGGTGAACGTCATCCCCATGCTCGACCAGGCCGAGGGCGACCGGGTGCCGGTGCGCATCGAGCTCGGCCGCAGCAAGTACCGCCAGCTGCGGACGGGCGCGGGCCTGCTGCTCGAGTCGGGTAAACAAGACGTGCACGTCTCGGCCGACTTCCAGCACGTCAACCTGTTCAACCGCTTGCTGCGCCTCGACCTGCAAAACCAGGTCGGCTACACGACCCTGGTCCAGATCGACCAGGTCACCGAAGACGGCCTCGACGAGGTGCTCTCGACCAGCGGGCCCACCGTGGTCAGCGATCTGGTGCTCAGCCTGCCCCATTGGCCGATCCGGGCCTGGCGGGCGGCGAGCAGCTTCTCCTTCGAGCTCGGCGTCGAGCAGGGCTACCGCTTCGCGACCCCGCAGTGGTCGCCCAGCCTCAGCGGCCAGCTGACCGACCGCATCACGCTCACCGGCAGCTACCAGCTCCAGCTCTTCCAGTACCTTGACCTCGCCCTCGAAGAGAGCGAGTTCCGCCGCACCCCGCTCGGCCTCGACTTTCGCGAGCGCTACCTGCTGACCACCCTGCGCCAGCAGCTCACCTATGACTCGCGCGACGACCTCTTCGTGCCCACCCGCGGTCGTTACGGGCTGTACGAGCTGACCGAGGCCGGGCGCTGGCTGGGCGGCGACTTCAACTTCGTGCGGCTCAAGGGCGATCAGCGCTTCTACTTCTCGCTGCGGCGGGTGTTGCCCGACGGCCTGCGCGGCGCGCTCGCGCTTCGCCTAAACGGTGGCTTCATCCAGCCGTATGGCGACGAGAACTACGCAACCGTCCCCTACGCCGAGCGCCTCTACCTCGGCGGCTCGGGCGATGTGCGCGGCTGGGTGCGCAACCACCTCGGGCCCTACATCTGCGACCCCGACTCTGGTGTCGAGTGCATCGGCACCCCGGGGGTCGACCAGGTCGCGGCCGAGATTTTGCCCATCGGCGGCCTCGTCTCGGCTGCGGGCACCGCTGAGGTGCGCATCTACTCGGGCGACTATGGCGGCGTGGTCTTCATGGACCTCGGCAACGCCTGGACCACCTTCGACCAGCTCTGGGCCCCCGAGCAGGCCGGCCTGCCGGTCACCCTGCTGCCCTCGGTGGGCGGCGGCCTGCGCTACCTCTCGCCGATCGGCGCCGTGCGGCTCGATCTCGCGTGGCGCCTCGACGATGAGCCGATGTTCTCCAAAGAGCCCGGCTTCGGTGCACACTTCTCGCTCTCGGAGGCCTTTTAGTGCCCGCTCCCCGCCTCGGCCGCGCCCGGCGCATCGCCCGCCGCCTCGCCCTGCTCGCGCTGGGCGGCGCGGGGGGCGTGGTCGGGCTGGTGCTGTTCGGCCTGGGCAGCGGGCTGCTGTTCCTGCGCTCGACGGCCGGGAACGACTGGCTGCGCGAGCAGGCCCTCGGCGCCGCCGCGCCCGCGATCCCCGGCGGCAGCTTGGCCATCGGCGCCCTGCAGACCGACCTGTTCACCGGCCTGCGCCTCGAAGAGCTGGCCCTGCGCGACCGCGAGGGCCGCGTGCTCATCGGCGCGCGCGAGGCCTCGGTCCGCTACGACCTGCGCGGGATCGCCGACAAGCACCTCGTTATCGAAGAGCTGCGCCTCGTCGACCCGGTGGTCGACCTGCGGGTGCTGCCCTCGGGCGCGCTCGACCTCGTGGCCGCGCTGGGGCTCGACGGCCCGGCCGCGCCAGAGGAGCCCGCGCCCCCCGGCGCCCTCTGGATTGATGTGCCCGCCGACCTTGAGCTGCGCGCCGTCGCGGTCGAGGGGCTGCGGCTCCGCTACCAAGATCCATCCGATCCCGCGGCGCCGGTCGACATCGCGCTCGGCGGCCTCTCCCTCCACGGATCGGCCCGGGTGGCCGGCCAGCGCGCCGACCTGCGGGGGCTCCGCCTCCGCCTGGATGAGGCCAGCGGGCTCGGCGCCGCCTTGCCGCTGCCGGTCAGCTTGGCGGGTGACCTCCACTATGACGCCGGCGACGTGCAGATCGGCGGGCTGAAGCTCCAGGCCCGCGACAGCGCGCTGCAGCTCAGCGGCGGGATCCAGGGCGTCGAGGGCGACGACCGCGTCTTCGCCCTGCAGCTCGCCGCCCCCCGCCTCGCCGAGGCCGACATCGACCAGCTCGCCGCACAAGACGTGCTGCTCGGTGATCTCGGCCTCGACCTGCAGCTGAACGGCCCGCTCTCGGCCCTGGTCGCCACCGGCGCGGTGCAGACCCCCGGCGGCGCCCTTGCGGTGGAGGCGGGGGCCGATCTGGCCGCCGAGCGCCCGACCTGGCGGCTGCGGGCCACCACAGGCTCCCTCGACGTCCACCAGATCAGCGCGCTGGTGCCCCAACCGGTGCACCTGAACCTCGGCCTTGAGGCAGACGGGGCGGGCCTCGGCCCGCTCGAAGAGATCGACGGGCGCTTCCAGCTGCAGAGCAAAGACCAGGTCGTCTGGGGCGAGCCCCTGCACCTGCTCAACCTCAACGGGCGCATCCAGGGCGGCATCGTCCAGATTGACGGTCTGGAGGCTGTTCACCCCGCGGCGACCATCCGCGCCACCGGCACCGTCGAGCCCCTGGGCGAGCGGGCCACCCTGACCCGTCTGCAGGCCGATGTCGGCGATCTGCGCGCGCTCTCCCGCTTTGGCGTGAAGGATCTGCGCGGCGCCCTCCGCTTTGACGGCCGCGCCTCGGTCCGCTCGTGGAGCAAGGCGGGCCAAGCCCAAGTCGAGGGCGACGTCCAACTCAGCGCCTTCGGCTTCGCGGATCAGGTCAGCCTCAGCTCCTTGACCGGTCCCGTCGAGGCCCAGGTCGCGCTGGACAGCGGCGCGGTCAAGGCGGCCGGGCAGACGGCCCTGCGCGGCCTCAAGACCCCCGGCGCCGAGGTCGGGCAGCTCGCGTTGGGCTGGCGGGCCGAGGTGGCCGGCCCGGTGGTGAGCGTCGAGACCACCGTCGCCCTCGATCAGCTCTCGGTGGGCGACGGCGCGGTCCGCATGGAGCGCATCGACAGCCGCGGGCAGCTGCTCCGGGCGGGCGTCGACCGCCGCGGCGAGCCCTGGGCGCTCGGCCAGCTCCACATGAGCAAGCTGCTGCTCGGGACGGCCGGCTACCCGGCCGAGGGCGGCGCGATCGGCTTCGCCTTCCGCGATCCCAAGGACGGCAGCGACACCAAGCGGCTGGTCATCGAGTTTGACCTCGCCCGGCGCGGCGAGGCCTCGCTCTTCGGCGGGAAGGTGCAGGGCGACCTGCTCAGCGGCGAGTGGCGCATCGATGACCTGGTCTTGGCGCCGACCGACGAGCACCCGCTGAAGGCCACCGCGCCGGTGACCTTCAAGCTGGTCGAGGGCGGGGCCAAAGATGTGGTGCTCCACATCCAGAGCGACGTAGGCTCCGTCGATCTCGAAGGCAGCCTCGTGCCTGACCAGCGCGACGGCACCGATTTTGAGGGCCAGCTCCGCGACGTCAACCTCGCGTGGTTCGCCGAGGTCTTCAAGCTCTTCGTCGCCGCGCCCAAAGATGGGCCGTCTCCGGTCGAGGGCCTCGACGGCAAGGCCTCGATGGACGTGCGGCTCAAAGATGAGGGCGGCGCGATGTCGGGGCGGCTGGCGCTGGCGCTGCGCGGGGTGAGCTACCCCGGCTACGCCCAGGCCCTCGAGGTCGACGCCGAGATCCACGGCCCGATCACCCAGCCGGCCCTGGTGGCCCGGGTGGGCGGCCCCGATGGCCTGCTCGCCGCGGCCGAGGGCGGGGTGCCGCTGCAGTGGGTCGAGGGCCGCCCGCAGCTGAATTGCGCCGAGCAGGTCAAGTTCGAGGCGCTCATCGCGCCGGGCCCGCTGCCCCGCTTCCGCAAGGTCTTCCCCATGGTCGACGCGCCCGACGTCGACCTGTCCGCCGCGGCCAAGATCGACGGCCCGGCCTGCGACCCCGACCTGGGCCTCGTCGCCGCGGCGAGCCTGCCCGCGGGCAAGCAGGGCGAGCGCCTGCGCCTCGACCTCGTGATTGACCGTGAGGACGGCGATCTCGTGCTCGAGGGCGGGGTCGAGGAGTCCCTGCAGCGCCGGGTGCAGATCAGCGGCGCGGCCAAGACCGAGCTCAACGCGCTGATGTCGGGCCTGTTCTCGGGCGGCCCCATGCCCGAGATGGAGCCGAGCAGCTTCATCAAGGACGTCTCCCTCTCGGTGGTGCCGCTGAACGTGCCCATCGCGACCCTGGACCCCTTCGTCGGCGTGCCCCGCGGCGTCTCGGGGCGGATCGCCGGCGGCTTGAACATCGCCGGGCCGCCGCTGCGGCCGGTGGTCCAGGGCGGCCTCTTGTGGGTCGAGGGTCAGGTGGGCAAGGTCGGGCTCGACCAGGCCACCCTGCTCATCCTTCCGCAGGAGCAGGGCTACCAGATTGACGGTCTGGTCGGCTTTTCTGAGGGTGGCTCGCTCTCGGTGCAGGGCGCTGTGCCCCTGGTCATCGACCTCGACAAGGGCGCCGACCAAGAGCTGGGCCGCGAGGGGCTGGCCTTGCGCCTCGACGGCGCGGGGCTCCCGATCGCCGCGGCCGAGGGCTTGGTCGACGGCGTGGGCGACACCGCGGGCCGCCTGCGGCTCACCGGCCTGATCGACGGCTCGCTGGCCGATCCCCGCCCGCACCTGCGGCTGCAGCTGGCCGAGGGGGCGCTCGCCGCCCAGGCCACTGGGGTGCGCTACGACGGGGTGACCCTCGATCTGGGCCTCGAAAAGGACGCGGTCGACATCCAAGAGATCAGCGTGCGCTCGACGCCGCGGCAGGGCCTGGGCAACGAGCTGCGGCAGGGGGCGCTCAAGCTGAGCGGCCGGGTCGCCCTGGCCGACTGGGCCCCGACCCAGACCGATCTGAAGGTCGACACCGACGGCTTTTGGCTGAGCGCCACCGACGACGCCGAGCTGCGGGTCGACAGCAAGATCACGGTCAAGGGCGACTTCCCGGCGCTGGCGGTGAAGGGTAAGGTCGAGGTGGTCGAGGGGCAGATCACCCTCGACGACGATGTTTTCCTCGAGTCGAGCGATCTGGCCCTCGACCCGCGTGTGCACGTGCGCCGCGAGGACGAGCTCACCGAGGGCGGGCCGCGGCGGTCGGCGGTCGGCGGGCCCTCGGCCTGGGAGTCCTTCGACATCGCGCTGAAGATCGACCTGCATCGTGGTCTTCGGCTGATCGCCGACATCCCGACCTACGCAGACGCCGGGGCCGCGGCGGCCAAGCTGTCCACGGCGGCGGTCGATCTCGAGCTGACCTCCCCCGAGCTGGCGCTTGGCGTGAAGGGGGGTCAGCCCAGCCTCTCGGGTCAGGTCGAGCTCCCCCGTGGGACCGTCGGGATCATGGGATCGACCTTCGATCTCACCGGGGGGACGCTGTCCTTCCTCGGCGCTGACTACGCCAACCCCCAGCTCGACATCAAGGCGGTGCGCCACACCGGCGCCTATGGTGATGTGGCGGCGGCGATCACCGGCTCGGTCGACGAGATGGGGATCGCGTTCCAGTCCGAGGACTACCCCGACCAGACCGACATCATCTCGATCCTGCTGTTCGGGAAGCCGGCGTCCGAGCTGGCGGATTCGGAAGGCCAGGCCGGCGCGGGCATGTTGGCCTCGGCGCTGGCGATGGCGGCGGGCAACAGCATCAGCGGGGCGCTGGGCTCAAACTTCCTGCGCCAGATCGAGTTCGACGGCGAGGCGGTACGCGTCGGCCTGCCCCTGTCCGACAAGACCTTGCTCTCGCTCGAGCGCCACAACACCACCGACGACGAGGACAACATCTTCGCCGTGTCGCTGGAGTGGCTGATCACCCGCCGGATGTACGCCGAGATGGTCACCGGGGACAAGGGGCAGTCCTCGGCCGACGTCTACATGCGCTGGCGGTTCTGAGAACAGCGTCAATCAGGCTATTCACGTCTGGGTCGGCGCGAGCTCAGGGCGCGGCGGGCAGCGGCCAGAGGTGCAGCAGGTCGGCGGTCGGCGGGCAGGAGATCCGCAGGGGCGCGATGCTCCAGCCGAGGCCAGCCGAGACGAAGAGCTGGCTCGGGCCCGCGCTGTACCAGCCCGCCGCCCAGGCGCCCGTGCCCTTGGGCAGCCAGGGCGCGCCGATGAACGGCAGGCGCACCTGCCCGGCGTGGCTGTGGCCGGCGAGCACCAAGGGCGCGCCGCGCGCGGCGATGCGCGGGAAGGTGTCGGGGCAGTGGCTGAGCACCACCCGGGGCAGCGCCGCGGGGCGGTCGAGCAGGCCCCAGTCTGCGCGGCCGGCCAGGGCGTCGTCGAGGCCGACCAGCTCGAGGCCGCCGACCTCGACCGCGCGGTTGTGCAGCAGCTGCACGCCATCTTCGGCGAGCAGCGCCTCCCACTCGGGGCCGCCGGCGCCGCACCAGTGCTCCCAGTTGCCGCGGATGGCGAAGGTGCCCAAGCGGGCCCGCGGCAGGGCGCGCGCGAAGGCCCGCCAGCTGTCGGCGCCCCAGCCCTTGGTGACCAGATCACCGGTCAGCACGAGCAGATCGGCCTCGGGCAGGGTGCGCGTGAAGCGGATCAGCCGGTCGAGCCAGCGGCCGGGGCCGCGCACGTGCACATCGCTGAGCTGCAGCAGGCGGAGGGGAGCGGCGAGGCCGGTCAGGGGGAGGTGGTGCTCGGCGACGGCGAAGGCGGTCGCTTGGTTGCCGGCGGGCGGGCGGGGAGGCGGCACCGTGCCCCCGGGCGCGGCGGCGGGGCGCTGCCGACCGGCGGAGGGCAGGCTGTTGCCGCGCGCGATGCCCCGGCTGAGGCCGATGAGGAACTGGAGCTGATCGCGCAGGGACATGGGGCCTCGGGCCGGGGCCGGCGCGCGGGCCGCGGGCTCAGGGGGCGCAGGGAGAGGGGGCGCAGGCGGCGGTGGCGCGGCGGATCCCCGGCACACCGCGGAGGTAGCCCAGGGCCGCCGCCGGGTCATCGGCCACGGGGATGGCGAGCAGCAGCGCGTGTTCGCCGAGCGCGCGCTCCAGCTCGGCGGTGGGCGGCGGGCTGATGGTCGGCACGCGCAGCAGCAGGCCATCCCCCTCGATCGGCGCGCCCTGGCGCCGCACGAGCAGGCCGTCGACCGCGCCGTGGCGCACCCGCTGGACGATCACCGGCGGCGCGAGGGCCGGCGGGGGGAGCGCGACCGGCGGCGGCTCGGCGCAGCCCACGCTGAAGGTGATCGCAAAAAGAAATGATCTGGACGCTGTTTTCATGCGGCGCCCCAGCGCAGGTGCACCAGCTCTTCGCGGTTGCCCGCCTTGGCGCCGGGCACCGAGGAGGGCACCGTGCCGCACACCGTGAAGCCCTCTGCCTCGGCCTCGGCGAGCACGCCGGCGATGGCCGCGGCCCGGGCCGCGGGGTCGAGCAGCCGGCCGCCCGCCTCAAGCGCGCCGGGCTCGACCTCAAACTGCGGCTTGATGAGCAGGCAGGCCGCACCTTCGGGCGCGCCCAGGCGCCGCAGCACCGGCAGGATGAGGCGCAGCGAGATGAAGCTCAGATCGCCGACGATGCGCGTGGCGGGGGTGGGCAGGCCCTCGAGCGTGCGCACGTTGGTGCGCTCCATCACCACCACCCGCGGATCTTGGCGCAGGCCCCAGTCGAGCTGGCCGTAGCCGACGTCGATCGCGTACACGAGGCGGGCGCCGCGGCGCAGCGCGCAGTCGACGAAGCCGCCGGTGCTGCTGCCCAGGTCGGCGACGACCTGGCCCTCGAGCTCGAGGCCGAAGTGGTCCAGCGCCTGGTCGAGCTTGCGGCCGGCGCGGCTGACGAAGGGCTCGGGCGGGCCGCCGCGCAGGCGCAGGCGCACATCTGCGCGGACCATCTCGCCCGCTTTGCCCGCAGGTGCGTCATCTTGGAGGACCTCGCCGGCGAGCAGCAGCGCCCCGGCGGCGCGCAGGTCTGCGGCGAGGCCCCGCGCCACCAGCAGCGCGTCGAGGCGGAGCTTGGGCGCGCGTGGGCCTGGCGCGCCCCGCCCGCCCACCATCAGAGCTCGCGCTCGACGGTGTAGCGGCCGAGCGCCTGCAGCGCGGCGGGGGCGGGCAGGGTGCCGGCGGCCTCGAGGGCCTCGTCGAGCAGGGCGCGGGCGCGGCGCTGGGTCTCCTCGACCCCGAGCAGCTTCACGTAGGAGGGCGGGCCGCCCTCTTTGGCGTCTTGATCGGCGTCCAGCACGTCGTCTGCGAGCTGGAAGGCGAGCCCGATCGCCGCGCCATAACGGTCGAGGGCGGCGAGCTGGTCGGGGCTGGCCCCGGCGGCGAGGCCGCCGACCCGGGCGGCGCAGCGGATGAGCGCGCCGGTCTTGTGCGCGTGCAGGCGCAGCAGCGCGTCAACCTCGGTGATCGCGCCGTCCATGCCCACGTCGGCGGCCTGACCGGCGATCATGCCGCGGGCCCCGGCCGCGCCGGCCAGCTCGACGAGCAGCGCGGCGGCGAGCTGGGGCGGGAGCCCGGCCCGCGCGACGTGGCCCAGCGCCTCGGTCAGCAGGGCGTCGCCCACCAAAATGGCCGTCCCCTCGTCAAAGGCACGGTGGACGGTCGGGCGGCCGCGGCGCAGGTCGTCGTTGTCCATCGCCGGCAGGTCGTCGTGCACCAGCGAGTAGGTGTGGATGAGCTCGAGCGCGACCCCGCCGACCCAGGCCGCCGCGGGCGCGGGGCCGCCGAGGGCCTCGGCCGCGGCGAGGACCGCGAGGGGCCGGAAACGTTTGCCGCCCGTCTCGATGGGGTAGCGGCAGGCGAGGCGCAGGCGTTCGGGCCAGACCCCGTCGAAGACACCGACCAGCAGGGGATCGAGGGCGGCTCGGTGGGCGGCGGCCCAGGCAGAGAAGTCGAAGGCGGGGGCCGCGGTCACGGACGCTCCAGCAGGGGAGGGGAGGGCGCTCAGCCGCCGACGGTGGGCGGCGCGGCGCCCTCGACCGGCGCCGGGGCGGCGGTGATCGGGTCACAGGCGCGGAACTCTTCTTCGGTCTTGAGCTTCGCGATGCCGATCTTCTCAGCGCCCTTGTCGCGCGAGGCGTCCATCACCCTGGTCACCACCTCGTAGGGGGCGTCGGGGTGGGCGTCGACGAAGATGAGCTTGTCAGTCGAGGCGATGCGCTTCTCGACCTGGATGGCCAGCTCTTCGAGGGTCACGACCTGCCGGTTGAGCGTGATGCTGCCGTCTTTGCAGACCGCCGCGAGGAGCTGGTCTTTGGGGACTTGGTCTTCAGGCACCTCTTCAGACTTCTCGGGCAGCTTGCCTTGGATCTGCGAGATGGTTGGAGGGGTGATGACCATGAAGATGATGAGCATGACCAGCATGATGTCGATCAACGGCGTCACGTTGATCTCGCTCATGCCGCCGCCGCCGCTGCCTTCTACCTTGAAGCCCACGGGCTACTCCTTCTCTTTCTCGACGGCGAGGAGCATCACGCTCATCTTGCCGTCGGTGCCCTCGTTGAGCTCGTTCATCACGCGGTAGACCTGCTTCCAAGTGAGGCGCCGGTCTGCCTTGATGAGCAGGCTGCGGGCGCCATCCTTCTTGTACTCTTCGTTGACCGCCGGGATGATCTCGCCGGGCTGGACCTGCAGGCTGCCCACATAGACCGACTCGTCGCTCTTGATGGCGATCGCGATGTTTTGGCCGAGGTCCTGACCCTCTTCGACCGATTTGGCCGAGGGCAGGCGCACGTCGACACCAGCGGTCAGCGCGGGCGTGACCACCATGAAGATGATGATGAGCACGAGCATCACGTCGACCAGAGGGGTGACGTTGATGTCCGCCATGGGGCCGCCTTTTTTGCCCCCGATGCTCATTCCCATGGATGTCCTCCCTCCGTGGGTGCGGGTGACCGAAGCCGCCTCGCGCCCCGCGGTGGCCTCACTTGGCGCTGGTGGCGGGCTCTTCGATGATGAGCTGCTTCTCGCACCAGTCGATCAGCTCGAGCACCGAGGTGTTCATGTCCCGGGTGATGGCCTCGACCTTGGCGGTGAAGAAGTTGAACAGCCAGACGCCGACGATGGCCACCGCGATGCCGATGGCGGTCGCGATGAGCGCCTCGGCGATGGGCAGCAGCAGCTTGTCCATGTCGCCGCCGCCGTCGGCCATGGCTTGGAAGGCGCCGATGATGCCGAAGATGGTGCCGACCAGCCCGACGAAGGGGCAGGTCGCGCCGGTGGTGGCGAGGATGCCAAAGCCCTTGCGCAGCGCGGCATCTTCGGCGATCGAGACGCGTTGCAGGGCGCGCTCGGCGGCCTCGATGCCGTGGCGGTCTCTGCGGGCCAAGAACTCGTTGAGCCCAGGGACCAGCAGGTGGCCGAGGTAGCTGTCTTTGTACTCGGCCTTTTTGGCGAGCTGCACGGCCGCGGCGCCATCACCCTTGGCGAAGGCCCCGGCCAGCTCACCCGCCAGCGCGCGGGACTGGTTGCGGGCCTTGGTCAGGGCCCAGGCGCGCTCCAGCGCGACGTAGATGGAGCCGACGCCCATGGCGCCCATGGTCAGGATGACGAACTTGACCGGCGCCGTGGCCTGGCCCCAAATCTCTACGATGTCGAACTGCACGCTGTCCTCGCTAATTGTTAGGCTTGTAAGTGATCTTCAAGACGAAGGTGGTGGGCATCGCCTTCCCGCCCTCTTTGTAGGGGTAGAAGCGCCACTGCAGAGCAGCGCGGCGGGTCTCTTCATGGAAGGCCGCGGAGCACTTCTCGACGGAGGCTTCGGTGGGCTTACCCTTCTCGTCGATCACCATCTTGACGAGGCAGATCTCTTCACCCAGGCCGAGCGCTCGAGCCGCTTCCGGATAGTCAGGAGTGATCCGGCTCTTCGCCGTGACCGCCGACCAGTGGACCGCCTTGATGCCAGTGCCGCCGAGCTGGCCGCCCAGCTGGCCGCCGACGACACCGCCGACCACACCGCCCACCACGCCGCCTTCGACACCGCCCTCAACGCCACCCTCGACGCCCGCCGGCTCGGGTGCGGCCTCGGGCTCGGGCGCCGGCGCCGGCTCGGGGTCAGGCGTGGGCTCGGGGTCGGGCTCGACCGGCTCGGGGTCGGGATCTTTGGGCTTGGTCTCGGTCTTGGGTTTGCTGCCCCCGCCCGCGGGGGGCGGCGGCGGCGGCGGGGGCGGCGCGGCGTCGTAGAAGGTGACCTCTACGGGCTTCTCCGGGTCGACGACCTGGACGACCTCGCGCCCAGCGACGACGAGCGCGCCGATGAGGCTGCTCCACATGCCAATGGAGAAGCCCATGGCGGCCAGCTGCTCGCGCAGCGGTCGCTTGTCCTCTTTGCCGACGGTCTCGAACATGGGGCTCCTCGGGGTCCCAGAGCGAGCGGGACCATACATCACGCGAGCGGGGCTGCGCGGGGTGCGGTTTGGGCGTTGGCGGAGAGCGCCCTCTGGGTCGGTAACCTAGACGATGGTGTGCGCGAGGGCGGGGCGCGCGCCGCCGCGCGAAGGGGGGTGCTCCGGGGCGCGCGGCTTGTTCACGTCCGCGCCACACGCCTGCCCCGCGCTCAGCCCTGCTCCTCGGCGCTGGGGCTGAGCTCGATGATGCGCTGCTCGGCTTGGTCGAGCAGCTCTTGGCAGCGGGCCTGCAGGCGAACGCCCTCTTCGAAGGCCGCCAGCGCTTGGTCCAGCGGCAGCTCGCCGCTGTCGAGGCGGCGCACGGTCGCGTCGAGCGCGGCCATGGCTTGCTCAAAACTGAGTCCGTCGACGGCGGCGGGCATGGGGCCTCCTCGGCTACTTTTTGGGCTTGTAGAGGGCCATGCGCTCGATCTGCACGACCTGGTAGGAGAGGCGCTCGTCTTTTTCGAGGTCGCGGGCGACGAGCACCTGCTGGCCGGCTTGGTTGACCGCCACGCGCTCGGGCGCGATGCGCACGAGCTTGCGCTGCTGGTCGCGCGTCACGTAGAGCATCTCGATGTGCTGGCCCTTGGCGATCGCCTCGTCGCAGAGCTCGCGCACCTCGCGCGGGCTGCGCCGCGGGGGCAGCTCGTCTTTCTTCCGCTTCTTTTGGCGGGCCTGGTGGCCCGAGCCGGGCACAGCGCAGAGGGTCTCGGGCTGGGTGTCCGCGGCGTGGCCGCGTTGCACGAGGTCCTCGCGGGCGGTGCGGGCCTCGGCGAGCTGGCCGAGCAGGCGCTCGCGGGCGTCGACCTGGAGCGGGTCGTCGGGGTAGCGGCGCACCTGGTTGGCCGGCGTGAAGCCGTGCTCGGCGAGCAGCTTGTTGAGCTCCTCTTGGCGGGTGCGGTCGACCGCGTACATGCCGGGCACGAAGCGGTGCAGCAGGAAGGGCTTGAGGCGCCGGTTGGACTCGAGCCGGCGGATCTGGCTGCGGTGCACCGTCAGCAGCATCACGTCGTGGTACTCGATGTCGCCGTGGTGGCCCATCCAGCTGCGCAGGGTGTGCTCGACGTTGTCCGGCAGGCCGAGCTGGCTGTTCTCGCGCAAGAACTCGAGGATGTCGTCGCGCCGCCAGCCCTTCTCGAGGGCCTGCTCGATGGTCACCTCGGTGATCTTGTAGGTGTTGGCGCGGTCACAGGCGGTCAGCTCACCCAGCTCGCCGAGGCGGAACAACATGCTGGCGGGCAGGCCCGCCGGCGCCATCACCTCAAAACTCGGCGTCAGGTAGAACTGGGTGAAGTCGCGCTCCTCGTCGTCCTCGAGGGTGGCGAGGGCCCGGGGCGTGAGGCGGTAGAACTTCTCCTGCCCCCAGACGCCGAGCTCGAGCATGCCGGCGTTGATCAGCGCGGTGAAGCCATAGCCCTCGCGTGCGCCGGCGTTCTTGGGCGTGGCCCAGAGGTCCTTGTGGAAGCGCTCGCGCCACTCCTCGCCGCGCCGCCAGCGCCGGTAGAGCGCCTGGAGCGGGCGCTCGGGCACCCACTGGCCGCCCAGGTCGTGCACCGCCCACAGCACCCACTCCGACAGCGGGAAGCGCTTGTCAAGTGAGAGGAAAAGCAGGTCTCGGCGGTCATTGTCGTCGAGGGCCAGCCACTCCTCGACCACCGCACGGTTGACGCTCAGGCGGTCGCCCTTGAGCTCGACCATGCCGTGCATCATCAAGAAGTCGATGTGGAAGCTGAACAGGTCGCTGTCGGGCGCCCAGAGCTGGTGGAAGAACTGGTCCATCTCATCTTTGTGGACCTTGAAGATGTCGTGGCGCTGGGTCAGCCGCGGCGGGTGCTGCGAGATGTACGAGGCCAGCGAGATGACCGAGAACTCCATCGGTGGGCAGAAGGGGCGCTCGTCGGCGACACGCACGTCCTCGTGCACAAAACTGGGGAGGATCAAGTCCTCTTTGAGGTGCTCGAGCATGAGCGGGATGAGCGGCTCGGGGATGAGGTAGAAAAACTCCCCGTCCCGCTCGTCGGTGGCCGCGACGAGGCCCTTGTCGCCCAGGGTCGCGAGCACCTTCGTCCACTCGCGCTCGCTGCCGCCCAGGGAGAGGATGAGCTCTTGGCGCAGCTCTTCGTGGTGGCCGATGCCGCCGCACTGGACCAGCAGGCTGAGCGCCTGGCGGTCACGCTGGTGCAGGCCCCGGAACAGCGCGCCCAGGCGGTTTCCGACCGCGAGCGCCCGGACCGTCAGCTGGATCATGCGCTCTTTGCTCGACAGGCGGCCGGGCTGGCCGCCGAGGCCCGAGTAGAGCTGGTTGACGATCTGGTCGCTGGCGCGGTTGAGGTAGTCGGCCAGCGCCTCGACCTCAGACTTGCTCAGCTTGCGTCGGCGGGCCGCGCCGCTCAGCACCGGCCCGCGCGAGGGGTGCACCGCCAGCTTGCGCCGTGGCACCCGACCGGTGCGCGGGAGGGCGACGGCGACGCGCTGCTCTTCCCGGGGGCGATCTGCGCCGCCGCGGGCCTTGCGCCCCCACTCTCCCTCGCCACCCCAGTCACCTTCGCCGCTCCAGTCGCCTTCGGCCTCGGGGTCCCAGCCCCGCTCGGCGCGCTCGGCGCCCCGGTGCGGGCGGGCCTTGGGGGGCGGCCCTCCGCGGTGGGGCTCGGGCCGAGGCCCCCGTGGGCGTTCAAAACGGTCCTCTCCACGCCATCCTTGGCCGGAGTGCCCGCCGTGGTGCGCACCATGGCCGCCGCCGGCGTGCGGGCTGTGGTGGGTGTGCCCACCACCTTGGCCACCTTGGCCGCCGCGGTGCTTGCCGCCGCCCTCCCACCGGCCGCCGTCGGCGCGGGGGCCCTCGGCGCGCCCGTGCTCGCCGCGGGGCTCGGGTCGGCCCTTGTCGGGGCGCCCTTGACCGCCGCGGGCCTGCTCGGGGCGCGCCTGATCGGGCCGGGGGCCGCGCTCGGGACGCTCGCCGCGGTCCGGTCGCTCGCCGCGGTCCGGTCGCTCGCCACGGTCTGGACGCTCGCCACGGTCTGGACGCTCGCCGCGCTCCGGTCGCTCAGGCCGCTCGCTGCGGGGCCGATCTGGGCCCGCCTCCCGGCGGGCGCCCTCGGCCTCCCCCTCGGGGCGGGCAGCCTCGGCCTCCCGGTCCCTCCACCGGCCGCGCCCGCGCGGCGGACGGGGACCACGACCCGGGTCGGGCCCGCGATCCTCCTGCGGGCGCTCCTCGGCCCGGGCGGCGGGCGCAGCGGGCGCGCGCTCCTCGGGGCCCTCGTCGGGGCCGTCGTCCTCACCGTCGTTGCCCTCGTGCTCCCCGCCGTCGCGGGCGCCCTCGGCGCCCTCGGGCAGCTCGGCGCCGTCTGGCCCCCGGCGGGAGCGCCGCCGACGGCGGCGACGACGACGATCAGAACCGGGGAAGGGTCTCTCCTGCTCATCCGGAGCCATCAGCACTCTCGACGGGGCCCGTCAGCCGGGCGATGTCGCGCGTGGTCAGCTTGACCCGCGCGGGTGGAGGGGACAGTGCGCCCGCTGCGGCGGGGCTGGGGCATGGTCTTCAGGTGCCGCGTCAGGTGCCGCGTCAGGTGCCGCGTCGGGTGCCGAAACGCGGGCGGGAGCTTCTCTGCGGGGGGCCGGCGGCGAGGACCGCGGGGCGCTCCCTAAGCGGCGGGCGGGGCGGCGGGCACCCGGGCCGCCCACCCCGAGGGGATCTCAGGCTGCGCGCAGCTCAGACCGCCTTTCGGTCTTCGATGTGGTAGCGGTAGCCTTGCTCGGTGAGGAAAAGCTGCCGTTTGAGGGCAAAATCCTGCTCTTTGGTGTCGGCGGTGACGACGGTGTAGAAGATCGCCGGCTTGTCTTTGGGGCGCAGGATGCGGCCGAGCCGCTGGGCTTCCTCCTGCCGGCTGCCGAAGGAGCCCGAGACCTGGATGGCGATGTTGGCGTCAGGCAGGTCAATGCTGAAGTTGGCGACCTTGCTCACCACCAGCAGCTTGATGCGGCCTTTGCGGAAGCCCTCGAAGAGCCGCTCGCGCTCGTCATGCGGCGTCTTCCCCGTGATCAGCGGCGCGCGGAACCGCTTGGAGATCTCGATGAGCTGCTCGACGTAGGTGCCGATGATGAGCACGTTGTCGTCGGCGTGCTTGCGCAGCAGCTCATCGATCACGCGCATCTTTGCTGGGTTCTCGCTGGCGATGCGAAATTTCTCGGCCTCACCGGCCAGCTCGTAGCTTCGCACCGCTGCCGTCGCGAAGGGCACCCGCAGCTCGTAGCAGCGGGTGTCGGCGATGAAGCCTTGAGCCTGCAGCATCTGCCAGGGCAGGTCGTAGCGCTTTGGCCCGACCAAGGCGAAAACATCGCCCTCACGGCCATCTTCGCGGACCAGCGTGGCGGTCAGGCCGAGGCGGCGGCGGCCCTGCAGGGTGGCCGTGGCGCCGAAGACCGGCGCGGGGAGCAGGTGCACCTCGTCGTAGATCACGAGGCCCCAATCCTGGTCCTCAAACAAATGCAGGTGCTCAAACTCGGCGGTCTTGGTGCGCCGCCAAGTGAGGATCTGGTAGGTGGCGACGGTGACCGGCTTGATCTCCTTGAGATCGCCGGTGTACATCCCCACTTGGTCTTCGGTGAGCGAGGTTTTGTCGAGCAGCTCGCGGTGCCACTGGGCGACGGCTGCTTGGTTCGTGGCCAAGATCAGCGTCTTGGTCTGCACCAGACTCATCGCCGTCATCGCCACGATGGTCTTGCCCGCTCCGCAGGCGAGCACCACCACGCCGCAGCCGCCGAGCGGGCTGCCCTCGTCCCACCAGCGGCGGGCCGCTTCCTGCTGGTAGGGCCGGGGCTGGAAGGGCCGGTCGCTGAGGCGGGTGTGCGGCCGCAGGGTGGTCTCGAGGTGCTCGCCGGGCCGAAAGCCAGCCACGTCTTGCACCGGCCAGCCGGCCTGCAGGGCGCGCTGCTTGAAGATGCCGCGGTGCCCTTGGCTCACCGCCCAGTAGCGCCGGCCGTCTTCGACCAAGAGCTCGCGCAGGCTCTTCTCGTTGGTCACCAGCTTCGCGACGTAGCCGCTGCCAAACTCGAGGCGCAGGAGCCGGTCGGGCTCGGTCGGGTGGGCGACCATGCGCACCATGCCGTAGCGCTCGATGGTGTCGGCGATGGTCTGCAGCACCTCTTGGGGCACGTCGAACTTCGAGAAGGCCTTGAGCCCCTCGGTGATCTCGGTGACCCCCATGCCCGCTGACGCCGCGTTCCACAAGGAGAGCGGGTTGATGCGGTAGGTGTGCAGCAGCTCGGGCGAGGTCTCAAGCTCGGCGAAGCGGCCCAGGAAGTCGCGCGCCTCTTCATAGCGGCGGTGCCGGGCCTCGAGAAGGACCTTGCCATCCCCCTGGACGATCAGGGGGTTCTCAGGCCGGATGTGCATCGGTCATCGTTCAGGCCTCCAGCACCGGGCCGCTGCGGCGGTCCACGGGCCTCGCCAAAGAGGGAGGGGGCGGTGAGGGCGGGCGCGCTGCGCCTTCGCCGGGGGGCGTGCAGTGCCAGCGGGGCACCTGCGCCAACGTCAGGACCGGGGACGGCGCGACGCGGACGCTCTGCATGCGGCGGGGCGCGCGCAACACCGAGGTCGTCGAGGAGCTTCGCCCGCCGGGGAGGCGCCTCGACCGCCGCGACCCGGGGCGTCGTGGCGCCGGGTGCTGCGGGGGAGGCTCACGGTGCGGGGGCGATGGTTGGGAGACGGGTGCGCGGGCGGAGGGTGCGCGTTGGCCAGCCGGACGCAGAGAGTAGCCCATGCGGGCCGGATGTCAAGCGGGCCGGCCAATCAGGCGCCCGTTCAGCCGAGGAAGGGGTACCGCCAGTCGGTCGGCGGGCAGAGGTTCTCTTTGATTGTGCGTGGCGAGGCCCAACGCATGAGATTGGCGGCCGCGCCGGCCTTGTCGTTGGTCCCGCTGCGGCGGGCGCCGCCAAAGGGCTGCTGGCCGACCACCGCGCCGGTCGGCTTGTCGTTGATGTAGAAGTTGCCCGCGGCCTGCCGCAGCCCGCCGAGCGCGCTGTGCACAGCGTGCCGGTCGTTGGCGAAGACGGCGCCGGTCAGGGCATAGGGGCTGCCTTGGTCGATGAGGCGCATCACGTCGTCCCAGGCGTTGTCCTCGTAGACAAAGGTCGCCAAGACGGGGCCGAAGACCTCTTCGGCGAGCAGCCGGTGGTCGGGCGCCTCGACCTCGACCAGGGTGGGCTCGATGAACCAGCCCGTCGAGCGGTCGCCGCCCCCGCCGCGCAGGGTGCGCGCCCCGACACCACCAAGAGCTTGGAAGGCGCGGTGCTTGGTCCACGCCCGCTCATCGATGACCGCTCCGATAAAGGTCTGAAAATCCCGCACATCACCCATGCGCAGGGCGTCCATATGCCCCACGAGCTGGTCGCGCAGGCGCGGCCAGAGGCTGCGGGGCACGAACATGCGGCTCGCCGCCGAGCACTTCTGGCCTTGGAACTCAAAAGCCCCGCGCAGCGCTGCCACAGCCAGCGCGTCGACGTCGGCGCTCGTGTGCGCGAGGATGAAGTCCTTGCCGCCGGTCTCGCCGACGATGCGGGGGAAGCTTCGGTAGCGGGGGAGCTGGGCGGCGATGCGCTGGTAGAGGTGCTGGAAGGTCGCGGTGCTGCCGGTGAAGTGCAGCCCGGCGAAGTGCGGCGAGGCCAGCGCAGGCTCCCCGACGTCGGCGCCGTCACCCGGCAAGAAGTTGATCACCCCGGGCGGCAGGCCCGCCGCCTCGAGCAGCTCCATGCCCACCCAGGCCGAGAGCAGCTGGGTGTTCGAGGGCTTCCACAGGGCGACGTTGCCGAGCAGGGCCGGGGCGGTGGGCAGGTTCAGGGCGATGCTGGTGAAATTAAACGGCGTGACGGCGAAGACGAAGCCCTCAAGGGGGCGCAGCTCGGTGCGGTTCCAGGTGGCGGCGGCCTCCGCCGGCGGCTGCTGGCTGAGCAGCTCGCGGTAAAAGTGCACGTTGAAGCGCCAGAAGTCGACCAGCTCGCAGGCGGCGTCGATCTCGGCTTGGTGGCAGGTCTTGGCCTGGCCGAGCATGGTCGCTGCGTTCACGCGGTCCCGCCAGGGGCCGGCGAGCAGGCTGGCCGCCCGCAAGAAGACGGCGGCGCGCTCCTCCCAAGGCAGGCCCGCCCAGGGCCCCGCGGCGGCTTGGCTGGCCGCGATGGCCTGCTCGACCAGAGCCGGGGTGGCGAGGTGGGCCCGCGCGAGCAGGTGGTTGTGATCGCAGGGGTTGCGCACCTCGACCACCTGGCCGGTGAAGTGGCGCACGCCGCCGACCACGCAGGGGATCTCGAGCACCACGTCGCTCTGGCGCGCGAGCTCGGCCTGCAGGCGGGCGCGCTCGGGGCTGCCCGGCGCGTGGCTGGGGACCGGGTCGTTCACCGGCAGTGGGTTGCGGAAGATGCCGTCAGCGAAGCTCATCTCGACTCCAACGTGCGGTGCGGGTCGGGGGATGGGGCGCGCCCGGGCGCCCTGTGGCGGGCCGGTGGCCAAGGTGCCGGAGGTTAGCCTGCGCGGGTGGAGGGGCCCCGCCGTGCTGCTGACGCTCGCAGAGATCGCCGACCAGCTGGGTCGCCTCGACGAGGAGGCCGTGCGGAGTGCGGTCGGCGGCAAGGCGCTGGGCCTCGCCGCGCTGCACCGGGCCGGGCTCCCCGTGCCCGCGGCGGTCGTGCTCCCCGCGGCTGCGCTGCGGGCGGCGGCCCGGGAAGCCGGGGTCGATCAGCTCGAAGGTGACGCGCTGGAGGCTGCCCTCGCGCAGCAGGCCCTCCCTCCCGCGCTCGAAGAGGCCCTGCTCACCCTTGGCCCGGGTCTGGGGCGGCGCCTCGCGGTGCGCTCCTCGGCGACCGACGAGGATGGCGCCCAGCGCAGCCACGCCGGGCAGCTCGAGACCGTGCTCGGCGTGGCGCCCGGCCCCGCGGTGCTCGCCGCGGTCCGGCGGTGCTGGGCCAGCGCCCACGCCCCCCGCGCGCGGGCCTACCGGGGCGGCCCAGCGGGCCTCGTTGACGTCGCGGTCGTCATTCAAGAGCTGGTCGAGCCCCGCTGCGCCGGGGTGCTGTTCACCATCAACCCGGCCAGCGGCGCTTGGCGCGAGATGACCGTCGAGGCGGCCTGGGGGCTCGGCGAGGCCGTGGTCTCGGGGCAGGTCGTGCCGGAGTGGAGCCGGATCCACCGCCCTCCACCCCTCCCGGGCGCGGCGGGGCGCCTCGCGGCGCGGGCCCGCTTGCGCGTGCTGGAGCGCCACCTCCACCCCCAAGCGCGTCTGCTCGCCTTGGGGCCCAACGGGGTCGAGGAGCAGGCCGTGCCCCCGCAGCGGGTCGACGCCGAGAAGCTCGATGAACAGACTCTACTGCGCCTCTGCCGGCTCGGGCTCGCCGCCGAGCGGGCCCGCGGCGGCCCCCAAGACGTCGAGTGGGCGCAGCGCGAAGATGGCGCGCTGGTGCTACTTCAGGCGCGCCCGGTGAGCACCGCCCGCGATGTGCGGCCCGCCGGCGCGGTGGTCTGGACGCGGCGCTTCCTCGGCGAGCGCTGGACCGAGCCGGCCACCCCGCTGGGCTGGAGCGTGATCAGCGAGCAGCTCGAGTGGTTCATCGCCTACCCCCGGGTCAGTCGGCGCCACCTGGGCGGGGCACCCGCCCTGCGCCTGCACCGTTTTGCCCCCTATGTCAACGCCACGATCTTTCGGCACCTCTCGTTCAAGCTGCCCGGGATGTCGCCGCCGCGCTTCTTGTTGGAGCTGCTCCCCGCCGACGAGGAGGCCGCTTGGCTGCGGGGCATCGCCCGCGCCCCCGATCTGGCCGTCTACGGCGCTGTTGTGCAGGACACGCTGCGCGAGCGGCGGTGGCGCCGCTTCCGCTGGAACCCGCTCCGCAACTGGGCCGACTGGGACAGCTTCGCCGACGCGCTGGCCGCTGAGCTGCCCGCGCTCCACGCCCCGATCCACGACGAGAGTGACGCGCTGCGGCGCCATCACCGCTGCGTCGAGCTGCTGCGGGCCTACATCTCCATCCACATCTGCAGCCTGCTCTTCGCCAACATCACCTACGAGGCGGCGGCGGCGGTCTTGTCGGCGAGCGGTCGCGAGGGGCTCACGGCCCGGGTGCTGCGGCCGCGCGCGGAGAGCTGGACGGTGCGCACCAACCGGGCCCTGCGGGCGCTCGGTCGGGGGGAGATGGCGCTCGACGCTTTTCTCGACGAGTTTGGCCACCGCGCGAGCTCATCCTGGGAGCTCTTCTCGCCCCGCTGGGCCGAGGCGCCCGAGATCGCGCTGAGCCTCGCCGCCGCGGCGCGCGGGGCCCCCGACCCCAGCGTCGAGGCCGCCCAGGCCCGCCTCGAGGCCGACCGGGCCGCCCTGCGCCTGCCCGACGGGCTGCGGGGCCTCGTGGAGCTCGCCCGTCGTTACCTGCAGCTCAGGGAAGATCAGCGCTTTGTCTTCGACCGGCTGGCCTGGGCCCACAAGAAGGCGCTGCTGTGGCTGGAGGGGGCCCGCGGGCTGCAGCTCCGCTTCCTCGAGCACGGCGAGCTGGTCGGCCTCGTCGAGGGGCGGCTGGACCCCGCGGCGGCCCGCGGCCTGATCTCCCGCCGCGCCGAGGCCTGGGCGGCCGAGGTGGAGCGCCGCCGGGTGGGGGATGAGCCGCCGATGGTGCTGACCGAGGGGGAGGAGGAGGCCCCCCGGGTCGCGGAGGGCCGCTTGACCGGCCTCGGGATCAGCGCGGGGGAGGTGCGTGCGGTGGCGCGGGTGCTGCGCAGCCCCGCGGAGGGGGCCCGCCTCGCACGGGGGGAGGTCCTTGTCGCCCGCGCCGCGGACCCAGGCTGGACCCCCCTCTTCCTCGTCGCCGGCGGCGTGGTCCTCGAACAGGGCGGGATGCTCAGCCACGGGGCGGTGGTCGCGCGTGAGTATGGCCTGCCTGGCGTCGTCAACGTCGAGGGCGCCACCAGCCGCATCGCCGACGGGCAGGTCATCACCGTCGACGGCCGGCGGGGCCTCGTCTTCCTCGGCTGAGCGGCGCCCTACAAAAAGCGCTCGATGCTGCGCTGAAACTCGATGCGGTCGGCAAGATCGGTGAGGTAGTCGAGGCGCTCGGAGTCCCAGAGCAGCTTGGGCGACTGGTCGTAGCGCTCGAACCACTCCTCGTAGAGGCCGTTGAGGGTGCGCAGGTACTTCAATGGGATGGCCTGCTCGCTCGGCCGGCCCCGGCGTTTGATGCGCTGGCGGATCGAGCGGACCGAGCACCGCAGGTAGATCATCAGATCGGGCGGCTGCAGCGCGGACCGCATCGTCCGGTAGAGCTCCATGTAGGTGGCGTAGTCCCGCGCGGTCATCGCCTTGGAGCGGTACAGGTTTTCGGCGAAGATCTCGGCGTCTTCGTAGATGGTCCGATCCTGAACCACCGTGCCCTCGCTCGTGTTGAGCGCCATGTGCAGCCGGAACTTGTGCGATAGAAAGTAGATCTGGCTCTGGAAGCCCCACCTCGGCATGTCTTGGTAAAAGTCATCGAGATAGGGATTGTCCATATACGGTTCGTAGACCGGCTCAAAACCGTAGCGGGAGTGGAGGAATTCCACCAACGAGGTCTTGCCGACGCCCATGTTCCCGGCGACGGCGATGAACTTTTGCACAGGGGCTCCCAAGCGCGGGCGCGCGGGCGGCTAGGGCAGGTACACGCCGAGATTGCCGTGGGCGTCGGTGATCCGAAGGCCAATCGCGCCCTCTGGCGGGCTGTAGGCCCACCGGCTCGCCCCGGCGACGATGGTCGGCGCGGGGGCCGGCTCGCTGCTCAGCTCACCCTCTGGCCCGAGCCAGGTGAAGGTGGCGTCCAGCACGGGGTTCGCGCCCCGGCTGGTCCCGTCGAGGTGCACCATGCGGTAGCCGGCGGCGGGCCCAAGGATGCTCGCGTCGATGGTGAGCTCATCGACGCGCTGCACGGTGATCTCGGCGGGGATCAGGTCAAAGACCGGGCTGGTCAGCTCATAGTCGGTCGTCGGCCACGGCCAAGTGGTCGCGCCGCCCGCGTAGGTCTTGCCGTAGACGTGCAGCCGGTAGCGGCCGAGGGGCAGGTCGACCCGCGCGCCCGCGGGGCCGACCGCCTGCCAGGATGCCCACCAGCGCGTCGATTGCACCTCTTCGAAGGGGTAGAGCGGGTCGGGGGTGTAGGCGGTGAGGATGTCGGGCAGCGCGTCGCTGACCGGCCGACCCGAGGGCGTCTCGACCTCAGCCCAGCTCCCATCGGGCTGCTCCATCTCCAAGATGACGTCAGGCAGGTCAACCCCGGGGTCGCCGCCCTCCCACATGAACTGGGCGATCCCTTGGACCCGCCGCACTTGGGTCGGGGGTGCGACCTCCAGCGGCAGCTCGGGGAGGGGTGGCCAGAAGTCAGCGGGCACGCTGTCGAGGGGTGTGCCCGCGGCCGGAGTCTGATCCGGGGCATTCTCGGGCAGGGTCGTCGCGGGATAGCTCACGAAGCCGTAGGTGCCGTCGGGGTTGCTGGGCTCGACGTCCTCGGTCAGCAGCCAATTGGCGCTCATGTCGATCACGTGGTCGAGCACGAAGTCACCCTGCAGCGGCCCCCAGATGTTGATGTTCGGCTCGTAGCCGCCCAAAAGCCAGTCTTCGGTGATGAGCAGGTAGCCTTGGTGGTCCTGGCTGTAGCCGATGGGGATGGCGTAAGGCACGCCAAGCTCGTCGCGCACGCGCCGGCGGAACATCTCGGTGTACATCGCGGTGGTCTCGCCGGGAAAGAATCCCCACAGCACGTCGCTCTTGCTGACGGTGCCGTCGGCGTCGAGCACGCTGACGCCCCCCCAGAAGCTGGCCGAGACGACCGCCCGCGTCGACTCGGGCAGGGGGAGGGTGGCGCCGTCGTCGACGTCGAAGAAGCTGGCGATGACGTTGGCGATGGTCTCGACCTCGACGCAGGACGAGTAGGGGAAGGTGTCCGAGCCGATGCCCACGCCGGGCAGCAGCGGGCTGTCGTCGCCGCAGAAGGCGCCGCCGTAGCGGGTGTTGAACTCGTCGATCGGGCTGATGATCTCGCCGAGCTCGTCGTAGACGCGGCCGTCTTCGGGGCGCTCGGGGTCGAAGGGGGCGTAGGTCCAGTCCACGGCGCCGCCGCGGCTGACCCGGATGTCGTCGCGGGCCGAGGCGAAGCCGTGGATGACCGTCTCGAGCACGATGGGGTCGGACGAGACCGGGGTGCGCTCCCAGAGGTCGACGATGGCGTCTGCGGCGAGCTCTCCGACGGTCTCCAAGCGGGCGAGGCCGTCGTCGCGCCCGCGCGGGCTGGCGTCGCCGCCGCCGTGCTGCATCATCGCGACCACCAGCGGCTGGTCAAAACGTTCGCGCACGGCGAGCTCGGTGTGGCCGGGGGCCTCGTTGCTCCACAGCTGGTTGTCGCCGCCGAGCGTCGTGCCGTGCATGCCGAAGGCGTAGAAGAAGCCGATGGGCGCGCCTTCGGCGGTGTCGACCCGCAAAAGCGTGAGGTTCGGGTCTTTGTAGCGGCCCGCTGGAAGGTCCGAAAATACCTGTAGCGCGTCATTCTCGGGGCGACGGTCGGAGTAGACCGAATCCGTGGGGTCCCAGTCGCGCGCGATGCCGACGCCGATGGCCGCCGGGGCGCGGGTCGCGTAGGCCTCGAGGAAGGCGCCCTCGATTGAGCCGACCACGCGCTGGAAGATCTCCTCATTGTAGCGATCGCCGCCGAGGTACCAGGTGAGGCCCTTGTCCCAGTTGGACGGCGCGGCGTGCGAGTGGCTGGCCGAGAGCGTGACCCGGCCGGTCATGTCGCGGCCGGTCGCGGCGCTCAGGCGGCGCTCGAGCTCGAGCACGATGCCCTCGTAGATGTAGATCGCGTCGGTCTGGCCCATGGCGATGGCCTGGTCGCCGTTCTCAAGCCAGAGCACCTGCACGGCCGGCCGGGTCTGCACCCCCGCTGAGGGGTTGAAATTGTTGACATAGGCGCTGCCGCGCTTGTCGACCTCGCCCTCGTTGCCGAAGCAGTTGCACCGGCCGGTGTAGCCGCCGAGCGGCACGCCGGGCGGCAGATCGAGCAGGGCATCGGCCATGCCGGCCACCGGCGGACCGGCCACGCGGTCGGGGTAGTCGACCGGGACCTCGTCTTCGGGGCCACCGCCGCCCTCTTTGCCCGCGGGCGGATCGCCGCAGGCGCTGAGGGTGCAGAGGCCGAGGATGGCGGCCAGGAGGGGGTGCGAGGCGCGGGGCATGGGGGCTCCCAAGGGGCGGTGGCGGGGCGCATCATGGACCAGCCGGGGCGCCGCGTCGAGGCCGGCCGCGAGGACACCCCCCAATCCGGCGGGAGGAGGGCGCAGAAAAGCCGCCCTGTGGGGGGCGGCTCGTCTGATCGGGGGCCGAGGGCGGGTCGTTTTAGGGCTGCTCGACCGGGGCCTCAACGTCGCCGGCGTTGGCGGCGGCGAGGGCGGTCAAGGTCAGCCAGCCGAACGTGATGGCCAAAAAGACGTTCAGCAGGGAAGAAGTGGCGGGCTGCTCGTCGTGCTTGACGTGGAGGGAACGGGCCATGACAGCTCCGGAGCGAGGCGATGGGATGATCGGGAGGGGGGCCTACAGGCCGCGCGAAGCTACGAAGTGCGGCTCGACGCGTCAAGGCCGGAGCCGAGACAAGTTCGAGGGACCTCATGGTTCCACGACGGCCGCCGAGATGGTCGTGGTGGAGGGGAGCCTCGCGGGGTGTGCGAGGCTGTTCCCCGCGCAGCGCGCAGTGCAAGCTCGATGCCAAAGGGGGCGCGGGGCTCAACGCAGGAGGCGGCCGACCGATAGCCGGGGGAGCGCGGCGCCGGCCAGGGCCGCTGGAGGCGGGGATGAGCGTCGACCCGGAGAGAGAGGCCCGAAAGGCCTCCCTGCACGCTGTTTTGATTGAGTCGGGTGAGGCGGGCGCCCGGGCGCGGGCGCACCTTGAGCTCGGCCGCTTGTTGATGAGCGAGGGGCGCGTGGAGCAGGCGGTCCGTCACCTTCGGGAGGCGTTGCTGCTGGATCGACGGCTCCAGGCCGCGCGCACGCTGCTGGTCGAGCTGGGGGAGGGCTCCGCGCTGCACACCGCCGGGGAGGGCAAGCGTGGGATCGCGCGCGCGCTGCTCGGGCGCCTCCGCGGACGGTGAGGGGCCCACCGAAGACGAAGCCCGCCGGGGCGGGCGCAGCTGCGCGCGGCCACGGCGGGCGAAGATGTGACGGAGCGCGAGCGCCCCGGCTTAGTTCAGCTTGATCGCCTTCTCGGTCTGGACATCGACCTCGTAGCCCTTGCCCTCGAGCTGCTTCTGCAGCGTCGCGGCCCAGGCCTCGACGCCCTTGCCGTCCTTCACCGGCTCGGGGGAGCTCGACACACCCCAGGGGCTCTCGATCTCGCAGCCCTTGAGCTTCGGCTTGACCGCGCGGAGGGGCGCCTCGACGTCGGACAGGATGACCCAGCGCTTGCCGGGGTCGGTCACCTCGGCGAGGTGGATCACCGCGGTCTTCTTGCCCTTGCAGTCCCCGAGCTCGACGCTGGCGGCGCCATAGAGGAAGGTGCCGCCCCCCTGGACGCGGTCTGGGTAAATCGTCGGCAAGAGGCGGGCGGCGGCGCGCTGGCTGCCCGAGGTGGCCAGCCGGTCGGCGACGGCCTTCGCCTTGTCCTTGTCGACCGCGCGCGCGACGTCGACGAGCGCGGCTTCGAGCTTCTCTTTGTCCTCTGCGGCGATCTCTTGGCCCATGGCCGGGGCGACCGCCTCGTCCATCTGGGCGAGCAGACCATCGAAGGGGCCAGCCGCCGCCGCAGCGATGGCGGCCTTGCTGAGGGTGGGCAGCGCCGCGGCCCGGGTGCGCTTGGTGTAGATGCCGACCAGCGTGTTGTACTTCTCGTCGTACACCTTGGCGGGGGGCTTCTCGATCTCCTTGACCATCCAGTCGGCGAGGGCGGGCGCCTCGCAGGCGACCAGGGCCTTCTCCCACCGCTGGAACTCGATGTCTTTGAGGCCGCCGTAGGCCGCCTGGAGGAAGGTCAGGATGGTCGCCTGGCTGCCGCACTCGGCGCCGATCCGCGACACAACCTCGTCCCGCACGCTGTAGTCGCTGATGTAGCCGGGCATCTTCCACACCGGTTGCCATACATTCGACTGCACCGCGGCGAGGCTGAGGGCGTGCAGGGCGTCGGAGTCCTTCGCCTTGGGGAGGAGGTCCTTGAACGTGGCCCCAGCGAGCTCGGCGTCACAGGCCGCAAGCGCGGTGAAGGCGGGTGCGAGCGCCGCATCTGCGGAGCCGTTGGCCTTCGCGAGCGCAGCGTCACACTTGCCCGCGTGGGCAGCAGGGACAGCGAGGGCGAAACCGAGCGCGGCGAACAGCATCATGGGCAGGTCCTCTGGAGGGACGGTGCGGTGAGGAGACAGGGGCTGAGCGAGGTCGGCGGGCGGGCTGCGCCCGATGCGACGGGACCGTTCAGCGCGGTTCGGGGGCGGTCAACGGGCGTGGTGGCGTTGGGGGTGGCCACAGCTCGCTGCGCGGGTGTGAGGCGGGGATGAGTAGCGGATTGTGGCGGCGCCGTCGAGGTGTCGGCGGCGGGAGGGGAGCGGCGGGAGCGGGCCGCGGTCCGACGCGTGGACGCCTGGGCGCGGCGGCCCCATCCCCAATTGTCAGAGCCGTGCAAGGCCAGGCGCCGGCGCGCGGGGCGGGGGAGGGGCGCCCGCGTGGGCCCGGACGGATTAGGGGGGGTGCCCGCTGGCGGCTCCACGCGCGGAGCAGCGCCCGTCGGAGGTCGTCGGTCTGCGCCGATGAGCTCCGCGAGGCCCTCGGCCCCCGGCCGCCCGCCGCACCCTGCTCGGACCCGGAGGGGTCCGTGAACCGGAGCGCCTTCGCTATGGCCAGCCAGACCGCCGAATCTGCGACGATTGACAGCCTGCTCACTGGTGAGAACGCCGCCTGGGTCGACGATCTCTACCGGCAGTGGCTCCGGGCCCCGGCTGAGGTCGACGCCCGGTGGGCACCCCTCTTCGCCGCCTGGGCAGAAGATGAGCGCGTCGGGCTGGGCCAGCGCCCCGCCAGCCCCCAAGGCGCGCCGCGCTCGATCTTCTCCGCGGCGCCGAGCGCCCCCGCAGCGGGCGGCTCTGCGGGTGACCCCGAGACCGCACGCCGGCAGAGCGGCGTGGTGCAGCTGATCAACGCCTTTCGGGTGCGTGGGCATACCGAGGCGCAGATCGACCCGCTGGGGCAGCAGCAGTTCGCGCCCCACCCCGAGCTGCAGCTGGAGTTCTACGGCCTGAGTGAGGCTGATCTCGACGAGCCGGTGCGCGCGGCGCCGCTCTACGGCGAGGGTGAGATCACGACCTTGCGCCGGGTCATCGCGCGCTGCCGCCGGGCCTATTGTAGCGGTTTCGGCGTTGAGTTCATGAACATCGGTGACATCAGCAAGAAGCGCTGGCTGCAAGAGCGCCTCGAGACCCTGCAAGACCGCCCCGTGCTCACCCGGCCGCAGCTGCTGCGCATGCTGCGCCTGATGAACGACGCCGAGAACTTCGAGCGCTTGTTGCACAGCCGTTTTCCGGGGACCAAGCGCTTCAGCGTCGAGGGTGCCGAGACATTGATCCCCCTGCTCGACCTGCTGCTCTCTGAGGTGAGCGCGCGTGGTGTCGATGAGGTCATCATCGGCATGGCCCACCGGGGCCGACTCAACGTGCTGGCCAACATCCTCGAGAAGCCGGTCAAGCAGATCGTCGACGAGTTCGCCGGGACGGCGCACCGAAAGTCCGACACCTACAGCGGCGATGTGAAGTACCACCTCGGCTACAGCGCCAACTACAAGACCGTCGCGGGGCGGGCGGTGCTCCTGTCGCTCGCGTTCAACCCGAGCCACCTGGAGGCCGTCGACCCGGTGGTGGAGGGCCGCGCCCGCGCCCGCCAAGACCGTCGCCGGGACGATGCCGGCGTGAACATCATGCCCCTGCTCATCCACGGCGACGCCGCGTTCGCCGGGCAGGGCATGGTCACCGAGGTGCTGAACCAGAGCCAGCTTCCTGGCTACCGCGCGGGCGGCACCGTCCACGTCATCGTCAACAACCAGATCGGTTTTACGACCTCGCCGGTCGACGCCCGGTCGACGCCCTACTGCACGGACGTGGCCCGGATGCTCGCGGTGCCGATCTTCCACGTGAACGGTGAGGACGTCGAGGCGGTGGGCGCCTGTGTGCGGCTGGCCGCGGAGTGGCGCCAGACCTTCCACGAGGACGTGATCATCGACGTCTACTGCTACCGGAAGCACGGGCACAATGAAGGCGACGAGCCGAGCTTCACCCAGCCCCTGTTGTACGACGTCATCCGGAAGAAGCCGTCGCCCTGCCAGATCTACGCCGACCTGATGGTCGCGCAGGCGGGCATCTCGCGGGAGGAGGTCGAGGCCGTCGGGGCCGACAGCCGCGTGCGGCTGGACGCCTGCCTCAAGGTCGAGCTGCCTCCGCACGGCCAGCCGAGCCCCCGGCTCGAGGTCACCCGGCTCTGGGACGCCTTTCAAGGCCAGGATGTGTGGGCCCCTGTGGCCACCGGCGTGCCCCTGGGCGAGCTCGTGCCCTTGCTGCGCCAAATCAACACCGTCCCCGACGGATTCTCGGCGCACGACAAGATCCGCCGGCTCTTGCAGCAGCGCGCCGCCATGGTTGAGGGCAAAACGCAGCTGGACTGGGCTTTGGCGGAGCAGGCCGCCTACGCGTCGTTGCTGGTGCAGGGCTACGGCGTGCGCTTGAGCGGTCAGGACTCGGGGCGAGGCACCTTTTCGCACCGGCACGCCGTGCTCACCGACACCAAGACCGGCGCCGAGTACGCCCCCCTCGCGCATCTTCGGCCGGAGCAGGGACCCTTTGCGGTGTACGACTCGCTGCTCTCCGAGGCGGCGGTGCTGGGCTTTGAGTATGGCTACAGCCTCGAGTCGCCCGACACCTTGGTGCTGTGGGAGGCGCAGTTTGGTGACTTCGCCAACGGCGCGCAGGTCATCATTGACAACTTCATTGTGTCTGGCGAGCAGAAGTGGCAGCGGCGGTCGGGTGTGGTCATGCTGCTTCCGCACGGCTTCGAGGGCCAGGGGCCCGAGCACAGCAGCGCCCGCCTCGAGCGGTACCTGCAGAGCTGCGCCGAGGACAACATTGTCGTCGCAAACTGCTCCACCCCCGCGAGCTTCTTCCACCTGCTGCGGCGCCAGATGGTGTGGAACCTGCGCAAGCCGCTGGTGGTGATGTCGCCCAAGTCGCTGCTGCGTCACCCCGAGTGTGTGTCGTCCTTGGATGAGCTTGAGAAAGGGCAGTTCTCGGCGGTGCTTGGTGAGACGGACCCGCTCGCGCCGAGCGGCGTGCGGCGCGTGGTGCTGTGCACAGGCAAGGTCTACTACGAGCTTCGCGCTGCACGTCGTGCGCAGAAGAACGAGGAGGTCGCCATCCTGCGCGTTGAGCAGCTCTATCCCTTCCCTGCGCAAGCCCTGCGGGATGCCTTGGCCGCCTACCCGTCCGACGTCGAGGTCGTGTGGTGCCAAGAAGAGCCCCGGAACATGGGCGCTTGGCCGATGTTCGATGAGTGGCTGACCGATGGCCTTGGGAGCCGGCCGACCTATGTTGGTCGCCCGTCGGCCGCGGCCCCGGCCACCGGCTACCCCGACAAGCACAAGGCCCAGCACGAAGCCTTGATCCGCGCGGCATTGACCTTTGCCTGAGCTGGGCCGACCGGCCCGCCGCCCAATCCCCACCCGGGCCCACGCCGGGGAGCAGGAGCGAAGATGAGCGATACCCCCCGCACCGCCGTGGTGGTGCCCGTTATCGGAGAGTCCATCACCACGGCGATCCTGGCGAGCTGGGCCGTGAAGGTCGGCGCGTCGGTGTCTGCTGGGCAGACGCTGTTCACGGTCGATTCGGACAAGGCCTCGCTGGAGGTCCCGGCGCCGAGCTCCGGTGTGCTCGTCGAGACCTTGGCGAAGGAGGGCGATGAGGTGCGCATCGGCGGCACCGTCGGCTGGATCGCCGCCGCGGACGTGAGCGTCGCCGTGGCGCAGGGTGCCCCCGCCGAGCCAGCTCGGGCGGAGAAGGCCGCGCAGACCGGGCCGGCCGCACGGCAGGCGGCGGCCAGCGCTGGCGTCGACATCCAGTCCGTGACGGGCAGCGGGCGCGGGGGGCGGGTCACTTCTGCCGATGTGGCGGCGGAGGCGGCCAAAGTTGTCGCCGCTGCGCCGGCTGCGCCCGCAGCGGTGCCCTCGACCCCTGCCCCTGCGGCGATCAGCGCGCGGACCGTCGGCCGTACGGAGCGCGTCCCGATGAGCCGCTTGCGCCAGACCATCGCCCGCCGGCTGGTCGAGGCTCAGCACACCGCGGCCATGTTGACCACCTTCAACGAGGTCGACATGTCGCAGTTGATGGCGCTGCGCACCCAGTACCAGGACCGTTTCGTCAAACGGTACGGGCTCAAGCTGGGCTTTATGTCCTTTTTCGTGAAGGCGGTGATTGAGGCGCTCAAGGAGTTCCCCGCCGTCAACGCCGAGATTGATGAGAGCGATCCCAAGAAGCTGGAGATCGTCTACAAGCACTTCTACAACATTGGTGTGGCTGTCTCGACCGACAAGGGCCTGATGGTCCCGGTGTTGCGCGACGCCGACCAGCTCAGCTTCGCCGCGACCGAGGGCGCCATCGGCGAGCTGGCCAAGCGGGGCCGCGACGGCAAGTTGAGCCCCGAGGACTTCGCCGACGGCACCTTCACCATCACCAATGGTGGCGTGTTTGGCTCTCTGATGTCGACGCCGATCTTGAATCGGCCGCAGGTCGGCATCCTCGGGATGCACGCGGTCAAAGACCGGCCGATCGCCGTCAACGGCCAGGTCGTCATTCGACCGATGATGTATCTGGCGCTCTCCTACGACCATCGGATCATCGACGGGCGCGAAGCGGTCAGCTTCCTTGTCCGGGTCAAGGAGCTGGTGGAGAACCCCGAGCGCATCCTCCTCGAGGTCTGATGCGCACAAGGGGGCGCGGGGCGGGCGCCCTGCGCCTCGTTTGTTTTTGTTCCGGCGCGGACCGCTGCGGCCGGCGGGGCCGACCGGCTTTGGTAGCCTCCAGCAGGGGAGGTCGTGGGGGCCACCTTCGGTGCACTTGGGGGAGCTGGCGTGGACATCAACGAGATCTGCAAGGCCGCGGTGCGCTTCCGTGCGTCCGACATCCATCTCAAGGTCGGGCTGCCGCCGATGATCCGCGTGCATGGCGAGCTGCAGCCGGTGAGCGCCGCAGAGGAGCTCTCCGCCGAGGCGATCGGGCGGATGGCCTGGGAGATGATGACCGAGGGTCAGCGCGCGCGGTTCAAGGCCGACAACGACCTCGACATGAGCCACGAGATCCCCGGACTGGGTCGATTCCGGGTCAACGTGTTCCGGCAGCGCAAGTCGATCGGGATGGTGCTGCGCGCCATCCCCAGCCAAGTGCGGACGCTGGACGAGCTTCAGCTCCCGCCGATCCTCAAGGACATCGCCGGCTACCCGCGGGGAATGGTGCTGGTGACCGGCACCACGGGCTCGGGCAAGTCGACCACGCTGGCCGCGATGATCGAGGAGATCAACCGGAGCTACGCCCACCACGTGATCACCATCGAGGACCCGATCGAGTTCACCTTTCGTGACCGGCGCAGCGTGATCAACCAGCGAGAGGTCGGGGTGGACTCGCGGAGCTTTTCGACCGCGCTGCGCGCGGCCCTGCGCCAAGACCCGGACGCGGTGCTCGTGGGCGAGCTCCGTGATCGCGAGACGATGGAGATCGCCCTGCAGGCCGCCGAGACCGGGCACCTCGTGCTCAGCACACTGCACACCCTGGACGCCGCCGAGACGATCAACCGCGTCATCGGGTTCTTCGAGCCGCACCACCAGCAGCAGGTGCGGATGCAGCTGGCCTCTACGCTGCGCGCGGTGCTCTCGCAGCGCCTGCTCCCCATGAAGTCGGGCGGTCGCGTGGCGGCGGTCGAGGTCATGATCAACACGGGCTCGGTATCGGAGTGCATCACCGACCCGCGGCGGACCCGCGAGATCTCGGACCACATCGCCCAAGGCAGCCGGATCTATGGTACGCAAACCTTTGATCAGTCGGTCTTTCGTCTGCTCAAGGCGGGCATCGTCGAGGAGCGGGACGCGCTGCGCAGCGTCAACAACCCTGACGAGCTCGCGCTGCGGCTGCGTGGCATCTCGGACGAGGACTGGGCCTGAAGACCCGGCCGGCTGGGCGTTGCCGGGCCCTGGGGCCGGCCATAGGCGGTGGCGTCCAGCTGCCGCGCCGCGGGGGCCTCTGCCCGCATGGCGCTTTGGGAGAAGCCCTTGAACGCCCACGAGATTCGCCGCCGGTTCCTTGAGTTCTTCGCCAACCAGGGCCACCAAGCGGTCGCCAGCTCGAGCCTCGTGCCGAGCAACGACCCGACCTTGTACTTCACCAACGCGGGCATGGTGCAGTTCAAAGACGTCTTCACCGGTGCCGACCCGCGCAGCTACACACGCGCCGTCACCGTGCAGAAGTGTCTGCGGGTGAGCGGCAAGCACAACGATCTCGAGAACGTGGGGCGCACCCCCCGGCACCACACGCTGTTCGAGATGTTGGGAAACTTCTCCTTTGGCGACTACTTCAAAGCCGACGCGATCAGCTTCGCTTGGCGGTTCTTGACGGTCGAGATGGGCATCCCGGCGGCCCGCCTGTGGGTCACCGTCTTTGAAGAGGACGACGAGGCCCTTCAGCTCTGGCTGGCCCAGGGCGTCCCCGCGGAGCGCATTCAGAAGCTGGGCGCGAAGGACAACTTCTGGGCGATGGGCGACACGGGCCCCTGCGGCCCCTGCTCCGAGATTCACTTCGACCACGGCGAGCAGCACGGCCCCCCGGGTGGGCCCGCCGTCGAGTCGCCCCGCTACGTGGAGATTTGGAACCTCGTCTTCATGCAGTACGAGCGCAGCAAAGACGGCACGCTGACGCCGCTCCCCCGGCCGAGCATCGACACCGGCATGGGCCTGGAGCGCATCGCCGCGGTCATGCAGGGCGTGTACTCCAACTACGACACCGACTGCTTCACGCCGATCATGCGCGCGGTCGCCGCTGATGCGGGCGTGGTCTACGGCGCAGGCGGCGAGCAGGACGTCGCCGTCCGTGTCATCGCTGACCACGCGCGCGCTGCGGCCTTCCTCGTCGGGGATGGCGTGATGCCCTCGAACGAGGAGCGCGGGTACGTGCTGCGGCGCATCATGCGGCGCGCCATCCGCTATGGCGTCAAGCTCGGCTTGAAGGACGCCTTCTTGTTCAAGGCTGCGTTGGCGGTCACCGACCACCTGGGTGACGCCTACCCCGAGCTGCGGGATCGCCGGGGGTTCATCGCCGAGGTCGTGCGCGGCGAAGAAGAGCGCTTCGCCGAGACCCGGGAGAAGGGCCTCGCGCTGCTCGAAGCGGCGCTGGCCGACCTCCCGGCGGGCGGGGTGCTCGAGGGTGCGGTCGCCTTCCGGCTCTATGACACCTACGGTTTCCCGCTCGATCTGACGATGCTCATCGCCGAGGAGCGCGGGCTCGGCGTGGACGAGGTGGGCTACCTCGAGGCGATGAAGGCGCAGAAGGCCGCGGGCCGGGCCGCCTGGAAGGGCAGCGGCGAGGCCTCGGTCGACGCGGTGTGGCGGCAGGTCGGCGCCGACGGCCTCGGCTCGCGTTTTGTCGGCTACGAGCACGACGAGGCGGACGCTGTGGTTGTCGCGTTGGTCGCGGGTGGCGAGCGGCGGAGCACCTTGGGCGCGGGCGAAGACGGCCAGGTCATGTTCGACCGCACGCCCTTCTACGGCGAGAGCGGCGGCCAGGCCGGCGATGTCGGCGTGATCGAGGGCGCCGGCTTGATGGCGGTGGTCGAAGACGCGACCAAGCCCACGGGCGCCTTTGTCGTGCACAAGGTCAAGGTGGCCGAAGGGGAGCTGCGGGTCGGCCAAGCCGTCCGCCTGCGGATTGACCGGGACCGCCGGGCGCGCACGCGGCTCAACCACACGGCTACGCACCTGCTCCACGCGGCGCTGCGCACGGTGCTCGGTGAGCACGTGACCCAGAAGGGCTCCTTGGTCACTGCGGACCGGCTCCGCTTCGACTTTGCGCACCACAAAGCGCTCAGCGCAGACGAGCTTCGGCAGGTCGAGGACATGGTCTTCGCAGAGATCCTCAAGAACACCGCGGTGGGCGTGCGCGAGACCAACATCGCCGATGCACGCGCGGCAGGCGCGATGGCCCTCTTCGGCGAGAAGTACGGCGAGGTCGTTCGTGTCGTGGACGTGCCCGGCTTCTCGGTCGAGCTCTGCGGTGGCACTCACGCGGGGCGCACCGGCGACATTGGGATGTTCCGCGTGCTCTCCGAGAGCGGGGTCGCGGCCGGCGTGCGCCGCATCGAGGCGCTCACCGGGCACGGGGCCTACGCGTGGAGCCGCGAGCGCGAGGAGCTGCTGCGCAGCGTCGCGGGCCAGCTCAAGACCAACGTCGAGCAGCTCCCGGACGCGGTCGAGCGCCTCTCGGATGAGCGCCGGCGCCTGGACAAGGAGGCGGCGCAGCTCAAAGTTGCGCTCGCCCGGGCCAAAGCCGGCGACCTTGCTGCGACCGCTCGGGAGATTGACGGTGTGCGGGTGCTCGCCGCCGAATTCTTCGGCGACGCCAAGGCCCTTCGGGAGGAGGCGGACCGCGTACGGGACCAGCTCGGCTCTGCGCTGGTGGTGCTGGCGGCCCGCGAGGAGGGCAATGTCCAGCTCATCGTCACCGTGAGCAAGGATCTCGCCGGCAAGCGGTTCCACGCGGGCAACATCGTCAAGCAGCTCGCTCCCATGCTGGGCGGTGGGGGCGGCGGTCGCCCCGACATGGCACAGGCCGGCGGCAAGAACCCGGACGGCGTGCCCGAGGCCCTCGCTCAGGTCTACGTGCTCGCGGGGCTCTGAGCCCGCAGGGGTGCGGCTGCGTCGCGCTTGACGCAGCTGCACCTCTGAACTGCGTCGTGGGGGTGACACCACAACGGTCGCGGATGGGCACCCCCGCGACCGTCTCGTTGAGATCCTGCTCCTGGCCTGTATTTTGCAGGTCGGCGGGCTCTCCCGGAGCGCCTCATGACCGCCCTCGCTTCGACCTACCGGCTCCCCGATGAGCGCTACGCAGTCGTGCTCAACGCAAACGCAGGGCGGGTCACCGAGGAGCTGACCGCGTCGATTCGCATGATCGTCCCCCCGGAGCGGGTGTTTTTGACGCGAAGCCCCGAGCACGCCCGCGACGTGCTGCGGTCCTGCGTCGAGTCGGGAGTGCGGACGGTCTTTGCCGGTGGTGGTGATGGCACCATCGTGGGTGTGATCAACACCTTGGATGAGCTCCGGCGCTCGCACCCGCAGGTGCCCGAGGTGGCCATTTTGCGGTTGGGCACGGGGAACGCGCTCGCCCACTGGCTGGGCAGCGGGTTGCCGGTGGCCGACCTCGCGCGCTGGCGCTCGGGGGCGGTGCACCGCGCGGTCACGGTGCCCATGGTTGAAGCGGAGGGGACGCTGTTCCCCTTTGGCGGGCTTGGGCATGATGCAGCGGTCCTCAATGACTACAACCGGCTCAAAAAGGCGTCCCGGGGCCGCTGGTGGCGGCCGTTGACCTTTGGGCTGCTCGGATATCTGCTCGCGGCGTTTACCCGGACGATTCCGAACTATCTGCTGCGCGACCCTGTCCGGGTACGCGTCATCAACCTTGGTGCTCCCGCCGTGCGGCTGGGGACGCGGGGGGAGGCCCTCGGCCCCCCGGTCTCAGCGGGTGAGCTGCTCTACGAGGGCCCTGCCAGCATGGTCGGGTGCGCGACCACGCCGATGTTCGGCTACGGGATGCGCATGTTCCCCTGGGCAGATGTGCGCGGGGACCGTTTCCAGCTCCGTGTGCTGAACATGGGGGCGGTGCAATCCGCGGCCAACCTCTGGCCCGCGTGGCAAGGCCGGCTGGACCACCCAGGGCGACACGACTTCCACGTGGACCGGGTGCGCGTCGTTTTCGACGGCGCGATGCCCTACCAAGTGGGTGGTGAGGCCCAGGGCTACCGCAAAGAGCTCGTCTTCGGCCTTGGCGCGCACGCGGTGACGCTCATCGCGCGGGCGCAGGACGGCCGCTGAGGCCGCCCGCCCCTCTCAGCGCAGCGGGCGGCCGGACCGCCGGTCGGCTGCTCAATCGTCGCCGCCGCCGTCTTCGCTCTCGATGATGGTCTTCACCACGCCCCCGCCTGCGGCGCGGCGCCGGATCTCATCCTCGAGCGCCTGACGGGCGGCTTCGTGCTCATCGAGCCAGCGGATGGCGCTCTCGCGACCCTGACCGACGCGCTCGTCGCCGATGCTGTACCAGGAGCCGCTGCGGTTGACGAGACCGAGCTCCATGCCCATGTCGACCATCTCGCCGGTCATCGACACGCCCTTGCCGTACATGATGTCGAATTCGACCTGACGGAAGGGCGGGGCGAGCTTGTTCTTGACCACCTTCACGCGGGTGCGGTTGCCCACCACCTCGACGCCGTTCTTGATGGCGCCGATGCGGCGGATGTCGAGGCGAACCGAGGCGTAGAACTTGAGCGCGTTGCCGCCCGAGGTGGTCTCGGGGCTGCCGAAGACCACGCCGATCTTCTGCCGCAGCTGGTTGATGAACACCATGCAGCAGTTGGACTTGTGGATGGCCGCGGTCAACTTGCGCAGCGCTTGGCTCATCAGCCGCGCCTGCGCGCCCGGAGCGGCGTCGCCCATCTCGCCTTCGAGCTCGGCTTTGGGCACCAGCGCGGCCACAGAGTCGATCACGACGATGTCGACCGCGTTGGACCGCACGAGGGTCTCGGCGATCTCGAGGGCCTGCTCGCCCGAATCCGGCTGCGAGATGAGGAGCTCGTCGGTCTTCACGCCCAGGGCACGTGCATAGTTGATGTCAAGCGCGTGCTCGGCGTCGATGAAGGCGGCGATGCCGCCGCGCCGCTGGCACTGCGCCACGGTCTGCAGCGCGATGGTGGTCTTGCCGGAGGATTCCGGCCCGTAGATCTCGATGACCCGGCCTTGCGGCAAGCCACCGATGCCGAGGGCCAGGTCTACGCTGAGGCTGCCCGTGCTGTAGGTGGCGATCGCCACGTGCTGCTCTTCGCCCATCCGCATCACGGCGCCTTTTCCGAACTGGCGCTCGATGGTCTTGACGGCAGCTTCCAGGGCCTTGGCGCGGGCGGGATCGATGGGCATGGGCACTCCAGGGGCAGCGGCGTGTGGCTGCTATTGCGGTCGATTGTTGTCCGCGGGTGCGTTGCTGCGCCCGCTGACCTCTCGTTGAACGCTCATACAGTATGCTGATGCGTTCACCCTGGCAAGCCTTTTTGAAGGACACATAATGTCCAACAATATAGTGCTGATATTACGTGATTATTGCCCGATGGTCGCTTCCAGGCGCTGCAGCAAGCGGCGGTGCAGCCCCCCAAAGCCCCCGTTGGACAGAACGGCCACGACGTCGCCTGGGCAGGCGTTGGCCGCGACGAGGTGCGCGATCTCGTCCGCGCCCTCCTCGACGTTGGCCTGGGGGCTGGATCCCTGTCCCCAGACGAAGGCCTCGCGCCCGCGCGCCCGCACGTCGGACACGAGCTGCTGCGCGCTGAACCGCTCCTCCTCGGGGATGCGGTCGAGGTCCCGCGGCGGAGCGATCACGGTGATGTCCGCGGCGTCAAAGGCCTCACCGTAGGCTGCTTGAAAGACGTTGCGGCGGCTCGTGTTGCTCCGCGGCTCGAAGATCGCCCAGAGCCGGCGCCCGCCAAAACGCAGGCGAAGCGCGTCGAGGGTGAGCCGGACCGCGGTGGGGTGGTGGGCGAAGTCGTCGACGACGGTCACACCGCCGCGCTCGCCGATCACCTCTTGTCGCCGCTTGATCCCGCGAAAGCCGCTGAAGCCGGGTGCGAGATCTTCTGCAGTGAGCCCCTCCCTCTCGAGGGCCGCCACCGCCGCGACTTGGTTGTAGAGGTTGTGGGCGCCCACCAGCCCGCTCTCGAAGGTCCCGAAGAGCCGCCCTTCGCGAAGGACCGAAAACCGCATGACCCCCCGGGTCGTGTCCACCGCTTCGATCCGTCCGTCCCAGTCTTGACCCGGGCCGTAGCGGCGAACCTCTGCCTTGGTCGCGCTTGCGACCTTGGCCACGTTGTCATCGTCCCAACGGGCCACCACTAGGCCATCCTCGGGCACGAGCGGCATGAGACGACCGAAGGCCTCCATGCAGTGCTCGAGGTCGCGGTAGATATCGGCGTGGTCGAACTCAATGCTGGTGAGGATGACCGTCGTGGGCCGGTAATGAAGGAACTTTGGCCCCTTGTCGAAGAAGGCCGTGTCGTACTCATCGCCTTCGATGACGAACTGTCGCCCGGTGCCGGTCCGCGCGGTCCGGTCGAAGTTGACGGCCATGCCGCCGATCAAGAAACCCGGGTCTCGACCGGCGGCCTCGAGCAGGTAGGCGGTCAGCGCGGTCGTGGTGGTCTTCCCGTGGGTCCCGGCGACCACGATGTCACGACGCCCCGGGAGGAAGCGCGCCTCTAACAGTCCGGGGAAGCTGAGGTAGGGGATGTCTGAGGCGAGCAGCGCCTCCGCCTCGGGGTAGGTCGCGCGCACGACGTTTCCAACGACCACCAAGTCGGGGCGAGGGTTGAGGTTCTCGGCCTTGTACCCCTCCATCACGGTGATCCCGAGGCTCTCGAGGTAGGTCGACATGGGCGGGTAGACCCGTTGGCCGTCCGAGCCGGTGACCCGGTAGCCCGCGTCGACGAGCATCCCCGCCAGCGCGGCCATCGCGGTGCCTCCCACGCCCATGATGTGGACGTGCTTGGCGTGGGCCGGAAACTGGTCGACGAGCGGCATGGGGAGCTCCAACGCGCGTTGCGCGGTCTAAGTGGCCACGAGCAGCGCGAGCAGCTGCGCGCGACGGGGAGGGTCAAGGCGGGGGTCTTGGACCAAGCGGTCCAGGTCCGAGGGTTCGTCCACGTCGTAGTCGACCGGGAGGAGGTTCAGGTCCAGCTTGGACTGGGCGCAGCGGCGCTGGGTCTCCGCGAAGACCTGGGCGGTGGACCAAGGCATGTCATCAAAAAGGGCTCGACTGAGCTCGCCGATGGGCCGGCCCGCCGCGGCGCGCACGCGCAGCGCCCAGTAGCCGCCGTCAGCGGCGGGCCCCACCGAGATGCCCTGCGGGGCGTCAAAGCTGGCGCGCAGCGCCTCCGCGTCGAACAACGGGCAGTCGGTTCCGAGCAGGGCGGTGTCCCACTCTGGCCTGAGCGCGGCGGCCATCCGCGCGCCCAGGTCGCCGCCGGCCTGGGGCTCAACAACGGCGCCCTGTGCGCGCAGCTGCGCGGCGAAGGCGGAGTCGAGCGCGCCGTGTAGCGCGACACGAACCACCACGTTGAGCGAAAGTGCCCTGTCCACCGTCGCCTTGACCATCCACTCGTGCAATGCGGTCGCTCGCGCACCGCCCAAGCGGGGGATGAGCCGCGTCTTGACCGCCCCAGGCACGGGGGCCTTAGTCAGAATGACGACCTGGCGCTTCATCGCGAAGTCCACCCCGTGAACGCTCAGCGGTAGCGCCAGATGGAGGTGAGGATTTTGCGGCCCGCGGCGAGCGTTCCCCGGACCGTTCCGCTGATCTTGGACACCCCTTCACGCACCCGGTAGGGCGCGGGCAGCTCGACGACCCGCAGCCCGCGCTGCACCGCCTTCATCTGCATCTCGACGTTCCAGCCCCAGGTGCGGTCCTCTTGCGCGAGGCGGTGCCAAGCCGCCGCCGTCATCGCGCGCATCGGGCCCATGTCCCGGAAGCGGTGCCCGATGACCGCGGCCATGCCCTCGACAGCCAGGGCGTTTCCCCAGCGCTGCTGAGGGAAAAGGCTGGAGGGGAGGGCGAGATCGGTGCGGTCGCTGAGGACCAAGTCGGCCTCGCCGCGCAACAGAGGTTCGAGGAGGAGCGGGAGGCGCTCGGGCGCGTCGGCGAAATCAGCGTCCACCACGGCGATATAGGCGGCACCCGCAGAGAGCGCCCAGCTGGCGGCGGTGTGGACCGCTTGCCCATAGCCCCGACGCGGCTCGGGGATCACGACCGCCCCGGCCGCCGCGGCGATCTGCGCGGTGCGGTCGGTCGAGCCATTGTCCGCCACGACCCGCCACCCCACCTCGGGCAAGGCCGCGAGCGTTCGCCCGATCACGCGCTCTTCGTTGAGCGCTGGCGTCACGGTGGCGACCTGGGCATAGCGGCGCGTGGGCATCTGGAGTGGTCTATCCTCGGGCCTCTGCGCGTGCGTGCGTCGCTTGACTGAACGTCCAATCAGTATAGATGAAGAAACCGGGGTGCGGTCTGTGGCATCGGGCCTCCCTGTCGCCAGCCCCCTCGCCCTGATCGGAGGTTTTATGCCACCCCTGCGCAGCTTCTTCGCCCATGTCGCGCTGTGGGCCGCGTTGACCGTCGCGCCCGCGGCGGTTTTCGGGGCCGGTGCCGCCTGGTCCACGGCGGCCGAGGCGGCGGCCAACCCCTTCCGGGTCGAGGTCGAGCCCGTCGCGGCGCTCGCGCCCGGGGCCCAGGCGCGGGCCCGCGTCGTTGTGGTCGTGCCCGAGGGCTTTCACGTCTACCGCGACATGATGTCGGTCACCGTGCTCGACGCGGGTGGGCTCACGCTCGGCGCGGCCGACTTCCCGCCGGGGCTCTCGCGGCCCGACCCTGCGAACCCGAGCGCGCAGCGCGAGCAGTACGACACCAACGTCGTCATCGAGATCCCCGTGACCGCCTCGGGGGCTGCGGGGCGGCGGGTAGCCAAGCTCGAGGTCAAGTACCAGGGGTGCAAGCGCTCCCTCTGCTACATGCCGGCGACAGAGGTGCATGAGCTGGTCGTGGATGTCGGCGCTGCGGCGCCTGCGCCTGCCCAAGCGCCGCTGCCGGCGCCCTCGGCCGCCGACGCGGGCCCCGCGCCTTCTTGGCGCGACGGCGCGTTGGTCAGCGGCGGGGTCGGCGGGGCCCCGCCGGCCGCCGCCCCGGGGGGTGACTTCCCCGGGCTGCCCGAGAGCGCCGTGGTCCGCAAGGTCGACAGCGAGGGCAAAGCGCACCCGGTCGTCGCGCGCCTGTTGGCCGACGCCGCCCCGGCGGCCCCCGGCGCGCCGCTCCGGCTTGGCGTGCACCTCGAGATGGCGCCGGGCTGGCATACCTACTGGCGCAGCCCGGGCGCGATTGGTCTGCCGACCGAGATCAGCTGGCAGCTCCCCGAGGGCTGGTCTGCCAGCCCCTTCCGCTTCCCGCTGCCGCACCGCTACGACGTCCAGGGCCTGGTGAGCTACGGCTATGAGCAAGAGGTGATGTTCTTCAGCGAGGTGACGCCTCCGCCCGCGCAGGCCCCGGGCACCGTGACGGTGGGGGCCAAGGTCAAGTGGCTGGTCTGTGAGGCCACCTGCATCCCCGGCGAGGCGCAGCTGCAGCTCCCCCTTGAGGTGGGCGCCGCCGAGCTCCCCAGCGCCTTCGCGGGGCGCTTCGATGCGGCCGCCGCGGCGCTGCCCGCGGCCAGCGCGCCGGCCTTGACCCTCACCAGCGCCCTCTCGGTCTCGGCGCTCAGCCCGGGCCAGCCCTTCCGGGCGGCCCTGCACTTGACCGCCGCCGGCGCCCTCGACCTCCGGGCTGAGGCCGGCACCTGGCCGGCCTTTACGCCCATCCTGCCGTCCTCTGTCTTCGTCTCCAAGATTGAGGCCCGCAAGGTCCAAGATGGCCTGCTGGTCATCATTGAAGGCGATGCGCTCGAGCTCGATCCGCTGCCTGTGGGTGAGGTCATCGGCGGCCTCGTGCAGGTGCACGTCGACGGCAAGCCCGTCGTGGCCGAGCTGACCGCGCCGCTGCCGTGGGTGGCGGCGGGTGGCGCGACGCCCGTCGATTCGCCGTTGTTTTCGTTGGCCGGCGCGCCCTTTGGCGCGAGCGCAGGCCCAGAAGCGGCACCGGCTGCGCCAGCGGGCGCCGCGCCCGCGGTGGCCGCCGCGGCGCCGGCCGCGGTCAGCCCAAGCCCCGAGGACGCGAGCCTCCCCTACATGTTGCTGTTGGCCTTTATCGGCGGGGCCATCCTCAACGTGATGCCCTGCGTTTTGCCGGTGCTCACGCTCAAGCTGTTCAGCTTGGTCGAGCAGCGCGACATCAGCGCCGGCGACCGCCAGCGGGCGGGCCTGCTCTATGGCGCGGGCGTGGTGGCGTCCTTTGTCGCGTTGGCCCTGGTCGTGGTCATCGCGAAGGTGGCCTTCGGCCAGAGCTTTGGGTGGGGAAGCCAGTTCCAATACCCCGGCTACGTCCTGGCCCTGACCACCATCGTCTTTGGCTTCGGGTTGTCTCTTTTCGGCGTCTTCGAGGTGCCGGCCTTCGGCGCCAACCAAGCGGCGGCGGCGAGCGCGAAGAGCGGGCCGCTCGGCTACTTCCTCACGGGCGTGTTTACGACCTTGCTGGCGACCCCGTGCAGCGCGCCCTTCTTGGGGTCGGCGATGGGCTTCGCCTTCACCCTGCCGCCGGTCGGCGTGGTGGCCTTCTTCGTGGTGGCGGGCGCGGGGCTGGCCGCGCCCTTTGTCCTCATCGCCTTTGTCCCGGCCCTGATGCGCTTCCTGCCCCGCCCCGGCGCGTGGATGGAGACCTTCAAGCACGTCATGGGCTTCTCGCTCATGGCCACCACCGTGTGGCTGCTCGACGTGATCGGCGGCCTGCTCGGGCGCGACGGCCTGGTCGGCGTGCTCGCCTTCTTGACCGCGGTGGGCGTCGCTGCCTGGGCCCAGGGCCGCTTCGGGGGGCCGATTGAGTCGGGCGCCCGGCAGCTCGGCGTGCTGGCCGCGGGCCTCGTCCTCTCCAGCCTGGTCGCCGCGCGCTTCGTCAGCTTTGAGCTGCCCGCCGCGCCTGTGGCGACGGGCCCCGCGCCTGACGCCGCGGCGCTGGACTACAGCGCGGGGGTCCCCTGGGTCCCGTTCAGCGAAGAGAACGTCCAGGCCTACGCTGGGAAGGTCGTGTTCATCGACTTCACCGCCGACTGGTGCTTGACCTGCAAGGTGAACGAGAAGACCGTCATCGAGCAGCCCGGCACGCGCGAGGGCATGGCGGCGCTCGGCGTGGTCCCCCTGAAAGCCGACTGGACGCGCCAAGACCCCACCATCTCGGCGTGGCTCCAGCGCTTCGGGCGCGCCGGCGTGCCCTTCTACCTGATCATCCCGAAGGACCCGACCAAGCCCCCGGTGCCCCTCGGTGAGGTCCTCACCCAGGATGGCCTGCTCGACGCGCTGCGGGCCGCGGGCGCCTGAGCTGCCGGTGCGTTGCTCCGGTCGCCCCCTTGGACTACAGCGCCCCCACGGAGGCCGCCCATGTCTGGCTCTGATCCCACCTCTCCCAACGGCGCCCGCGGTCGGCCTGGCCGCGGCTTCGACCCGCTCTCGAGCCTCTTTGAGCCGCCCGATCCCTCCTTCGATGGGCTCTCGGCGGGCGGCGGGCCGCGGCCGCAGGCCCAGCAGGTGGCCGCGGCTGCGCTGACCGACGAGAAGTTCCGCGCGCCCCCTGACGTGGTCGCGCCGGCCAGCCCGCCCAGCCCGGGCATCGACCGCGAGGCGATCGCCAAGGCGATGGCCAAGGCCGCGATGGCCAAGCTCGCCGCCCAGCCCGCGGCGCCTCCGGCCGCGCCTGTCGCCCCTGTGGCCGCAGCGCCCGCGCCCAAAGCTCCCGCCAAGTCCGCGGCGCGGCCGGCGCCTCCGCCGCCCGCGAAGGCCGCGCGACCGATGTCTGCGCTCGAGGCCGCCCGCCTCGCCGCGGCCGCCGAAGAGGCCGCGCGGAGCGCCGCTGCCCAAGAGGCCGCAGCCCGTCCGGCGCCGCCCCCCGCCCCGCCCGCGGCGGCGCCCCCGGCACCGGCGGCGCCCCCGGCCAGCGCTGCTGGTGCTGCTGCCGTGGCTCCGGTCGTGGCCGCCCCGGCGGTCGCGGCGCCCGTGGCGTCGACCCCCGCTCCGGCCCCCTCGGCGGCTGCCCCCGCCTCACTGCTCGCTCCGGCTGACGCGGCCCGCGCCGCGCTCCGGTCGTTGGGGGGCGAGGTCGAGGTGCCGCTGCGCGGCGCAGTGGCCGCGCCCCGGGGCCCGGTGCTGGGGGTGCTGTGGAAGTCCCACCGCCTCCGCGCCCTCGCTGAGGGTGATCTCGCGCTCGCGCACGCCGCGGCCCGGATCACCGACGCGGTCGAGCGCGCGCCCGAGAGCCTCGTCGTGGCCCTCGCCGGCGCGGCCGGGCAAGAGCACCTGCTCTTCGTCGACGCGCGTGGCGGGCGCCTGCTGGCCGTCTGCGGCAACGCGCGCGCCTACCTCGCGGCCACCGGCCTCCAGCTCTGAGCTCCCGGCCGCTCGCCTCCGCCCACGGCAGCCCTGACCCAAGGCGCCGCGGGGCCGGGCTCAAGGCGGGTGGTGCGGGACGGGCGGCTCCGGCGCGGCGTGGTGCAGGCCCAGCGCGTCGAGCGCGCGGCGGGCGCCGGGGGCCTCCGCGAGGTGCGCGGCCAGGGCGGTGGCGGCCTCGGGGCGGCGCGCCGTGCGTAAAACAGCGGCCTGGACGCGTACCTCAGCGCCTGCCTGCGCGGGCCAGCGCGTGGCGGTGACCGCGGTGTCGGCGCTCAGCGCGGCTGTTCGGCGCACCACCGCGGCCTCCGCTCCCGAGGCGAGCAGCAGCTCGACCGCCGCGCCGCCGTCCTCCACCCGGATGCTGTGGGCCTCGAGCGGCGCCCAAACGCCCGCCGCCTCCATGGCCCTCCGCACCGCCGCTCCCTCCCAGCCCCGCTCGGGGACGGCCGTGCGCAGCGGCTTCGGCGAGATCAGGTCTCGCGGGGCGTGCACCGGGCGCTCTGGCTGGGCACGGGTGACGATGACCAACGGGTCGACGAACAGCTCCAGCGGAGCATCCCCGCTGAGGTGGTCGTCCCGCTGCAGCTCTTCCACCCAGCTGGGCTCCGCGCTGATGAACAGGTCGGCCTGCGCCCCTCCGTTGACCTGGCGCGCGATGCGCTCGGGGCTGTCCTCGGCGAGGTGCACGTCGACGCCGGCTTCGCGGCCCCACGCGTCGATCACCGGGCCCAGCAGGGCGCCGAAGCCGCGGGGGCAGAGCACGGCGAGGTGGTCGCCGATGGCCGGCTGTGGCGCGCAGCCGGGGCCGAAGATCAGCAGGATGAGGCTCAGGCGGGGGCTCCAGCCGCTGCGCCGGCCGCTTCGGGTCAGGCCCATCGCGCCCGCCAGGCCGCGAGGCTCAGGGCGCTGAACAGCCGACGCCGGTGGTCCCGCGCGCCGGTCCGGTGCGCCGCGATGACCGCCCGCATCGTCTCGGGCCGCACCAGATCAGCGAGCTGGTCGGGCAACGCGTCGAGACGGTGGCCGCCTGGGCCCCGCAACCACGGCCCGATCGGCGAGCCGAAGCCTCGCTTGCGCTGGTGAAGCACCGCGGCGGGGAGCAGGCCGGCGACCGCCTCGCGCAGCACCACCTTGCCCTCGTGGCCGCGCAGCTTGTGCCCGAGGCCAATGTCGGCGGCCAGCTGCACCACCGCCGTGTCGAGGAAGGGGCTGCGGACCTCGACGCCATGCGCCATGCTCGCGCGGTCGACCTTCACCAAAACGCCCTCCCGCATGTAGAGCTGCTGGTCGAGCAGGAGGGCGCGGGCGGCGCCCCGCGTCGCTGTGTGAGCAGCGATGGCGTCCACCGGCGCGAAGACCTCGTCGGGGGCGCCGATCTCCGCGGCGCTCCACGCGCCCATCCAGCGCTGGTGGCGGCGCGCCCAAGGCTCCCCCAGGCCGTCCACCATGGCGCGGAGCTTGAAGTCCCAGCTCACACCCCCCCAAGTGGTGGGGGCCCGCGCCGCGACCGCCCGAAGCAGGGGGGCGGTCGCCTCGAGCATGGGCGCGAGCTGGTGCGCGCGCACCGTCGGGTACCCGGCGAAGAGCTCATCGGCGCCGTCGCCCGAGAGCGCGCAGCGGAAGCCCGCTTCGGCGACCCCGCGCATCAGGTGCCAGGTAGAGAGCAGCGAGCTGTCGGCCAGCGGCTCATCCATGTGGGCGGTGGCCTCGTCGAAGAGCGCGTCCAGGTCATCAATCTTGAGGCGCAGAGACCGCAGCTTCAGGCCGAGCGCCTGCGCGCTCACCGCCGCCGCCGCCGACTCGTCGAAGCCGGGCGCGTCGACCTGCACGTGAAAAGCGTCGAGCCCCGGCCGCCGGGCCGCTGCCAACGCCGCCACCGCGCTCGAGTCGAGGCCGCCGCTGAGCAAAAGCGCGCAGGGCACGTCGGCCTCGAGCCGGCGCCCCACCGCGACGTCCAAGCTGGCCCGCAGGCTGCGGGCCCAACGTGCGCCGTCCCCCGCCGCGCCCTCTTGCGGGGTGGGCAGGGTCCAGTAGCGGCGGCGGCTCCCGGCGCGCAGGCGCAGGGCCGTCCCCGCCTCAAGCTTGTGGATGTGGGCCCAAGCGCTGCCCGGACCGGGGATGTACTCCCAGAGCAGCAGGCGCTGGAGGGCGAGCTGGTCGACCGTTCGGTTCACCCCGGGCGCGGCGAGCAGCGCGCGGGGCTCGCTCGCCCAGAGCCAGACCCCCTCCGTCGTGCGGGTCAGATAGAGCGGCTTCTTCCCCATGCGATCCCGGACGAGGGTGACCTCCCGCTCGAGGGTGTCGGCGATCGCCGCGGCGAACATCCCATCGGCGCGGTCAATGGCGGGCTCGACGCCGTAGTGGCCCATGAGCTGGACCCAGGCCTCGGTGTCCGAGCGCCCGCGGAGCAGCACACCGTCTGCGCGCAGCTCTTCGGCCAGGCGCTTGTGGTTGTACAGCTCGCCGTTGTGGCTGAGCACATACCGGCCCTGTTGGTCCGCGCGGGGCTGGTCGCCGCCGTCGAGGTCCACCAAGCCGAGCCGACGGGTGCCGAGGCCGGCCCACGGCCGCTCACCGGTCGCGATCCACTGACCCTCCCCGTCGGGCCCGCGGTGGTGCAGCGTCCCCAGCATGGTGCGCAGCAGGGCTTCGGCGGCGGGGCGCGCGATGCCGTCTGCTGCGAAAAAGCCGACAATGCCGCACATCAGCGGGCCCCGGCCGACTGGGCCTCGTCGCGGATGGTGCGCGCGGCGGGCAGGTTGCGCGCCTCGCGGATGCGGTAGGGCGCCTTCTGCTGGATCTCGAAGTGCATGCGGATCAGCACCTCGGCGATGATCCCGAGGGTGATCTCCAAGGTGCCGGTGGCGACGAGCAGCGGCGCGACCACGAGCAGGGCGGTCGCAAGCAGGGCCGCGCCGGCTGCCCAGGCGCCGAGTGCGCCGAGCCCGGCCAGGCCCCCCGTCAGCACCATCAGAAAGCCGACCCAGCCAAAAAAGTAGATCGGCGTGACATAGAAGTCCCTGAGGAATTTCACGGTGGTGAGGTCGAGCAGCACCTTGGGGATGCGGGCGAGGCCATACTTGCTGACCCCCTGCGTCCGCGCGTGGTGGCGGACGGGCACCTCGATGATCCGCGCCCCAGCCCAGGTCACATAGATGGGGATGAAGCGGTGCATCTCGCCATAGAGCGGGACGCCCTGGATGAACTCGCGCTTGTAGACCCTGAGCGTGCAGCCGTAGTCGTGCAGGTGCACCTTCGAGAGGCGCGAGATCAGCTGGTTGGCAACGCGGCTGGGCAGCTTGCGCTGCAGCGCCGCGTCTTGGCGGTTCTGGCGCCAGCCGCAGACCACGTCGCAGCGGTCGAGCAGGGCGAGCATGCCCGGGATGTCGGCGGGGTCGTTCTGCAGATCGGCGTCCATCGTCACGAGCACGGGGGCCGTCGCGTGGTGGATGCCCGCGGTCAGCGCCGCGGTCTGGCCGTAGTTGCGCACAAAGTGGATGACCCGGGCCCGCGGGTCACGCGCCGCGACCGCGTCGAGCAGGCGGGCGGTGCCGTCGCGGCTGCCGTCATTGACGTAGATGACCTCCCAGTCGAGGCCGGTGAGGGCGGCGTCGAGCCGCGCGTGCAGCTGGTCGACGTTGCCCTCTTCGTCGTAGACCGGCACGCACACGCTGAGCGCCGGGGCGCGGTCGGGGGCGGACATCCAGCACCTCGGCGGTGGGGCCGATCCGCCGGCCCACCGGGCGCCTTATCGCGGGCGTGAGCCCCGGCGCGCGCGCCACGCCGAGGCCGCGCCGCCTTGTCGATCACGGCCTGCTGCACGCCATGTCCGTGTTCAGCTTGACGGGCCAGCGCCCGCCGCGGTATCGCTCGCCCCTGTCCACGACGGGCCGAGGGCTCTCCCGCCCCGCCCGCGCGCCTCCTGGGGGTTTGGTGTCGGTCACCCTTCGCGGCTACGTCTTCATCGACAGCCTTCAGCCGCAGCTCGCCGCCTTTGTCGGCACGACCTGCCGCGGCTTCCTCCCGCTCGCCGGCCAGGCCTCGCTCTGGATCGAGACGGCCCCGGGCATGATCATCAACCGGGTGACCGACGTGGCGCTCAAGGCCACCCGGGCCGCGCCGGCCATCCAGGTCGTCGAGCGCGCCTACGGCCTGCTTGAGATCCACCACGACGACAAGGGCGAGGTCACCAGCGCTGGCGACGCCGTGCTGCAGCACCTTCAGCTCACCGCCGCTGATCGGGTCAAGCCCAAGGTGGTCAGCAACCAGGTCATCCGCGCGGTCGAGCCCTACCAGGCCCAGATCATCAACCGCGACCGCTCCGGCAACATGCTGATCCCCGGCCAGAGCCTGTTCATCCTCGAGACCGAGCCGGCGGCCTGGATCGTCGCCGCGGCCAACGAGGCCGAGAAGGCCGCCAACGTCAGCCTCATCAACCTCCGGCCCTTCGGCGCCTTCGGCCGGCTGTGGATGGGGGGCAGCGAGGCTGAGATCGACAGCGCCCGCGAGGCCGCCATCGCCGCCATCGAGGCCTTGGCCCGCTGAACCGCCGGGGGCCGGGCCCGGGCGCTTCGGCTGCCAGGCGCCCTCTCCGACAACATCGACCTGCTCGTTACTTTCGCTTCTTTCCTTCACCTTGTTGCACGTGCGCTCCCCGCGGGCGCACCCACCGCAGCCCACGGGCTGCACCGAGAGGGCTCTCATGGCTGACGCGCTGGGGATGATTGAGACCAAGGGTTTTGTCGCGATGGTCGAGGCCGCTGACGCGATGGTCAAGGCCGCCCGGGTCGAGCTGATCGGCTTTGAGAAGATCGGCGGCGGCTACGTCACCGCCATCGTCCGCGGCGACGTCGCGGCGGTCAAGGCCGCCACCGAGGCCGGCGCCCGCCAAGCCCAGCGGGTCGGCGAGCTCGTCTCGGTCCACGTCATCCCCCGGCCGGCCGAGAACGTCGACGCCGTCCTCCCGCTCGGTCGCGCGCCCGCCGCCAAGTAGCCGTCGGTGGCCGTCGGCCCGCGCGGCCCCGGCCCTGCGCGCCTCGAGGGGGGAGGACCAGATGAAGCTCGGACGAATCGTCGGCACCGTCGTCGCGACGCGCAAAGATGAGCGCCTCGACGGCCTGCGCCTGCTCATGGTGCGCGACTTGGCCTTGCAGGCCTCGGGCGCCTTTGCCGAGAAAGACGCCTTTGTCGTCGCGGTCGACAGCGTCGGCGCCGGGGTCGGCGAGTACGTGCTCTACGCCTCGGGCTCCTCGGCCCGCCAGACCCACGCCACCGACAAGCGGCCGGTCGACGCCGTGATCATGGCCATCGTCGACGCGGTCGACGTCGACGGCGCCCTGGTCTACGACAAGTCCGGGGCCAGCTCGTGAGCGCCGACCTCGACGTCTCCGCCCTGGTGCAGGCGGTGGTCAGCCGCTTGGCCGAGCCCGCCCAGCGCCCCGCCGCCTTGCCCGCGCACCCGCTGGGGGTCTACGGCTCGGTCGACGACGCGGTCGCCGCGGCCACCGTCGCCCAGCACACGCTGGTGGCCCTGCCCCTCGACAAGCGGCGCGAGATCATCGCGAACATCCGCGCGCGGGCGGCCCAGAACGTCACCACCCTCGCCCGACTCGCCCACGAAGAGACCGGGCTCGGGCGGGTCGAAGACAAGATCAAGAAGAACCTGCTGGTCATCCACCGCACGCCGGGCCCCGAGATCCTCGAGCCGGTGGCCATGACCGGCGACGATGGCCTCACCCTGGTCGAGCGCGCGCCCTACGGCGTCATCGCCGCGATCACGCCGAGCACCAACCCGACCGAGACCATCCTCAACAATGGCATCGGCATGGTCTCGGGCGGCAACGCCGTCGCCTTCAACGTGCACCCCGGCGCCAAGCACTGCAGCGCCTGGGTCGTTGATCTCATCAACCGGGCCAGCGTCGAGGTCGGCGGCCCGGTCGACATCATGACCTGCGTGGGCAGCCCGACCATCGACTCGGCCAGCCAGATCATGCTCCACAAGGGCACCCGCATGGTCGTGGTCACCGGCGGCGGCGCGGTGGTCCAGGCGGCCCTGCGCTCGGGCAAGCGCTGCGTGGCCGGCGGCCCGGGCAACCCCCCCGTGGTGGTCGACGAGACCGCCGATCTCGACCGCGCGGCCCGCGGCATCACGCTGGGCGCGAGCTTCGACAACAACATCATCTGCGTCGACGAGAAAGAGGTCTTCGCGGTCAACGCCGTCTTTGACGAGCTGATGGACCGCGTCGAGAAGCTCGGCAACGTGCGCCTGCGCAACCACCAGATCACGCGCCTCGAGAAGCTGCTGCTGACGCCGGATCGCCAGCACGTCGACCGCAAGTGGGTGGGCAAAGACGCGGGCCTGCTGCTCAAAGAGATCGACGTGCACTTCAAGGGTGACCCGCGGCTGATCATCTGCGAGGTCGACTTCGACCACCCCTTCGTGCAGCACGAGCTGCTCATGCCCGTCCTGCCCTTCGTGCGCGTCAAAGACGTGCACGAGGGCATTGACCTCGCGGTCGAAGCCGAGCACGGCTACGGCCACACGGCCAGCATGTACTCGCGCAACCTCGACGCCCTGCACCGCATGGCGCGGGCCTTCAACGGCTCGATCTTCGTCAAGAACGCCCCGCACGTCGCTGGTCTCGGCTTTGGCGGCGAGGGCTATACCAGCTTTACCATCGCCTCGCCCACCGGCGACGGGCTGACCACCGCGCGCACCTTTACCCGCGAGCGGCGCTGCACCCTCTCCGGATACTTCCGCATCGTTTAGCGGGGAGGGCAACAGCCGATGGTGGAGGACGCGCTCGCCCTGCTGGAGCTCGACGCCGTCGCGTCGGGCCTCCGCGCGCTCGACGCGCTGGTCAAGCAGGCCCCCGTGCGCGTGCTCGAGGCCAACCTCGTCGAGCCCGGGCGCTTCTTGATCTTGCTCTGCGGGGCGGTGGCCGAGGTCGACGAGGCGGTCGGGGCCGGTCTGCGCGCCGCCGGCCCGGCCGTGCTCCACCACCTGCTGCTGCCGATGGCCCACCCCGCGCTGCTCCGCGGCCTGCGCGGCCACACGCTGCGCGAAGACGCCGACAGCTACGACTGTCTCGGCGTCATCGAGGGCGGCGCCATCGCCCCCGCCTTGCTCGCGGTCGACCGGGCGCTCAAAGACGCCGACGTGCGCCTCTGCGGGCTGCGCGTGGCCGGCGGCCTCGGCGGCCGGGCCTACGCGGTCATCGCCGGCGCCCAGCACGACGTCGAAGAGGGGCTGGCCACCGCCGAGGCCCAGCTGCGCGCGGCCGGCGCCCTGCACCGCATCGAGCGCATCGCCCGCCCACACCCCGATCTGATCCCCTTCTTGCTGCGGCCGGCGCCCTTCGCGCTCGGCCGGGAGGCCTGAGTGGAGCTCGCGCGCGTCCGCGGCCGTGTGGTCTGCACGGTCAAGTCCGAGGGCCTCGAGGGGGTGCGGCTGCTGCTCATCCAGCCGCAGGGGGCCGACGGCGCCCCGAGCGGCGAGCCCATCGTCGCCGCCGACGCGCTCCAGGCGGGCCCGGGCGACCTGGTGAGCTGGACGGCCGGGCGCGAGGCCGCGCTCGCCTTGCCCCAGACCTTCGTGCCGGTCGACTGCGCCGTGATCAGCATCGTGGACCGGGTCTGGTCCGACCGGAGCTTGCTGTGATCCTCGCCCGCGTGGTCGGCAATTGCGTGAGCACCGTCCAGCACGCAGCCTTCGACGGGCGCACCGTGCTGGTGCTCGTCCCGGTCGGGCCCGACACCCACAGCCCGGTGGGCCCTGACTTCATGGCCGTCGACGCCGCCCAGGCCGGCCCCGGTGACCTCGTGCTGGCCGCCCGCGAGGGCAACACCGCCCGCCAGGTGCTCGGCGCCGGCGAAGAGCCCCTGCACGCCGTTGTTCTTGGCGTGGTCGACGCGGTCGACCTGCCGGCGGTGGGCCGGTGAGCGCGCCCCGCGAAGAGGACCTGCGGCGCGAGCTCGCCGCGGTGGTGCGGCAGCTCGCCGCCCGCGGCTGGGTCGCCAACCACGACGGCAACGCCACCGCCCGCCTCGGCGACGGCCGGCTGCTGTGCACGCCCACCGCGATGGCCAAGGCCGAGATCGCCCCCGAGACGCTGCTCGTGCTCGACGCCGGCGGGGCGGTGCTCGCGGGCAGCCGCAAGCCGATGTCCGAGCTGCACCTGCACAGGGCGGCCCTCGGGGCCCGTCCTGACATCGGCGTGGTCCTCCACGCCCACCCGCCCCACCTCTGCGCCTTCGCGGCCGCGGGGCAGGGCCTCCCGCACCCCTTCTTGGCTGAGGCGGCGGTGAGCCTCGGTCCGACCCTCCCCGTGGTGGCGTTGGCCGCTCCGGGCGATCCCGCGCTCGACCGCGGCGTGGCTGAGGCGCTGGCGGTGGCCGACGTGGTGATCCTGGCGGGGCACGGGCTGCTGACCGTCGGTGGCAGCCCCGAGCAGGCGTTTTTACGGATGGAGCTGGTCGAGCACCTCGCTCGGATCGCCCTGCTGGCCGTGCCTTTGGGTGGGGTGCGGCCCCTGCCCGCGGCGATGGTCTCGGCCCTGACCGCCAAGGGCCGCCCGCCGAGCCAGCCGAGCTTCGGCGCCGCGCCCTCCGCGCCCCCTCCGGCCGATCCTTGGCGATCTGCCACCGTTGAGCTCGCGGGCCCGCGCCCCGACCCGCGCCAGGCTGTGGCCGAGGCCCTGCGCCGCCTGGGCAGCTGAACCCTAAAGCAGGGGAGGGGAGGATGGTGGGGGGGGGGGGCGCGCCCCCCCCCACCCCCCCCCGAACGGGGGCGCCGGCCCCCGGGGCGCCCGGCCGCCCCCCC
>JAEUKK010000106.1 GCA_016792625.1 Deltaproteobacteria bacterium | reverse complement strand
GGACGGCAAGCGGGCCGCTGACCGCACCGACGACGCCAAGGCCCCGCGCGGCGCCCGCAGCGTCGAGGGCTGGTCGCCGCGGCTCGAACCCGTGCGCGGCCGGCGCGGCGCAGGGGAGGGAGCGACCGACCCCGACGACGCACGGCTGCTGCCCGTCGGCGGCTGGACGCGCAACTTCGACACCGAGGAGGCCCCCGAAGCCCGCGAGCTCAAGCCCAGCCGAGCGCAGCGGGCCGCGCTCGAGGCGGCGGGCCTTCACCATGACCGCGGGGCCGGCACCTTCTTCGGGGTGACGACCACGGCCATCGACGACTTCCCCGCCGGCAGCCTCATCTTCTCCGAGCCCGAGGACGGCGCGGGCTTCGCCATCGCCAAGGCCGAGCTCGCCCCGGCCGGCGGCGGCAAGGCGCGCAAGGCCCGGGCGGCCGACCAGGCGCGGGCCGACGCCGCGGTGGGCGCGCTCACCGACAGCTCGCCCGCCCGCACCCCGAGCCTCGGCCAAGAGGCGACGACCGCGGCGCAGATCGAGGCCGCCGCCGAGGTGCTCGCCGAGACCCCGGTGGGCCCCGAGGGCGAGAGCGGCGCGGCGGGCGTCAGCTTCGCGGCCTGGCAGGACATCGAGCGCGCGCTGGTGAACCTGCTCGACGCGCCCGAGAAGTCCACCCAGCACCGGGTGGGCCGGGCTCTGGAGGCCTGGCGCGACGGGCTCGCCCCCGACGCCGAGAGCGCCCACGCCAAGCCGAGCCCGGGCAACCGCGGCTGGGCTGTGCTCTCGCTCGCAGACCTGCGCGCCGAGCTCGACCGCGTGCTCGAGACCAGCGTGGACGACGACGACACCGACCAGCAGACCCGCGCCTACATGGCGCAGGTGCTGTCGGGCTTCGAGGCGGTGACCCCGCCGTTCGCGGCCGCCTTCGCGTTGGTCGCCGCCGCCCGCAAGCACATCGCCAACCCGAAGTGCAAGGATGAAGCGCGGGAGCAGTCGCGGGCCGCGCTCGCCAAGGCGGTGGACACGCTCGAGGCCGCGGCGACCCGCCGCCGGGCCGGCGGGCTGCCCGCCGACCAGCTCGCGGCGCTGCGGGCCTCGGCGCGCTCGGTGGCGCTGACCGCGGCGAAGCTCGCGCGGTCCTGCGCGGCGGGGCAGCTCGCGATGCCGAGCGGCAAGGCCGAGAGCGGCGCGCAGGGCGGCATGGACAGCGGAGGCGACCCCTACGCGACGCCCCGGGTCCGCTACATCGGCGCCCGGAAGGTGACCGTGCAGGCCGCCGGCCGCGGCAAGGACACGCTGAGCATCGACACCGGCAAGTGGTCCTGGACCGTCGAGCGCACCCACCCCATCGTCGACAAGCTGCGCGCCGCGCCGCTGCCCCCGCTGCCCATGCCCCGGAAGCCCGAGGGCTGGACCAAGACCGGGTGGCAGGGCTGGGCCGGCGAGCTCGGCCGGGCGCTTGGCCTCGGGCCGGGTGAGTTCGACGTGCAGTGGCTGCCGGCCGAGGGCGTGTCGAAAGAGGGCTGGCAGCTCGTCATCCCCCGCGGGCACGCGCAGCACGGCCGCAGCGCCGTCGAGCTGACCTTCGAGCTCGCGCTGAACCAGCTCATGTTCGTCGGTGTCGTCGAGGCGCCGGTCATCCAGAAGGGTGACGTGGTCAGCTACATCAAGGGCCGCACCCCGGTGGTGGGGACCGTGCTGCGCGTGGGGGAGGTCGACGCTGCGGTGTTGGCGGCCCACACCGTCACCGCGCACAACGTGCGGTTCGTGCGGCTGCGCCTCGCCACCGAGGCCGAGAAGGCCGAGGCCTACGGCCAGGCCGCCGACGAGGCCGAGGCCACTCCGACCACCGGCAAGCTGCCGACCGACTGGTCGGAGCTGCCGGCCTGGGCGGAGGGCTGGTACCGCGCGAACGGCCTGAGCCGGAACGTGCCGGAGCTGGCCAAGCGCCTGACCCACCACCTGTTCAGCGGGACCTTCGACGACATCGTCGACCCGAACATCAACAAGGTGGGGGCCGCGGCGGTGCAGGTGCTGCTCGGCCGCGAGCAGCCGTTCAAGACCGCCAAGGCCATGAAGGAGCTGTTCGTGGGGGTGCCGGTGTTGCGGCTGACCGGAACGGTCCCGACTGAGCGCGCGCCGGTCACCGGCCGCGACCCGCTGGTGAGCGTGGTTACGGTCTCTGACGCCCCGCCTGTCAAGCGGGGTGCGCCCGGCCGGGCTCCTGCGCAGGCCCCGGTCGAGGCGGCCCCCGCCGAAGCGACGCCGGACGCCGCGAAGGACAAGCTGCTGCTCGACGCCTTCTCCGCCGCCATCGCCGCGGCAATGGCCGGCGGCGCGCCCGCCGCGGCGCCGGCGACCGAGCGGCTGCGGGCCCGGACCGCGGCGCCCCCGCCGACCGCGCAGGGCCCGACGCGCAGCGCCACCCGGCCCACCATCGCCAAGGTCGAGCGCCTGCCGGCGGGCCGCTCCGCCGGTCGCGCGGCGCTTCCCGCCGCCCTGCGGCCCTACATCCAGGCCGCCGCCCGGCTGCTCAAGGACTCCGAGGAGCGCGAGTACATCGACACTGGCGATGCCCTCGACTTGCTCCGCGAGGCGCGGGCCGTGATGCCGCCCGCCCTCGACCACCTCGGCGCGCAGATCGACGCCGTCCACCAGCAGAGCGCAGAGGACGAGTACGTCGACTCTGACGACCTCGTCGCGCTGCTCCACGAGCTCGCCGGCCTCGGCCGCGGGGAGGTCTGATGAACGCAGGCCCAGAGACCACGACGCCCTCGCCCGCCGAGGTGCTGTTCGGCCGCATGTCCAGCTTCGTGGCGGCCAACCTGCCGCCGCAGATCAGCCGGGGCTACTTCGACGGCTTCCTCACCCGCAACCGCGCGCAGCTCATCACCATCCTCGCCCAGCAGCTGCTGGCGCGGGGCGGCGGGGCGGCGCCCGCGGCGCTCCCTACGGAGGTGCCCGCCGACCTGTGGACCCCGGCCCAGCGCACCGCGGCGAACATCAAGGCCATGCAGATCGCCGCGCGCGCGGGGGCCGGCCCCCTCAGCGCGGCCGACCGCGCCGCGCTCGCCGACTACAGCGGCTGGGGCGGCCTGAGCATCGAGGCGGCCCGCGACCGGCTGCCCGAGGGCTTCCCGGTGCCCGAGGCCCGCGGCCTCATCCACGAGTACTACACGCCGACCGCGGTGGCCCGAGAGGTCGCCCGCGTGATCCGCCCCTTGGTCCTCGACTTGCCCCGGGTCGATGGCGCGGTGCTGGCGCTCGAGCCGAGCGCGGGCATCGGCCGGTTCATCCAGGCGGCCAGCGGCGAGGGCTTCGAGGACCTGCGCTGGCACGCGGTGGAGTGGTCGGCGCTGTCGGCCCGCATGCTCGGCGCGCTGCGGCCCGACGTCGACCTGACCGAGGGCCCCTTCGAGCTGTGGGTGCGCGAGCGCGGACCAGCGTTGGCGGGCCGGCTGGGCCTTGTGTTGTCCAACCCGCCCTATGGGCAGCGCGGCGCCGCGGTGACCGAGGACCCCGACCGCAGCTACCGCGAGAAGGCAGCCTACGCCTACTTCTTGCGCCGCGGGCTCGACCTGCTCGCGCCGGGCGGGCTCGGCGTCTTCTTGGTCCCGTCGGGCTTCCTGACCGGCCGGGGCTCCGCGCTGGTGGCCCTCCGCGAGAAGGTGCTGCTGCGGCATCACCTCGGCGCGGCCTTCCGGCTCCCCTCGGGCATCTTCCCGGGCGCGAACCTGGTCACCGACCTGCTGTTCTTCCGGGCCCGCCCGGGCGAGCTCGGCGCGGTCGACCCCGGCGACCAGTTCGTGGCCGCGGGGGACTACTTCCGCCGCTTCCCCGAGAACATCCTCGGCGTCGAGAGCGGCGACGACCAGGGCGAAGACGACCAGACCAAGCGGGCGCGCTGGGGGTACACCGTCGAGGGCAGCTTTGAGCGGCTGCCGGCCTTGGTCGAGCGCCCGATGTGCGAGGCCTGCGAGATCGTGCGCGAGGTCGTCGTCTTCCCGGGCGCTGGCGCGCGCAGCGGCAAGGGCGCGGTCGCGCGCCAGCTCGAGCAGGCCACCGTCGGCCTCAGCGAGCACGCCGCCTCGGCCGTCGCTTTGGGGCTGCGGGTCGACCGCTACCTCGCCGCGGTCGCCGCCGACGCGAGCGACGAGCACGTGCAGCTCTGGCCCGAGCTGCACGAGGCCCTGCGGTCGTGGGCGAACACTCATGGCAACCCCTGGGCGAGCCCCGACCTGCGCACGCTCGCAGACGGCGGGAACACCGGCGCTGAGCGCTTCCTCACCGCCTTTGGCCGCACGGGCAAGCTCATCGACGGCCTGGCCCAAGCCCCGGTCTGGACGCCGCGCTTCACCGGTCGCCCCGACGATGTGTTGGCCCTCGCGGAGTGGATCTACCGGACGCAGCGCACCTGCACCGTCACCGCGCTCGGCGAGGCCTTGCCCGCGGGCGGGCGAAAAGCGGCGCTGGACCGACTGCCCGAGCTGCTCGACGCTGGCTGGTGTCTCGACGGTGAGGGCTGGGAGGAGCTCGTGCCCGCCGCGGCCTACCTGACCGGCAACCTCTGGCCCAAGCTCGACCGGGCCGACTTGGCCATCCGGGCGGGCAAAGACCCGCACCCGAGCACCCCGCTGGCGCGCATCGAAGAGCAGGCGCGCAAGCTGCGCGAGGCGCTGCAGCCCGCGGTGCTCGACGACATCGAGGGTGTGTTGGCCCGCCAAGGTTGGATGCCCCTGCACCTCGTGGCCCAATGGCTGACCGAGACCCTCAACGCCCACTTTGGCCCGGTCTCGCTGGTCCGCAAGGACGGCCTCGTGCAGCTCGAGGACGTCGACTATGACGAGCTCGAAGACGCCCGCGGGCTGTCGAGCGAGGCCCGCTGGGCCATCGGCTGGATCAACCACGACCGCACCACCTTCAAGCCGAAGAAGGCCAAGGACGAGAACATCGACGAGGTGCGCCTCGCCAAGGCGAAGGAGTGGGACCAGTCCTTCCGGGCCTGGGTGGCGACCGACGAGGCGCGCCGGTCGCTGGTGGAGGAGGCCTACAACCGCCACTTCCGCGGCTTCCTGGCGCCGAGCTACCCGGCCGAGCCCCTGCCCATCGCCCGGTGGGCCAAGGACGGCGTGCGCCTGCACCCGCACCAGGTCGCGGGCGGGCGGCGCATCCTCGCGAACCGCGGCGGGCTGCTCGCTTTTGACGTGGGCGTGGGCAAGACCTACACCGGCATCGCCGTGTTGGCCCGGGCCCGCCAAGAGGGCTGGAGCCGCCGGCCGGTGATCTTGGTGCCCAACTCTATCGTCTGGAAGTGGGAGGCCGACATCAAGCGGGTGCTGCCCGACTACCGGGTCGCGGTGGTCGGCAGCAAGAAGAAGATCGTCCAGCGAGGTGATCGCAAGGGCCTGCTCACCAGCGACACTGACACGCCCGCCGAGCGCGCCGAGAAGTGGACCCGCTTCCAGGCCGGTGAGTTTGACGTCGTGCTGCTGACCTACACGGCCCTGGCCCGAACGCGCATGAACGAGCGCGCCATCCGCGCCTACGCCGACCAGACCGAGGCCATCCAGCGCGAGGTGCGGCTGCGGCAGCGCAACGCGCGCGAGGGCAAGGGCCTGACCGAGCGGCAGGAGGCCATCCTGCGCGAGGGCGTGAGCGCCTGGATCGCCGAGCAGATGGAGCTGCCCGAGGGCTGGGAGTACGACCCCGGCGTCGCCTGGGATGACGTGGGCGTCGACCTCCTCATCGTCGACGAGGCGCAGAACTTCAAGAACCTGTACCTGCCCGAGCCCCGCGAGGGCGGCGTGCCCCGGTTCATGGGCAACGCCGGCGACGGCAGCAAGCGGGCCTGGCAGCTCGACTTCCGCTGCGCGGCGGTGCGGCGCAAGACCGGCGGCGCGGGCGTCGTGCTGCTGTCGGCCACCCCGGCCAAGAACAGCCCGCTCGAGTTCTACAACCTCATCCAGTACGTCGATCACGACGCCTGGAGCCGCATGGGCATCCGCGACCCCGAGCAGTTCATCGACCGCTACCTGCGCATCGAGCTGAAGCCCGTGGTCGACACCAAGATGGAGGTGGTCGAGCGCAGCGCGGTGACCGGCTTCCAGAACCTGCACGAGCTGCGGGACGTCATCTTCCGCTACGGCGACTTCAAGACCGCCGAGGACGTGGGCCTCAAGCTCCCCGAGCCCCGGGTCAACGTGGTCGAGGTCGACATGAACGCCCTGCAGGAGGCCAAGTACGAGCACTACGTCGGCGAGATCGAGAAGGCGCTCGAGGCCGCCGGCCGCGGCCGCAGCGACGATGCGGGCAAGGTGCTCGGCCTGCTCGCTCGCATGGCGCTCGTGGCCGTGCACCCCGAGCTCGACGAGGGCCACGACTGGAAGACCGCGGCCAGCTCCGGGGTCGACCCGGTGAGCCCCAAGTTCGCCGCCATGGCCCGCCGTGTGTTGGCCAACCGAAGCTGCGGCCACATCGTGTTCGTGGACAACGTGGCGGCCCACCGCTGGGTCGTGCAGACCTTGGTGAAGGTGGGCATCCCCGAGGACCGGATCGCCGTGCTCAACGCCATCACCGCGAAGGCGGCGGCCGACCGGCAGCGCATCGCCAAGGAGTTCAACGGCGAGCCCGAGCTCGGCGAGGAGCCCAAGTACGACGTCGTCATCGCCAACGCCATCGCGTACGAGGGCATCGATCTGCAGACCCGCACCTGCGCCATCCACCACCTCGACCTGCCCTGGGAGCCGGCCACGCTGCAGCAGCGCAACGGCCGCGGCGTGCGCCAAGGGAACACGCTCGCGAACATCGAGATCAACTACTACTTCGCGCGGCGCTCGCAGGATGGGCTTCGCTTCAACCTGATCCAAGGCAAGCTCGGCTGGATGACCGAGCTGCTCAAGAGCCAGTCCCGGGCGACCAACAACCCCGGCGCCCAGATGGACATGGGGCCCGACGAAATTCTGCTGCTCATCAGCCGCGACCCGGAGAAGACGGCGCGCCGCCTGGCCGACGTTCGGGCCCGGCGCGAGGCGGACGCGCGCAAGAAGGTCGCTGAGGACGCAGCGCGGATGTTGCGGGCCGCCCAGGCGCGCTTCCGCAAGGCCGAGCGCGCCGCCGACCCGGCTGAGGCCGCCCGGCTGCGCCAAGAGGGCGAGGAGCGCCTCAAGGACCTCGCCACCGTCGATCCCGAGGCCTGGCCTTGGGCCCGCTGGATGTACGCGGCCCGCGAGACCGAGCTGCTCGTGCCCCACGACGGCGCGGCGCCGGTCTACGAGGGCCTGCGCGTCGGCGTCCCGAGCCCCTGGGACCCGAGCCGGGTCGAGCTCGCCGAATTCGGCCGGGTGAAGGGCGCGGCCATCGGCGTGCGGCCGGCCGGCGGCGCGGCCTGGACGCCGCGTGAGCTCGACGCGCTGGCGCAGATGAAGCTCCAGCCCGAGCACCTCGACGCGGTCTTCCCCGCCGGCGAGGACGTCGAGAGCCTCGAGGCCGTCGAGCGCCGGGTCGAGGAGGGCATGCGCTACGGCGTGGACTGGCCGCGCCTTGGCTGGTCGTGGGCCTCGGACGCCTGGCTGGAGCGGGTCTGGCCCAAGGTCGGCGACGTCATCATCCGCGGGCTGAGCCTCGCCCAGCGCTGGAGCGCCGACCAGCAGCACGTCCCCGTCGTGGTGCGCGGCGCGCTGGTCATCGCCCGCGGCGCGGCGCTCGGCCGGGTGGACGCTTGGTTTGCCCCGACGCTCGACGGCTGGCGGCGGTTCCTGTCGCTGGCGCCGGCCTCCGGGCTCAAGTTCGGCGAGCTGGAGGCGGCGGGCCTGTATTGGTGGGACCGGCGCATCCCGCGGGACCTGCTCGCGGCAGTCCGGGACGAGGCGGCGCCGGCGGCGCTGGCGGCGCGATGAGGGGGCCGGCTTGGCCGCCGCGGCCCTCGCCCAACGCCCTGGCCGTGAGCGCCCAAAGCGTTGGAGAGGAGGGCGCTCCCGCGGCGTCGACCTGCCCTTGCCGCCACACGCCCGACCCCTTTGCGCCCTTCGCGTGGGAGGCGCTCCGAGCGGTCGCGCGGGCCAACGGCCCCGCAGACCGGGCCCGGCTGCAGGTGGACCGGGTGGCGCTGCGCGCGGCGCTCGGCGAAGATGGCGCGCTGGTCGAAGAGCTGGGGGCGAAGGCCACCGGTCGACCGGGCGCCGACGCCGCCGTGATGTGGCGATATTTCACCACCAGCGTGTACCAATCCGGCGACCTGCCGGTGCTCGCGACGCGTGAAGCGTTGCAAAACTCCGTCGACGCCATCAAAGCTGCGGTGCGGGCACGCCAGCTGCGCGCGGGGGAGGGCCGCTTCTCGGTGCGCTGGGACCCCGACCGCCGCGCCTTGAGTTGGGAGGACAACGGCATCGGCATGGACGCCGACACCATCCTGACCAAGTTCTTGTCGCTCGGCGCCTCGGGCAAAGCCGACGCCGGCGATAGCGGCGAGGCGGCCGGCGGCTTTGGCGTGGCCAAGGCGGTGATCTTGGGCACCAGCCCGACCTTCCGGTGGGAGCTGCACAGCCGCGACAACCTCGCGGTCAGCGCCGGCAGCGGCCAGGACGTGCAGGTCTACGACGCGCCCCACCGCCAGGGCACCCGCATCACCATCTTCGACCTGCCCGCCGAGGTTGACGAGCACTGGGACTACGCGCGGCAGGAGTGGGTGCCGCTCACCACCCGCCTGCGCGAGCTGCTCGGCGCGAACGACCTGCCCGGGCTGCGCCTCGAGCTGGACGGCGCCGAGGTCGAGCCCCTGTTCAGCCGGCGGGGCGGCAGCCGGGTGCGCGTCGAGGGCTCGTGGGGCCGCGGCGCAGAGGCCAGCGTGAAGGCCTACCGCAGGGCGCCCGGCGACCGCCACGGCGCCTACTATGTGCGGCTGGGCGGCCTCTTCCAGTTCCAACAGCCGGCGCGCCGCGGCGCGCTGAAAGCCGACGTGGTCATCGATCTCACGACGACGGTGCGCCCGGGCCAGCCCGGCTACCCGCTCAACGCCGCCCGCGACGCGCTCCAAGACTTCGCCCGCTGGGCCTTCTCGGACTTGGTCGACGAGGTCGAGCGGGAGAGCGAGAGCAGCGCGCGGGAGCAGGAGGACGAGGTCTACGAGCCGGAGTCCGACGACCCCGAGGCGCGGGCGGGCGCCGAGGCCCTCGCCGAGCTGGCTGCGGAGGCCTTCGCCGACCCCGCGCTGCAGCGCGCGCTGGCGGAGGCCGCGGGCGGCATCGCAGACCACTACGGCGCGCAGACCGCCGATCCGGGCGTGCAGCGGCCCACCGAGAGCACGGCCGCGCCGGGCTCACGGGAGGGCGCCGGTGCCGAGGCGCCGACGCGCGGGCCGGTGCTGCCCGCGGGGATCGTGGGCGCAGCGGTGGTGGAGGCGGCGGGCCCGGCGGCGGTGCTGCGCCTCGTGCTGGAGGGCGCAGAGCTGGCCCGGGGGGCGGCCGCCGGCGGCGGGAGCGCCGTGGGGCAGGGCATCGGCGCTGGGCAGGCGC
>JAEUKK010000105.1 GCA_016792625.1 Deltaproteobacteria bacterium | reverse complement strand
CACCACCGGGGTGCGGCCCTTGATGTAGCTGACCACGTCGCCCTTCTGGATGACCGGCGCCTCGACGACACCGACGAACATGAGCTGGTTCAGCGCGAGCTCGAAGGTCAGCTCGACGGCGCTGCGGCCGTGCTGCGCGTGCCCGCGGGGAATGACGAGCTGCCAGCCCTCTTTCGACACGCCCTCGGCCGGCAGCCACTGCACGTCGAACTCGCCCGGCCCGAGGCCAAGCGCCCGGCCGAGCTCGCCGGCCCAGCCCTGCCACTCGGTCTTGGTCCAGCCGTCGGGCTTCCGGGGCATGGGCAGCGGGGGCAGCGGCGCGGCGCGCAGCTTCTCGACGATGGGGTGGGTGCGCTCGACGGTCCAGGACCACTTGCCGGTGTCGATGTTCAGCGCGTCCTTGCCGCGGCCGGCGGTCTGCACGGTCACCTTCCGGGCGCCGATGTAGCGGACCCGGGGCGTCGCGTAGGGGTCGCCGCCGCTGTCCTTGCCGCCCTGTGCGCCGCTCTCGGCCTTGGCGCTCGGCATCGCGAGCTGCCCCGCCGCGCAGGACCGCGCGAGCTTCGCCGCGGTCAGCGCGACCGAGCGCGCCGAGGCCCGCAGCGCCGCGAGCTGGTCGGCGGGCAGCCCACCGGCCCGGCGGCGGGTCGCCGCGGCCTCGAGCGTGTCCACCGCCTTGGCCAGCGCGGCCCGCGACTGCTCCCGCGCTTCATCCTTGCACTTCGGGTTGGCGATGTGCTTGCGGGCCGCCGCGACCAACGCGAAGGCCGCCGCGAACGGCGGGGTCACCGCTTCAAAGCCCGACAGCACCTGCGCCATGTAGGCGCGGGTCTGCTTGTCGGTGTCGTCGTCGTCCACGCTGGTCTCGAGCACGCGGTCCAGCTCTGCGCGCAGGTCTGCGAGCGAGAGCACAGCCCAGCCGCGGTTTCCCGGGCTCGGCTTGGCGTGGGCGCTCTCGGCTTCGGGGGCGAGCCCGTCGCGCCAGGCCTCCAAGGCCCGGCCCACGCGGTGCTGGGTGGACTTCTCGGGCGCGTCGAGCAGGTTCACCAGCGCGCGCTCGATGTCCTGCCAGGCCGCGAAGCTGACCCCCGCCGCGCCGCTCTCGCCCTCGGGGCCGACCGGGGTCTCGGCGAGCACCTCGGCTGCCGCCTCGATCTGCGCCGCGGTCGTCGCCTCTTGGCCGGGGCTCGGGGTGCGGGCGGGCGAGCTGTCGCTGAGCGCGCCCACCGCGGCGTCGGCCCGCGCCTGGTCGGCCGCCCGGGCCTTGCGCGCCTTGCCGCCGCCGGCCGGGGCGAGCTCGGCCTTGGCGATAGCGAAGCCCGCGCCGTCCTCGGGCTCGGAGAAGATGAGGCTGCCCGCGGGGAAGTCGTCGATGGCCGTGGTCGTCACCCCGAAGAAGGTGCCGGCCCCGGGGTCATGGTGAAGGCCCGCCGCCGCGAGCGCAGCCCGCTGCGCGCGGCTGGGCTTGAGCTCGCGGGCTTCAGGGGCCTCCTCGGTGTCGAGGTTGCGGGTCCAGCCGCCGACGGGCAGCAGCCGAGCGTCGTCGGGGTCGGTCGCTCCCTCCCCTGCGCCGCGCCGGCCGCGCACGGGTTCGAGCCGCGGCGACCAGCCCTCGACGCTGCGGGCGCCGCGCGGGGCCTTGGCGTCGTCGGTGCGGTCAGCGGCCCGCTTGCCGTCC
>JAEUKK010000122.1 GCA_016792625.1 Deltaproteobacteria bacterium | reverse complement strand
CCCGGCCGCGGCGCGCTGGGGACGGCGGGGGAGAGGCGCGGGGATGAGCGGCGGGGGAGGCCAAAACACAAGAGCGGGAGCCGCTCACACGGCTCCCGCTACAAGCACGGGCGCAGGGACTCGAACCCAGGACCTGCGGATTTGGAATCCGCTGCTCTACCGACTGAGCTACACCCGCTCAATGACGCGCGGGGTTTATTGCCGCCGCGGCCGCGCGTCAAGGGCGCAGGCGGGTGGAGCCGCCCCCACCGGCCGCCCCCGAAGTGCCTTGCCCTCGCTCAAGGTGACGTGGTGGGCGTCTTCTTCGACTTGAGGAAGGCCACGAGGTGGGCGAGGTCCTCGTCGCTGAGCTGGGCGAAGGGCATCATCGCGGTGCCCGGCTTGCCGGTCTTGATTGAGGCGGTGACGCGCTTGTCGTCTTTGCCGGCCCACCAGGTGGCGCTGGTGAAGTCGGTCGGCTTGGGCTTCAGCGCCGCGGCGGCGGGCCCGTTGCCGTCGGCTTTGGTGCCGTGGCAGGCCATGCAGTTGGCCATGTAGATCGACTGGCCCTTGGCCGGGTCGGCGCCCGCGGCCACCGCGGCCGAGGGGGAGAGGACAGCGGCCAGCAGGGCGATCCCGAGGAGCGAGGGGCTGCGGGGCATCGGGGCTCCAGCGCGAGGGGTGGATGGAGGGGGGCTATCCGCCTGGGTGGGCGCGGGCGCTCAGGCCGGGGCGGAGGGCGGTGGTGCCCGTTGACCCGCGGCGGGGGCGTGGCGCTCCCAGGCGGCGGCGATGGCCCCGGCGAGCTGGCCGGCCCGCCCGCCCGGCGGCAGCTCGGCGGCGGCGTGCGCGTGCAGGCCCACCGCGGCGCTGACCACCGCGCCCAGGCCCTCACCGCCGCGGGGGCAGCAGCGGGCCACCAAGCCGCCGATCAGCCCCGCCAGCACGTCGCCCGAGCCGGCGACGGAAAGGCGGGCGTCGGCGACCGGCCAGCAGGCGGGCACCCGGTCGCCGATGAGCGAGCCCGGGCCCTTGAGCACGGGCAGGCCAAAGCTGCGCAGCTGGCGCAGCGCGTCGAGGCGGTCGGCCTCGACCCGGGCCCGCCGCAGCCCGAGCAGGGCGGCGGCCTCGGCGCTGTGGGGGGTCAGGACCACCCGCCCGCGCAGGGCCGCGCTCGCCTCGCGCAGGGGGAGGATGGCGTCAGCGTCGACGATCACGATCCCTGGGAAGGCCTCGGCGGCCGAGAGCGCGGCGGCCCCGGCGGCGCCCAGGCCCGGACCGACCACCAGCACGTCGTGGCGCTGCGGATCCAGCGCGCTGGGCGCGGCGAGCACCACGTCGGGGGGCAGGCCGTGCAGGCGCGCCCAGCCCGCCTCGGGGCAGAGCACTGTCACCCAGCCCGCCCCGCTGGCCAGGGCGCCCTGCGCGGCGAGCACGGCCGCCCCGCCCTCTGCGCGAATGGCGACGTGGCCGCGATCCCACTTGGCGCCCAGGCGGCCGACCTTGGGCAGGGCCGCGTCAAGATCGCCAGGCTCGCCCACCTCGAGCTCGGCGGCCAGCAGCGCTGGCTCGACGAGGGCAGCGTGCCCGAGGCCAATATCGATGACCTCGACCTCGCCGGCGATGACCAAACCGGGGGCGAGGCAGAGGCCAGGCTTGAGGAAGCCGAAGGTCAGGGTCAGATCGGCCTCGACCACCTCATCTTCGGCGCCGAGCGGCTGGCCCGTGTCGGCGTGCAGGCCGGTGGGCAGGTCGAGCGCCACCACTGCGGCCCCCGCAGCGCGGGCCCGGCGACAGGCCCGCACCCCGTCGAGCGCCGCCCCCTGCGGCGCCGCGCGCTGACCCGTGCCGAGCAGGGCGTCGATGAGCACCGTGGCCCCGGCGACGGCGGCGTCCAGGCCGAGCATCGGGAGCCCCATCCGCTCGCAGAGGGCCCGGTTGGCCCGCGCCGCGTCGCTGTCGGGGGTGCGCGGAGACCAGAGGCGCACGGCCCTTCCCCAGAGCGCCAGCCAGCGCGCGATGACAAAACCGTCGCCGCCGTTGTTCCCGGGGCCACACAGCACGGCGATCTCGCCGGTGGGCCAGCGGCGGGCCACGGCCTCTGCTGCGCCGCGGCCGGCCAGCTCCATCAGCTGGCGCGCGGGGATGCCGAGCTGCTCGATGCACAGGGCGTCCATGCGCCGGACGGTGTTGCCGCGGTAGGCGGGCCTCACGCGCCCTCCGCCGACAGCGCGAGGAATTCGGCGGAGATGGCCTCGGCCCAGGGCTCTGGCGCCGTCGGCCCCTCCACCTGCACGCGCAGGATGGGCTCGGTGCCCGAGTAGCGCACGACCGTCCGCAGGCCGGCGGCCTCGGCCGCGGCGACCGTGGACAAGGCTGAGAGCGGGGGGCGCCGCCCAGCGGGCAGGGTGCGGCTGGCCTGGGCCCAGCGCGTCCAGCCGCCGACCGGCAGGGGCAGCTTCGGGGCGCCCTCGGGCCCGGCCACCGCGGCGAGCACCCGCAGCGCCGCGTAGAGGCCGTCGCCGGTGGGCATGCCGTCGGTGAACAGCACGTGGCCCGAGGGCTCGGCGCCGACCGGCGCGCCGCTGGCCAACATCTCGCGCCACAGCGGCTGATCGCCGACCGCGCTGCGCCGCAGCCGGCCGCCCAGGGCCAGCTCGAGGCCGCCGTTGCACATGACCGTGCCGCCGACCGGCGCCCCGCTGTCGCGGCAGAGCAGCCACAGCAGGTCATCCCCATCGAGCTGACCGGCGGTGGGGTCGACCAGCACCACCCGATCGGCGTCGCCGTCGAGGCAGATGGCCAAGGCGCAGCCCGCCGCGGCCACCTCGGCGGGGCTGGGCGGGTGCAGCGCCCCGACCCCGGCGTTGATGTCGCGGCCGGTGGGCGCGCAGCCCCGGCGAATGACGGTGGCCCCGCGGGCCTCGAGCGCGGCGGGGGCGCAGGCCCAGGCGGCGCCGTTCGCCGCGTCGAGCATCAGCCGCAGGCCGTCGAGGCGGAGCCTGGGCAGGGCCGCCTGCCAGGGGCCCAGCGGGTCGGGGTCGGCCGTCATCGTCGCGGCCGCCGCGGTCGGTGCGGGCGCGCTCTCGGCGAGCAACGTGTCGAAGAGGGCCTCGAGGGCGGCGGCGTGGTCAAATTTGCGGCCGTCGGGGCCGAGCACCTTCACCCCGTTGTCGGCCCAGGGGTTGTGGCTGGCGGTGACCATCAGGCCCGCCGCCGCGCCCCGGGTCACGCAGAGCGCGCTGAGGCCCGCGGTGGGCAGCACCCCGGCGTCGACCGGCGTGGCGCCGCCGGCGATGAGGCCCGCGGCCAGGGCGCCGACGAGCATCGGGCCGCTCTCGCGGGTGTCGCGGCCGAGGATCACCCGGGGCGCCGCGCCGGGCCTGCTGCGGCAGAGGTGGAGGGCGAGGCCGAGGCCGACCGTGCGCGCGCCGGCGGCGTCGAGCGGCCAGGCGTGGGCGGGGCCGCGGAGGCCGTCGGTGCCAAATCGGATGGGCGCGGGCATCGGGGGCTCCAAGGCGGGGCGCGGCGGGGGCCGTCTGGGGACGCGTCGGGGGCAGGCGAGGGGCGCGGCTAACCGCCGCCCGGCCGCAGCTCGATCACGTCCGGATCAATGGCGGACACGGTGATCTGGTCGACAGCGCCGCCATGCAGCAGCTCAAGCTGGGGGCTGCGCTGCCCGGCCGCCCAGCGCAGCTTGACCGGCTCGCCGACCGGGACGGCGGCGGGCAGGCGGGCGAGCAGCTTGACCTGGTCGGCGCTCAGGGCCTGCAGCTCTTTGAGCGGCCCGACGACCTTCACCCGCACCTTCGACACGCTGGCCACCCAGCCCGGCGCGCCGTCGATGATCACGGGCACCTCAGAGAAGACCCGGTCGGCGATGATCGGCGAGATCTCAATGGTGACCTGCACGCTGCTCACGCCGTCGGCGCGCAGGCTGGTGCTGGGCAGCTCGAGCGGCACGGTCAGGCTGCGGGTCGCCCGGGCGCCAGCGAGGTCGATGATGTCGGTGTCGGCTTCGGTCAGCTCGCGCACGAGCGATTGGGGGCCACGCACGGTGACCGTGCTGGGCTCGACGCGGACCTCACCCCGCTGCCACCCCTCGGCGGGCTCGCCGATGATGGTCGGGCGGATGCGGACCTTACGCTCGCGCACGCGGTCGAGCTGCAGCTCGGCGGCCGGCGGGCTGAGCTGCAGCACGCTGACCCCCTCGGGCAGGCCGAGCAGGTCTTGCTCGGCGAAGTCGACGGTCACCGGGCCCTCTTTGGACTGCCGCAGGTCGACGTCGACGCTCAGCCCGGCGTCGCGCAGCGCGCGCAGGCGGCCCTGGGGGCCCGAGAGGGTGACCGAGAGGCTGTCGGGCACCTCGCCGACCCGGCCGAGCTGGTCGGGCCAGAGGTAGCGCACGCTGACCCGGGCCCGCTGCTCGACCACCTGGCCCGACTGCAGCCAGGCCCAGATGCCCACCGCCACCGAGAAGCTGAGCACCTTGAGGCTGAGGTCGTCGAGAATGGCGCTGCGCAGGGCAGACTTGACGCGCGCGGCGCGGTCGGTCGGGGCGCTCACCGGGCCTCCGCGGGGCCGCGGCGGGGCGCGGGCGCGGGCTGCTTGAGCAAGATCTGCTGCAGGCGCTCGCGCAGCTCATTGGCGTCGGCGGTGGTGCTGAGCTGGCCATGCTCGACGAGGCCGACGGTGCCGCGCTCTTCGCTGACCACGACGACCAGGGCGTCGGTCTCCTCGGTGAGGCCGATCGCGGCGCGGTGGCGGGTGCCCATGAAGCGGCTGATGTTCTTCGACTGGCTCAGCGGCAAGAAGGCCTGGGCCGCGGCCACCCGGCCCTTGCGCAGCACCACCGCCCCGTCGTGCAGGGGGCTGGTCGGGTGGAAGATGCTGAGCAGCAGCGGTTGGCTGACCGCGCCGTCGACCAGGGTGGCCGACTCGGTGAACTCGGCGAGGCTGGCCTCGCGCTCGATCGCGATGAGCGCGCCCATCCGGCGCGAGGCCATCGCGTAGGACGCGCGCACCACCTCTTCGAGCACGGGCAAGGTCAGCGCCTCTGCGCTCGAGGGCGCGCTGAGGAAGAGCTGGCTGCCGGCGCGGGCGAGGCCGCGGCGGATGTCTTGCTGGAAGAGGATGATCACCGCCAGCACGATGTAGACGAAGAACTTCTCGAGCAGCCAGTGGATCGACATCAGATCGAGCTGGCTCGCGACGGCGTAGAGGCCGACCAGCACGACCAAGCCGGCGAGGCTCTGCACCGCGCCCGTGCCGCGGATGAGCGAGAGCGCCCGGTAGACGATGAAGGACATCAAGGCGATGTCCACCACGTCCGTCCAGCGCAGGGTCTCCCACAGCCAGAGGTTCATGGCGCGGCGGCTCCGTCGGGCGTGCCCCGGGCCGCGGGGGTGGGCGCGGGACGTGGGCGCCTAACCGCTCGCGCGGGCCGGATCGGCCGATCTGCGGCCCCCTGGGGTCGGGTCGGCCTGGTCGATGGCCCAGAGCATGTCGAGCAGCTGCCGGGTCGGGCCGACGTCGTGCACGCGGAAGATCTGGGCGCCGCGCCGCCAGGCCGCGGCCGCCGCCCCGAGGCTGCCAAAGAGCCGGTCGCCGGGGGCGGGCAGTCCGAGCACGGCGCCGACGAAGCGCTTGCGGCTCAGGCCGACCAGCAGGGGGTGGCCCAGCGCAGCGACGGCCTCGAGCATCGCGATGAGCTGCAGGTTCTGCGCGGTGTCTTTGGCGAAGCCCACCCCGGGGTCGACCCAGACCGCGGCGCTCTGGGCCCGGGCGGCGGCGGCGGTCAGGGTCGCGCAGACCTCGCCCAAAAGGTCGTCGTAGGCGGTGAGCTGGGCCATGGTCTGCGGGTCGCCCCGCATGTGCATCACCACGGTGGTCTCGAAGAGGGCGCTCGCGGCGACCATCGCCGGGTCGACTAGGCCGGTCACGTCGTTGAGCACCCGCGCCCCAGCCTTGGCGGCGGCGCGGGCCAACGCGGGCTTCATCGTGTCGATGGAGACGGTGGTGTGGGCGGCCAGGGCCTCGACCACGGGGAGCACGCGGCGGAGCTCCTCTGCCTCGGGCACCGGCGCGGCCCCGGGGCGGGTCGACTCGCCGCCCACATCGATGAGATCAGCGCCCTCGTCGATCATCTGGAGGCCGCGAATGACGAGCCCTGCAGCCCCGACCTCGGGGCCCCCGAACTGGCCGCCGTCGGAGAAGCTGTCGGGGGTCGCGTTGAGGATCCCCATGACCAGGGGGCGCGGACGGGCGGCCATGGCTCAGGCGCGGTCGGCGGCGGGGTAGACCGGGTTCATGCTCGACAGCAGCGCGCTGAGCTCGGCGCCATCGACGGTCTCTTTCTCGAGCAGCAGCTGGGCGAGCTTCTCGAGGATGTGCAGGTTCTGGCGCAGCACGCTGCGGGCCAGGGCCTCGCCCTCGTCGAGGATGCGCTTGGCCTCTTCGTCGATCGCCTGGGTGGTGGCCTCGGCGAAGGACCGGCCGCGGCTGAGGCCCATCATCCCGGCGTCTTGGTCTTCGATCAGGTGCTGGGCGCCGAGGCGCGCGCTCATCCCGTACTCGGTGACCATGGCCCGGGCGATGCGCGAGGCCCGCCGAAGGTCGTCGCTGGCCCCGGTGGTCATCTCTTCGAAGATGAGCAGCTCGGCCACGCGACCGCCCATCAGCACGGTGATCAGCGTGTGCAGCTCACCCGCGGTGGCGCCGAGGCGGTCTTCGTCGGGCAGCATCAAGGTCACGCCCAGGGCGCGGCCGCGCGGCACGATGCTGATCTTGCTGACCGTGTCGGCGTCGGGCATCAGCCACGCGACCACGGCGTGACCGGCCTCGTGGTAGGCGGTGCGCCGACGCTCCTTCTCCGGGACGACGAGGCTGCGGCGCTCGGCGCCCATCGAGACCTTGTCCTTCGCCTCCTCAAAATCGTCCTGCAGCACGGCCTCGCGGCCTCGGCGGGCGGCGGCCAAGGCGGCCTCGTTGACCAAGTTCTCGAGGTCGGCCCCCGAGAAGCCGGCGGTGCCGCGGGCCACGCGCTCGAGATCGACGCTCGGGTCCAGCGGGGTGCGCCGGGTGTGGACCTTGAGGATGCCCAGCCGGCCCCGCACGTCGGGGTTGCTGACCACCACGCGGCGATCGAAACGACCCGGGCGGAGCAGGGCGGGGTCGAGCACGTCGGCGCGGTTGGTCGCGGCCATGAGGATGATGCCCTCATTGCCCTCAAAACCGTCCATCTCGACGAGCAGCTGGTTGAGGGTCTGCTCACGCTCGTCGTGGCCCCCGCCGAAGCCGGGCCCGCGGTTGCGCCCCACCGCGTCAATCTCGTCGACGAAGATGATGCAGGGGCTCTGCTTCTTGGCCTGCTCAAACAGGTCGCGCACCCGGCTCGCGCCGACGCCGACGAACATCTCGACGAAGTCGGAGCCGGACAACGAGAAGAAGGGCACGCCTGCCTCGCCGGCCACCGCGCGGGCCAGCAAGGTCTTGCCGGTGCCCGGCGGCCCCATCAGCAGCACACCCTTGGGGATGCGGCCGCCGAGGCGGGTAAAACGCCGCGGGTCTTTGAGGAACTGCACCACCTCTTCGAGCTCGGCCTTGGCCTCTTCGGCCCCGGCCACGTCTTCAAAGGTGACCTTCTTGCCGCCCTCGGCGTGCAAGCGGGCGCGGGACTTGCCGAAGCTCATCGCCCGGCCGCTGCTCGCCTGGATCTGGCGGAGGATGAAAATGACCAGCCCGCCGAGCAACAGCAGCGGCAGCAGGTTGGTGAGCACCGGCAGCAGCACCGAGCTGCCGGCCACCTCGACCTCGGCCTGCAGGTCGTGGTCGGCGATGGCGCGGGTCAGCCACTCGTGGTCAGCCGGCCCCACCGACTTGAGCGCGGTGCCGTCTTTGAGCCGGCCCTCGATGCTCTGGCCGCGCACGACCAGGCGCTCGACCTTGCCCTCTTCGACCTGGGCCATGAGCTGCGAGAAGGGCAGCTCTTGGGTGCGGCTCGCCGTGCGCCCCTGGATGATGGCCGCCCCGAGGAAGGCCACCAAGATCACAAACACCAAGATCACGAGGCTGCGATTGCTGCTTTTCATGCGCTGCGCAGTATCCCGCGCGGGGGGCGCTCACCAAGGGCGGCCGGCGGAGGGTTAGGCGGCCGGCCCCGTGGGCGCAGCGCCCCGGAGCGGAGGGTCCATGGCGGGTGGCGCAGCGCAGACAGGCGGGCGGCGGGTGGTGCTGGCCGGCGGCGGGACCGGGGGGCACGTCTACCCTGCGCTGGCGATGGCCGACGCGCTGGCGGCCCTCGGCCACAGCGTGACCTACATGGGCGACGCGGCCCGCCTCGAAGGGCGGGTGGTCCCCGCGCGCGGCCTGCCCTTTGTGCCGCTCAAGGCTCCGCAATTCCCGAGGGCCGGGCTTGTGGCCAAGCTGCGCTTCGGGCTCGAGCTGCTGGGCGCAATTTGGCGGGCCCGCGCCGCCCTGGTCGCCGCCCAGGCCGAGGTGGTGGTCGGGGTCGGCGGCTACATCTCGGCCCCGCCGGTGCTCGCCGCCTGGACGCTCGGCCTGCCCACCGCCGTGCACGAGGCCAACGTGACCCCGGGCCTGGCCAACCGCTTGTGCGCCCGGGTCGCTGATCTGGTGCTGCTCACCTACGCCGAGACCGCGGCGCGCCTGCCCGGCGCGGCGCCGCGTGAGGTGGTCGGCTGCCCGGTCAACCCCAAGGTGCTCGAGGGCCAGGCCGCGGCGGCCCGCGCCCGCTACGGCCTGCGCGGGGATCGGCCCGTGGTGGTCGTGGTCGGTGGCAGCCTCGGCGCCGCTACCCTCAACGCCTTGGGCCTCGCCCTGCTGCGCCTGCGCCGCAGCCAAACGAGCCCCCCCTTCGATCTGGTGCTGGTGACCGGCCCCACCTACGAGGCGGCCACCCGCGCCGAGGCTGGTGTCGTCGAAGAGGGCGTGGCCATCGTCGGCTACGAAGACCGGATGGCCGACACCTACGCTGCCGCGGCCGTCGTGGTCTGCCGGGCGGGCTCGTCGACCCTGGCCGAGCTCTGCGCGGTGGGCCTGCCCTCGGTGCTCGTGCCCTCGCCCAACGTCACCGACAACCACCAAGAGGGGAACGCACGCGGGCTCGAGCGGGCGGGGGCGGCGCGGGTGGTGCTCGAGAAGGGCATGGTCGCAGACCAAGTCGCCGCCGAGGTTGGCGCGCTGGTCGCTGATCTCGACGCGCTGGGCCGGATGGGGCAGGCGGCCAAGGGCCTCGCCCGCCTCGACACCGCCGCCGAGGTCGGCCGCCTCGTCGACGGCCTGCTGCGGCGCTGAGCGCCCAGGGCCCGCGGATGGCCCCGGGTCACCCGCGCGGGTCGCTCAGGCGCCGTAGTTGGCGGCGGCGAAGTCCCAGTTCACCAGCTTCCAGAAGGCGGCGAGGTAGTTCGGCCGGCTGTTGCGGTGGTCGATGTAGTAGGCGTGCTCCCACACATCGCAGGTGAGCAGGGGGGTCAGGCCAGCCTCGGTCAGCGGGCAGCCCGCGTTGCCGGTGGTGGTGATCTTCAGCGCGCCGTCGGCGCCCTTGACCAGCCAGGCCCAGCCGCTGCCAAACTGGCCGGCCGCCGCCTTGTTGAACTCGGCCTTGAAGTTGTCGAAGCTGCCCCAGGTGGCGTCGATCGCCGCGGCGAGGGCGCCGGTCGGGGCGCCGCCGCCGTTGGGGCTCAGGCTATTCCAGTAGAAGGTGTGGTTCCACACCTGGGCGGCGTTGTTGAACACACCGCCCGAGCTGGACCGGACGATCTCTTCGAGGGACTGCGCGGCCAGCTTCTCGTCGTTGGCGGCGAAGTTGTTGAGGTTCGTCACATAGGTCTGGTGGTGCTTGCCGTAGTGGAAGCTGATGGTCTCGGCGCTCAGGTGGGGCTCAAGGGCGTTGTCGGCGTAGGGCAGGGGCGGAAGCGAGAAGGCCATTGGTTGCTCCAAGATGGTGTGCGCGAGAGGGTGGGCCAGGGCCCTCGGTGGTCCTGGCGCGAGGGTCGTTTTACACAGCGGGGCGGTCTGTCAATCGGCCAGACCAGGGGGAGGCTGGCGGTGCCGCTGCTCCAAGACGCCCTCTGCGCCGTCGTCCCCACGTGGAACGAGGCGGAGCGCATTGGCCCGCTGCTCGGCGCGCTGCGCGCTGAGGTGGACGAGCTGGTCGTCGTCGACGGCCACAGCGAGGATGAGACCGCACCCCGGGCTGTGGCGGGCGGGGCGCGGGTGGTCCACGCGGCGCGGGGCCGGGCGGCGCAGCTCCAGGCGGGGGTCGAGGCGAGCCGGGCCCCCCTCCTCTGGTTCGTGCACGCCGACAGCGCGGTCTGGCCGGGCAGCGGCGCGGCGATCAAGGCCGCGGCCGGTGCCGCCGACTGGGGCTGCCTGCAGGTCGAGATCGACGACCCAGACCCGCGCCTGCGCTTCACCGCCTGGTGGATGAACGCCCGCGCCCGCCACGTGCGCAGCGCGACCGGCGACATGGGCGTGTGGGCGCGCAGGTCGGCCCTGGCCAGCGTCGGCGGCTGGCCGCAGGTCGCGCTCTGCGAAGACCTCGCGCTCTGCGCGGCGCTGCGGCCCGCCTTCGCCTTCGCCGCCCTCAGCCAGCCCATCGGCACCTCGGCCCGCCGTTGGCGCGGGGCCGGCGTGCAGCGCACCATCCTCACCATGTGGGCGGTGCGCGCCGCTTGGCAGCTCGGCGCCCCGCCGGCGGCCTTGGCCTGGCTCTACGAGGGCCGACGCCCGCGCCGCTGAGGGCAGAGGAGGGGAGGGGATCGACCCCTCTCCCGCCCCGATGACTCAGTGGCTGCCCAGGTAGGCGGCCACGCCGTCGGGGGTCGGGCTCATCGTGTCCTTGCCCTCTTCCCAGTTGGCCGGGCAGACCTCGCCGTCGTGGCTGGTCACGTACTGGAAGGCCTTGAGGGTGCGCAGCACCTCGTTGACGTTGCGGCCGACCGGCAGGTTGTTGATGATGCTGCTCTGCAGCACGCCATCGGGGTCGAGGAGGTAGACGCCGCGGAAGGCGACGCCGGCGTCTTCGTCGAGGCAGTCGAAGCTGCGGGCGATGGTCTTGTTGATGTCAGCGACCAGCGGGATGTTCAGCTCGCCCAGGCCGCCGCGGTTGCGGGGGGTGTTGACCCACGCAAAGTGCGAGAACTGGCTGTCGATGCTGACGCCGACGACCTGGGCGCCGAGCTTCTCGAACTCAGGGGCGAGGTCAGAGAAGGCGATGATCTCGGTCGGGCAGACGAAGGTGAAGTCGAGGGGGTAGAAGAACACCACCGCCCACTTGCCGCGCAGGCTGGTGGAGTCGAACTCGCCGAGGCGGTTGTTGACGACGGCGGCGGCGCTGAAGTCCTGGATCTTCTTTCCGATGAGGGACATCGTTGCTCCTGGTGCAGACCGAAGGCCTGGCTCGCTGAGGGAGAGGGGAGGGGAGCGCGCCCGAGCCCGCCTGAACGGGGCGGGTGGAGCCGAGGCTGCGGCCGCCGACCTGAAGGGCAGCGGGGGGATCGCGAGCCCGACCGGGGCCGGAGAGCGCGCCGCGGGCGGAGTACCCTGACCGGCGGGCGCCGCAAGGCGACGCGGTGCCTTTTGTCGACGAGCCGCGGGCCGCGGGGCCTAGTCGAGCAGCGCGTCGGGGTACTCGTCGGCCCGCACATGATCGGTGGGGTCGAGGCCGGCCACGGCGGTGTTGTGGCGCAGCATGTCGGGGTCGAGCACGGCGAGGTTGGGGTAGGCGACGGCCACCAAGGGCTCGCGGCCGTTGCCCAGCGCGGGGCTGCGGGTGCGGCTGTGGTCGGTGGTGATGTTCGCCGCGATGCCCGGGCTGCGCCCGTGGAACATCGTGTAGGAGACCACCCTGCCCTCGCTGTCGCGGGTGACGTCGAGGATGAACCCGATGTGGTGGATCTGGTTCAGCGCCTTGCTGCGGCTGTGGGGCGCCCCAAAGAAGGCGATGGCGCCCGGCACCAGCGCGAGGTCGGCCTCATCAAGGTTGGCCGTGCGGCGCAGGCGCCCCTGCTTTTGGTACCAGCTGGCGATGGCCGCCGCGCTGCGGGCCTGGTGCAGGGTGGGCTTCAGCGTGTCGTCGCAGCGGGCCTCCATGACTTTGAGCACCCGGTGGACCATGCCCGAGCAGTCGGCGAGGTTCTTGCTGCTGTAGGGGATGTGGCGGGCGGCCAAGTGGCTCGCGGTGGCCCGCACGACCTCGACCGGCAGCGTCGCGCCGTTGTCGCAGGGGGGCAGGGGCGCGGGCTCCTCGCAGGACTCGGGCTCGACCGCGCCGGGCAGGCGCGGGGGTTGGGCCGGGCCGCTGGCATGACCGGCGCTGATCCCGGGCGCCATCCAGGCGGCGCAGAGCAGCGCGAGCGCGCAGCGGGCGAGGGGGAGGCGCCATCCGTGACGGACGGAGGCGGCGTTTGGCGAAGCGACGGGGGGCATCAGGACCTCGACCGCGGGACGGTAGCGGAGGAGGGCCGTGCGTGGAACCCATCGGGGAACGCGTCGGGCGCGCAGGGGCGCGGGTCGGGGCCCCGCTGCGGCGGGCGTCCTTCGGCATCGGCGGCCTGGACTTGATCTTGGGCCTGCGGCGGGTTTGTCAGGGCCTTGTCAAGACCTGCGCAGGCGCCGCCGCCCCGCGGCGCAGAGCAGGGCGCCAGGCAGCATGACCCACCACGAGGATGACGTGCTGGACGCGCTGCACACCCGCGCCGCGGGCGGGTCAGGCGGGCGCACCCGCAGGCGGCCGCCGGTCCAGAGGCGCTCGCCGTCGTCGACCGTCACCTGCCGTTCGCCCAAGACGGCGTCGGGCAGGGCGGTCAGCTCGACGTCGAGGGCGAAGGGCGCCGCGCTGGGGCCCACCGCTCGCACCGCGCCGACCACCACGCCCTCCCCCGCGTCGACCCGCTGGGCGGGGCCGGCCAGGGCGCGGCTGAGGCGGAGGCGCACCGTGGCCTGCTCCCCCGGCTGCAGCTCGGCGGGATCGAGCCCGGTGATCTGCGGGCGACGCTCCCCCGGCTCGATCTGCACCGAGGTCGACGCCGCGAGGCGCAGGCCGCCCGTCTCGACCCACAGCGTGCGCGGGCCGGCCTCGGCCTCGGCAGAGATGGAGAGCTCAGCCTCGAGGTGATCAACGTCGATGACGTTGATCTCGGTGATCTCGACCCCCTCACCCAGGTCGAGCTGGACCGCGCCGTCGACCAACAGCAGGTTGCGGCCGGTCAGGCTGAGGTGGACCGCGTCGCCCGCCCAGGCGAGGGTGGGCCGCAGCGCGCTGATCTCGGGCACGCTGGCCGCGACCTGGGCCACCGCGCTCCGGTCACCTTCGTAGAGGCCGCTCGGCGTCTGAAAGCGCGCCGAGACGGTGAAGAGGTCGACCGGGCCCAGCAAGGGCGCATCCGCGATCGGCGCGGTCGACTCGGCGACGAGGCTGTCGCCCCGCCAGACGCGGTAACGCTCCACCGAGAACACCGACTCTGGCGGTGTCCAGGTCAAGGTGGCGTGGGTGTCTACCACCCGGCCCTCGGGGCCGCGCAGGCCGGTCGGGGCGGGCAGGTAGACGCGGAAGCTCTGGGCGCTGCTGCTGGCCCGGTTCGTGCCATCGTCGGCCTCGATCCACCAGACCGTCGAGGTGCCCGGCGCAGCGCCGGGGATGCCGCCGCTCCAAAAGCCTGGGCTGAGCTCGGCGAGGGCGACCCGGGCGGCCCCCTCTCCTTCACGCACCCAGACCAGCTCGGCCGCGCTGAGGCCCACGTCGTCGAGGATGGTCGCGGTCACGATGTAGGGCCCGACCAGCTCGGTGGTGTCGCTGGGAACCGCCCCGAGCGTGATCTGGGGCGGCACCGGGTCGCCGGCCGCGACCTGGGCCGCGCCGAGCACCCAGCCGGCCTCGGCGCCGGCCGCGTCGCTGCGAAAGCGCAGCCGCACGTCGTGGAGGTCCTGCACGCCGCGCAGGTCGACCCAATCGGTGCGCCAGCCGCCGCTCTCTCCGGTCCAGCCGGCCGGGTCGGGGCTGCCGTAGACCGGCTCCACCGCCGTCCACTCGCCGTCGAGGAGCAGCTCCACCACGCCCACGTCGCCGGGCGCGATCTCGTACCAGTGGCTGAGGCCGAGCACGGGGCGGTCCACCCCGTGCAGATCTGCGGGTGGGAAGCGGAGCAGATCGTCGGCCTCATGCATGTAGTCGCGGTCCAGCCGGGTGGCCCAGACCCGCGCGCCGCCGGGGTCGGGGCCGGCGCTGGGCAGCCCCCACTCCCACTGGGCCGGATCGCCGCTGACCTCGAGCCCGCCGTCGCTCTCGTCGAAGTTGAGCACCAAGGGCAGGTCAGCGGCCCGGGCCAGGCCCAGCCAGAGCAGCGCGAGGGGCCCGCCCATCAGCCCTCTCCCGCGGCGCGGTAGGACACCCGCAGCTCTGCACCAGCGGGGGGCGCGGCGTCCATCACCAGGGTCGGCGGGTCGAGGCGGAGCGTCCACGCGTCGCTGGCCTCGCCGTCGACCTCAACCTGGAGGGTGCCGTCGATGGGCACGGCCGCCAGGGCAAAGCCGCGGGGCAGCTCGACCGCGAGGTCGCCCAAGCCGCGGACCACCGCGCGCAGGTCAGCCGTGCAGACATCGCCGAGCAGGCCGCCGCTCTCGGCGGCGACCGCCGCGTACCGGTCGCCGGGCAGGGCGGTGCCGTCGACCCCCGAGCAGCCTGTGCCGGGCGCGCCGACGATCGCGCTGAGCCGCGCGGCCCGACCCGAGGCCTCGGCCTCTTCCGCCAGCAGGGCCAGGAAGGCGCCGGCCGGGTCTTCGCCGAGGATGGCCTCGCTCTGGTCATCGTCATCGCTGACCACGATGACCTGGAGGGCCGCGTCGGGCCGGCGGAAGCCCCGGTTGGCGCCGTCGCGCAGGGGCGGGCGGAGCGCGAGCGCGGCCACGCCGAGGCCCCCGGTCGGATCACGGCCGCCGCCAGCGGTGACCGCGTCGAGCAGGGCGTCTTCGGCGCCCTCGAGCCCCGGGCGCAAGATCCAGGGCTGCCCGTCGAGCACCCCGAGCTCCGGGTCGTCGAGAGCGGCGCTCACCACGCCGACCTGCCACTGCAGGCCCAGCGCGTCGAGGTCGGCCAGCGCCCCGACCAGCGCCGCCCCCAGCGTCTGGCGCGCGCTCTCCATGCTCGGCGTGTCGTCGATGACCCAGAGCAGGTCGACCGCGGCGAGGGGCGCCTGCTGAAAGCGCTCCTCAATGGGCACCGAGGCGGGGAGCTCGGGGGTCTCGCCGCGCAGCGCGAACTCGTTGCAGCCGGTGGCGGCGAGGGCCAGCCCCAGGCGCCGCGCCTGTGCCCTGCAGCGCCGGGCGGGGCGGCGGGCGTGGACGACCGGGGCAGAGGTGGGTTGGGCGCGCATATCAGCGGTCTCGGGTGGGGTGCTCGCCGGGGATTCGGGACCAGACCTCGACCTCGGTCACCAGCTCGGCGTTGGGCGCCTGCCGCGCCAAACGGACGAGGCGCATCCCGCGCTCGTTGTGGTAGCGCAGCTCGCGGTGGGTCTGGATGGGCTCGCCCACCGGCGGGGGCAAGCCGAGCACGGGGAAGGCGTCGAGCCGCCGCACCGGCTCGGGCAGGGGCACCTTGACGAGGTAGACGCGCTGGTCGATGACCCGGATGGTGCCGCGCTCCATCCGCAGCTCTTGGCCGGCGCCGTTGGGCAGCTCTTCGGTCGACACCAGCGCGCCGAGCTGGGCGCGGAGCTGATCTTGGCCGTCGACCACCCGGGTGCGCAGCAAGTAGGGCGCGTCGATATAGGCCCCCGGGGGGCGGACATAGGCCGGCGCGTCGGTGGGCGCGGTGGAAGCGGCGGCGTTGGGGTTGAGCACACCATCATCGGGCAAGGCGAGCAGCACCGGCTCGGGCGGGCCGCAGCCGAGCGCGAAGGCCGCGCACGCGACGAGGGCGCGGGCGCTGCGGGCTGCTGCAGAGGAGCGGGTCGGGGACACAGGCGCCTCGGGGCCGGGAGCCCCCGCAGTCTACCCGCCGGCCCTGCGGCTCGGCAGCGGCGCGCCGGGATAACGGCGCCGGCGCGGCCACGACGGTCGGCCTCGGCGAGCATACGCGCCGAACATCACGCGCTGGGGGGCATTGTGGGCGAGACTGATCAAGCGGGCCCGGCGGGCGCGGTGACCGTGCGCTACTTCGCGGTGCTGCGTGAGCGCCGCGG
>JAEUKK010000089.1 GCA_016792625.1 Deltaproteobacteria bacterium | reverse complement strand
AGGAGCAGCGGGCCGCGCCGCCCTCGGGGGTTTCCAAAGGGGGGCTTTGCGCGCTGGCGCGCGGCGCTGCCATGCGCCGCGCGAAGCCTGCGCGCTGCCCCCCTTGGCGGGGGATCCAAGGGGCCCCGCGGGCCCCTTGGCCCGGGGTCCGGGGGCGGGCCGCCCCCGGCATCACCGACACAAAAGTGCCGAACAGCAGTGACAACATCGACAAACTGAGCGCGCGCCGCGCACTGGCATCCGAAGCCGGCGAGATCTCCTCCGCACGCAGTCAAAGCTGATCCGCAAGAATCAAGACCTCCAGCGAAGCAGATCGACAACATCGAGCATCGAACAAAAAACGACCCGCAGCCAAGGGCCAGCCTGGCGCAGACCACACCAGCCCCGCCGCAAGCGGCGGAAAAAACGCGCCAGGCCGACCGGAGGGCCGCGCCAGCGGGTCGCGCAGCGACCAAGGCGCTCCGCGCCGCGCCCGGAGGGGGGCCGCCGGCCGGCCCGCCCCGCCGGGCCGCCGGGGCGCCCAACTCAAGCCCGGCCGGCTCGGCCGATTGGATCGCCGGGGCGCCCAGCCCGAGCCCTGCTGGCTAGGCCCGCTTGGCCGCCGCCGGCCGCACCCAAGCGTCGATCCAATTCCCCAAAATCCTCAGCCCATGGTCTGTCTCACGCACCGGGGCGCTCAGCCCCCGCACCGCAATCAACCGGGCCATCGCCGAGGCCCCCAGCTCAGGATGAAACTGCACCGCCCGGAGCGCCGCCCCCATCTTGAAGGCCTGCCAGGTCGTGTTGGCATTGCCGGCCAAGCGCACCGCCCCCTCCGGCGGGGCCACCAAAATGTCCCGGTGGGTGGACTGCACGCAGAGCACCGGCGGCAGGCCGGCAAAAAGTGGGTCGGCTTGGCCCTCTTCGGTCAGGGGCACCTCGATGGTGCCCCACTCGCCGCCGTTGGGGTTCTGCTCGACGCGGCCGCCGGCGTCCTCGCCCACGGCCTGGTGGCCGAAGCAGACGGCGAGCACGGCTTTTCCGCCCGCTGCGGCGACGCGGGCCCAGGCGGCCATCGCCGCCATCCAGGGCTGCTCGTCGCGCACCGAGAGCGGCGAGCCCGAGAGCAGCACGCCGTCAAAGCCGGCGACGTCGGGGAGCGGATCGCCCAGGTAGGCGTTGCAGAGCGTGATCTCGACGCCCAGCGGCTCTAAGGCCGCGCGGAACCAGGCGTCGTAGTCGCCGTGGGTCTCGACCAGCGCGGGCGTGGTGGTCCCCGACTTGACCAAGAGGACGTGGGGCTTGTGTTGCATCGGACCTCAGGCGCCAAAACAGTCGCGAACCAGGCCGCGCACCACCGTCGGCAGCTGGCTGTAGATGACCGCACGGTAGCGCAGGCCGCGGCCCGCGCGGGCCAGCCGCTCGCAGGTGCGGGTGCCTTGGCGCTCTTCGCGGCCGACTTGAACGACGTGCAGGCGCGGGAAGCGGGGCGCGACGCGCACAGGGTCCCAGCCCACGTTGGCCACGCCGTCGCTGAGCAGCACGCCGACGCGCTCGCGGCGCCGCGCGCGAGAGAGCTCGTCCACGCCCATCTTCAGGCCGGCCTCGATGTTGGTGTAGCCCTGCGCGGGCACCCGCAGCACGCGGCGCACCAGCTCGCGCACGCCGATGGCCTCGTTGGCCGCGACCAGGCGGTGGGCCACGGTGTCGAAGGCGACCACGCTCACCGCCTCGAGCTTGAGCTTGAGGATGGCGGCGGCCAGGGCGGTCAGCGCGATCTTCTCGCCGGTCATCGACAGGCTCATGTCGAGCATCAGGCAGAGATCGACCTCGCGGGGCTCGGTGCGGCGCAGCACGAGGTCCTCGGGGGCCCAGGGCCGGGGCTGCTCGAGCGTGGCGTCGAGGTCGAGCTCACCCTCGGCGGGCAGGCGCACCTCGACGCTGCGGGTGGGGCGGGCGGCGTGGCGCAACAGCTCGCGGGCCCGGGCCACGATCTCGTCAACGGCGCGATCTTCGACGATGCGGCGCAAGGGGGCGGGCAGCACGCCCTTGAGGCGGTGGAAGTGCTGCGCGGCCTCCCACCCCGCGGGGAGGGCCGCCGCCTGCGCGTCGAGGTCAGGGTTGGCAATAAAGGGCGTAAATTTGTCTTGGTGGGCCGGCGGCCGCATCGTGGCCGTGCGGCTCAGGTTCAGCGTGGGCTGGAGGGGCGCCCGTTCAGCGGACTTTTTTTTTCCAGGTCGTCGAGCAGCTGCTCCATCGGGGTCTCGCGGGCGTCGACCAGCTCGATGCGGGTGGGCAGGGCGAGGGCCGCCGCCGCCCGCAGATCGCCGCCCAAGGCGGTGGCGAGGTCGGCGATCGCCACCGCGGCGCGCACGCTGGCCCCGCGGCGCACCCGGGGGTCTTCGCGGGTCGCGCGGGCGAGGGCGACGGCGGCGGCCACGATGTCGGCGGCGGGGGCCGAGCGGGCCTCTTGGCGCACGATCCGCTCTTCGTCGGCGGCGCTTTGGTAGCCGAGGCGCACCAGCTCGAAGCGGTCGAGCAGGGCCTCAGAGAGGTGGCCGGTGGCCACGAATTCGGCCGGGTTCTGGGTCGCGATGACCACAAAACCCGGCGCGGCCTTGACCGGGCCGAGCTGGGGCACGTGGACCACGCCCTCGTCGAGGGCGGGCAGCAGCACGTTCTGCACGCCCTCGGGCATGCGGTTGAGCTCGTTGATGAACAGCAGCGCGCCCTGGCGCATCGCCGCGATCAGCGGGCCGGCGACAAAAAGATCGGGCTGGTAGCCGCGGGCGAGCACGCCGGGCGGGTCGAAGTGCCCGACCAGCTTGGCCTCGGTGTAGCGGCCGTCGCCGTCGATGCGCAGAAAGCCGCGCCCCAGGCCCTCGGCGACCGCGCGGGCCAGCGCGGTCTTGCCCACGCCGACCGGGCCCTCGAGCAGGGCGTTGCGGCCGGTCTGCACGCAGGCGGCGAGCGCGCGCAGCTCGGCGCGCCGGCCGATGATCTGGTGGGCGAGCGCGACGGCCTCGGGGTCGAAGGTGGTCCAGAGGGTCGTGCTGGTGGTCATTGTGGTGCCACTCCCTGTCCAGGTCCGGCGGTGGCCCGGGGGTCGGAGCGGCGCTAACCGAGCCCTCACCGCGTGTCCCGAGCCGCGGCGGGAGGACCCGATGAGCAGCAGCGCGCCGGTGGCGCCGAAGTCACAGAACATCGTCTGGCACGGCGAGACGGTGAGCCGCGCGCAGCGCGAGGCGGCGATGGGCGGCAAAGGGGCCGTGGTCTGGCTGACCGGCCTGTCGGGCTCGGGCAAGTCCAGCGTGGCCCGGCGGGCCGAGCAGCTGCTGCTCGACCAGGGCGTGCACGCCTATGTGCTCGACGGCGACAATGTGCGCTTCGGCCTCTGCCGCGACCTGGGCTTCTCACCCCAAGACCGGGCCGAGAACATCCGCCGGGTGGGCGAGGTGGCCAAGCTCTTCGCCGACGCCTGCGTGGTCGTGCTCACCGCCTTTGTCAGCCCTTACCGGGCCGACCGCGACGCCGTGCGGGCGCTGCTGCCCGAGGGCGCCTTCCTCGAGGCCTGGGTCGACACGCCGATCGAGCTCTGCGCGGCGCGCGACCCGAAGGGCCTGTACGAGAAGGCGCGCCAGGGGCTCATCGCCGAGTTCACCGGCGTGTCGGCGCCCTATGAAGAGCCGCTGCGCCCCGAGCTGCGCCTGCAGACCGCCGGCCAGACCGTCGATGAGACGGCGGCTGAGGTCATCGCCGCGCTGCGGGCTCGGGGCCTCATTCGCTGAGCGGCGGGTCGGGCGCCGCGCTCAGCCCGCCGGGGGCAGGCCGGCGCCGATCCGGGCGACCAAGGCGGCCAAGGCCGCGCCGCGGTCATCGAAGCGCTCGACCCCGCGGGCATCGACGAGCAGGGCGAGCGCGGCGAGGCGGCCGAGCACGTTGGCGAAGACGAGGCTGCTGCGGCTGCGAACGCGCTGCTTGTCGGCGATCTCGGCGAGCTGCTCGGGGGTGGTCTCGGGCGAGGCGGCCTTGAAGCTGACCAGCCGCAGGTCGGGTGACCAGCCGTGCAGCTGGTCGATGATCTTGGGCGTGGGGCCGAGGCGCAGCAGCAGCTCGGCTTGGCCCGAGGGGATCTTCTGCGGGCCCTCGGCGGGCCCGGCGCGCTCGTAGTCGCCGACCGCCGCCGCGGCGATCACCACGCCCTCGGCGTGCGCGCGGCACCAGCGCTCCATCCGGGCCATCAGATCGCGGGTCGAGCCGAAGGCCTCTTCGCTGCGGCCATCGGGGCAGGGCGCGCCGCGGCGGGCGAGGGCGGCGCGCAGCAGGGCCTCTTCGCTGCCGAGCAGGTGGACGGGGCCCAGCGGCGCGAGGGCCTCGGCCAGCCAGAGCCCGGTCGCGCCGCTGCTGTTGGCGGTGATGGACCGCATGGCGTCGATGGGGTTTCGCGTGGCGCCAGCGGTGAGGAGAACGGCGGGCACGTCATCTCCGCGGAGGGGAGGGGAGGAGTGCGCCGAGCGGGCGCGTGCGCGGGCGGGCCCGCCGCGGGAGACTGGGGCGGTCTGGTGACAGCCCCGCGCCGCGGCGGCCGCGCCCCCTACTCGTCTGGAGCCCCGATGTCGTCGTCCCCGCCCTACTCCGTCGCCGCGCGCCGCCTTGAGGCCTGCTTCGGGCCGCCGCCCGACGTGGCGATCGTGCTCGGCAGCGGCATGGGCCCGGTGCGGCGCCAGCTCGTGGAGGTGCAGGCCGTAGAGTACGCCGCGCTTGATCTGCCGACCCCCGGGGTCGCGGGGCATGGTGGCGAGGCCATCCTTGGGACCATGGCCGGGGTGCGGGTGCTGCTGCTGAGCGGGCGGGTGCACAGCTACGAGGGCCGCCCGATGGAGGAGGTGGTGCGCGCCACCCGCGCGCTCGGGACCTGGGGGGTAAAGCGCCTGATCTTCACCGCTGCATCCGGCAGCACCCGCCCTGAGCTGCGCCCGGGCACCCTGGTGCGCCTGACCGACCACCTCAACCTCACCGGCCTCAACCCGCTGCGGGGGCCCAATGACGACGCGCTGGGGCCGCGCTTCCCCGACATCTCGAAGGCCTACGATCCGCAGCTGGGCGCTGTGCTCGACGAGGCGCTCGAGGCGGTGGGCGCGCCCTGGGCCCGGGGCGTCTACTGCTTCACCGGCGGGCCCTCCTACGAGTCGCCGGCCGAGGTGCGCATGGTCGCGGCGCTGGGCGGCGATCTGGTGGGCATGTCGACCGTGCCTGAGATCATCGCCGGGGCGCAGCTCGGCCTGCGCATGGCGGCGATCGGGGTGGTGTCGAACCTCGGCGCGGGCCTGGCCGAGGAGCACCTGACCCATGAGGACGTGACCCGGGTGGTCGGCGGCGCCGCGGACCGCCTGGGCGCGGTTTTTTTGCGTGCGCTGCCGGGCCTGCTGCAGGCCTGAGCGCCGTGCAGATCGTGCTCTTGCCCGGTTTTGAGGGCAGCCCGGCGGTCTGGGCACCCACCCGGGCCGGGCTCGGCGGGCTGGTGGTCGCGGCCCCCCGGCTGCCGGCGGGCGCGGGGCTGCCTGCGCAGGCGCGGGCCTTGGCGGCGGCGCTCCCGGCTGGGCCCAAGCTGGTGGCGGGGGCGAGCTACGGGGGCCTCTTGGGCTGGGCGCTGGCGGATCTTCTTCAGGATGAGGTGCAGGGGCTCATCCTCATCGGGAGCCTCGACCGACCCGAGGCCGCGCCGCGGTGGATTGGGCCGGCCGCGGCGCTGATCGGCGCGCTGCCCGCGGGCCCGCGTGCGACCTTGGGCGGGGCTTGGCGGCAGCGGCTGCGGCGCAGCCTCGCCGAGGACTGCGAAGACCCCGCGCTCATCGCCCAGATCGTGGCCGAGGCCGACGGCTGGGAGGCGCTGCCCGCCCGCCTCGGCGCGATTCGGGCCTGGGGCCTCTCGTCGAGACCGCCCTGCCCCACGCTGTGTTTGGCAGGGCAGGGGAGCCGAGGCGCGCGGGCCGCGGGGCAGGGCGGGGCGTCCTGTCGGCTGCTGCCGGGCGGGCCGCGACCCCACCTGCGGGGGCCGGCGGGCCTCTCGGCGCTGCTGCGCGTCGCCGTCGAGGCGCTGCGATGCGGCGCATGGCCCTGGTGAGGGCGCGTCTGGCGAGATAGTCCGCCACGCCCCGCAGATCGACGGGGAGAGGGACGGGGACCCGGCTGGTCGCGCACCTCTGGCTGTTCGGCCCCGCCCCTTGCCAGCCGGACGCGGACGCGCCCTCGAGATGTTCGGCGACACCCCCCTGGTCATGGTCGAGGACGCCGCCGCGCTGCGCGCCCTCGTCGACCACCTCCGAAACGAGCCGGTCATCGGCATCGACACCGAGGCGGACTCCTTCCATCACTACCGTGAGAAGCTGTGCCTCATCCAGATCAGCGACAGGGAGCGTGATTACATCATCGACCCGCTGCTGGTCGATGATCTGGCCCCGCTCGGTGAGGTGCTGGGCGACGCCAACATCGTCAAGGTGCTGCACGGCGGCGACTATGACGTGGTGTCGCTGAAGCGCGACTATGGCCTGCGCATCCGCAACCTCTTCGACACGATGATCGCGGCGCAGTTCTTGGCCCTGCCGCGCATCGGCCTCGCCGACCTGATCGGCCGGTACTTTGGCCACGCGATCGACAAGAAGTACCAGCGCCACGACTGGGCGAGCCGGCCGCTGCTCAATGAGCACCTCGACTACGCCCGCGGCGACACACACTTCCTGCTGGCCCTGCGCGAGGTGCTGACGGTCTTCCTGACCCGCACCGGCCGGCTCGACGCCCACGCCGAGGAGTGCGCCCTGCTCGAAGAGCGCGACTGGACGCGCGATGACGACGACGCCACCGCGTTTTTGCGGGTCAAGAAGAGCAATACGCTCGACGCCGACGGCCTGCGCGTGCTGCGCAAGCTCTGGCGTTACCGCGACGGCGAGGCCCGCGAGCTCGACCGGCCGGCCTTCAAGGTGCTGCCCGAAGAGGTGCTGCTGGCGGTCGCCGTTCAGCGCCCGACCGACGATGATGGCCTGCACCACGTGATGCGGCGCGGCTCGAGCATGCACCGCAAGCATGGCCAGGCCCTGCTGCAGTGCGTGATCGAGGGCCTCGCCGATGAAGAGCCCTTGCCTCAGCGTGAGGCCGGCGCCCGCCGCGAGCGCAAGCCCGAGGGCGGCGCGAACATCGACCGCCTGCTCGGCCCGCTCAAGGACTGGCGCAACCGCGTGGTCGCCCGCCGCGGCCTCGCGCCGGTGGTCGTGGCCAACAACAACGTGCTCAAAGAGATCGCGCGGCTGATGCCGACGAGCCTCGACGAGCTGGCCGCGGTGCCCGGCATCCGCCGGTGGCAGATCGCTGACTTCGGCGACGAGCTGATCAGCGTGGTGCAGAGCGTCGAGGCGCCCGCGGCGAGCAGCAACAGCAAGCGCCGGCGGCGCCGGAAGCGCTGAGCGGAAGCGGCGCGGACCCAAAAAGAGCGCCCCGTGGCCTGAC
>JAEUKK010000083.1 GCA_016792625.1 Deltaproteobacteria bacterium | reverse complement strand
CCGGTCGGCTCGGTCGGCCCGCCGGGCTCAGCGGCGCCGGCGCCAGAGGCCGAGCGCGCCGAGCAGCAGGGCCCAGAGCCCGCCGGTCGGGCCGGCCTCGGTCGCGCAGCCGCAGGTCGCGCCGGCGCGGGGCCGGTCGCGCGCGGCCCGCAGCGCCGAGGCCCCCGCGCCGCCCGCGCCTTCGGCCTCGTCGGCCTCGAGCGCCGCCGGGTCGCCGGTGTCGGCCGCGTCCGGCGCATCCGCCTCGCCGGTGTCCTGCGGGGCGTCGCCGGTGTCCTGCCCGTCGACCGGCTCGGCCACCGGCCCAGGGCCGATCAGCCCGCCGTCGAAGCCCGGCCCGTCGAGCTGCGGGTCGTCGCCCTCGGTGCCCGGCTGGTCCTGATCCGGCTGGTCCTGATCCGGTTGGTCCGCACCCGGCTGGTCCTCAGCCGCGCTGCCTTCGCCGTCCTGCGGGAGGCCGCCGCGGGGGCCGCCTTCGAGGGGCAGGGGGCCCACGCCGCCCGCGCCCGGCCAGCCCCAGGGGTCGCCGGCCCCGTCGCTGCCGGCCCCATCGGCGCCGGTGGTCGGGTCGGCGCCCGCCGCGACCTCATCGCCGTCGCTGACGCCATCACCGTCGCTGTCGGCGTCGTTGGGGTCGGTGCCATGGGCCGGGGCCTCGTCGGCGCCGGGGCCGGCCTCCTCGCCGTCGCTCAGGCCATCGCCGTCGCTGTCGGGGTTGAGCGGGTCGGTCCAGGCGTCGCGCTCGGCGCCGTCGTGGAGGCCGTCGCCGTCGCTGTCGGGGTTGAGCGGGTCGGTGCCGAGCTCGAGCTCATCGCCGTCGTTGAGGCCGTCGCCGTCGGCGTCGGGCTCGCCGGGGCTGCCGCCGAAGCCCGGCCCGCTGACGTAGCGGGGCAGCTCGCGGGGGAGGGCCTCGACCGGGGCGGAGATGTCCGGGCTGTCGATCTCGCCGTCCGGCGCACCGATCAGGTCAGCCTCGAGCTGCGGCGGGTCGACCGCGGGGCCCGTGCCCCCCGCCGGGCTGGGCGGGCGCAGCGGGTCGGTGCCCGCGGCCTGCTCGTCGCCGTCCGAGGCGCCGTCGTCGTCGGTGTCGGCGTCGCGGGGGTCGGTGCCGATCGGCCCCTCGGCGCCGTCGAGCAGGCCGTCGGTGTCGGTGTCGGCGGCGCGGGGGTCGGTGCCGATCAGCGCCTCATCGCCGTCGCTGAGGCCGTCGTCGTCGGTGTCGGCGGCGCGGGGGTCGGTGCCCCGGGCCAGCTCCTCCCCGTCGGACAGGCCGTCGTCGTCCATATCGGGGTCGAGCGGATCGGTGCGGGTGCGGCGGGCCTCCTCCCCATCCGACAGGCCGTCCCCATCGGTGTCGGCCGCCCGCGGGTCGGTGCCGTTGATGCGCTCCCAATCGTCGCGCACCCCATCGTCGTCGGTGTCGGCGTCGTTGGGGTCGGTGCCCAGGCGCTGCTCGACCCGGTCGGTCAGGCGGTCGCCGTCGGCGTCGCCCTGCAGGGGGTCTGAGCCGAAGTGAAGCTCCGCGCCGTCATTGAGGCCGTCCCCGTCAGAGTCGGCGGCGCGGGGGTCGGTGCCCAGGCCCTCCGGCCCGCCCAGATCTCCACCGTGTTCGTCGCCGTCGCTCAGGCCGTCGCCGTCCATGTCGGGGTCGAAGGGGTCGAGGCCAAGCTCGGCCTCGCGCTCGTCGGAGATGAGGTCCAGGTCGCTGTCTTGGCCCGCATCGAAGCCGTCGCAGTCCTGGTCGACCCCGTCGAGGGCCAGCTCGGGCGCGCCGCGGAAGCTGCCCGGGTCGTGGTCGTCGCAGTCATCCCCGCCGAGGACAGCGTTGACGTGGCCGTCCCCATCGAGGTCCTCGTCGCCGCAGGCCGCGTCGCAGCCGTCGAGCGCCGCGCCGTTGCCATCGTCGCAGCCCTCGCCCGGGTCGACCACCCCATCGCCGCAGGCCTGGCAGTCCTCATCCGCGCGGTCGGCGGCGCCGTCGCGGTCGTTGTCGACCCCGTCGCCGCACAGCTCGTTGCTGTCCAGCGCGATGGTCGTGTCGATGCGGAAGGTCGAGCGGGTGGTGTGGCGCTCGGCGAAGAAGAGGGCGAAGTCGTAGGTGCCGCCGGGCACGAGGCCGAGGCGGGCGGCGACCGCGTCGAGGCGCACCGAGGCGGTCTGGGCGCTGTGCACCCCGCCCAGATCGATGACCAGCTGGCCGTCGATGAAGACCCAGAGGTCGTCATCACCGGTGAAGGTGAAGGTCTCGCCGCCGAGGTAGGTGAACGCGGTCTCGACCATAAAGGTGAAGTGGAAGTTATGACCCGAGCGGTCGTACTCACCATACCCCTTCCCGTCGGCGGGGAAGAAGTTGGCCTCGCTGTAGGTGTAGACCCCGGTGGCCGGGTCTTCGGCCAAGGTGATGGCGTGGGGGAAGGCGTGGTTGACCCCCGGCACGTCGCGGTACCACTGGTGGAAGCTGTCGGCCGACCAGATGCTGGGGTTGGCGTCAGCGACGTTGTACACGGGCAGCCCATCGGCGCCGAGCCCCGCCTCGACGATGCCCCGGTCGCTGCCGTTGTAGCGCTCGAAGTCGGGGTGGGTCGAGGGCTGGAAGTCGCGCACCACCCCTGTCAGGGTGAGCGTCTCGCTGGCCGCCGCCGGTGCCGATAGCCCAAGCAGCAGGGGGAGGAGGGCGGCGCGGCGCGCGACGACCGGGGTCGGGGTGCGCGTCGAGGGAGAGTGATCCATGGGTGCCCCTGCAGGATGGGGCGGAGGTCCGGGGTCCTCCGCTCGGTTTGGCCCGCCTGCCGCGTTGGCGGGCCAAACATTGGTACGGACAGGCCCGGGCCGGCGGAGAGCGGCGCCCCGTCAAAGACCCGTCATGGACAGCGGCGCCCGGCGGGGCCACGGGGGGCCGGGCTAAGGCGAGGCAGGAGGTTCCATGCCCGCCCAGCCCCTTCCGCCCGCCGCCGTCGAGGCCGTGATCATCGCCCAGGGCGATGAGCTCACCACCGGCGTGACCGTCGACACCAATTCCAATTGGCTCTGCGACCAGCTCTGGGGCCTCGGCGTGCCCGTGCGGCGGGTCATCTGCGCGCCCGACCGGCTCGGTGATCTGGTCGAGGTGCTGCAGCAGGCCGCGGCGCTGGGCCAGGTCGTGCTGTGCAGCGGCGGCCTCGGGCCCACCCGCGATGACCTGACCGCCGAGGCCGCGGGCCTCGCCTTCGACCGCCCGCTGGCCCTGCGCGAGGACGCCCTCGCCCAGGTCATTGGCATGTACCAGCGTTACAAGCGTGAGATGCCCGAGGTCAACCGCAAGCAGGCGGTGCTGCCCGCCGGCGCCACCCTGCTTGAGAACCGCTGGGGCACCGCGCCGGGCTTTCACCTCGAGGTCGGCGGCGCCCAGGTCTACTTCATGCCGGGCGTTCCCCGCGAGATGAAGCCGATGTTTCAGACTTGGGTGGCCCCCGACCTGCGGGCCCGCCTGCAGATCGCCGCCCCCTTCGTGCACACCATTCGGGTGGTGGGCCTCGGCGAGAGTGAGCTCGAGACGCTGCTGCTCGACCTCGAGAGCCCGGGCATGGAGATCGGCTACCGCACCGCCATGCCCGAGAACCACGTCAAGCTCAAGTTCGTGGCCCACACCCCCGCGGCGCAGCGCGAGGCGGTGGTGGCTGAGGTGCGGCGCCGGGTCGGCTGGCGCGCCTTTGGCGTCGACTGCGGTGATCTGGCCGAGGTCGTGGCGCAGCAGCTCGTCGAGGCCGGCCAGACCATCGCGCTCGCCGAGAGCTGCACCGCCGGCGGCATCTGCGCCTGGCTCGGCGCGGTTCCGGGGGTGAGCGCCGCCCTGCTCGAGGGCGCGGTGGTCTACAGCAACGAGGCCAAGACCCGCACCTGTGGGGTCGACCCGGCGCTCATCGCCGCCCACGGCGCGGTCAGCCGCGAGGTGGCGGTGGCGCTGGCCGAGGGCATTCGGGCGCGGGCGGGCGCGACCTGGGGCCTGGGCGTCACCGGGATCGCCGGGCCGGGCGGCGGCAGCCCCGACAAGCCGGTCGGCACCGTGCACGTCGCGCTGGCCGGCCCCGCGGGTGTGGTGCACCGGGCGCTCAAGCTGCCCGGCGACCGCCCGCGGGTGCAGCGGGTGGCCGCGGCGACCGCGCTCAGCTTGTTGCTGCCGGGCGCGCCCCGGGCCTGAGCGGCGGCCTCAGTCCCCGGTCACCGCCGAAGCTTTCGGGCGGTCGGTGGGCAGGGGGCCCACCGCCACCCGCAGGCCGAAGGCGGTGGTCCAGAAGTGGCCGAGCTCGGGGTTCGGGCCGAAGGGCTCGGCGTTGAGGCTGCGCGGCACCGCGCCGCCGTCGAGCGGGATGGCGAGGTTCCAGCTCCATGACCAGGTGGGCGCGATGCGGTCGAGCAGGGTCAGGGCCAGGGCCCCGGTGACCCGCGGCTGCAGCAGGGCGCCGGTCGACAGCGCGGCCGGGCTCCACCCGGCGGGGCGCGACAGCAGGCCGACCTCGGTGTCCCAGGCGACCACCCCGAGGTCGGCCCGGCCGCCCAGCCCCGCGCCGAAGGCCCAGGGTGAGAGGTCAGAGGGCGCGTCGGTCGCGGCCTCGGCGGCGAGGCTGGTGTAGACCTCGCGGCCGCCGAGCTTGAGCGCGCCCTGCACCCGGCCGCTGGGGGTTGAGCTGAGCTCGAGGTCGTGGATGCCGTCGCGCACGAAGTTGAGCAGGCCGATCGGCGCGCCGTCTACGGCCTGAGCGACGTTGATCACGCCGATCATCGCCCCCTCGACCTCGTGGCCGCGGTTGATCACGCCGAGCTGCAGGCCGTCGACATCGCGGGCCACGTTGACCACCGCGAGCTGCAGGCCCTCGAGGTCGCGGGCGACGTTGACCCCGCCGCTGATCTGCGCGCCGTCGACCGGCCCCGCGACGTTGACCCCGCCGGCCAGCTGGGCGCCCTCGACCCGATCGGCGAGGTTCACCCCGCCCGAGAGCTGGGCCCCCTCCACCTGCGCCGCGGCGAGGTTCAGGCCGCCGCTGAGCTGGGCGCCGTTCAGTGCCCCCCGGCTCAGGTTCGCCCCGCTGCTCAGCTGGGCGCCGGTCAGCGGCCCGCCGCTGAGGTTGAGGCCGGCCGCGACCTGGGCGCCGCGGACCTCGCCCTCGCTGATGTTGGCGCCCACCGCCGCCTGGACGCCGTCATCGACCGCGCCGGCGGTGTTCATGCCCACCGCTGTTTGTGCCCCGGTCAGGCCGCCCCGGCTGTGGTTGATGCCGATGGCCACCTGGGCGCCGTCGACCGGCCCGCCGGCGAGGTTGCCGCCGAGGGCCAGCGCCGCGCCGTTGATCGCGCCGCTCGTGTCATTGAGCCCGAGCGCGAAGGCGAAGCCCTCAATGCCCTCGCTGTGCACCACCGCGCCGAGCTGCACGCCGTCGGCGCCGCGCAGCTTGGCCGCGCCCCCGTCGATGGCCCCCATCAGCGCGGCAGCGGCGCTCGGCTCGGCCGCCCCGCCCTCACCTTCAGCTGGGTCATCGCCCCGGCGGGCCGTGGCGATCGGGCTCACCGCCGAGAAGGCGCTGGGGGCGACCGATCGTGCGTTGGCGCCATCAAGGCTGAGCGTGGCCCGGGCCGGCCCGGTCGCGCCGGTCAAGGTCAGGGTGTAGCGGCCCGGCTCAAGCAGCAGGGTGAGGGGGGCGCCCGGCCGCTTGTTCAGCTCGGCCACCAGGCGGTCTTGGTCGTCGCGCACCGAGAGCCGCCCGGCCAGCGCCGGGTCGAGGACCAGGGGCGCGGTGCGGGCCCGCAGGTCGGTCATCACCAGATCACCCGAGCCGCTGAGCTGGATGTCGAAGCTCGCGTGCTGGGGCCCAAAGCGGGTGGTCTCGGTGCGGGCGAGGGTCTCGTCGTAGGCGAAGCGGTAGGCTTCGTTGAGGGTGACGAGCCCGTCGGTGTTCACGTCGGCGCCGCCCCGCATCCCGGTCAGCAGCGCGTGGGTGAAGAAGCTGCCGCCGATGCTCGCCGCCTCTTGGCTCACCTCGTCGGCCGAGCTGCTGGTCAGGTAGGCGTGGCCCTCGACCGCGTTGCTGCCGTCGGGCAAGAAGCCGTTGACGTGCTGGCCGCCCTTGGCCGCGACCAGCGCCCCGCTGCTGCACGAGTCGAGGATGGCGATGCGCACGTCGCCTTGGGTGTCTTTGAGCGCCTTTCGCAGCTCGGCGTAGTCGAGGCGCTGGCCGCCGAGCAGGAGGCCGCGCTCGTCGGAGTGGCCCGAGTAGTAGAAGAGCAGCTCGGTGCGGGCGCTCCCGGCGGCGGCGAGGCGGGTCTGCAGGGCGGCGAGGGCCGCGCGCACCGCGGCGGGGTCGGGGTCGACCAGCAGGGCGCGGTCGGCGGCGGCCACCCCGCCGAGCTCGCCGAGCAGGCGCGACATGGCCCGCGCGTCGGCGGTCGCGTAGCGCAGCTGCGGGCGCTCGGGGCCGCCGTCGTTGGCCCCGACCACCAGGGCGAAGCGGCGGGGCGGCGCCGCGGGGGTGGCGGCGGGGGCCGCGGCGGCGGGGGACGCCGACCACAGCGGTGCAGCCAGAGCCACCAACAGGCCGAGCCCGCAGACGGCGGGCAGGCGGCGGGCGGCGGTGAAGGGGCGGCGCATGGGCGCTCCGGAGCGGAGGGTGGCGCAGCCTGCCCCGGGCGCGGCCGGGGCGCTGCGGCGAGAGCTCAAGGCGCGGGCGCGGGGGCCTGCAGCAGCGCGTCAGAACCGGCTTTGCGCAGCCACAGCGAGCGCTGATCGAGGCCGGGCGGCAGGGCCAGCGGCGCCTCGCGGGCGGCGGCGGGCGGGAGGGCCCGGGCCGCGTCGAGCACGGCGCTCACGTCGATCGGCGCGCCGCCGGTCACGAAGACGAAGCGCTCAAAAGCGGGGGCGTCGTCGAGCTGGTAGCCCTGGCTCAGGTTGATGGTGCCGCTGCGGTCGAGCGCGGTGCCCGCCTCGGGCTGGGCCGGCTGGTGCAGGGTGACCGAGCCCCGCCCATCCACGCTGAGGATGACGCCGTGCAGGGCGCCCGCCGCTTGGTAGGCGAGGCCGATGACGTCGCCGGCCTGGGCCAGGGCGCCGTCGGTCAGGGGCTCGATGGCCGCGCCGACCTGGCGGTAGACCAGCAGCTTCGCGTCGAGGTCACCCTTGGCCACGGTGTCTTCGATGATCGGCGCCGCCGCGACCGCCGCCGGGGCCCGGGCGCCGGGCGCCGTGGGCAGGCTGCCGGGGCGCAGGGCGAAGGCGGCCAGGGCCGCGACGGCGAGGCCGGCGAAGGCGGCGCGGCGCGGCGCGGCGCTGGGCCGGGACGTGGCGAGCTGGGCGCGCAGGCCGGGGACGATGAGGCCGGCGGGGTAGGCCGCGCGCACGGCGGCGTCCTCGGCGCGCATCGCGGCGACCTGGGCGGCCAGCTGCGGATCGTGGGCGAGGGCGGCCTCGACGGCGGCGGTCGCGGCCGGGTCGAGCTCTCCGAGCAGGGAACGTTCGAGCTGCAGCGCGTGGGGCTGGGCGCGGGGCTGCGGGGCGGTGGGGCTCATCTCAGATGTCCTCCAGCTCGGCGACGTGCTGCTTGAGGGTCCGCAGGCGCTTGCGCACGCCCGACACGCTGAGGCCGACCTCTTCGGCGACCTCTTCGAGCGTGAGGCCGTCGAGCAGGTGCAGGACGGCCATGGTCTTGGTCGACGGCTGCTCGCGGGCGAAGACCGACGCGAGCATCAGCCGGGCCCCGCCGAGGCCCGTGTCGTCGGGCGCGGCGGCGATGCGGCTGACCAGCTCGTCGTCGGCGTCCTCGGGGCGGCGCCGGCGGCTGCGCAGGCGGTTGAGGCAGAGGTTGGTGGCGGTGCGGTACAGGAGGGAGGAGGGCGCCCGCGCGTCGAGCCGGTCCGCGTTGCGGATCATCTGCACGAAGGTGTCTTGCATGGCTTCCAGCGCCTGCTCCTCATCGCGGAGCAGGCGCCGGCAGCGCCGCAAGACCATCGGGCTGTGGCTTCGGTAGAGGGCGTCGACGTCGAGCGCCACGGGGCGGCTCCAGGTGCGGGCGGGGTGCGCGGGGTCGAACCCCGGCGCGGGCGGCGGGTGTCACCGCCGGGGGCAGAAATTGCGGCGGCGCCCTGCGGTAGGCTCGGCGGGCGGCGCAGAGCGGCGGCCGCGGCGGGGGCGGCATGCGGCGATGGCGGGCGGTGGGCGCGGCGGCCTGCCTGGGGGCGGGCCTCTTTGTGCTCGTCTATCGAGGCCCGGGCTGGCGGCCCCTGCGCCACTTTGGCGGCGATCTGGTGGTCGCGCCCTTCCTCTACTTCTGCCTGCTGGTCGTCACCGGCCTGCCCCGGGGCCGGGCGGCGGTGGGGGTCTGGGCCTTCGCGGTCGCGGTCGAGGCGCTCCAGGCCCTGCGGCTCACCTCTCCCACCGACCCGACCTGGGTGCAGCTCACCGTCGGGTCGACCTTCGATCCGGTCGATCTGCTCGCCTATACCTTGGGGATGATCTTGGCGTATGCGGCGGACCGGGCGGTGGGGCGCCGGCTCGGGGGTGCGGGCTGAGCGGGCTGAGCGGGCGGGCGGCGCCGCTGCGCTGGCAGCTGCTCGCCGCGCTGCTGGTCGCCGCGCTGCAGCTCGCCGCCCTGGCCCACCCCGACATGCGGGTGATGGACTGCGAGGAGCGCTACAACGCCGCGCACGGCCGGATGCTCGCCGATGGCCACTGGGACGCCATCCTCGCGCTGCAGTACCGGCGCTTCTGCGGCGGCTGCACGGCGGTCTCGGCGCTGGCCGGCCTGCTGTTCAGCCTGGCCCCGCGGGTGCTGCTCACCTGGAAGCTCGTGCCCGTCGCCTTTTGCTGCGCGATCGCCGTCGTGGGTCTGCGCCTCGCTTGGGCCCAGGCCGGCCGGCGGGCTGCGCTGCTGTTTTTGGCGCTGGTCTGCCTGCCCCCGCTCAACGCCCTAAAGCTCGGCCTTTTGGCCTGGGGCAACCACATGGAGGCCGGGCTGTTCAGCCTGCTGCTGCTCGGCGGCGCGGCCCGCAGCCGCCCGCTCGGGCTCGGCCTGATCTGCGGCTTCGCCCTCTGGTTCGGCTTCTCCAGCGTGCCCTTCCTGCTCGCGCTGCTCGGCGGGCTGCTCCTCTCCGACCGGCGGCGCCTCCTCCACCTGCTGCCCGGGCTGCTGCTCGCGCCGGCCCTGTGGCTGCTCCAGCTCCACCAGACCCGCCAGCACCCCTTCGGCCACATCTACAGCCCGGGCGAGGCCATCCCCGCGCTCTCCCGCCTGCCCGACAAGCTGATGACCCTCGCCGCCCCGCAGCAGTGGGCGGGCCTCTTCGCCCTGCCCGCCGTCGAGCTCGGCCTGCCGCTCGGCGCCGCCTGCCTCGCCGCGCTGATCACCGCCGGCGGCCTGGCCGGTCCGGGCCTCGGCGGGCGGGCCCGGCGCTGGCTGCTGGTCTGGCTCGGCTGCTACCTGCTGGTCGGTTTTCGCCTCGAGCTGCTGCCCTGGCCCGCGGTGAGCAGCGCGGCCGGGCTGCGCTATGCGGGCCCCACCACGCCGATCTGGCAGCTGATGCTCGCGATGGCCGGGGCGCGGCTCTGGGGCGGCGGGCGGCGCGGGGCGGCGGCGCTGCTGGTGGCGCCGGCCCTGCTCGCGGGCCTGCTCAGCCGGGCGGCGAGCCTGAGCGCGCCCTGGCCCGACACCGCCGCGCTGGCCTTGGCCCCCGAGGACGCGGCTTTTGCGCGCTACCCGATGTCCTACGCGCTGCCCCTCGACGCGCACCAAGCCTGCACCGGCGGAGACGCCGCGCACCAAGCGACCCACGCTTACGCCCGAGGGCGCGCCGCAGCGCTGGGCCGGCCCGCCGCGGCGCCGCTCGACGACCTCGCCGCGGAGGGGGCGGAGCCGGCGGCCTTTTGGCAAGGGGTAGGGGAGGCGCTCATCGACGCGCAGGACAGCGACGCGCGCGGTGATCTGCGCGTGTTGGCGGCCTTGGAGGAGCGGCTGTCTCCGCTGCCGGCGCCGGCGCGGGCGGAGGTCTTGGCCGCGGCGGTCTGGTGGCGGGCCTTCCGCGAGGAGCCCCACGGCTTCGCCCGCGGGCCGGCGGGGGAGGCGCGGGGCCTGCGGCGCTTGGCCGAGGCGGCGGCCCCCCTCTCGCCGGAGCTGCGGGCGGCGGCGCTGCGCAGCTTGGGCCGGCGCTGGGGCCTCGTGCGGGGCCGCTGGGCCCAGCCGGGGCCGGTCGACGCGCTGCTGCCCTGGGTGCCGGGCCTCGGGGATGACGCGCGGGAGGCCTTTGTCGAAGGGCTCGGCGAAGGCCTGGGGGAGAAGTGGGGCCCGGTGGAGGGGGAGCCGCTCGGGGCCGCGCTCTCGCGCGCCGGCGCCCAGGAGGGCGCGCTGCGGGCCGTCTTCGCGCGGGGCCTCGCGACGGGCGCCGCGCGGGCCTGGGCGCCGGGCGCCCGCGTCGCTCCGGTGCGGGCCGAGGCCGCCGAAGCCCGCTGGTGGGGCCCGGCGCCGACCATGTACTGCCCCTGCGACGCCACCTGCTGGTGAGGTGCTGGTGAGCTGCGGGTGAGCTGCGGCGGTGCTGTTGATCGTCTGCGGCGCTGTTCTGGACGCGCCGCGCGCCGCTCACATGCCGGCGGGCTTGCTCAGGTCGGCCTCGCTGGTCGGCGAGGCGAGGCTGGCCACGTCGGGCTTCCCAAAGGTCTTATCCAGCAAGTACATATACATGACTGCCATCGAGTCGACGGGCTCGGTGGTCGTGTTGTTGTAGACGCTGACCAGCTCGTACTCGTGGTCTTTGTAGAGCTTGAGGCCCTCTTTGCTCTCGAACCAGTCGATGTGCTCGATGCCGATCTTGCCGTTGGCGGGGCGGGTCTTGCTCTCGAAGAGCGTCTCGCCGGTGGTCAGGTCGTTGAGCTTCAGCGACTCGGCGAAGGGGTGCAGGTGCACGGCGATGTAGTGGGCGGTGGTGTCGTAGGGCAGGTTCAAGAAGCGGGTGACGTTGGTGCGCGCCTCTTCGCGGCCGGGCTCAACAATCCAGTGGGCGGTGAACTTCTGGCCGAGCTTGTCGGCGTCAACGTCGCCCTCGACCGCGCTCATGCCCACCGAGCAGCCGTCCCCGTGGGTCGACGCGTTGACATCGCCCTCTTCGAGGCCGTAGTGCTTGGCGTCGCCCAGCGCCTTAAAACCCTGCACCGCCGCCTGAAAGAGCGGCCGCATGGGGCTGCGGACCTCGCTGTCGCGCACAAAGCGGATGTTGACCTGGTGTTTGACGTTCAGGTCGGGCTTGTCGAGGTTGAGGTTCAACACCTGGGTGGTGAGCTTGAGCGGGTCACCCGTCCAGACCGGAATGCCAAAGCCCGGGGGCAAGCGGATGTCTTGCTGGCCCTGCGACAAGGTGAAGACGCGCCCCGACAGCGGCACGCGGGTCGGGAAGACCTCGTAGTAGCGCTGCACGTCGAGGTCGAGGTTGGCGTGGCACATGAACTCTTGGGACATGGGCTGCTCGGTGTCGGCCGAGACCACGGTGGTCTGGTAGCCGGTGATCCACACGAGCTCGGGCGGGCCCTCGAGCAGCCGCACCTCTTGGAGCGCGTCGGGGCCGAACATCGACTTGTACTTGCGGTCGATGTGGTAGACCGGCGAGGTCACGCTGAAAAGGTGCTCTGGCGGGGCGTCCACCACAGCGACCTCAGGCGTGGCGGGCGCGGGCGCCGTGGGCTCGGCCGGAGCGGGGGCGGGCGACGAGGCCCCGCCGCAGGCGCTGAGCAGCGCCGCAGCAAGGGGGCCGCGGAGGGCGGGGTGGAGGTGCATGGTCCCCTCGATGGGTGGGAGCGGGTGGGCACCGGCGCGCGCCGGTGCGGCGAGGCCGACTTTATGGCGGCGGGGCGGGGCTGCCCACGGGGCGCGCGCGCCGCGGCGGGCGGGCGGGCGGGGGCCGCGCTGGGGGGCCTCGGTTCGCGCGCTTGGTGAGAGCATCGATGCTGAGGGCGAGATCAACGAAGATCAATTTATTCGACGGTGAGGGCTTGCGGGCTGAGGAGGGGTCGAATAAACCGTGTGGGCTGGGGGCGGCGCCGCCCCGCGGTGAAAGCCGCGAGATGGCGACGCTCCTTGGTGGAGCTTGCGACGACAGGGTGTGGGTGCTCGACGCGGTTGAGCGCGCCCCCTCCGTCAACACAGCGTCCCCAAAGTCGGGTGAACGGGGCTTCGGCCTCCTCCCCGCCAGCGCGGCCTCCAGAGCCTCGGCTCTGGTCGGAAGCGGCCGGTCTTTGAAAAACAGGTAGCAGCTCTCGTTGATTGAAGAAGAGCTCATGGGCCTCCAGCCCGGTCCGCGCAAGCGGCCGAGCGGGGAG
>JAEUKK010000081.1 GCA_016792625.1 Deltaproteobacteria bacterium | reverse complement strand
TCGGGCGGAGCCGACCCCCTCGCAGGTTGCGAAGAGCCAGAGCGCGAGGAGCACCGCTGGGTCCGTCGCAGGCGCCCCCGGACCACCCTCGACGGAGCCGATCTTCTCGTACAATTCGCGCAGATCAACCTTCTCGACGACGGCCCAGATGGCCCGGGCGAGGTGGTCGGGCGGCACCAGCTCTTCGAGATCGAAGGCGCGGAGGTGCAGCTGGTTGCGGTCAGGGCGGCGGAGGCGGGGGCGAGGGTCCATACGGGAAGATCACCCGTTTGGGGCCGCGGCGGGAGGTTCGTTTTCAGGCCCTGAGGGCGGGCAGCGAGGGCGACGCGGTCGACTGGCCCCAAGCCCAAGCGTTGCCGTGCTACACGAGGCCAATGTACTACGACCGCCGCGTCCCGGGACCGCTGCTCGACCTGCTCCTCCCTGACGCGCCGCTCGGCTGGCTCATCCCCTGGCTTTCGACCGGGCCGGCTGCCGCGGCTGGCGCCCACGTCCAAACCCGGCGAGACCGGCAGGGCCGGCGCCACGGGGCCATCCAGCTCTACCTCGGGCGCACGAGCCCGCTCGAGGTCCGCGGTCGTCCGAACGGTCGGCACAGCCTGCACGCCGATGTGTCCTACCGGACGATGTCGCCGAGGCTCTTCGCCGGCGACCTGGACGCAAGCGGGCTCGCGCTCCTGGCCGACCCGCTTAGGCAGCATGCCGAGCGCGCGGCGGCAGAGACCCACCGCAGCTTTCTCGACGGCGAGGCCGTCGTGCACGCCGGCCTCATGCGACACCACGGCCCGCTCTCCCCGTCTGCGGCGCCCTTCTTGGCCCTCGACTCCGAGGCACGCATGGGCTTTGACTCCCAGGCCGACCAGGTCGCCTTCGAGGCGACCCTTCCGGCGGTCGTGGGCCTCCCCGCCGCCGAGGCGGTCCCCCGAAAGCTCGATCTCGTCGCGGTGGACCACGACGGGCGCCTGTTGCTGGTCGAGGTCAAAGCCGACCCCACCGGCTTGACCCGCGCGGCGTGGCAGGCCGCCGTCCACGTCGCCCGCTTCCGCGCGCTCCTGGCCCAACACCCGGCCTGGTTCTCAGAGGTCCTTGGTGACCTCGCCCGCGAGAAGGCACGCGTGGGCCTGCTCGGCCAAGCTCCGATGGTTGACTTCTCCAGATTGCCGACCCTCACGCCGGTGATCGCTGCCCCTGACCCACGCGAGGGGTGGAGCGCCGCCTGGCGCAGCGAGATCGGCTCGGTGCTCCAGACGTCCGGGGGGCTGCTCGCAGGCCTGAGACTATGGCGCCTCTCGCCGCAAGGCCACGTGGTCGAGGACACCCTCGCCTGACCCCTCGGCGCAAGAGCCTGAGGCAGACGCGGCGCCGATGAGCCGTCCGTATGGGTGCGGGCTCGTGGAGCGGGTCCCGATGCGTCTGCCCCCATCGCAACCGGCCGCCTATCGGGTAGAGAGATAGGCGGGGGGCCAGCCCCCCGCAACGCCCCCCGTCAGGCGCCCCCGTCCGCCCCGCCCCCCGCCTGCGTCCACGCGCGGTAGGCCGCGAGCAGCTCATCGGGGATGGCGTCTGGCACGTCAACCTCGCCGGTCGCGCCGACCACGGTGCGGGTCAGCTTGAGCTGCTCGGCCCAGGCTTTGCAGCTCGGGCACATCGACAGGTGCACCCAGAAGCGCGCGCGGTCGCTGACGCCCAGGCGGCCGTCTTCGGCGTCGCTGACCATGCCCGCGATCTGGCGGCAGGTGAAGATCAGGCTCATCGGGCCCACTCCTCGAGCTGCGCGCGCAGGCGCAGCCGTCCGCGGTGCAGCAGCACGCGCAGGTTGCCGTCGCTGACGCCGAGCAGCGCGCAGATGGTGGCGGGGTCTTCGCCTTCGACGTCGCGCAGGGTCACCGCGGCGCGCTGGGCGGCGGGCAGGGCCTCAAGAAAGCCCCGCAGCGCGCGGATCGCGCTGCGCTCGGCCAGCAGCTCGTCGGCCCGGCGCGTCCAGGGGGCGGGCGCCACCAGCCAGTGGCCGTCGGCCCGGAACTGGTCGGCGAGGCTGTCGGCGCCGGCCAGCTCGGGCTCGACCGCAGACAGCGGCGTCCAGCGCTGGTCGCGGCTGGCCCGACTGCGGGCCTTGTTCGCCACGATCGAGAAGACCCAGGTCGAGAGCTTCGAGCGGCCCTCAAAAGCCGCCTGGCCGCGGATCACCGCCTCCCACACGTCTTGGAGGACCTCGGCGATCGCCTCGGGGTCGCGCAGGTAGCGCGCCGCGACCACGCCCATCGGGCGGTGCAGGCGCCGGTGCAGGGCGGCGAAGGCGGCCGCGTCGCCGGCCTGGGCGCGCTGGAGGGTCTCGCGCTCCTGCGGCGGGCCCCCCAGCGTTGCGAGCATGGCGAAGAGCACGGCGGAGAGACCCTCGGGAGCCCTGCCGATAGCCCACGATCCCTGCGCCCACCACCGCGGCGGGCGGATTGTTCAAGATGACGTAGGGGACGTCGCCTTGGTCGGCTTCAGAAAATAGTAAGTGTTCGCTCACAAACCCGCTTGCCGGGTCGGCGGGCCGCGCTACGCCGCCTCGCAGCCGGGGAGAGTGAGCGCTCACTTACCCCACGGCCGGAGCCCCTCCATGCGCCCCCGCCTGCAGACCGACGAGCAGATCTTGGCGGTGGCCCGGGCCTGCATCCTCGAGCACGGGCCCGCGGTGTCCACCGCCCACATCGCCGGCGAGCTGGGCTTGAGCCAAGCCACGCTGTTCAAACGTTTCGGCACCAAAGAAGAGCTGCTCGTGCGGGCCCTGCTGCCCACCGGCGACGGCGAGCTGATCCGCATGCTCGACGCCGGCCCCACCGAGCAGCCCCTGCCCGAGCAGCTCGAGGTGGTGGGCGCCGCCCTGCTGAGCTTGTTCGACACCGTGCTGCCCTGCGTGATGATGTTGCGGGCCAGCAACGAGGGCGCCGCCCAGGCCGCCCTGCGCGATCCGAGCCGCGGGCCCATCCGCCTCAACCGCTCTCTCGAGGCCTGGTTTCAGCGCGCCGTCGACCGCGGCTTGGCCCGGGCCACCCGTCCAGGTGTGGCCGCCGCCGCCTTCGTCGGCGCGGTCCGCAACCGGGTCTTCACCACCCACCTCATGGGCACCCCGCGCGACCCGGCCGAAGACACGGCCTTCCTCGCCGGCCTCTCCCGCCTCCTCTTCTTCGGCATCAGCCCCGCCCCGGAGCCCCGATGATCCGCGCCCCCCTCCTCCTCCGGCCGCTGCGGGCCCTCGGCTTGGCCGGCGCGCTCGGCCTGCTCGTGGGCGCCGGCCCCGCCCATGCCGGCGCGCGCGACGACCTTGAGGCCCTGCTGGGCGCCACCCCCGCGTGGTCCCAGGGCGCCGCCGGCCCGCCGCCCGACGGCCGCTGGTGGGCCGGGCTCGGCGACCCCACGCTGACCGCGGCCATCGACCGGGCGCTCAGCGAGAACAATGACCTGCTCGCCTCCTTCGCGCGGGTGGATCAGGCGCGGGCCCGCCAGCGCACGGCGCTCAGCGCGGTCCTCCCCCAGCTGAGCTTCGACGCCCAGGCCACGGCCGCCCCGCGTGAGTCGCTGGGCTTCCAGTTTGGCCTCAACCAGCAGTCCAACGCCGCCGCCCAGGCCGCCCAAGAGCTGGTGGTCGACACCGACGGCGACGGCGTGCCCGACGCGCCCGACCCCGCGGCGGTGGCCGCCGCCGAAGCCGCGGCCAAAGAGGCCGAAGAAGAGGCCAGCACGCTGTTCTGGAACGGCTCGGCCAAGTTCAACGCGACCTGGAACCTCGACCTCTGGGGCCGCAACCTGCAGAGCTTCCAGGCCAGCCGCATGGACGAGGCCGCCGCCCGGGGTGACCGCGACGCCGCGGCGATCGCGCTGGTGACCGCCGTCGCCGCCGCCTGGAGTGATCTGGTCACCGCCGAGGCCCGCCGCGCCCTGCTCGCCCGCCAGGTCGAGATCAACCGCCAGATGCTCGAGCTGGTGCAGCTGCGCTTCACCTCGGCCCAGAGCAGCGGCCTCGACGTGCTGCAGCAGCAACAGCAGCTCGCCAGCGCCGAGGCGCTTGTGCCCGCCGTCGAACAAGGCGTCGAGCGCGCCATTGTGCGCATGGCCACCCTGCTCGGCCAAGACCCCGTGGCCCTGCGCAGCAGCCTGCGCCCCGCCGCCGCCCTGCCCGCCCTGCCCGCGCAGCCCGCGCTGGGCGCGCCCAAAGACCTGCTGCGCAACCGCCCCGATCTGGCCGCCGCCCTGGCCCAGGCCGAGGCCGCCGAGCACCGGGCCAAAGGCGCCACCCGCGCCCTGCTGCCCACGGTCGGCCTCAACGCGAACGCCGGCTGGCAGGGCAATGACATCAGCGAAGAGTGGCAGAGCCAACAGGTCTGGGGTTTTGGCGGCAGCGTCAGCGTGCCCCTGTTCACCGGCCTGCGCACGCTGGGCGGCCTGCAAGACGCCAAAGCCGGCCAAGTGGCCGCCAGCTTCACCCTGCGCCAGCGGGCCCTGGCCGCGGTCGCCGAGGTCGAGGACGCACTGCTCGCCGAGCAGCAGGCCGCCGCCGAGCTGGCCGCCCTGCGCCGCCTCACCGAGGCCGCCCGCCTCGCTTTTGAGGACAGCCGCGACCGCTACGGCCGGGGGCTGGTGAACTACACCACCGTGCTCCAGGCCCTGACCGTCTACCAGAGCGCCGAGCTGCAGGCGCTCAACGCCCACCGCAACCTGATCGGCGCCCGCATCAACCTCCACGACGCGCTCGGCGGCGCTTGGCCCCAGGCCCTGCGCGCCGCCCCCGAGGACCTCCGATGAGCCCCGCTGCTGGACCCCACGCCCCCGCCTCGGTCACCCCCGAGGAGCTCTCTGAGAACCCCTTCGGCGACGTCGGAATGGACGAGCCCACCCGCGAGCTGCCCCAGCCTCCGCCGGCGCGCCTCGCCCTGCGGGCGCTGCTGCCGGTGCTGATCATCGGCGGCGGCTTCGCGTTGACCGCGGCGCTCTTCGCGAGCAGCGGCGAGGCCGAGCAGGGCGCGCCCGAGGTCATCCGCCTGCCGGTCGAGGTCATCGCGCTCGACGCCGGCGACGCCAACGCCGTGGTGATGGGCACCGGCGCGGTGCTGCCGTCCCAGCAGGTCATCATCGTGCCCGAGGTCGGCGGCCGGGTCGAGTGGGTGAGCGACCAGCTGCTGCCCGGCGGCCGGCTCAGCCAAGGTGACGCCTTCGCCGGCATCGACCGCAGCAACTACGGCGTGGCCCTGGCCGCCGAGACCACCAAGCTGCAGCAGGCTGAGCTCGAGCTCGAGCTCGAGAAGGGCCGCAACGAGGTCGCCAAACGTGAGTGGGAGCTGCTCGGCGCCGGCGACCAAAAGCAGGCCGAGGCCCGCCTCGCCCTGCGCCACCCCAACCTCAAGATCGCCGAGCTCAACGTCAAAGCCGCCGAGGTGGCCCGCGACAAGGCCCGCCTCGACCTGCGGCGCACCGCGCTGACCGCGCCCTTCAACGCGCTGGTGGTCAGCGAGGCGGTCGACGTGGGCCAGGTGGTCGGCGCGAACAGCCAGGTGGCCACGCTCATCGGCACCGACCGCTTCTGGGTGCAGGCGAGCCTGCCCGCCGACCGCATCAGCGCCTTTGATGTGCCCGGCGTGCCCCGCCCCGACGGCAGCGTGCCCGAGCTTGGCGCGGTGGCCGAGGTGATCCAGACCCTGCCCGATGGCCGCACCAGCGCCCGCAAGGGCCAGGTCATCAGCCGCAGCGGGCAGCTCGACAGCCAGACCCGCAACGCCACGGTGATGATCGCGGTCGACAAGCCCCTTGACCCGGGCCCAGGTGAGCAGCCGCTCTACGCCGGCGCCTTCGTCGACGTGCGCATCGAGGGCCGGCCGGTGAGCGGGGCCTTCCGCTTGCCCCGCCAGGCCCTGCGCAACGGCGACACCGTCTGGGTGGTGACCGCCGAAGACAAGCTCGAGCGACGCGCGGTGCAGGTGGCCTGGTCGCTGCCCAATGAGGTGATGGTCACCGGCGGCTTGCAGGCCGGGGATCGCGTGGTGGTCAGCGGTCTGAGCGCGCCGGTGGTCGGTCAGCCGGTGGTCGTGCAGGCGCCGGCCGCCGAGGAGGGCTGAGATGAGCACGCAGCACCCGCCCATCGACCACGACGCAGCCGAAGAGGCCGCCCTGCCCAAGCGGGCCCTGCGCGGGCCCATCTCGTGGATGGCCCGCAACAGCGTCGCCGCCAACCTCGTCATGTTCGTCATCTTCGTCGGGGGCCTGCTCGGCCTCTCGAACATGAAACAAGAGGTCTTCCCCGAGTTCACGCCCGAGATCGTGAACGTGACCGTGCCCTACCCCGGGGCGAGCCCCGAAGAGGTCGAGCAGGGCATCGTGCTCGCCGTCGAAGAGGCCGTGCGCGGCGTCGATGACGTCAAGCGCATCACCGCGAGCGCCAACGAGGGCGTCGGCACGGTCACGGTCGAGCTGAACAACGGCGCGAACCTCGACCGGGCGCTCAACGACGTCAAGGCCTCGGTCGACCGCATCAGCACCTTCCCCGAGGACGCCGAGCAGCCCATCGTCTCGTTGGCCAGCCGCAAGCGCGACGTGATCAGCGTGGTCATCGCGGGTGACCAAGACCTCGCCGCCCTGCACGCCCTGGGTGAGCAGGCCCGCGCGCGCCTGCTCGACACGCCCGAGATCAGCCAGGTCGAGATCTTCGGCGTGCCCCCCCTCGAGATCGGCATCGAGCTGCGCCGCGAGACGATCGAGGGCCTCGGCCTCTCGCTCGAGAACGTCGCCCAGCAGGTCACTGCCGCCAGCCTTGAGCTGCCCGGCGGCGAGGTCGAGACCGCGGGCGGCGAGCTGCTGGTGCGCACCACCGACCGCAAGCGCACCGCCGAAGAGTTCGCTGACATCGTGCTGCGGGGCACCGCCGGCGGGGCGACCCTGCGCCTCGGCGACGTGGCCACGATCACCGACGGCTACCAAGACAACGACCTGGCCTACTATTTCAACGGCCAGCGGGCGGTGAAGGTCACCGCTTACCGCATCGGCAAAGAAACCCCGTCCAAGGTCGCCGACGCCGCCAAGGCGGTGACCGCCGAGCTCGACGCCGAGCTGCCCGACACGATCACCGTGGCGACCTGGAAGGACGACTCGGAGATCCTCGAGGCGCGCATCTCGCTGCTGATGCGCAACGCCTGGCAGGGCCTCATCATCGTGGTCATCGTGCTGGCGCTCTTCCTCGACCTGCGGCTCGCGCTGTGGATCGCGCTCGGCATCCCCACCAGCTTCGCCGGCGTCTTCTTGCTCGGCCCCCAGCTCGGGGTCAGCATCAACATGGTCTCGCTGTTCGCGCTGATCATCGTGCTGGGCATCGTTGTCGACGACGCGATCGTCATCGGCGAGAACATCTACGAGAAGATCGAGCGAGGCGTGCCGCGGCTGCAGGCCTGCATTGAGGGCACCCAAGAGATGGCCGTGCCGGTGGTCTTCTCGGTGCTCACCACCATCGCCGCCTTCTCACCGCTGCTCATCGTGCCGGGCTTCATCGGCCGCATCTTCGGCGTGGTGCCGCTGGTGGTCATCGCGGTGCTCACCTTCTCTCTGCTCGAGGGCTTCTTCGTCCTGCCCTCACACTTGCGGCACGGGCCGGGCGCGCCGAAAAGCGCCGTCGGCCGGGCGATGGCGGCCTTCTTCCGCGTGGCCGACATGCCCCGGGCCTGGATCTCGGTGCGGCTCGACCGCTTCATCCGCACCACCTACCGCCCGATGCTCGCGACCCTGGTGCGCTGGCGCTATGCCACGGTCGCCGGTGCCTTCGCGCTCTTCTTGCTGTCGGTCGGGCTCATCGGCGGCCGGGTGCTGAGCTTCACCTTCTTCCCCAAGCTCGAGGGCAACCAGGTCACCGCCAGCGCCCGCCTGCCCTACGGCGCCCCCCTCGAAGACACCGAGGCGGTGCGCCAAGCCCTCGAAGCCAGCCTTGAGCAGACCATTCAGGCCACCGCCGACCAGTACACCGGCGGCGACCGCAGCAAGGTCGTCCGCGGCGTGCTCGCCCAGGTCGGCCAAGGTTTTGGCGGCTTCGGCGGCATCCCCGGCGAGACCGGCTCGCAGCTCTTGGCCATCGAGGTCAACCTCGTCACCGCCGAGGAGCGCGAGTTCGGCAGCAAGGCGTTTAGCGACGACTGGTTCGCCCGCTCGCCGACCTTCGCCGGCGTCGACGCGCTGGTGTTCAACTCCAACACGGGCCCCGGCGGCAACGTCGCGCTCGACGTGCAGCTCAGCCACCCCGACACCGCCGTGCTCGGCCGGGCCAGCGCCGAGCTCGCCCAGACCCTGCGTGGCTTTGACGACCTGCGCGACATCGACAACACCTTCGCCTCGGGCAAACCCCAGCTCGACTTCACGCTCCTGCCCAACGCCCGCACGCTGGGCCTGACCAGCGCCGACGTGGCCCGCCAGCTGCGCGCCAGCTTCTTTGGGGCCGAGGCCCTGCGCGAGCAGCGCGGCCGCAATGAGATGAAGGTCATGGTGCGCTTGCCCAAAGACCAGCGCAGCAGCGAGCACGACATCGAGAGCCTGCGGGTGCGTACGCCCGGCGGCGGCTTCGCCACCTTGGGCAGCGTGGCCCGCTTCGAGCGGGGCCAAGCGCCGACGAGCATCAAGCGCGAGAGCGGCGTGCGCATCGTCAATGTCAAGGCCGACATCAAGAAGCACGTCAAGTCGAACCAGGCGGTGGTCGCCGCGGTGACCACCGAGATCATCCCCAACCTGCGGGCCAAGTACCCCGGCCTCGACGCCGAGCTGGTCGGCAACTCTCGTGATCAGGCCGAGTCTTTGGCCAGCCTGCGCAAGACCTACCTCGTGGCCTTCTTCGTCATCTTTACGCTGCTGGCCATCCCGTTCAAGAGCTACATCCAGCCGATGACCATCATGATGAGCATCCCCATCGGCTTCTTTGGCTCGGTGGTGGGCCACCTGCTGCATGGCTACGATCTGAGCATTATCAGTATCATGGGCATCATCGCCTGCAGCGGCGTCTCGGTGAACGACAGCCTCGTGCTGGTCGACGCGGCCAACCAGCTGCGCCGCGAAGAGGGCCTGAGCCCCCTGCAGGCGGTCATCGACGCCGGCGCCCGGCGGATGCGGCCGATCTTGTTGACCTCGCTCACGACCTTCTTTGGGCTGTGGCCGATCATCCTCGAGACCAGCGTGCAGGCGCGCTTCCTCATCCCCATGGCGATCAGCCTCGCCTATGGCGTGGCCATCGCCACCTTCGGCGCGCTGCTCGTGGTGCCCGCCCTCTACATCATCGTGGAGGACCTCAAGGGCATCCCGGCCGCGGTGGGCCGTCTGCTGCACCGGGGGGAGCGGCGCGACATCGCCATGACCAAGTAGGCGCACCGGGGGCGTTGCGGGGGCGGGAGCCCCCGCTTCCCCCACTTCTCCCCCAGCGGTTTAGAAGCGCCAGCTCGGCGGGGGCAGCACCGGCACCTCTTTGATGCCGGCGCGGGCGAAGGTGACGTGCTCCCACTGGCCCAGGGTCGGGCCGCCTGAGGTGGCGGTCAGCTCTTCGACCCGGGGGGTGCTACCGTCCCACCAGAGGCGGTAGAGGCCAACCCCGCCGTGGCTCTCTTGGGTGAGCAGGATGTCGCCGGCCATGCCGGCCAGCTCGGCGCCGTCGACGCCGAGGATGCGGCTGGTGCCGAAGTTCACCCCGAAGAAGTTCTCGCCGGGCCAGGCCATGTCGATGTCTTCGACATTGACGCCCAGCACGTAATGTTCGACGGTGCCGTCGGGGCTGATGGCGTAGAGGCGGCCCTCACCCTCGGCCCCACACAGGGCCTTGCCCGAAAACGGCCCGTAGCGCACCGGCGCGTCGGGCACGGCGAGCAGGCCCTCGAGGTGGGTCGAGCCCACGTCGGCCACCAAGGTCGGCACGCCGGCGCTGTTGACGCGCCAGAGCTCACCCTGGGTGGTGGCCACGAGCAGGTCGCCGCCCCAGACCCCGGTCGGGTCGACGTAGAGCGAGCCGCGCATCAGGCCGTTGTTCTCGCCGGGCAGGTCGACCCAGGGGTTGGTGGCCACCGACCCGTCGGCCGAGATGCGCACGATCTGCCCATCCACGCCATTGCCGACGAAAAGCTCGCCGGTGGCGAAGCCGCCGGTGTTGCCGCTGCGCGCGGTGGCGATCTTGACCTCGTCGGACAAGCCCGACATGCCAGAGAAGGCCGCGTGATCACCGTCAGCGTCGACGGTCTCAAAGGCGTAGGGGGCGCCTGAGGGGTAGTTGACCGACATCACGACCGTGCCGCTGCTCTCGTGAAAGTCGATGCCCACGGGCTGGGTGAAGGGCGTCGAGATGGCGATGAAGGTCACCGGGTCGAGGCTGCCGTCATTGCGCGGGTCGCGCCAGTTCGCCACGCCGTCGCCATCGTTGTCACCGGCCCCGTCACGCTGGTCGGGCAGGCTGTCAGCGTCGCTGTCGAGGTCGCGGATATCGGGCGTGCCGTCGCCGTCGGTGTCGGGCAGATAAGCGCCGCCGTCGGTGCTCTCTTCGCGGTCGAGCATGCTGTCGCCGTCGCTGTCGCCGTCGCGGAAGTCGGGCTGACCATCCCCGTCGGTGTCGCGCAGGCCGCCGGTGGCCGGGTCGCGGCCCTCGTCGCGGTCGAGCGCGCTGTCGTTGTCGCTGTCGAGGTCGAGCACGTCGGGCGTGTCGTCATTGTCGGTGTCGCGCAGGCCGCCGGCGCCGTCGGGCCCCTCTTCGCTGTCGAGGATACCGTCGCCATCGCTGTCTTCGTCGAGGTGGTCGAGCACCCCATCGCCATCGCTGTCGCGCCCATCGCTGACCCCGCCGGTCGGGCTGCCCTCTTGGGCGTTGGTCAGGCCGTCACCATCGGCGTCGCCCTCGGGGCCCAGGCCACCCGCGCCGCTGTCGGCGTCGCCGCCCCCGCCGTCAGCGCCCGCGTCACCCGGGCCAGGAACGCCGTCGCCCGCGTCGACCTCGCCGCTGCTGGCGCTGTCTTGGGCGATCTTGAGCGGGCCCTGGGGGCAGCCCAGCAGGAGGAGGGCCAGCCAGGGGCTGCGCCGGAGCAGGGGGAGGGCGAATCGGCCGGGAGGGGCGCGCATGCGGGGCTCCAGACCCAGGCGGAGGGCGCCCCGGGCCAGCCCCCATCATGCCGCAGCGGGGCCTCCGCGTCGAGGCGTTGGGCGCGGTCTTGGCCCTGCCCCAGCACAATCCCGCTGTGGTCGTGACCGGACAGCCCCGTGACCCTCCCGTGACACAGCCCTGGGGGCCCCTCGTTAGCCCGCCGGCCCGCCACCTCTCCGCCGAGGTGGACCCTCGCTGTTGGAGCCCCGCATGTCCGCGTCGACCCTGGCCCTCTCCCCCGAGGGGGCCTGGCCCGCTTTCCAGCCTGATGGCCTGATCGACGTCGTGGCGCGCTTTCGCGAGCCCACCGCGGTGGTGAGCGACCCGCGCACCGGGGCGGTCGGCGCGGCGGTCGGCGGCCAGCTGGTGATGCTCGGCGCCGGCGAGAGCGGCTGGCCGGTGCTCGCCACCCTGCCCCCGCTCTACCCCGAGTGGCTGGGTGATCGCGGCTTCTGCGAGGCCCACGGCACCCGCTTCGCCTACATGCAGGGGGCCATGGCCAACGGCATCGCCAGCGTGCCGATGGTCATCGCGATGGGCAAGGCGGGCTTCCTCGGCATGTTTGGGGCGGCGGGCCTCAGCTTCGGCCGGGTCGAAGCCTCGGTCGCCGAGCTGAAGGCCGCGCTGGGCGATGATCACGCCTGGGGCTGCAACCTCATCCACAGCCCGAGCGAGCCCGAGCTCGAGGCCAAGGTGGCCGACCTCTACATCCGCGAGGGCGTCAAACGCGTCAGCGCCGCCGCTTTCATGAAGCTCACCCCGAGCATCGTGCGCTACGCGGCCAGCGGCCTGCGCCAAGACCCCGACGGCAGCATCCACCGCAGCCGGGCGGTCTTCGCCAAGATCAGCCGGCCCGAGGTGGCCAAACATTTCCTTGAGCCGGCCCCCGACAAGATCCTCGACGGCCTCGTCGCCAACGGCCTGCTCAGCGCCGAAGAGGCGCGCATCGCCCGGCTCGTGCCCGTGGCCGAAGACATCATCTGCGAGTCTGACAGCGGCGGCCACACCGACAACCGGCCCTTAGGCGCTCTTTTCCCCTCGGTGTCGATGCTGCGCGACCAGATCGTCGCCGCCCGGGGCTACAGCCGCCCGGTGCGGGTGGGCGCGGCCGGCGGCCTGGGCACGCCCGAGGCGGTCGCCGCCGCCTACGCGATGGGCGCGGCCTTTGTGCTCACCGGCTCGGTCAACCAGGCCTGCGTCGAGTCGGGCCTGAGCGAAGAGGGCCGGGTGATGCTCGCCGAGGCGGGCCTCGCTGACGTCATTATGGCCCCGGCGGCCGATATGTTCGAGATGGGCGTCGAGGTGCAGGTGCTGCGGCGCGGCACGCTTTTTGGCACCCGCGCCAAGAAGCTCTACGAGGTCTACCGGGCGCATCCGAGCCTCGAGGCCGTGCCCGCCGACGAACGCCAGAAGCTCGAGCGCGACATGCTGCGCGCCAGCTTCCCCGAGGCCTGGGAGAGCACCAAGGCCTTTTGGATGGGCCGCGACCCCCGCGAGGTCGCCAAGGCCGAGCGTGACCCCAAGCACAGGATGGCGCTGGTCTTCCGCGCCTACCTCGGTCAGGCCAGCCGCTGGGCGATCAACGGCTTGAGCGAGCGCCGCAGCGACTACCAGATCTGGTGCGGGCCGGCGATGGGCGCGTTTAACGCCTGGACGAAGGGCAGCTTCCTCGAGGCGCCGGCCCAGCGCCACGTGGTGCAGGTGGCCCGCAACCTGCTCGAGGGCGCCTGCGTGGTCACCCGGGCCGGTCAGCTGCGGGGGGCCGGCGCGCCGGTGCCCGCCGCCGCCTTCTCCTTCAAGCCGCGCCCGATCGGCGACTGAGGGGCCGCGCCAACGCGCGCCCTCCGCCTGGTCATTGACGTGCTGCGCGCCACCTTCTGCCGCAGCCCTCCCTTCTCCGCCTCCCCTTGATCGTTGAGCCCGCCTGGAGCGCCCATGTCCGCCACCCGCCAGCCCATCGCCGTCGTCGGCGTCTCGGCCCTCTTCCCTGGCTCTACTGACGAGAGCGGCTTCTGGCGCGACATTCTCGCCGGCAAAGACCTCATCACCGACGTGCCCGCCGGCCACTGGCTCATCGAGGACTACTACGACCCCGACCCGAGCGCGCCCGACAAAACCTATGCCCGCCGCGGCGGCTTTTTGCCCCCCGTCGACTTCGACGCCCTGGCCTGGGGTGTGCCCCCGAGCATCGTGCCGGCCACCGACACCGCCCAGCTGCTGGCGCTGATCGTCGCCCAGCGGGTGCTCGACGACGCCGCCCGCGGCCGCGCCCTCGACAAGCGCCGGATGAGCGTGGTGCTCGGCGTGACCAGCGCCCAAGAGCTGCTCGGCACCATGGTCAGCCGCCTGCAGCGGCCGGTGTGGCAGAACGCCCTGCGCCAGGCCGGCCTGCCCGAGGACAAGGTGCAGGAGGCCTGCCAGAAGATCAGCGACCACTACGTGCCCTGGCAGGAGAGCACCTTCCCCGGCCTGCTCGGCAACGTGGTCGCCGGCCGCATCGCCAACCGCCTCGATCTGGGCGGCACGAACTGCGTCACCGACGCGGCCTGCGCGAGCACCTTTTCGGCCCTGCACATGGCGGTCAACGAGCTGCACCTCGGCGACAGCGACGCCGTGGTCTGCGGCGGCGTCGACACGATGAACGACATTTTCATGTACATGTGCTTCAGCAAGACCCCGGCGCTCAGCCGCAGCGGCGACGTGCGGCCCTTTTCGGACAAAGCCGACGGCACCATGCTCGGCGAGGGCCTGGGCATGGTCCTGCTCAAGCGCCTCGCCGACGCCGAGCGCGACGGGGATCACATCTACGCGGTCATCTCGGGCGTGGGCAGCAGCAGCGACGGGCGCAGCAAGAGCGTCTACGCCCCGGTCAGCGCCGGCCAGGCCTGGGCCCTGCGCCGGGCGTATGAGCACGCGGGCATCCGCGCGGCCGATGTTGACCTCATCGAGGCCCACGGCACGGGCACCCGCGCGGGCGACGCCGCCGAGTTTGGCGGCCTGCGCGCCGTCTTCGAAGAGAGCGGCCGCCCCGAGACCCAGTGGTGCGCGCTGGGCACGGTGAAGTCGCAGATCGGCCACGCCAAAGCCGCCGCGGGCGCCGCCGGCCTGTTCAAGGCCATCATGGCCGTGCAGCACGGTGTTTTGCCGCCGACCATCAAGGTCGACCAGCCCGACCCCAAGCTGAGCATCGAGAGCTCGCCCTTCTACCTGAACACCCGGGCCCGCCCCTGGGTGCGGGGGGCCGACCAGCCCCGCCGCGCCGGCGTGAGCAGCTTCGGCTTCGGCGGCAGCAACTTCCACATCGTGGTCGAGGAGTACCGGGGCCCCGGCGCCAAGGCCGGCCGGCTCGACACCCGCGGCCACCACCTCGTCGTGCTTGAGTCGGGCAGCCCCGACGCGCTCATCACCGAGGCGCAGGCCCTGGCCGCCCAGGCGAACACGACGCCGGGCACGCTGCTCTGGGCCTCGGCCGCCCGCTGCGCCGCCGCCACCGGCACCTCCAGCCACCGCCTCGCCGTGATCGCTGAGAGCGACGCCGATCTCGCCAAGAAGCTCGGCGCTGCCGCCGAGCTGGTGCGCAGCGCCCCGGGCAAGGCGAGCAGCAAGCTCGACGGCGTGCACTACGGCATCGGCGCCGCCGAGGGCGCGGTCGGCCTGCTCTTCCCCGGCCAGGGCAGCCAGTACCTCGACATGGGCGCGGGGCTGGCCATCGCCGCCCCCGCCGCCCGCGCCGCCTGGGACGCCGCCG
>JAEUKK010000037.1 GCA_016792625.1 Deltaproteobacteria bacterium | reverse complement strand
CCTTGGATCCCCCGCCAAGGGGGGCCGGCGGGCAGGCTTCGCGCGGCGCATGGCAGCGCCGCGCGCCAGCCCGCAATGGCCCCCCTTTGGAAACCCCCCGGGACGAGGCGCGACCCGCTGCTGCTGTGGGCGATGAGGGGCTCGCCGCGAAGGCCTCGGCTACCGCGGTTCGGGTGAGGCTCGTCGCCCGGGGCTCGCTCGGCGCGCGGTCGAGCAGGCGCCGGCCGGGGGGCGTTGCGGGGGGCTGGCCCCCCGCCCATCGCCGTCCTCTCAGCCGGGCTCGCCGCAGGTGGCGCCGTCGGCGGGCCGCAGCACCTCGCGGGTGGTGGCGCCGGCGATCTTGTCTTCGAGGGTGAAGCGCAGCTTGATGGCGTCGTTGCCGAGCCAGAGGGCGGCTTGGTCGGCGAAGAAGGGCGAGTCGGTCAGCGCCGACTGGCCGCCGGGCAGCACGTTGTAGCCCTCGACCCCGCCCGGCCCGAGCGCGAAGACCATGCGGAAGACCGGGCCCGAGCCGTAGGTGAACGCGCCCCGGTTAAAACCGGTGTTCGCCGCGTCGACCGACTCGGTGTCGCCCGGCCGGGGGAACCACGGCAGGTCGGCGCGCGGGTCGGTGGGGACCATGCCCTCGGCCAGGGGCAGGACGTCGGGCGTGATGGCGAAGCCGGCGGTCAGCGCGCCGAAGGCCCCGTCGCTGCCCAAGAACTCGGCCAGCACCGACTCGAAGCGGGCCATGTGGCGCAGGCCCCAGCGCCACTCGGTCATGTCGCTGGTGCCGAAGCCGCCCGCGCCGTCGCCGGTGGGCGAGGCGCTCAGCGCGTCGAGGCCGGCCCGCAGCGAGAGCACGAGCAGCTCGTCGCTGCGCTCGACCTCGGGCGTGCCCAGGTTGTCCCAGAAGGCCGACTCTTGGGTGCTCGGGTCCCAGCTGGCCATGGTGCCGGCGCTGCTCGGGCCCCGGTCGTTGAGCATGCGGTGCAGCAGGTTGATCCGGCCGCTGGTGCCGCCGGTGCGGTAGAGGTCGTTGATCGCCTCGTCGTTGAGGGTGTACTCGACCAGCCAGCCCTTGGTCTCGTTGAAGATCATGGCGGCGACGCTGTCGTCGATGTCTTGCGCGGTCGGGCTGTCGTAGAAGGTCTCGACCCCGCTGGCGGCGTTGCAGCCGCGGTCCTCCCAGGCGTCGAGGCGGGCGCCGGCCTCGAGCAGGCGCTCGGCGTCAGGCCCAAAAGCGTCGACCAGGCGCTGCTCTTCTTCGGTGAGCAGGCGGTCGACGGCGCTCAGGGCCTCGGCCCGCTGCACCGCGTTGACGATGTGGTCGTTGATCAGGCGGCAGTGGGGCGAGCTGTGGTCGGCCTGGATGTCCATCATGTCGGCGAGCGTCGCCGCGCCCACGATGGCGTCGAGCCGGTCGGCGATGCGGCGCATGCGGGTGCCGGTGTCCCAGGGGCCGCCGATGTAGCGGCGGCTGTTCTCGAGCGTATTGTCGAGGCCGTGGCCGCCCGGGTCGTTGTTGGCCGTGGCCACCCAGCCCTGGGCCGGGCTGAGCGAAAAGGGCACCTCGGCCTCGGGGATCATGCAGCGGACCGGGTCGGTGTCGAGGCTGGTGTCGACCTGATCGGCGCCGTCGAGCACCACCTCAAAACCACCCCAGGTCGTGCCGTCGAGCAGCAGGGTGGGGTCGGCGCCCTCGGCCCACCGGCCGCTGGCCTCGCGCGGGTAGTGGTCGCGGCAGGGGATGGCCTGGAAGCTCGTATAGAGCACATCGCCCGAAGCGTCGGCGGCGACGATGTTCTGGCTGTAGGCGACCAGGCCGCGGGCGGCGTCCTTGATCTCGGCCACGCTGTCGGCCCGGCCCCAGGCCTCGACCGTGGTGAGCAGGCCGTTCTTGTCGAGGCCGGTGTAGTCGAAGCTCACCCCGGTCACGATGCCGTCGCCGTCGACGTCGCGGGGGATGACCAGGGTGCCCTGCAGGTTGACCACCGGGCGGCCGGCCACGTCTTCGGGGGCGACCGCGTCGCCCTCGACCTCGAGCAAGAAGCGGCCGTCGGCGGTGGTGTAGCGGGTGACCGTCTCGGTGCGCCCGACGCTGCCCAGCACGGGCACGTCGGCGATGTGGATGGTCTCGGTGATCACGACCAGGGGCTCTTCGGCCCCGCCCTTGCGGGCAGCGGCGGGCAGGCCGTCGCTGCCCAGCACCAGCTCTTCGCGGTACCAGTCGGTGATGTCGCCGCCGAGCTGGGTCTGCGACCAGGCGACCCGGCCGTTGGTGCCCACCGCCATATAGGGCAGGCCGGGCAGGCCGAGCCCGAGCTGGGTGGTCTCGCCGTTGCCGAGGTGGGCGTCGTCGAGGCCCACCTGCCAGAACAACGAGGGCACGGTCAGGGGCAGGTGGCCGTCACCGGCGAGCAGGCTGCGGCCGTCGGCCGAGGCCGCGCCGGCCACCGCCCAAGAGTTGCTGCCCCAGCCGAGCTCATCGTCGTGGCCCAGCCGCCGCTCGAGGCGGTTCATGCGGTCCTCGAGGCGGCGCAGCGAGCTGAGCGGCACCCGGGGCGCGGCGGGCAGGTGGGGCCGGGCGGCGGTGGGGGCGGCGCCGAGGCTCCACCCCGGGGCGCTGACCTCGGGGTAGACCGGCGCGATGTGCCCCCAGACGTCGATCCCGGCGCCGGCCTCGCGCAAGTCCTTGGCCGGGGTGCCCTCGGCGTAGAGCCCGGCCTGCAGGGCGGCGAGCTTGCGGCTGGCGCCGACGTCTTCGGTCTCAAAGCCGAGCTCGTAGACCAAGCTGGCCAAGGCGCCGGCCAGATCGCGGCGGTCGAAGGGCACCATCAGGTCGACCGGGTCGCTGGCCCCGAGCAGGCCCGCGGCGAGCACCAGCTCAGAGGGCGGGGGCAGGGCGCCGATGCGCACCTGCTCGATGTAGGCGTTGACCCCGTCGGCATAGGCGTCGAGCTCGTCGGTCTGGCTGGGGCTCAGGTTGGCGAGCAGCACCTCGGCCACGTGGGTCATGCCGGTCGCCCGGGCGGCGAGGTCGGACTCGAGGCCGGCGTCGCCGAGCAGCTCAGAGACCCGGCCGAGCGAGAGCCGGCGCGCGAGGTCGAGGAAGAAGAAGCGGTCGGTGGCGTAGGTGTAGCCGGTGGCGAAGGCCAGATCGGCGCGGCTGTGGGCATAGATGTGCGGGACGTTGCCCTCGGTGCGCAGCACGTGCACCGGGCACTCGAGGCCCTCGACCGTGGCGATGGTGCCCGCGGGCACCTCCCAGAGCGGCGAGCGGATGGCGTCGTCGCCGGCGCCTTCGCCGCCCCCATCGCCGCCCTCGTCGGCGGGCTTGGCGCCGTCTTTGCAGGCGGGCAGCAGCATCAGGGTCAGCAGGGCGAGGGGTGAGGCTCGGCGCATGGGCAGCTCCAGCGGGGGTGGCGGAGCGTAGCACCCGGGGCGCGGGCCGCGGCGGGTGGGGCGGGCGGGCGCCGGCTCGGGCGGAGGAGACCTGCGGGCCGGCCGCGCGACCGCTCACCAGGGGTCGAGTTTGCCCCCCTTGCGGAGCGCCGCGCGCAGCTCGGTGAGGGCGGGGTCGACGGTGTTCGCCCCGCGCTGGTGCGCGGCGAGCGCCTTTGCGACGTCCTCCTCGGCGGCTTGGGTGACCCGGGCGTTGGTCATGGTGCCCAGCACGGCCCTCCACAGCTCTTTGCCCGACCACTGGCGCCGCCAAGTGCCGTCGAGGAGCTGCGCGCGGAGCGCGGCCTCGTGGACGCGCAGGCAGCTCTGGGTCCAGGCGGGGGTGAGGGCGGGGACGAAGGTGCGCAGCTGCGTGCCCCAATCTGATTGGTGGAGCAGGTGGTCGAGCGCCGCGCTCGCCGCGGCTTCGTCGGCCACCTCGGGGCTGCCGATGCGCGGGTGCGAGGGGAAGTCTGCGGTCACCGCCCGCCGCACCTCGCTGATCGTGGCCCGCGCGGCCATCCACCAGATGCTGCCTTCAGCGACCTGACGGGCCCGCGCCTCGAGCTGGGCGGCCGTCTTGCGCTGGCGGTTGTGGTTCGGGCTGAGCGCGGCGAGGCCATCGAAGTCGAGCAGGTGGTTCTCGAGCTCGTGGGCCTCGGTCACGAACACGGTGGGCTGCTTCGTCGGGTCGAGCCAGGCAGCCCGGTTCGTGGCGAGGAAGTCGCGGTCTCGTACGCCGAACACGTTGCCGTGGCCCGCTCCCCGCGCGTCGCGCACGGCCCCAGCCACCGCGTCGTTGCCGCCAACCACGAGCAGCCCGATGTCGGCGTCGTCCCAGAGGCCGCGGAGCCATGCGCGGGTGAGCCCGTCCTCGACCCAGAGGGTGATGGGCCGGTTTTTGTACAGCGACGACAGCTCCGAGCTCATCCCTGCCCGCCCCTCGGCGCGGCCGCCCGCGGGTCGTGGGCGTCGACGAGCAGCCGGCGCTCCCACGACATCGCGTCATCCCACGGGTCGTCGGCGTGGGTCGCGACGATCACCTGTGCGCCGGGCACCAGCCGGCGGATTCCGCGCAGGACCCGCCCCTGCCACTGCGGGTGCAGGTGCAGCTCGGGCTCGTCGATGAGCAGGAGGCCGTCGAAGGGCTCGGTGATGAAGGGCATCGCCATCGCCAAGACCTCCTGCTCCCCCGAGCTCAGGGCGTCGATCGGGCAGATGCGCTCCTCTCCCCGGTATAAAAAGACGTCCCAGTCGTTGGCGTCGAGGTCGTCCGGGTCCACCAGGGTCATGGCGAAGCTCGTGCCGTCGGGGCGGAGCTCGGCCCAGTAGGCGTTCAGCTTGTCGAGCCACAGGCGGTCGAGGGGCTCGGGGCCGCGGTAGCCCGCGACCCGCCGGCCCTGTTGTTTGCGCAGCCGATCCTTGAAGGTCCAGATCCGGTTGGCCTCGGTGGGCGCCGGCCCGCGCCCGCTGGTCCGGTCCTGCACCGGGCCGACCTGGGCCGGCAGGCGGCGGGCCGAGATGTACTCGACCGCGAGCTGGTTCAAGACCTCCTGTTGAAAGGTCTGCCAAGGGTGCGCGGTGTATTGGTGGTCGCCGATCGGCGCGCGCACCTCGGTGCCGGCTGCGCTCCGCTCGATCCAAAAGGTGGCCCCCGCGCGCTCATCGTGGACCCACGCCTGCAGCCGCGCCGCGGGCGCCATGTGCAGGCGGACGGACCGCGCGCGGTCCGCCGGGTCGAGGTCGCGGACGATCAGCGCCTCGCGCCCAAGCGTGAGCAGGATGGCGTCGAGGACGGTCGTCTTGCCGCAGCCGTTCGGGCCCGCGAGCACGAGGTAGTCGAGCGGCGCCCCCGATGGCCCGCGCAGGTCGAGCACGAGGCGCGCGTCGAACTTGCGGTGCCCCTCGATGCGGAGGCTGATGAGCTTGAGCTGACTCACACCATGCTCCGGCTGGGCTGCGGGCCGCGCCCCGCGCGGCGCATGGGCAGCTCCAGCGGGGGTGGCGGAGCGTAGCACCCGGGGCGCGGGCCGCGGCAGGCGGGGCGGGCGGGCGCCGGGAGCGCGTTCGGTCGATGGATCAGGCGCCGCGCAGCTGCGCAGGGCGCGTTCGGTCGATGGAACACGCTCCGCGCAGCTGCGCAGGGCGCGTTCGGTCGATGGAACACGCTCCGCGCAGCCGCGCAGGGCGCGTCGGGTCGATGGTTTGCGCTCCGCGCAGCTGCGGAGGGCGCGTCGGGTCGATGGTTTGCGCTCCGCGCAGCTGCGGGGAGCGCGTCGGGTCGACGGATCACGCTCCCTGCAGCTCCCGGCGGCCGCTGGGGGCGCAGCGCCTCAGGCCGTCGCCCGCCGCATGCGCTCGAGCAGGGCGTCGGCCTCGGCCAGCTCGACCCCGGCGGCGCGGCAGGCCTCGCGCAGGCCGCCGACCAGGGGCAGGGCCTCGGCGCGGCGGTCGGCGGCGTCGAGGCGCTCGAGCAGGCAGCGGGCCAAGAAGAGGCCGTCGACGCCCAGCGCGAGCAGCTCGCCCATCGCCGCGGGCACGATCGGCCCCGGATCGGCGGCGTGGGCGGTGGTCTGCTCCTCGCCGAAGCGCACCACGTGCGTGCCGCCGGGCAGCTCGGCGAGCTGGTGCAGCACCCGGCCGAGCAGCTGCTCGGCGGGCAGGGGGTCGCGCAGGGGCAGGGGCGCGGCGCCGCGGCCCTCGAGCAGCTGCAGCACGGCGAGCTGGGGGCGGGCGTTGAGGGCGACGGTGGTGTAGCCGGCCTCACCTTCCTCGCGCAGCTCCATCGCGGCGTGCAGGGTGGCGCGGGCCTGCTCGGTGCGGCCGGCGGCGCGCAGGGCGCGGGCGAGGTGCAGCTGCACCTCTCCGGCGGCGCGGCGGTCGCCGTGGGCCACGAGGCGGTCGACCGCAGCGCGCAGGCGCTGGTGGGCCTCCTCTCCGCGCAGCAAGAAGACCATCGGCTCGGCGGCGAGGCCCCAGGCCAGCGCCTCGTAGCGCAGCAGGCCGTGGTCGCGGCTCAGCTCGACCACGCGCAGCGACTCGTTCCAGGCGACCATCGGGTCGGCCACGGCGAGCAGCCGGGCGCGCAGCAGGCGGGCCTGGGCCTCGACCTCGGGCGCGGGGCGCAGGGCGAGCACGGCGAGCAGGTCGGCGACCGCGCCGTCGAGGTCGAGGCCGATCGCCCGGCAGAGCGCCGCGCCCAAGAGCAGCTCGGCCCGGCCGGCGCCGCGGGGGCCCGCCCGGCGCAGGGCCTCGGCGAGGGCGGGCAGCAGCGCGGGCCGCGGGTGCAGGCGGGCGTCGAGGGCCAGGGCCAAGCCCGGAGAGAGCGCGGCCAGCTCTTCGGCGGCCTCGGGCGCGCTCAGCCCGGCCCGCCAGGTCGCCTCGACGCGGATCTGGGCGGCGAGCACGGCCAGCTCGGAGGCCTCGGCGCCCACCGCCTGGGCCGCGCGGGCCGCGTCGCCGGCCAGCGAGAGCAGCGCGGGCACGGGCAAGCTGCGGTGCAGGGCCCGCAGCGCCTGCTCGAGCAGGGGCCAGGCGCGGTCGGGCCGCTGGGCGGCGAGCAGGTGGCGGCCGACCCGGGCGAGCAGGGCCGCCTCGCCGCCGTCCATCGCCCAAGACTCGGCGAGGGCGAGGTGCAGGCGCACCTGCTCGCTGGGCGGGATGCTCTCGCGCACCACCGCGGCCAGGGCCGGCGGCTGCAGCGCGCAGACGCCCTGCTGCAGCTCGACCAGGCCCTCGACCACGAGGCGGTCGAGGCCCGCCTTGTCGATGCGGCGGATCACCTCGTCGCGGCAGCCGGGCTCAGAGAGGGCCAGGGCGCAGAGCGCCGTGCTGCTCGCGATCTCGGGGCCGACCACCGCGAGGCGCTCGCGGGCCAAGGTCGGCGCGTCGGCGGGGATGTGCAGCTCGCCGCCCACGAGGCGCCAGCTGCGGCCCGGCTGGCCCGGCCGGGTGACCTCTTCGAGCATGCCCGCGCGCAGCCAGTGGCGCAGGACCTCGTGCACGAGGCGCGGGTTGCCCGCGGTGTGGCGGGCCAGCGAGGCGGCCAGCGCCGGCTCGAGCGGCAGGTGGGCTTGCACCAGGGCCTCGCTGTCGGCCGGGCCAAGCGGGTCGATGTGCACCCGCCGCGAGACCTTGTGGTGCCGGGCGCGCAGCTCGGTGAGGCTGGCGCAGGGGCGGTCGGCCCGGGTGGTGACCAGCACCAGCACCGGGGCGCTGCGGCCCATCAGCTGCTCGACGATGTCCCAGCAGTCGTCGTTCTCGTCGGCGAGGTCGGCGTCTTCGAGCCAGAGCGTCGACAGGCCGCGCCAGCTGCGCCGCACGAGGTGCTCGATCATCATCTCTTGGACCGCGCTGCGGCGGGGCGGCGGGCCGCCGGGCAGGGGCAGCAGCCACTCGGCGACGCGCTGGGCGTCGGCCTCGGCCAAGGGCAGGGGGCAGCCGCGGTCGCGGGCGAGCAGGCCGGCGAGGTCCTCGATGTAGAGGTCGCGGTGCTCGCCGGGGCGCAGCACGCGCCGCCAAGCGCCGCGCAGGCCCGCGTCGGGGCTGTTGCGCACGGCGTACTCCATGCGAACGCCCTCGCCGACGCCACGCTCCTCCATCGCGCGGACGAACTCGCTGACCAGCCGGGTGCGGCCGCAGCCCTCGGGCCCGCAGAGCTCGATGAGCAGCGGGCGGCGGCCGCGGATCACCGTGCGGGAGGCCCGCCACAGCATGTCGAGCTCGGTGTCACGCCCCACGAGCTGGATCTCGCGGTGCAGCATCAGCGAGGGCGCCTGGGGCACGCGCCGGTTCGGCGGCGCCACCGCGCCCAGCGGCGGGTCGATCCAGGCCGGCGGGCGGTGGTAGGGCTTGACCCCCGGCGGCGGCGCCTGCTCGGGGCGGCCGGCGGGGTTGGGCACCGGGCGCACCGCGCGGCGGGGCGCGGCGGGGCTGCCGAAGGGGGTGGTGCGGCCCTCTTGGTCCTCGGGCTCGGGCAGGCTGGGCAGCTGCTTGAGCGCGCGGATGACGTCGGCGGCGTAGTCGTAGCGCGAGCGGAAGTCGGGCTCGAGCATGGGCAGCAGCACCTCGTCGAGGCCCGACGGCACCACCATGCCGGGCCGCAGGGGCACCGCGGTGGGCGGGTGGTCGCGCTCGTCGAGGGCCGAGACCGGGTCACGGGCCGGGTAGGGCAGCTCGCCGCTGAGCAGGCGGTAGAGCACGGCGCCGACACTAAAAAGGTCAGACGCCGGGCACCAGAGGTTGTGCTGGCCGGTCAGCCGCTCGGGCGCCATGTACGAGACGGTGCCGATGACGCTCTTGTCGGCGTCATCCTCGCCGTGCAGGGCCCGGGCCACGCCCAGATCGGCCAGCCACAGCTCGCGGGCCCCGCGTGAGCCGGTGCGGTGCAGCAGCAGGTTGCCGAGCTTGATGTCGAGGTGGAGGATGCCGCGCGAGTGCAGCGCGGCCAGCGCCTCGAGCATCTGGGTGGTGAACAGCAGCAGCTCGGGCCAGGCCACCGGCCCGCCGGCCAGATCGAGCAGCGAGCCGTCGCTGGCCAACGCGAAGGCGAGGTAGCCGCTGCCATCGGGCGCCCGGCCCATGTCGTGCAGCGCGATGACGTTGGGGTGCACCACCCGGCTGGCCAGCACCGCCTCGCGCTCGAGGCTGGCCAAGAAGCCGGGCGAGTTGTTCTTCAGCACCTTGAGCGCGACCAGCACGCCCAGGGCCTCGTCTTGCACCCGCCAGACGGTGCTCGCGCCGCCGGTGCCGAGCAGGGCCCGCTCCGCCGAAGGCCAGAGGCGGTAGCGCCGCGGCAGGGTCGGGAGGGGAGGGGTGCCTTTGCTCATCGGGACCTCGGCGCGCGGGAGCCGCTGCCGGGCGATGGTTCACCAGCAGCCCGGCCACGGTCAACGGCCCCGCGGAGAGCGACGCGCTGGTGGGCGCTCTCGGATCGGCCGCAGCCCTCTGCGCGGCGACTTAGGCGCGCCCCTCGCCGATCCGCTGGTTGCGCAGCACCGTGGTGCGCGCGCCGAGGCTGGGCGGCAGGCGCCGGTAGATCTCCGCCGCTGCGTAGCGGTGGTCGTAGCGGGCGCTCAGGTGGGTGAGCAGCAGTGCCTGGTTCTCAAACAGCTCGGCCCGCTCGACGATCTCGTCGAGGTGCACGTGGCCGAGGCGCCGGGCGCCCTCGACGCTGACCTTGTCGTCGACGAAGGTGCACTCCAAGATGAGCAGCCCGGCCCGCAGCAGCGCCGGCTCACGGTCGAGCACGTCGATGACCGTGTCGCCGCAGAAGGCCGCCTCAAGCGCCTCGACCTCGTGGCTGACCACCTCGCCCCGGGCCCGCGCGTCGCGGATCTCGGGCCCGGGCGCCCCCTGCCAGGCCGGCAGCAGCTTGCTGCGGGTCTTGTGCAGGGCGTAGCCGACGCTGGGCACGCGGTGGATCGAACGAAAGACCTCGGCCCGCAGCCCCGGCGCGAGCTGGACCTGGTCGCCCGGGCGCACCGGCTCGAGCGTGCAGGCGAGCGCGGACTTGTCGAGCCGCCGCCAGACCTCGAGCAGCTCGAGCACGCCCTCGTGGTTCTCGGCGGGCAGCAGGTAGCGGGGCGTCTTCATGCCAAAAAGGCTGCGCGTCGCGCAGTGGCTGACCAGGGCGCCCATGTGGTCGATGTGGGCGTGGGTGAACAGCACGTTGCGCCGCGAGACGGCGGAGGGCGGGCAGACCCCGAGGTCAAACGCGAGGTCGAACCCGGGCAGCTGGATGTTGGTCTCGAGGCCGGCGACGCTGGTGGCCTCGACGGCGACGCCGGCGAGCTGGAGCATGGGCGCGCCGTATCGTGGGCGCGGGCCCGGCGCGCTGGCCGCGGGCGGGCGCACCGGCCGGTCGGTGGCCCCCCGGCCGGTCGGTGGAAGCACCGGCCTGTGGGTACCGGCCGGTCGGTGGCGAGGGGAAGGGGGAGGCCGCTCCACCGCGGAGATTACCCGCTGCACGCCGCTCTGCGCCCCGTGCGCGGAGGGCGCGGGCCTGGCACAGGCCTTGCTTCATGGGGCGCGTCGCCGGGCCCGGCGCTGCCGCGGGCCCCCCTCCTTCACCGCTCACCCACCACCACCCCGCACCACCGGAGTCGCCATGAGCACCACCGCGCTGCAGAGCCACGAGGGCCAGCAGGTCCCCCACGTCAGCATCCCCGTCCTCGGCCCCAAGGGCTGGGAGAAGATCGAGACCCAGGCCTTCTTCGCCGGCAAGACCGTGGTCGTCTTCGGCCTGCCCGGGGCCTACACCCCCACCTGCTCGACCAGCCACGTGCCCCGCTACCAAGAGCTGCTGCCCGCCTTCCGCGCCGCCGGCGTCGATGAGGTGGTCTGCGTCTCGGTCAACGACACCTTCGTGATGAGCGCCTGGCAGCGCGACGAGGGCGCGACCGGCCTCGTCTTCTTCCCCGACGGCAACGGCGAGTTCACCGAGCAGCTGGGCATGTTGGTCGACAAGTCGGCCATCGGCTTTGGCAAGCGCAGCTGGCGTTACTCGATGCTCGTGCGGGATGGCCGCATCGAGAAGATGTTCATCGAGCCCGACCAGCCGGGCGACCCCTTCGTGGTCAGCGACGCCGACACCATGCTCAAGCACCTCGGCGCCACCGGGGCGGCACAGCCCGACATCTTCTTGTTGACCAAGCCCTTCTGCGGGCACTGCACCCGGGCCAAGGCCGCGCTGGCCGCGCGGGGGCTGGCCTTCGATGAGCAGCCCAGCACGCCGCGCAGCCTGCGGGCGGTGAGCAAGACGCCGACGACCCCGCAGGTGTGGATCAATGGGGAGCATGTGGGCGGGGCGGATGAGCTGATCGCGTGGTTGGCGGCCCATCCGGAGGTGTGAGGGGCTGGGGCTTGGCCCCCGCACCCCGGTTGGGGCTTGGCCCCGGCGCGGCGCTCAGCTGCCCTTGGGGAGCGGGGTGCAGCGGCCGCGGCCGGGTCGCTTGCCCACGCAGAGGGCCTCGCCTTCGGTCCAGGCGGCGAGGCGGCCGGTGGGCGCGGGGGTGAGCGCGGCGCGGGGGCCCTGGGCCAGCGGCTGGGGCGCCGCGCCGGGGCGCCAGCGGTACCAGCGGGCGGGCAGCTCGGCCTCGGCGGTGGGCAGGCAGGGGCGGGGCGGGCCCAGCGGGCAGGGGGTGAGGATGTCGTAGCTGCCGTCGCTCCGGGGCAGCAGCTCGAGCGGGCCGAAGGGGTAGAGGTCGGCGAAGGGCAGGGTCGCCGGCGTCCAGCGCCCCGGGGCCTCGCCGGCGGGCAGCAGCAGGTCGACGCCGGGGTGGCCCTCGCCCACCGAGTGCACGATGAGGGCGCCGCTGGGCGCGCCGATCAGGGCGACCACCTGCACGAAGCTGGACTCGGGGCAGGGCAGGGGGGCGGCGGCGGTCGGCGTGGCCCAGAAGCAGGCCGCTTCGCCGCTGTCGCGGTCGCTGGCCCAGACCAGCACCCCGCCGGGCAGGGGCGCGTGGGCCCAGCCCCAGCGGCCGGCGGGCAGGGGCGGCAGAGGGAGGGTGGCGCCGGTGGCTGGGCCGCGCAGCCAGCGCAGGGCCGCGCGCTGGCTATCGTCGGGATCGACCTGCAGCGCGACGATCTCACCTTGGGGGCCGGGGGCCAGCGCGTCCTCGGGGTCGGCAGAGAGCGTCGTCCACGCGCCGGTCGCGGGGTCGAGCAGGGCGGCGCCCACGAGCAGGGCAGAGCCATCCCAGAGCCAGCGGATCATCGGCACCTCGCGCGCCGCCCTATCGCTGGGGTGGTGGGCCCGGCCCGCGGCGGCAGGGGGGGGCTCTCCGGGCTGCGCAGCGCGCCCGCCTTGGCGTAGGCTGCGCCACCCCCGGAGGTGCCATGCGCCGCGCCCTGCTCTCGCCCATCTCCTCTGCTGCGCGGGCCGCCGCGCTCGTGGCCACGCTCGGCGCCTTGGCGGGCTGCGGGGCGCCTCCGTCTGCGCCGGCCGACGCTGGGGTTGAGGGCGGGGTCGTCTCCGCTCCGCTCGGCTCCCCCGAGGGCGCGGCGACACGGGTGGGCGGCGCGGCTCCGCCCGCGGCCTCCCCCGAGGGCACGGCGTCACCGGTGGGCGGCGCGGCTTTGCCTGCTGCCTCCCCCGAGAGTGACGCGGGTGCGGCTGTTTTGCCCGCCGAGAGCGACGCGGTCGCTCCCCACTACGTGCCCGCGCCTGTGGCCTTGGCCGGCGGCGCCCGCCTCGTCGAAGACAACGGCCTGGCCGTGATTGAAGACGGGCAGGCACCGCCGCTGCGCCTGGGGCGGCTGCGCGCGCCGCCCGCGGTCAGCCCCGACGGGGCGCGGGTCGCCCTCGCGGTCGAGCGCAGCGGCGGGCTGCGGGGGGCGCTGGTGCTCGCCGAGCGGGGCGCCGCGGGCTGGACCGAGCGCACCTTGATCAAGAACAACCACCTCGTCGACCGCCTCGCCTTCGACGCCACCGGCGCGCGCCTCACTTTTGTGTGGGCCGGTGACCAGGGCGGGGTGGCCGGGCTCTACCTGCTGCGCCTGCCCGACGGCGCGCCCGCGCGCTTGACCAACCGCGCGGCGGCCGCCCCGGGCCAGCGGCCCGCCGACTGGCTGCCGCTGCCCCTGCGGGCAGCGCCGGTCTTCGAGGGTGACACCCTGCGCTGGACCTCGGAGCAGGGCGCCCACAGCCTCAAGCTCCCGGTGGATGGGTGAGGAGGGGGCCTCTGGCGCGCGGCCCGCGCTCGTTCCTTGCGGCCCGCAGCTCGGCGACACCGGCGGCACGGTCAAGATCTCGCCGGGGTGCAGCGCGGCCCCGTCGGGCGGGCGGCTGGGCCTGGCGGCCATCGCGGCGCTGGGCTTGGCCTTGCTGCGCGGTCGGCGGCGCCGGGCCTGAGGGCAGCGGTGGGCGGGGGGGCTGGCCGCCCCCCCGCAACGCCCCCTGGCGCGCTATTTTGATCGTTAGGGCACGTCCATCCGCTGGAAGCGCGCGGCGGCCCCCGCCCCGCTCAGGATGCAGAGGGCGGCGAGGCCGATAAGCTTCTGCTCATCCCAGGTGCCGCTCCAGCCCTCCCAGACGCTCAGCGCGTTGCCCGGCACGAAGGGGGCGGCTTTCTGCGCCCACTCTTGGCCGAGCATCGAGGCGCCCTTGAGCAGCATCTGCACGCCCTTGTCGACGATGAGGTAGAGCACGATGCCCACCACCACGCCCCCGACGCTGCGCGAGAGCGTCGAGATGAGCAGGGTGAGCAGCAGCAGGCCCAGATCGCTGGCGAAGCTGGCCGCGTAGCCGAGCAGCACCGGGCCGAGCTCAGCGTCGGTCGAGAAGACGGCGGCCCCGCCGACCCCGGCCACCGCCGCGGTCAGGGTGAGGCTGCTCGCCGAGAGGGCGGCCAGGGCCACCAGCTTGGCGAGCAGGATGCTGACGCGCGACACCGGGCGCAGCATGACCTCACGCAGGCTGTTGTCAGCGAGCTCACCGGCCATGGTGCTCGCGCCTGCCAGCACGAGCAGCAGGGGCAGCACGAAGAAATTGCGCAGCGTCAGCGCCCAGGCCAGGGTGCCCCGCCAGGACTGATCGATGCTGCTGCCGATGTTCACGGCGTTGATCTGGGCGTCGCCGGCCTGGCTGACCACAAAATGCATGGCCGCGACGCAGAGGCCGCCGACCAGCACGGCCAAGGTCAGCGTGGCCTTGCCCGACAGGCGCAAGAAGACCGCCCGCAGCTCGGCGGCGACCATCGAGAGGAAGTGCGGGGGCATCAGGTGAGCTCCTTGCGGGTGAGCGAGAGGAAGAGCTCTTCGAGCGAGCGCTGCACGGGCACCAGCGCGGTGACCTCGACGCCGGCGGTCACCAGCGCCCGGTTGAGCGCGGCGACGGGCACGCCGTCGAGCGCGAGGCGCAGGCCGTCGGTGGGCTCACCTTCGCCCGAGAGCACGCCGACCCCGGCCATGCCCTGCAGCGCGGCGCGCAGCGCGTCGAGGTCGGTGGCCCGCACGTCGACCTCGGTCACGCTGCCCTTGCCGGCCAGCAGCTCGTCGACCGTGCCCTCGGCGATCATCGTGCCGCCCTCGATGATGCCCACGCGGTTGCACAGCAGCTCGATCTCGCTGAGCAGGTGGCTGCTGATCAGGATGGTGAGCTGGGTCTGCCGCGCCAGATTGCCGAGCAGGTCGCGCACCTCGCGCATGCCGCGCGGGTCGAGGCCGTTGGTGGGCTCATCGAGGATGAGCAGCCGCGGCTGGCCGACCAGGGCCCGCCCGATGCCCAGGCGCTGGCGCATGCCCAGGCTGTACTGGCGCACCGGCTCACGCTCGCGGCCCCAGAGCCCGACCAGCTGCAGGGCGCGGTCGATGTCGTCGCGCGTGCCCCGGCCGGCGAAGGCGACGGCGCGCTCGAGGTTCTCGCGCCCGTTCATCCACGGGTGGAAGGCGGGCGTCTCGACCATCGCCCCGACCACCGCCCGCTGGCGCACCGGGTCGGTCTCGCCGAAGATGCTCACCGTGCCCGCATCGCGCTGGATGAGGCCCAACATGCAGCGGATGGCCGTGGTCTTGCCCGCGCCGTTGGGCCCGAGGAAGCCGTAGATGTCGCCCTCGACCACCCGCAGCGACAGGTTGTTGACCGCGGTGCGGCCGCCGAACCTGCGGGTCAGGCCCGAGGTTACCAATGCTTCGACTGCGCTGCCTTGCACGTCCCCTCCGCCCTCGCAGCCTGGAGCTGCCGATGCCGCCCCTCTACCCCCCGGTCGCCGCGCCGCGTCGGCCCACTGGGGTGCTTGGCCCGCGCCCTTATGTCGGCGGCGCCCGGGCGTCCGGCCCGCTGGCGCTCGGCCTGCTGCTCGGCTGCACCCCGCCGACCCCGGCCGGCGAGGCGCAGTTCTTCGGCGCAGATCGGCCCGTCACCGTCTTTGACGTGCGCAGCGGCCTCGTCGAGTCGGGGCGCGTGGTCGGGCTCACCAACCTCGTGGTCACCGTGCCGCGGGCGCCCGGCGGCCGCGACCTCTGGGTGCAGGCGCCCGAGGGCGGCGCCTATGGCGGCCTGCGGCTCTACCTCAACAGCCCGCGGCCCGAGCTGCAGCCGGCGCGGGGCGCGGTGCTCAACCTCGTCGGCACGGTGGGCAGCCGGGCCGGGCACACCGTGCTCCTCATCGATGAGACCCAGGGCGTGCGCGAGGTCGGGGTGGGCGAGGCGGTGCCGAACCGCATCGGCCCCCTCGCCGACTACGGCCCGTGGATCGACAGCCTCGTCGAGCTCGACGCGACGGTGGCCGGCTGCGGCGACGCGGCCGGGCTGCAGCCCCTCGATCTCGGCGCCCGCAGCGCGCCCCTGGTGCTCGATCCGGTGCGGGCGGGCCTGCGCTTGGGCGCGGGCGCGCAGCGGGCGGGCCTGCGCGGCGTGCTGCAGGCGACCAGCGGCCTCACCCGCCTCGCCTCGCAGGTCGCCGAAGATGGCGGTGAGGACGCTGCTGTGGGCGACTCGGGCGCGGCGGCCGACCCGGCGGCGGGCTGCGCCGCCGACCTCTGGTCGCTGCGGGCCGCGCCGCGCGAGGGCTGGGCCCAGCTCGACGATCTGGTGCTCAGCGCGGTGGGGGCGGGTGAGGCCTGGGCCCAGCCGGCCGGCGGCGGCCCGGGCCTGCGCCTGCGCGCCGAAGACCCGGCGGCCCTGCAGGGCGCGGTGGTGGGCGAGGCCCTGACGGCCTGGGGCCTGCTCGCCGCGCCCCGGGGCGTGGTCGAGCTGCAGCTGCTGCGGGCCGGCGACCGCAGCCCAATGGGCACCGCCGCCCCGGTGGCCTGGACGCTCGAGGCGCTGGCCGCCGACCCTCGCCTCGCGGGGGCGGTCGATGGCGGCGACAGCGGTGTCAGCGACAGCGGTGTCAGCGACAGCGGCCTCGACGACAGCGGCCGCGACGACAGCGGCCCCGACGACAGCGGCGCCCCCACGGAGGGCCCGACGCCCGCGGTCTCCCTCGCCTGGGCCAGCGGGGCCCTGCTGCAGCTCGGTCCGCTGGTCACCACCGCCGAGCGCGCCCCCGGGCGGGTGAACAGCACGGCCGCGCTGCCCATCGACACCCGGCTCTACGGCGGGCCCGCGCCGGCCCAGCAGGCCCTGCTCTCGGTGATCGGCGTGCTGGACGTTGATCTGACCGAGACCGCCCTGCTGCCCCGGGCGCCCGCGGACCTCGTCGTCCAGGCGCGCTGAGGCGCGGGATAGGCTGCCGTCTGGAGGGTCCCATGACCGCCGTCGCCGCCGCCCGTCTGAGCTACGCCGACTACCTGCAGCTCGAGGCCGAGAGCGGCGGCAAGCATGAGTTCTGGAGCGGCGAGGTCTGGGCGATGGGCGGGGGCAGCCCCGACCACGCGCGCATCGCGCTGGCCGTGGCTGGCGAGCTGCACGCGGCGCTGAAGCGGGGCCCTTGCCGCAGCTTCTCGTCTGACCTCAAGCTCTGGCTCGCCGCGGCGGACATGGCGGTCTACCCCGACCTGAGCGTCACCTGCGGCCCCGTCGAGCGGCCGCCCCATGACCCGCACGCGGCGATGAACCCGCGCCTGGTCGTCGAGGTGCTCTCGCCCTCGACGCGGGCCTTCGATCTGAGCGCCAAGCGGCTGGCCTACCAGCGCGTCGATGGGCTCGCGCACATCCTCTTCATCGAGAGCGAGCGGGTGGGCGTCGAGCTGTGGACGCGGGCCGAGGGTCGGGCGTGGCGGGTGCAGGCCTTTGGGGCCGGTGAGCGGGTCGCCCTGCCGGGCCTCGGCGCCGAGGGCATCGAGCTCGAGGTCGACGCGCTCTACCTGGGCACCGAGCTGCTTGAGGGGCAGGGCGCGGGGAGCTGAGCGCAGCACCCCCGCTCCCCCGGGGGCCGCGGACCTCGTGGTCCAGCCGCGCTGAGGCGCGGGATAGGCTGCGGTCGGGAGGGTCCCATGACCGCCGTCGCCGCCGCCCGTCTGAGCTACGCCGACTACCTGCAGCTCGAGGCTGAGAGCGGCGGCAAGCATGAGTTCTGGAGCGGCGAGGTCTGGGCGATGGGCGGGGGCAGCCTCGACCACGCGCTCATCGCGACCGCGGCCGCGGCGCTGTTGCGGGCGGCCATCGGCCCACGCACCTGCCGGGTGCTCAACTCCGACTGGAAGCTCTGGCTCGCCGCGGCAGACATGGCGGTCTACCCCGACCTGAGCGTCATCTGCGGCCCCGTCGAGCGGCCGCCCCATGACCCGCACGCGGCGACGAACCCGCGCCTGGTCGTCGAGGTGCTCTCGCCCTCGACGCGGGCCTTCGATCTGAGCGCCAAGCGGCTGGCCTACCAGCGCGTCGATGGGCTGGCGCACATCCTCTTCGTCGAGAGCGAGCGGGTGGGCGTCGAGCTGTGGACGCGGGCCGAGGGTCGGGCGTGGCGGGTGCAGGCCTTTGGGGCCGGTGAGCGGGTCGCCCTGCAGGGCCTCGGCGCCGAGGGCATCGAGCTCGAGGTCGACGCGCTCTACCTGGGCACCGAGCTGCTTGAGGGGCAGGGCGCGGGGAGCTGAGCGCGGGGGCCTGGGGCGCCGCGCGGCGATAGTCGCCTGCAGGGGAGGCGGCGGCGACGATGCACATCCAGCGGGTCGAGATCAGCAACATCAAAGGCCTTCGCAGCGCCACCCTTGAGTTTGGTGTGGCCCCCCTCGCCGGCTGGCATGTGGTCCTGGGCGACAACGGCAGTGGAAAGACCACCATCATCCGCGCGATCGCCGCAGCGCTGGTGGGGCCGCAGGACGTCGCGGGGCTGCGCGTGGATTGGGAGGCGTGGTTCGGGCCGGACAAGCACACGCCCAAGGTCGAGGTCTGGCCCGAGGCGAACCCGACGGATGATCCCGCTGAAGAAGCGGATTCGAGCGGCGGCGGCGAGGGGCAACCGAAGGCCGGCCCGCAGGTCTCGCTCGAGCTCTGGACAACCCGAAGCCATCCCAGCGGCGCGACGGGCGCCGTGCAGGCCTGGGGGGGCGTGCATGTAGAGGGGGCGTTCCGACCGGCGCGTGCGCCCGTTGGCTGGTTCAGCGCCGCCTTTGGCCCCTCTCGCAGCTTCGCTGACAGCGGCGGTGACTACCGCCGCATCTTTGACTCATCGCCGCGGGTCGCCCGCCACATCTCGGCCTTTCGCGAGCACCTCGCCCTGCGTGAGACGGAGCTGTGGGTGGTCGATCTCCAGCGCGACGGGCACCTCGACGAGGTCAACGCCATCCGGGCCTTCCTCAACCTTGGCGATGACCTGCCGCACGGGCTGCGGCTGCAGGCCGTGAGCAACCGCGAGCTGCGCTTCGTCGACGGGCACGGCGCCGAGGTGCCGCTGGCAGAGCTCTCGGGCGGCGCACAGTCGGTGCTCGGCCTCGCCCTGGAGCTGCTCCGCCAGATGGCCGCTTGCTGGGGCGGGGTGCTCGAGGTGCTCGACCCGGCGACCTCGACCGTGCGCCGCTCCGGGGTGGTGCTGATTGATGAGGTGGACGCCCATTTGCACCCCTCGTGGCAGGCGACCGTCGGCGCGTGGTTGACGGCCCGCTTTCCGCAGGTCCAGTTCGTCGTGAGCACCCACAGCCCGCTGGTGTGCCGCGCGATCCGCGAGACCGGGCGGGTGTTTCGGCTGCGCCCGGCGGCCGAGGGCGGCGATCAGGTCGAAGCGGTGCGCGGCACCGACCGCGACATCCTCTGGTTGGGTGGCTTGGAGCAGGCTCTGGAGTCGGCGGCGTTTCAGCTCGACGTCGGCATGTCCCCTGCGGGGGTCGAGAGCCTCACCCGCTACCGTGCGCTGCGCCTCGCTGGTCGGGAGCGGGACCTGAGCGACGCCGAGCGGGCTGAGCTGCAGCGCCTGCGGGCGGTCCACGTCGTCGCTGGGGTGTAGGCATGCGCCACCTTCAGCCGCGGCGGCTCACCGAAGGCGAGCGCGCAGTCTTTTGGCGGCGAAGCCTCGACCTGCTCGACCTCGACTACCAGACGATGGTGGCCCGGGCCGGAACGTGGACCGCTGCCGCCCTGGGCCCGCTCGGCGCGGAGCTCAAGGCGGCGAGCACGCTCGGCTGCCGCTGTACCTACTGCGAGGTCAACGAGGTCTCCGACATTGACCACCTGCGGCCCAAGTCGCTCTGGCCCCAGCTCACATGGTGCTGGGAGAACCTCGTGCCGGCCTGCGCCTACTGCAACGGCCGCAAAAAGCAGGCCCGTGACGCGGTCCTCGACTCCGCGTGCGACAGCGGCTTTCGGGAGATCACGCGCAGAAAGGGCGGCGCGGTCGTGCCACCCCCCGATGGGCCGACCGCCTGGTGGTCACCCCAGCGGCGAGACCCGCAGCTGGGCTTCACCCTCGAGCTCGTCGACGACGTCGAGCGCGGACGGATCTACCCGAGGGCAAAGGCGCCTTCGCCGGACCATGCGCGCGCCCGATGGACGATCGACGTGTTGGAGCTCAACCGGGCCCACTTGTGGCGCGCGCGTCGCAACTCGTTCGGAGACTATCTGCGCTGGCTGCACGAGGTCGTACGGGCCATCGGTTCGAAGGATCAGCAGCGCCTCGCGCGGCTTCGGCGCGAGCTGGTGGAGGACAAGGGGCCACCATTTGTGTGGCGTGAGATGAAGCTGCAGCGGGAGCGCCTGCCCGAGCTTGATGACCTGCTGCGCGCTGCTCCCGACGTGTTGACCTGGTAGCGGCTGCAGCCCCGCCCACCCGCCGCCTCGCGCGCGGCAGGGGGCAGAGGGGCCGCGCCCGCCCGGCGGGCGCGGGTCGGCCCCCGGCCGACGGAGCGCAGCGAACCCCCGGCCGCACCCGACCGCCGGCCTGGCCGGCGGGGCCGCCCGCTCGTCGCCTTAGGCGTCCTCGTCGGCGAAGAGGCGGGCGTAGAGCGCGGGCAGCAGCAGCAGGGTCAGCGGCGTGGCGGTGAGCAGGCCGCCCAGCACCACCGTGGCCAGGGGGCGCTGCACCTCGGCGCCGACCCCGGTGGCCAGGGCCATCGGCAGAAAGCCGATGCCCGCGACCAGGGCGGTCATCAGCACCGGCCGGAAGCGCTCCTGGGCGCTGGCCGCCGCTGCGCCCGCCGCCCGGCCCTCGGGCGCCGCGTGCAGCTCGCGGGTGCGCGAGACCAGCACCACCCCGTTCATCACCGCCACGCCAAACAGGGCGATGAAGCCCACGACGGCGCTCATCGACAGGGGCTGCCCGGTGAGCAGCAGGGCGAAGACGCCGCCGCTGGCCGCCGCGGGCACGTTCAGCGAGATCAGCGCCGCGGCCTTGGTGCTGCCCAACGCGACGCGCAGCAGGGCGAAGATGACCGCCAGCGCCGCGGGCACGGTCAGCGCGGTGCGCAGGGCGGCCGCCCGCAGCTGCTCCATCTTGCCCGACCAGCTGATGTAGGCCCCCGGCGGCAGCTTCACCTGGGCGACCAGCGGCGTGGCCTCGGCCACAAAGGCGCCCAGGTCGCGACCCCGCACGTTGGCCAGCACCGAGACCCGCCGGCTGCCGCCTTGGCGGCGCACCAGCGCGGGCCGCTCGAGCTCCTCGGCCCGGGCCACGTCGCCGAGCGTGTGCACCACCGGCCCCTCGGCGTCGCGCCCGGCCACAAAGGGCAGGTCGATGAGCGCCCCGCCCGGCGGCCGGGCCAGGGTCAGCACGACCTCTTCGCGCACCGTGCCGCGCAGCAGCGCGCCCACCGGCACGCCCCGCTGCAGGGCCGAGACCAGCGCCCGGGGCACGGCCGCGTCGACGCCCAGCCGGGCGAGCGCGCCGGGGTCGAGGTGCAGGTCGAGGCCGGGTGTGCCCTCGGCCGCCGGCGCTTTGACGTCTGCGGCGCCGGGCACGCCTTCGAGCACCGCGGCCACCGCCCGGCCCGCCGCCTCGAGCGCGACGAGGTCCTCGCCGTAGATCTGCACGCCCACGTCGCTGGGCACGCCCTCGAGCAGCTCGTTGAACCGCAACTCGATCGGCTGGGTGAAGGTGAGGGCCGCGCCGGGGGCCTCGGCGTGGATCGCCGCCTCCATCGCCGCGACCAGGCCGGCCATGTCCGGCGCGGTGGTCCACTGGTCTTTGGGCCGCAGCCGCACCAGCACGTCGGTCTCCTCGAGGCCCATCGGGTCGGTGGCCAGGGCCGGCGAGCCGGTGCGCGAGGCCACCCGCAGCACCTCGGGGAAGCGCCGCAGCGCGCGCTCGACCCGGGTGGTCTCGGCCAGGGCCTCGGCCGCGCTGATCGAGGGCAGGCGGGCGGTCTGCACGACCAGATCGCCCTCTTCGAGGCGGGGCACGAACTCGAGGCCGAGCTGGCTGGCGCCGAGCGCGCCGAGGCCGACCAGGCCCGCCGCGCCCAGCACGGCGGCCCGCGGGCGGGTCAGCATCTTGGCCAGGGCGGGCAGGTAGGGCCGCGAGAGCAGGCGCAGCAGGGGCGTGGTGTGGTGGCCCTTGGGGTGCACGACCAGTGACGAGATGGCCGGCACATAGGTGAAGGTGAGCACCAGCGCGGTGATCAGCGCGAAGAGCACCGTCAGCGCCATCGGCCGAAAGAGCTTGCCCTCGGTGCCCACCATGCCGAGGATGGGCAGGTAGACGATGATCAAGATGAGCACCGCGAACAGCACCGGGCGGCTCACCCGCTGGGCGGCGCCCCGCACCGCCTCGGCGCGGGCGGCGGCCGTGGCCCCCACCACCGCGTCCATGCCGACGATGCCCTCGACCAGCACGATGGTCCCGTCGACCACGAGGCCGAAGTCGATCGCCCCGAGCGACATGAGGTTGCCCGAGCCGCCGGTCAGCCACAGGCCGGTAAACGCCCCGAGCAGCGACAACGGGATCACCGAGGCGACCACCAGGCCGGCCCGCAGGTCGCCGAGCAGCAGCATCAGCACGATGACCACGAGCAGGCCGCCCTCGGCCAGCGAGCGGGCCACGGTGCGCAGCGTGTTGCCCACCAGCGCCTCGCGGTCGTAGATGACCTCGACCACGACGTCTTCGGGCAGGCTGGGGCGGATCTCGTCCAGCCGCGCCCGCACCGCCTGCACCGTGCGCAGGGCGTCGGCCCCGGCCAGCAGCTGCACCACGGCGAAGAGCGCCTCGCCCTCACCATCGGCGCTGCCCATGCCCACCGGCGGCGCCACGCCGGGCGTGATCGTCGCCACCTCGTGCAGCTGCACCACCGCGCCATCTTCGGCGCGCAGGGCGAGCTGGCCCAGCTCTTCGGGGCGCAGCGGGTTGCTCAGCGCCCGCACGCCCACCCGCTCGGCGCCGGCGGGCAGGTCGCCGCCCGCCGCGAGGCCCAGCGCGCCGGTCACCGCCGCCTCGACCTCGGGCCAGGCGAGGCCGCGGGCCGCGAGCGCGTAGGGGTCGAGCTGCACCTCGAGCCGCGGGTCGCCCGCGCCCCAGGCGTTGACCTCGACCACGCCGGGCACGCCGCGCAGCCGGGGCGCGATCTCGCGCGAGAACAGCCGGTAGAGCTCGGCCGGGCTGCGCGCGTCGCTGCGCACGCTGAGCTGGTAGACCTCGCCGAGGCCGGTGGTGCGCGGGCCGAGCTGGGGCACGCCCGCGTCGGGGGGGATCTCCGCGCGGGCCGTGGCGAGCTGCTCGTTCACGATCTGCCGGGCCAGCCACGGATCGGTGTGGTCCTCGAAGATCACGCTCACCGCGCTGACCCCGGGCCGCGACAGGCTGCGGACGGTCTGCACGTTGGGCGCGCCGCCCAGGCTGCGCTCGACGGGCAGGGTCACGAGGCGCTCGACCTCTTCGGCGCCCAGCCCCGGCGCGGTGGTCAGCACCTGCACCTGCACGTTGGTCAGGTCAGGGAAGGCGTCAAAGACCATGCTGCGAAAAGCGTGCAGGCCGAGCAGGGCGAAGGCCGCGGTCAGCGCGACCACCAGCCAGCGGCGGTCGACGGACGAAGCGATGAGGGTGTGCAGCGGGTTCATCAGTGCTCCCCCGCCTCTACGCCAGCGGCCAGCGACTTGAGCAAGAAGACGCCGTGCACGGCGACCTCGGCGCCGGGCGCGAGGCCCTCGACGAAGACCTGCCCGGCTTCGACCCCCCGGCGGTGCACCGGCAGGGCCCGCACGCCGGGCGCGCCTTCGATGGCCGGGCCGGCGCCGCTTGGCGGGGCCGCCTCGGGGTCGGTCTTGATGAAGACGACGTCGTGGCCATCGAGGCGGGTGAGGGCCGCGGCCGGGATCGCCGCGGCGGTGGCCGGCGCGGGCACCCGCAGGCTCAGGCGGCCCGAGAGGCCAGCGCGGGCCCCCGGCGGCGCGGCGAAGCGCAGGCGCAGCTGGCGGCTGCTCCGATCCAGCGCCGGGTCGCGGCTGAGCAGGGCCAGGTTCGTCGGCGCGGCGTCGGCCTCGGCCCCCGCCGGCCAGAAGGCCCCCTCGGCCCCGCCCGCGGCGTCGAGCGCGGGCAGCAGGCGCTCGGGCACGCGCACCTCGACCACCGTGGCCGCCGCCGACCACAGCTCGACGCAGGCGTCGCTGGGCGAGAGCGGGCCGATCGCGCAGGACAGCGCGCCCACCGTGCCATCCGCCGGCGCCGACCACGAGAAGGCGCCCCCCTCGGCCGGCCGCAGGGCGCCCGCGGCGGCGAGGCCCTGGCGCGCGGCGCGCAGGGCGGCCTGGGCGGCGGCGGCCTCGGCGGTGGCCGCGGCGAGGCTGGCCTGGGTGCCCACCCCCGCCGCGCGCTCGGCGGTGGCCCCCGCGCGCCGCGCCTCGGCCGGCTCGGCCCGCACACGCAGCTCGCTGACCCGCGCGTCTCGGTCGGCCAGCGCGCCGCTCTGGATGAGCGCGAGGGGCTGACCGGCGGTGACCGCCTCACCCGGCGCGACCAGCCAGCGCAGCAGCCGGCCCTCGACCCCGGGGCCGACCCGGTGCAGGCCGTCGGGGGCGGGCAGCACCTCGGCGGGCAAGGTGGCCAGGGGCAGGGTCGCGGCGGGCGCGGCGGCGGCCCAGCGCAGGCGGGCGCTGACGTCGAGCTCTTGGTGGTGCTCGTCATCGTGTTCGTGGGCGTCCTCCCCGGCTCCGCAGCCCGTGAAGAGCAAGAGCAGGGCGGCGGACGGGAACAGCGGGCGGGCGGCGGTCATGGAGGGGCTCCCAACGAAGAGTGGGCGGGGGGCGGCGGCGCGGGGGCTCATCGGGGGCCCGCGCCGAGGCGGGCCGACAGCGCGCCCGCCCGCGCCTCGCTGGCCAGCAGGGCGGCGTGCACGCGCAGGCGCTCGTGCTCGGCCTCGTGCAGGTCGCGGCGGGCGCGCAGCAGGCGGTCAGCGGTGGCTTGGCCGGCCCGCACGGCGTCTTCGAGGCGGGCCACCCGGGCGGCCAGCGGGGCGATGCGCTCGCGCTCGAGCGCGGCGGCGCGGGCGGCGCCCTCGTCCCAGAGCCGGGCCTCGCCGTCGATCGCCGCGGCCAGCGCGGTGGCGCGCCAGCGGGCTTCGCCGTCCCAGCCGGCGGCCTGGGCCCGCGCGGCGGCGCCCGCGGCCTGCCGCCCGGTGCGCAAAGGCAGGCTCAGCCCGGCGTAGAGCATGGGGGCCTGGGCGGCGCCGGGGGCGGCGCTGGTGTCGACGGTCATCGCGCCCAGGGCCAGGGTCGGCAGGCCCTCGGCCCGCAGCGCACGGGCGGCGGCGGCGGCGGCCGCGCCCTCGGCCACCGCGGCGCGCACGGCGGGGGCTTGGTCGGCGCGCGCGGCGAGCGCGGGCCAGGGGTTCGTCGCGGGCAGGGGCCGGTCGTGCAGGTGGGGCGCGGCGAGGGCCGCGGTCACCGGGCGCCCGAGCAGGCCCGAGAGCGCGGCCTCGGCCTGGGCGGCGGCGGCGGCGGCCGTCGCCCGGTCGAGCGCGATCAAGGTCTGCTCGGCCTCGAGGTCGGCGAGGTCGGCGGCCGAGAGCAGGCCCGCGCCCCCCGCGGCCCGCAGCGGGGCGAGCCGGGCGGCGGCCTCGACCTGCAGCTCTTCGAGGTGCAGCAGCTCCTCGCGGGCGGCCCAGGCCTCGAGCCAGGCCCCGATGACCGCGGCCTCGAAGTCCGCTGCGCCGGCCTCGGCCTCGGCGCCGGCGGCGGCCGCGGCGGCGTCGAGGCGGCGGGCCTCGGCCAGCCCGAGGCGCAGCGGAAGGTCGACCGCCACGGTGGCTTGGTCCTGGCCGGGCACCCCTCGCTGGGTGGTGGCCCAGAGCGCGCTCGGCCCGCGCGCGGGGCGGCGGGCGGCGGCGGCGGCGCCGTCTGCGGTGGCCGCGGGGAGCTGGCCGGGGCCGGCGGCCCACGCCTGCTGCGCCACCGCGGGCAGGGCCTCCCACTGCAGGGGCTCGGGGGTGGGCGCGGCGGCGGCGGGTCTGGCCGTAAGGGTCACGGCCAAGAGCAGCGCGGCGCGGGCGCGCAGGGGGATGGGCATCGGCACCTCCGCCCTGGCTGTATGGGCGGGGCCTTGGGTGACCCTTGGGGGCGCCTTAGAAGCAGCTTAGAGTCGGGGGGCGTGGGTCCAGGGCTCGGGGTGCCGGTGGGCGGGCCTCGGGCGCCCCGCCGGCCTGCGGCCGTCGGCGCCCGTCCTGCGGGCTCGGCCGGTCGGCCTCGGCCGCGCGCGCGGCCCGACCTGCGGTCGGCCCTGCGGCCGGGCTGGCGCGCGCGAGGCGGCGTCGAGGGGCTGCGCTACCGCCAGCCGCCGCCCCAGCCCGCGTCACCCGGCGGGGGCAGGGCGAAGACCTGGAAGTAGTTGCCCGGCCCGCCGATCAGCAGGTCGGGCCAGCCGTCGCCGGTCATGTCGCCGGTGACCTCGCCCTGGCTGCCCCAGTCTTCGACCGCGGTGTTGCGGAAGGTGATCTCGGCGCTGGCCGCGAAGCGGTGGCCACCGAAGGGGGCGAGGAAGATGTAGGCTTC
>JAEUKK010000023.1 GCA_016792625.1 Deltaproteobacteria bacterium | reverse complement strand
CAGCGGCAGGTCCGGCCGCTCGCGCAGCAGACGCGCGTTGTGCCGCGCCAGCCAGTTGAGCAGCTCGACGAGGCCCTTCTCGGTCTTGGTCACCCGCAGCTCGATGGAGAGCGGGCGCGCCGAGAGCGCGAGGTCTGTGGGCCGAACCCGCATCAGCTCACCGAGAGCAGCGCGCTGGTCAGCAGCCGCACCACGCCCGTGGTGTTGCCCGGGGTGCTGCCGCCGGGCGTGATGACCCCCCGCACCATTGGCCCGACCTTGTCGACGTCGACGAGCTGCTTCTTGCTGCCCGCGCCGGCGAGCTGGGTCATCTTCGCGACCTCGTGCCAGGTCGTGCCCTTGTCCCAGCTCGTCTCGATGCTGGCGTCGGCGGTGGGGCTGCTGCCGCCTGAGACGGTCACCAGGAACTCGGCGACGAAGACCTGCTGGACGTTCGTCTGGTCGTCGGACCCCGAGGTCTGCAGCGTCTTGGGGGTCCCGTTCTGCTTGGAGGTGACGGCGGTGCTGACGGCGAGGAGCGCCACGGCGCGTGGGAGAAAAGACATAGGGACCCCCAGGGCCGCGCCCGCGGCCCCTGCGCGGCCATGCCGCGACGGGTGAGAGGTTCAGAGCGAGAGGACGAAAACGACGCGGTGAGCGGCGGGACAGACGGTGCGGACGCGCGCGGCGCGCCCCAGGGGGACCGTCTGACCCAACGCGACCGCCGCGATGACCGCGCCGGCGCCGTCGAGCAGCTCGAGACGGGTGGTGGCCGGGTTGTCGAGCGGGGGGGCGTCGAGCCGGGCGCTCAGGGCGAAGGGGGGCACGGCGATGGAGCCCTGCGTGGCCATGGCCACGTCGAGCACGTTCTGCGTGACCCGCTCGGCCGAGAGCGCCGCGCCCGCCGTCACCTCAGCCGCCTCGCTGCCCAGGTTGGTGACCCAGGCCTCGACTTGGCTCGCGTGCAGGCAGACCTGCAGGCTGCGACCGGTCAATCGCGCGCGGGTGTTGGGGAGGCGCCCGGTCCAGAGGAGCCGAAGCTCCAGCGGGACCGGGGCCTCCACCATGAGGAAGCGCCAGGCCGCACACCCCCCCTCCGCAGAGAAGAGCTTCACCTCTTGGCCCGCCGGCGCCTGTACGGTCGCCTGCAAGGTGTCGAGCATGACGGCCATGGTGGCACCCCCTCACCCCCACCAGCTGCTCAGCAGCCGATGGAGGTCACCACCTTCTTCGCGAAGAAGAGCGCGTTGATCTTGTCGTTGTCGGCGGCGATCTTCCCGCGGATGACCAGCTTGGTCCCCTTGCGGAGCTTCACGCCGGCCAGCGAGAAGGGCTGCGTCGAGCTCGTGTTGAAGGCCGAGCAGGGCACGCCGGACTCGGTCTCGGTCTTCCAGAGGATGATGTCGCCCGCCTCGACGCGGGTGAGCATCGCGCCCGCGCTGCTGTCGTTGAACACGACGTTGTCGAGGTAGGTGTCGGCTTCGAGCTCGTGGCTCGTGCCGATCTCGCCGGCGAGGCCGGTGGCGGAGAGGTTGATCTGGGTGCTGCGCACGGGGACCTGCCGACGGGGGGCGACGGGAGCGACCCGGCTCAGGCGGCGCTGGTTGCGGCTGATCCGGGTCTGGAGGCGGGCGACGCGGCGGGGGCTGGCGTAGCCGAAGCCGTCGCCTTCGACGGCGCCCTCGTCGGCCTGCTCGGCCAGCGCGTGGCGCTGCTGGCGGCAGCGGCGCAGGCGCCGCCCGCCGCGGCGGAAGCCTCGGGCGTTCATCACCCGGCGGCCGATCTCGAGCGCCTCGGCGTCGGCGTCGTCGCCCTCGAAGCCGTCGTCATCACCTTCGAAGCCGTCGTCATCGCCTTCGAAGCCGTCGTCCTCGCCGAGGTAGGCCTCGCCGCCCTCGAACTCGTCATCTTCCCCGGCAAAGACGGGGACCAACATCATGTTTTCACGGCCCATGTGGAGGCCTCCTCTTGGTTGGGGGGAGCCGCGGATCAGCCGCGGCGGTGGGCGGCGGCGCGGCCGTTGGCGCGGAAGGCAGCCAGGGCCGGGTCAT
>JAEUKK010000016.1 GCA_016792625.1 Deltaproteobacteria bacterium | reverse complement strand
AGACGGGCGGTAGGTCGGTGACGGTCATGGGGCCCTCCGGCACGGCCCTGATCACTCACCAGCGGGGTCGCGGCAAGTCGACCGTAAGGTATTGATTGTGGTCACAAAAGATGTGTGGGATCTTGAGCCTTTGGCGGGGGATGCAAGGGGCCGCGGAGGCCCCTTGCCCGGGGGTCTGGGGGCCGGCGGCCCCCGGCATCCACCGTGCAGCAGCGTATTGACAGCACGAACTGCCTCGGCAAGTCGATGAAGCCAAGCGTCGCGAGCGTGAGTCGAGTCAAGCGAAGCCGGTTTGAGGGCGCCCTCTTCGATGCATGGGGTGCCGTGCCCCAAGGGTCCCGTTCAGCTGATCGCGCTCCCCGCCGGGTCGACGACCAAGGCCCCCAAATGTAAGACCCCATTCGGAGTAATGACCCGACCCCGCTGGGTGCGCTGCAGCAGACCCATCTGAATTAAGTAGGGCTCGTAGACCTCTTCGATGACGTCTCTCTCTTCGCCGATGGCCGTGGCGAGGTTGTCGATGCCCACCGGCCCGCCGGCGAAGCGGCTGTGGATGGTGTCGAGCACCTTGCGGTCCATCGGGTCGAGGCCGAGCTGGTCGATGCCCAGGCGCGCCAGCGCGGTGTTCACGATGTCGAGGTCGATGAGGCCGCTGCCCTCGACGTCGGCGAAGTCACGTGTGCGGCGCAGCAGGCGGTTGGCCACCCGGGGTGTGCCCCGGCTGCGGCGGGCCAAGGCCGCGCAGGCCTCTTCAGTGACCCGCAGGCCCAGGCGCTTGCCGCTGCGGCGCACGATCTCGGCCAGCTCGGCGGGGGTGTAGAACTCCATGTTGAATTGGATCTGAAAACGGTCGCGCAGCGGCCGGGTGAGCAGGCCCGCCCGGGTCGTCGCCCCGACCAAGGTGAAGCGCGGCAGGGGCATGCTCACCGACTGGGCGCCGGGGCCTTGGCCCAGCATGATGTCGATGCGGAAGTCTTCGAGGGCCGAGTAGAGCACCTCTTCGACCGCGCGGTTGAGGCGGTGGATCTCGTCGATGAACAGCACCTGGCGCTCGCCCATCGAGTTGAGGATGGCCGCCAGATCGCCGCCCCGCTCGATCACCGGGCCGCTCGAGGGGCGGATGTCGACGCCGAGCTCTTCGGCGATGATGTGGGCCAGCGAGGTCTTGCCCAGGCCCGGCGGCCCACAGAGCAGCACGTGGTCGAGGGCCTCGCCCCGCTGCTTGGCGGCGCGCAAGTAGACACGCAGGTTGTCGACCACAGCGGCCTGGCCGATGTACTCGTCGAGGTTGCGCGGGCGCAGCGCCGGGTCGTCGGCGCCCTCGGGCGAGAGCGCGCGGGCGGGCGCGGTGGGCTTGGCCATGAGGGGGGGCCTCCGGGGGCGCGCTCAGGGGGCGCGCATCAGCACCTTGAGGGCGGCGGACAGGCGCTGCTCGACCGTGGCCGCGCCTTGGGCGGGCACGCTGGGATCGGCCATCGCCGCGTCAATCTCGGACTTGCGGTAGTCGAGGCGGGCCAGGGCCAGCGGGAGGGGGTCGGCCGGGTCGGCCTTGGGCGCCGCCGCGGCGAAGAGCGGCAGCTCGGCGGGCAGCTTGTCTTTGAGCTCGAGCGCCAGCCGGGTGGCGGTGCGCTTGCCCACGCCGGGCGCGCGGGCCAGGGCGCTGATGTCGTCTTGGGCGATCGCCCGGGCCAGGGCGGGCACGGTCAGGGTGGACAGCACGGCCATGGCCACCTTGGGGCCCACCCCGCTGACCCCGCGCAGCAGGTCGAAGGCCTCGCGCTCTTGGGCGCTGGGGAAGCCATAGAGCAAAAACGCGTCTTCGCGCACCACCGTGCGGATCATCAAGGTCAGCGGCTCGCCCTGGGCCGCGTCGAGCAGCAGCGCGCCGGGCACCGCGACCTCGTAGCCGACGCCGTGCACGTCGATCACGAGGTGCTCGCCGTCGCGGTCGACCACCGTGCCGGCCAGCCGGGCGATCACCGGCCACCCCCGGGCTGCAGCAGGCCCTGGGCCTCGAGCCGGGCCTGCAGGCCGTGGTGCAGCAGGTGGGTCATCGCCACGCCGACCGCGTCGGCGGCGTCGGGGGGCAGGGCCTCGGCCAAGCCGAGCAGGCGCTGGGTCAGGTGCTGCATCTGCTCTTTGGTCGCCGACCCGCTGCCGGTGACGCTCTTTTTGATGGTCATGGGGTTGTACTCGCCGACGCTGAGGCCGGCTTGGGCGAGGCAGAGCAGGGCGACGCCGCGGGCTTGGCCCAGGCGCAGCGCGCTCTCGCTGCTCTTGTGGGCGAAGATCTGCTCAATGGCGGCCAGCTCGACGCTGTGCACCCGCAGGGCGGCGCTGAGCCCTTCATGCAGGCACAGCAGGCGGCTGGCCACCGGCTGCTTGGCGTCGGTCTTGACCACGCCCCAGTCGATGAGCACAAACGCGCCCCGCTCGCGCTGGAGCACGGCCCAGCCGAGGTTGTTTGAGCCTGGATCGACCCCGACGCAGCGCATCCGCCCCCCGGCGCGCCCGCGGCGCGACCATGAACAGGCGTGCAGGCTATCCGGGGCCCTCGGCCTGCGCACCCTCGGCCGCGAGCGGGATCTCAAGCCGCTCAGCCGGCGCGCCGGGCAGCCCGAAAAAGACGCAGCGGTGGTGATCCCCGGGGGGGACGATCACCCCATCCCACACCACACAGTCGCGCAAGCTGGCCCCCGCGGGCACCACCGCCCCCGCGCCCACCACGCTGCGGCGCACCGCGCCCGAGACCCGCGCCCCGTCGACCAGCAGCGCGCCCCCCGGCCCGCGGGCGCCCGGCGCGAGGCCGCCCGGGGCGACCAAGGCGCCGTCGAGCACGGCGAGGTTGGCGTCGAGGTACTCGACAGGCGCGCCAATGTCGACCCAGGCGCCGCGGTGCAGCAGCGCCGCGAGCTTGCGCTCACCGATCACCGCCTTGTAGGCCGTGCGCAGGATGCAGGAGAACTCGGGCTTGGCGTGGGCCAGCACGGCCCGGTCGGCGGCGTGCACCCCGGTGAAGTGGGTGCCGGGCAGGGGCGCCCCGGGCCCGCGGGCGAACTCGCGCATGCGCACCACGACGTCGTGGGCGTCGCGCTCGACCGGGGCCTCGCTCGACAGCGCCGGGTCGTTGCGCAGGGCCAGGGCCGCGCCCCCGGGGGGCACCGCGGCGAGCAGCGCGCGCAGATCGACGTCGCAGAGGATGTCGCCGTTGAGGACCACGAAGCGCTCGGCGAGGCGGGGCTCGGCGACCTTGAGCCCGCCGCCGGTGCCCAAAATCTCGGGCAGCTCGACCTGCACGGCCACCCCGCGGGCCCGGCCCCAGGCCTCGATGGCCCCGTGCAGGTGGTGGGCGTTGACCAAGCAGGCCCGCGGGCCGATGCCGTGCTGGGCCAGCAGCGAGAGCGCGTGGTCGAGCATGGGCCGCCCGCCCACCGGCAGCAGCGGCTTGGGCAGGACCAGGGTCAGCGGACGCAGGCGGGTGCCCAGCCCCGCCGCCAACAAGAAGGCGCGGGCGGGCGGCGCGGCGGCGGTGAGCGGCGCGGTCTGCTCTTCGTCGGCGGTCGACGCGGTCGTGATCGGCGCGGGCATGAGCGCTCCGGGGGGCGGGGAGCGGCCCATTGAACCGGCGGCGCGGCCCGCGGCCAGGGGGCGATCAAGGCGCGCCGCTGGCCGAGGCGCGGTGCTAACATCGGGCATGCTCCCCATCCCCGACGGCCCGCTGGGCATTGACCCCCGCGTCGATATCGTGTTTCACGCCATCTTCGCCGACCCGGCAAATGAGGCGGCGCGCATCGACCTGCTCTCGTCGGTGCTCGACCTGGAGCTGACCGAGGCCCGGGTCGAGAGCCCCTTTCAAATCGGCAGCTACGAAGACGATCACGGCGTGGTGGTCGATGTGCTCGCGAAAGACGCGCAGGGCCGCACCTACCACATCGAGATGCAGCGGCGGGCCGAGCCCGGGCTCGCCCAGCGCATGCTCTACGCCTGGGCCCGCCTCTACGCGGGTCAGCTCGAGCGTGGCGCGGCCTACACCGACCTGCGGCCGGTGATCAGCCTGTGGATCTGCGAGCAGGACGCCTTCCCCGACTCGCCGGCGCCCCAGCTGCGCTTCGAGCCCCGAGACCTGGCTGAGGGGCGGGCCCTGCACAGCGACATGCGGATCGAGGTGCTGCAGCTGCGGCGCTGGGCCCGGGAGCGCGCCGCGCTGCTGGGGCGGCCGGCGGGGCGCTGGTTCTGGTTCTTCAACGAGGCAGCGACGGCTGCGGCGGCGCCCGACGAGGTGCTGAGCCCCGGCGTCGAGGAGGCGATGACCGTGCTGCGACACTTCCGGAGCGACGACCAGCTCGGCGCTTTGTACCGCTACCGCGAGACCTATGACCACGTGCAGGCCACGTGGCAAAAGGCGCTCGAGGCGCAGCGCCGCGAGGTCGAGGCCCAGCGCGCCCGGCTTGAAGCCCAGCAGGTGGAGATCGAAGCCCAACAGGCCGAGATCGACGCCCAGCGCGCGGCGGCTCAGGCGAAGCAGGCCGAGCTCGACGCCCAGCGCGCGGCGGCCGAAGCCCAGCGCGTCGAGATCGAAGCCCAGCGCGCGGCGGCCGAGGCCCAGCGCGTCGAGATCGAGGCCCAGCGCGCGGCGGCTCAGGCGAAACAGGCAGAGCTCCAAGCCCAGCGCGCCGCAGCCGAGGCCCAGCGCGTCGAGATCGAAGCTCAGCGCGTTGAGATCGAGGCCCAGCGCGCGGCGGCCGAGGCGAAGCAGGCAGAGCTCCAAGCCCAGGCCGCCGAAGACCGCGCGCGGATCGCCGCGCTCGCCGCTGAGATCGCCGCGCTTCGCGGTGGCGACACGCGCTGAACGGCGCGCTGCAGGTCATCCTCCGCGTTGCGCGCGCCAGGCGGGCCGGAGGGCGGGCCGCCCCGCGGCCCGGTCGCGCAGCGACCAAGGCGCCCCGCGCCGCGCCCGCAGGAGCGCCGCCGCCGGCCCTGGCCGGCGGGGCGCCCCGCGCCCTCAGCCGTGCACGATGAAGGGCACCCGTGGGCCGGCCTCGACGTGCAGGCGATCACCGCCCTCGACGAAGTCGCCGTCCATCATGAAGCCGGCGGCCGCCTGGCCCTCGATGATGAGCTCTTTGACGACCTCGTCGATGATCTCGGGTGAGCGCGTCGGCTTGCCCAAGTAGATGCGGTGCAGCACCTTGACCACCGAGATCGGCGGGCCGGTGATGCCCAGCGCGTGGACGTGCCCCGGGTGCCCCTTCGCCGCGTGGAAGAGCTCGAAGCCGAGCCCCAGGTCGTTCATTCCGCCCACGGCGATGGCGGGGAAGCGCGCCTGGTCCCACGGGGCGCCGTCGACCCGCACGCTGGCCTCGTCGGCCGAGAACAGCCCCTGGGCCAGCGGACCGCCGACGATCGCGCTGCCCACCACCTGGGCCACGAGGCGCAGGGCCTTGGCCGCGCTCGGCGGCCCGCCCTCGTAGTACATCTTCATGAAGCGGTAGAGCACGCCGGTGCCGAACAAAAAGCCCGCCGCGGTGCCGTTCACGACGACGCAGGTGCGCTCTTCGACCCGCAGCGGCTTGCGGGCGTGCCAGCTCTCGACCACGTGGGCGAGCATCTCTTTGGCCGGCGCCCGCAGGCCCACGTTGCGGGCCATCGTGTTGACCGTGCCCGACTTCAAGATGGCGATCTGGGGCAGGCGCACGCGGCGCAGCGCCTCGCCGGTGGCCCCATCGGCGTAGACCTTGACCAACGCGCTCAGCGCCTTGTGCACGGTGCCGTCGCCGCCATTGACGCACACCACGTCAATCTCGCGCTCGCGCAGCTGGCGCACCGCCTGCTCGAGGCCGTCGAGGTCGCCGGGCTGCTCGAGCGGCCCCGCCTCGCCCAGCACATAGGCCAACGACTGGACCAGGGCCGGGTTTTTGCGGTTCGCCTTGCTGCGGGGGTTGCTGATGACCGCGACGCCGCCCATGCCTGCTCCTGGTGGGTCGGCCGCCCCGCCCGGGCTGTGACCTGCCGGTGATGGGGCGCGGACGCGACCGTGACCGCCGCGGTTAGCCGGCGCCTCCCGGGCGGTCAAAACGACCCCCGCGCGGCCGCCCCCGCACCCGGAGCCCGCTGTGCCCGCCCGCCCCCTGCTCGCGCTCACCGCCGACCGTCGCGCCGCCGGCCCGGTCCGCCCCGGCCCCCGCCTGCGCCCGGCCCGGCCCGAAGTTTTTGTGTCTGAGGCCTTGGTCCTCGCCCTGCGGGCGGCGGGCGCTGACGTGATCGTGCTGCCGCCCCTGGCCGGCGACCCCGAGGCCCTGGCCGCCGCCCTCTTCGGCGCGCCGGGCCGCCCTGGGCCGGTGGGCGGCCTGCTCATCTCGGGCGGCGCCTTCGACATCCACCCGCGGCACTACGGCCAGCCGGTCAGCGCCCGCCTCGACCGCACCGACGAGGACCGCACCGCGCTCGAGCTCGGCCTCGCCCGCGCCGCCCTGCGCCGCGACCTGCCCGTGCTCGGCGTCTGCGGCGGCATGCAGGTGCTGGCGGTCGCGGCGGGCGGCGCCCTGGTCCAAGACATCCAGACCGCCGATCCGGCGGCGCTGGACCATGAGCAGAGCACCGACCCCGCCACGCCCGCCCACGCGGTCATCATCGAAGATGACGTCTGTGAGACGATCTTCGGCGCGCGCAGCATCGAGGTCAACAGCACCCACCACCAAGCGGTCGCCCGCGGCGGGCCGCTGAGCGTGGCCGGCTGGGCCCCCGACGGCAGCGTCGAGCTGCTGCGCCTGCCCGGCGCGCGCTTCGCGGTGGGCGTGCAGTGGCACCCCGAGCTGCTCGCCGACGCCCCCTCGGCCCGCCTGTTCGCCGCCTTGGTCGAGGCGGCCCGCGGCTGAGCCCGGCGAAGATGGCCTACTGCTCGGCGTCTTCGGGCTCCCACGTGCCGGAGGGGCCGTGCTTGCGCACCAGCACCAGCTCGTGGGTCGACTTGCGCTTGAACAGCGGCACCTTGAAGCTCGCGGTGCGGCGGCCGACCGCCTTGACCTTGACCTCGCGGGTGCCCAGCTTCCACGGCTTAACTTCGAGCTGGACGGGGGTCACGCCCACCGACTTGCGGCCGATCACCACCTCGGCCCCCGGCGGATCGCTCAGCACCTGGACCTTGTGGGTGCAGGCGCCGAGCAGCGCGGCGGCGGCGAGCAGCAGGGCCGCGGGGCCGGTGCGGGGGCTGGGCGTGGGGGCGGCGGTGAGGGTGCGCATGGGTGCGGTCTAATTCGGCGCCCGCTGCGCGGCGCGGCGCTTGAAGCGGCGCGGCCCGGCAGGTAGCGTGGGGCCATGCACCTCCCCCGCCTCCGCACGCTGGCCGCCGCCGCCCTCCTCCTCCTCTGCGCGGCTGCGCCCGCCGCCGCCCGCCAAGAGCGGCCCGAGCGCGGCTCTGAGCGCGCCGAGTCCAAAGAGCAAGAGCTGCTCGGCCGCAGCGTCAAGCTCTACTGGGACGCGGTGCGGTGGGGCGACGCCGAAAAGGCGGCCTCGTTCATCGAAGATCCCCAGGCACGGGTGCTGTACCGCGATCAGCTCGAGCAAGATCGCAGCGCCCGCCGGGTTGAGGACTACAGCCTGCTGCAGGTCGTCCTCAACCCGAAGCCCACCACGCCCGAGGCCCTGCGCGAGGCCCGCGTGACGGTGCGGCTCAGCGGCTTCACCGTGCCTGAGCAGATCTTGAAGACTGAGCGCCTCGATCAGGTGTGGTACCGCACGCTGACCGGCTGGCACCTGCGCTGGGAAGATCCCGCGCAGGACGTCGATCCCACCCTCGCCCCGCGCTGAGGCGGCGCGGGCCCGGCCGCCGGGCCTCAGCCCTGCAGCGGCCGCAGCGCGTCGGTCGGCCAGAGCGCGGCGTAGCGGTCGTAGACGCCCATGCACAGGCCGATCCGGCTGCAGCCCGCGCAGGCCGGCGGGTGCAGGCGCCGCCGGTCGGGCGCCCAGCTGTAGATCCCCGCGAAGTGGGCCGCGGTGGCTGAGGACTGCCACTCGACGGTCACCCGCGGATCCCAGTGCAGGTCGTTGCTGAGCGCGGCGTGCGGCCCCAACAGGCACATCGGCACGCCAAAGAAGCGCAAGGTGGCGCGTTTTGCGCGGGCGGGCACGGCGGGCAGCAGCGCGGCGAGCTGCTCGAGCGGCACGGCCAGCTCTTCGTAGGCGCCAAAGGCCGCGCCCTCGGGCGTGGTGTTGCTGATCACGATGAGCTGCGCGCCCCGCGCATCGAGCATCTGCACCGTGTCGCCGATGTGCGCCGCGTTGGGCCGGCAGAGCACGGTGTTCGCAAACAGCCCAAAGCCGGGCTTGCGCGTGCGGGCGAGGTCCATCGCCGCGGTCACCCGGTCGAAGCTGCCCGCCCGCCCCGCCACTGCGTCATGGGTCTCGGCGTCGGGCCCGTGCACCGAGAACAGCGCCTCGTCGAGGAAGGGCAGGGCCGCGTCGGCGAAGTCGGGCCGGCTGAGCATGGTGCCGATGGTGCCCACGCTGGTGCGCATGCCCAACTTCTTGGCGAGCTGCAGCACCTCGATGAAGCGCGGGTGGATGGTCGGCTCGCCCCCGGTCAGGTGCACCGCCTTGACCCCGCGGGCGGCGTGGGTGCGCAAGGTGGCCGCCACCCGGCCCCAAGTCACCGGGAATGGCTTGTAGCGCGTCATTCGCGCGTCTTCCGAGCAGAAGCGGCAGCGCTCGGGACAGTGGTAGGTCAGGTGCAGCTCGAGGCGCTCCATCACCTGACCCTGGGGGCCGATCCACGGGCGGGCCTCGGGGCCCAGGCCCACCTCGCTGACCTGGGTCGGGCTGGCCACGAAGCCGGGCTCGGCGGGGGTGGACATCGCGCCTCTCTCTCGCTCGGGGCTCTGCTGCCTGGCTCAGCCGCCGGTGTCGCCCGCCGCGCCGCAGACCGACTGGCAGGCGTCGATGCCGTCGGTGATCCGGCAGCCCTCGCGCTCGGTGGGGTCGCGGTCTTCGGCCTCGCGGGTGCAGCGGCGGGCGGCCCGGGCGTCGTAATTGCAGCCCTCGTTGGTCACCCGGTCGAGCCAGGCCTGCTCGGTCTCGGACACGCAGCTCTCGGCCACGGTGATGCCGCAGGCCTCGTAGGCCTCGCAGGTCAGCTCGGCCATGTTCTCGGCGAAGCGCTCCTCGGTCATGCCGCAGGCGACGAGGGGGAGGAGCAGCAGGGTGATCAGGGGATGCCGGGACATGGGGGGCCTCCTCGGCCGGGGCTCAGCGCACGGGCAGGTCACGGCCCCAGACGCGGAGCTGGCCGAGCTTCTCGGGCGGGACCTCGAAGCGGATCATGAGCTTGTCTTTGGCCGCGCCCGGCACGGTGATCTGGCTGCGGGGCTGCTCGGCCGGCTTGAGCACGAAGCCGTCGCTGTCGAGGCCGGTCACCTCGAGGTGCATCAGCCGCAGGGGCGCCTCGGTGGTGTTCGACACGGCCAGCACCGCCACGCAGCCCGCGCCGTCGGCGGTGACCTCGTGCACGCTCATCGCGCCCTTGCCGTCGAGCTCGTCCCAGGTGCTGACCAGGGTGGCGCCGTCGACCGAGGCCCCCTGCTTGCGCCCGTCGTCGATGCCGTCGGCCACGCCCTTGGTGACCTCTTTGGTCGCCTCGACGGTCTCGCCGACCACCGCGCTCGTGCAGCTGCGCAGCATGTCGCCCGAGCAGGCGAGGGTGGCGGCCGCGAACAGGCCGAGGGTGAGGCGAGAGAGGGCGCGGGGGCTCATCGGTGCTCCAGTGCGCCGGACAGCGCGGCGTCGAGGGCGGCGCCGAGGTCGGCCCAGAGCCGATCTGCCGGTTCTACGCCGACCGCGAGGCGCAGCAGCCCCGGCCCGATGCCTGTAGCCGCGCGCGTCGCGGCGGGCACGTTGGCGTGGGTGACGCCGGCTGGCCGGGTGATCAGGCTGTGGGTGCCGCCGAGGCTCGGGCCGATCTGAATGACGCGCAGCGCGTTCATCAGGCGCGCCGCCGCCGCGCCGTCATCCAACGAGAAGGACAGCACTCCGCCGCAGAGGCCCTCGCGCATCATCCGCCTGGCCAAGCTGTGGTCGGGGTGGCTGGGCAGGCTCGGGCTGTGCACCGCCGCGGCGCCCAGGCGGTCGGCGAGGCGGCCCGCGAGGGTGGCCGCGGTCTGGGATTGACGCAGCACGCGCAATTCTAACGTGTCGAGGCCCCGGTCGAGGCGCTCGGCCGCCGCGGGGTCGAGGCAGGGGCCGAGCACCTTGCGCCAGCGCCAGGCCCGCGCGACCAAGCCCGCCTCGCCGGCGATGAGGCCAGCGATGAGGTCGTGATGACCCCCCAGGTACTTGGTGGCCGAGTGCACCACCAAGGCCGCGCCCAGCCGGGCGGGCTGCAGCAGCACCGGCGAGGCGAAGGTGGCGTCCACCACGACGGTCACGTGGGGGGCCGCCGCGCAGAGCGCGGCCAAGTCGACCAGCCGACCGTGGGGGTTGGTGGGCAGCTCAAGGTGGAGGACCGCGCCCGCGGGCAGGGCCGCCGCCGCCTCGATCATCCCCTCGATCGGCAGGCGGCGCACGCCGGGCCAGGGCAAAGCGCGCAGCAGCTCTTCGGTGCCGCCGTAGACGGCCTCTTGCACGACCAGCGGGCCGCCGCCCTCGGTCGCCGCCAGCCAGGCGAGGTGGACGGCCGCCATGCCCGAGCTGAGCAGCAGGCCGCGGTCGGCGCCCTCGAGCGCGGCGAGGCGGGCCTCGACCCCGGCGATCGTGGGGTTGTCCCACCGGGTGTAGAGGGGGGCGTCGAGCGCGCTCACCGCGCGATCCATGGCGTCAGCGTCGTCAAAGACGAAGGTGGAGGAGAGGACCAGCGGCGGGCGGACGGGGCGGGACATGGCTCACCAAGGGGAGGAGGGCGGCGCCCCAGGCGGAGGAGCGGCGGCGCGGTTGACCGGCGGGGGCGCGGCGCGCTGCTGGCGAAAGTGAGCCCAGGCGGGCAACAAGCGGCGGCAGAGGCGGGTGAGGGCCGCGTCGACCGCGTGTGTGCTCTCCCAGACCTCGGGTCGCAGGTGGGCGCGCAGCAGATCATTGACCTCGGCGGCCTTTTGCGCAAGTTCGGCGGGTGTGGGCGGCGCGTCGAGGTCGCCGCAGCGGGTCTGGGCGCGGGTCTCATCCAGCGCGCCCGACAGCCCGATGTTGCTCGGGTGGATGCTGCGGTCAGCGTCGACCACGAGGCCGGTGTTGAAGAAGGGCGTCGGCGCGAGGGTGAACAGGTTGCGCAGATACAGGCGCTCGCCGGCGGCCCAGGCGGCTTCGAAGTGGGCGCCGATCTCGGCGAAGCCCTGCTCCAAGGCGGTGAGCTGCTCGGGGCGCCAGGGCAGGTAGTAGCCGGGCAGCAGGTTGAAGCGGCGGAGCCCGAGCCCCCGCAGGTGCAGGAAGTTCTGCGCCGCCCGGGCCGCGGTCGCCGGCGGGATGGTCTGGGTGACCACCATGCGGGGGAAGCGCAGCAGCAGCGGCATCAGCCCGAGCAGGTGCGTGTAGGCGTCGGGGCGGTCGGCGGCGACCTGGCGGCGGAAGCGGCGGTGGTCGTCGGGCGCGCCGTCCATCGACAGGGTCAAGATCAGCTTGTCGAAGCGGCGCAGGCGGTCGAGGCGGGCCGGGCTGAGGCCGAGGCCGTTGGTGCTCAGGTAGGTGCGGCTGACCTCGGGGTGGAGGTGCGCCTCGTCGAGAGCGGCCTCGACCACGTCAGGCACGAGCAGCGGCTCGCCGCCGAACAGCTTCAGGTCGCCGCCCCCAAAACGCCGCACAAAGAGGCGCACCGCGGCCCGGGCGTCGTCGGGGGTGAGCGAGGGCCAGCCGTCTTTGGCGGTCGGGCAGTAGCTGCAGCGCAGGTCGCAGGCCCGCGTGACGGTCAGGATGAGGGCGCCGCGCTGCGGAGACATGGGCGGAGGATATCGCCGCGCAGGGCCGCTGCCCGCTGCGGCTCAGGGCTGGAGCCAGGCCGCCCGCTGGTTGGCCAAGCGGACGGTCAGCGCGTTGCTCACGTCATCGTCGAGGCCGCGGGCCCGCAGGGCGGCCGCCACGCCCTCGCGCGCGGCGGGCAGCTCGATCCGCTGCAGGGTGGCGGTGAGCGCGTCGGCCCCAGCGCTCGAGGTCTGGGCGCCGGCGAGCTGCAGCAGGGCGTCGAGCCGGCCCGCGCCGGCCAGCTGCAGGGCGTGGCGCAGCCAGCCCGGATCTCCGCGGACCCGCCCCACCTCGGTCAGCAGGACCTGGGCCTCGTGCGCGGTGCGGGGGTCGCGGCAGAGCGCCACTGCCTCGGGCAGCAGGCGCTGCATGGCGGCGTGATCGTCGGTGCGCAGGGCCACCCGCAGCCGGTGCAGGGGGGCGAGCGCGTGGTCGCCGGGCTGCGGTCTTTTGGGCTCGGGCAGGCCATGGGCCAGCGCGCGGGCGCCAGCCGGGTCGAGGCCCCGGGCGACCAAGAAGGACTCGATGGCCGGCCGCAGCCGCCCGACGCCGCCGGCCAAGGCGGCGGTCAGCCCGAAGACGGCCTCGGGCAGGTCAGCTTGGGCGAGCAGCTCGGCGCAGACCGCCGGGTCGAAGGGGAAGTTGCGCAGCACGCGCACCCGCAGCTGGGCGGCCACCGCGGGCCGGCCGCGGCGCTGCTCGGCCCGGGCCAGGGTGGCCCACATGCCGGCGCTGTCGGCGCCCTGGGCGGCGCCCTGCTCGATGATCTCGACGGCGGCGCGGTCATCACCGGCTGCGGCGGCGGCCTCGGCATGGGTCACGGCGGCTGCGGCGGCCGCCGGGCCCGGGTCGGGGGTGGTGTAGAGCGGGTAGCCGAGCGCCGCGCACAGGGCGTCGACCCCGGGCACGAGGTGAAAGCGCCGCAGCTCGGCGGGAGAGAGGCGCTCATGCCAGCGCGGCGACTTGCGCTGGGCGGTCTGCAGCTGCGCGTCGACCGCGGGGGCGTCATCTTCGCCGAGGAAGCGCAGCAGGCGCCGGCCCTCGGCGAGCGGGCTCTCCATCAGCGCCTCGTAGCGGACCTCGACGTAGCGCCCCGGCCCGAGCGCGGCGCCCGAGGCCTGGGCCCGGCGCACGTGCTCGAGCCAGTAGCGGGCCGCGGCCTCGACGGACCGGGGCACCCAGTCCTCGGTGCGCCAGTGCCGCTGGCTGGCCTCGCTCTGCAGCAGCGAGGACACGTTGTCGCGCCCATCGCGGAGGATGTGGATGAACTGACAGCCAGCGAAGGTCGCGGTCAAAACCTCCATGTTCAGCGCGTAGGAGGGCGTTTTGTCGCCGAAGCGGGGCTTGCCGCTCTCGGCGAGCTCCCACCGGACGATGTCGTGCAGGTGCATGGCGGCGAGCTGGTTCGCCCCGCCGCGCAGCACCGTGGGCCCACCTCTTGCCCGCTCGGGGCTGCCGTGCACCGCGCGCGCCCGCGCCACCTGCTGGAAGGCGCTGAGCAGGTCGAGCTCCATCCCGCAGCGGAGCCGCGGGTGGGCGTCGAGCACCGCGCCCAGCCAGCTCGTGCCCGAGCGGGGGCAGCCGAGCACAAAGAAGGGGACGCCGCTCATGGGTGCTCCGGGTGGGCCGCGCGCCTAACCGGTGCCCTCGGCCCGGCTCAGGGGGTGGGCGGCGGCGGGGCGGTCGGCGCCGGCGGGGCGGCGGCCTCGGGCGCGGCCTCGGGCTGCACCGCTGGCGTGGGCAAGGCGGCCATGAGCTGGTCGCCGAAGGCCCAGAAGCTGGCCCCGAGCGCGAGCGCCAGCACGAAGAGCATGAGCAGGAGCTTCTCTGGCGTGCCCTTGGGCTCGTCGTCGCGGCGCTCCGATCCGGGCAGCAGGTCGGGGCGGATCGTGAACAGGCCGGCGAGGTAGCGGCTCAGCAGCATCCGGGCGTTGAGCGCCATGCCGCTCGCCTCGAGCAGGGCCGAGAGGTCGCGCCGCCGCAGCTTGAGCCAGGCGAGGAAGGCGCTGAAGCCGGCCAGGCCCGCGGCGATGCCCAGCACGCTCAACACGACGTTGAGCGGGGCGATCTCGCTGAGCTCTTTCATGATGAAGGCGAGGCTGCTGCCGATGGCGGCGAAGGCCACCGAGCCGCCGATCAGCGCGGCTTGTAGGCCGCCGCCGGCGGGCGCGGGTGGGCTGGCCGGGGCAGGCTCGGGCGCGGCGGGCGCGGGGGCGCCCCCCGGCGGGAGGGTCGGCAGGCTGGTCGCCGCCGCTGTCGTCGAGAGCTCACCCTCGAGGCCCTTGGATTGCTCACCCGCCGCCGCCTCGACCCGGGCCATGATGGCGTCCCAGATGCGCACGAAGGGGGCGATCATCGCCTCGGTGATCGAGATCGGGTTGGCGATGACATCGACCACCAGGGCATCCCACTCTGCGCCCGTGCGGTCGTAGAAGACGCCCCGCTTGCCGACCGCCACGCCGCCGCGGGTGCCGGCGGTGATGCCGGCCGCGATCAGCTCGGTGCGGGCGCCTTGGGCGTCGCGGCGGGTGATCTCGGCGTAGACCACGAAGATCTGGCTGGTCGCGGCGAGGGTCTTGTGGGCGGCCTTGTCGAAGACCCGCTGGCAGAGGTTCAGGCGGCGGCCGTCAATGACCAGCCGGCCGTAGACCATCAGCGCCGTCTCGCCCGGGGTGAACAGCTGGGGGATGCTCACCAGCGTATTGGCCAAGGCCCAGAGGTGGGCCTGCAGCAAGATCAGGCGCTCTAGCGCGCCGATCTGGGCGAGCTCCCCCGCGGCGGCGGCGTCGGCCGCGCAGCGGTCCTTCACCGCCTGCGGGCCCGGCCCCTCGAGCAGGGCGAGCAGCGCCTCGTCAGAGAGGGCGGGGTCGACCCCGACCGGCGCAGCGGCGGCGTGGGCCCGGCCCGCGGCGAGCGCGGCGTGCAGGGCGTCGAGCTGGGCCTCGCTCAAGGTGGAGAGGGGGCCCTCGATCTGCAGCAGGCGGGGGCCGATGGTCGTGGCCAGCGCGTCGAGATCGGCCGTGTAGAGGGGATTGTGGGGCCCTTGCAGCGAAAGTTGGCCATCTGCCCGCAGGGGGGCCACCGGGGCCGCTTCGAGCCAGGCGCGGATCGCGGCGGGGTCTTGCACGTCGAGCGCGGCCAGCTGCTCGGCGCTCGTGATCAACCGTGCCTGCGCCCCCGCCTCGACCGAGAGCAGCCGGCCTTGGGCGAACCAGCGGCGCAGCGGCGGGCTCAGGCGGTCGAGCAGGGCCACGGCGGCGCCGGTCTCGGCGCCCAGGGGCTCGAACGCGGCCTGGTTGTCGCGCCCGGCGGCCCGCCAGGTGAGGGTGGTCCGCAGCCGCTCAGCCCAGGCGTCGACCAGGGCCGGGGTGGCGCCGGCCGCGCCGCTGTGGTCGGGTGCCCCGCCGCAGAGCTGCACGACGCTGTCGACGACGGCGCGCTGGACGTCATCCTCGGCGTGTGCGGGCGGCAGCACCCCATCGCCGTTGGGGAAGCGCTGCACATAGGCGGCCCGGAAGGCGCGCAGGTCGGTGAGGCTCAGCTCGGCGTCGGCGGCCCGGCCCTGGGCGCGGTTGATGTCTTGGGCCAAGGCGCGCAGCGCCCCGCCCTCGGTCGAGCCGCTGTCGAGATCGGCCGGCCGCAGCCGCTCCCGCTCGGCTTGGGCCTTGGCCACCAGCCGGTCGCGCTTGGCCAGGCGCGCCCAGAGCCAAGCGCGGGCCTGGCGCAGCTCGCTCACCCGGATCCGCCCGTCGCCGTCGAGGTCCACCGCGCCCAGCCCAGCCCGGTCGTCGAGGTGCAGCTGGTCCGACGGCGCGCTGGTGACCGCCCAGCGGGCCGGATCGAGCGCGTCCATGTAGAGGAGGTCGTCGGGCTGGCTCAGCTCAAGCTGGTACACGCCGCCGAGGCGACGAAAAACGGGCGAGGACATGGGGCCTCCTCTGCGCAGGGCGCGGGGTGGAGGCTGGGCCTATTCCCTCCCCCTGGGGTAGGCCCTTACATTGTCCTCTCTGTCCGAATTTCCCGTGCGTTCAGCGCGGCGAAACCTCGGTGGGCGCGCCGGCGTGGGCCGCGTTCACCACTGGCCGTGTGAGCCGTGTGAGCCGTGACTGCCGTGCGAGCCGTGGCTACCGTGGGAGCCGTGGCTTCCGTGTGAGCCGTGGCTTCCGTGCGAGCCGTGAGACCCGTGCGAGCCGTGGCTTCCGTGCGAGCCGTGGGACCCGTGCGAGCCATGGGACCCGTGCGAGCCGTGGGAGCAGTGGGCCGCCCAGACCACGCCGCCGTTGTGCGGGTCGGCGAGCAGCTCGTCGGCCTTGAGCTGCAGCTCACCCGACAGGTCCTTGGGCTCGGCCTGGGCGGCCTCGGCCTCGAGCAAGAAGTCGACCGGCGCCTTGTTGAGCTTGGGCACGCGGCTGGTCGCGGGCAGCTTGGCCACGCCCCCGGCCACGCCCGCGGTGCTGCCGTTCGCCTCGAGCTTGGGCTCGGGCTTCGGCGTGGGCTCGCCGCTCGGCGCGGGTTCTGCCGGGGCGGCGCCCGCCTCGGCCTTCTCGTCGTTGTCGTCTCGGTCCCGGCTCATGGGGGCCTCCTGGCGGCTCAAGCGGTGGGGTCGGCGTCGGGGCTGCGGGGGCGGTCGATCGTCCACCGCCGGAAGATGGCCTCGATGCGGCCGTCTGAATCGTTGGCGAGGCGGGAGAAGAGCATGCGCACCATGGCCATGTGCTGGGTGCACTTGGGCGTCAGGGGGCGCTGCGCGAAGAGATCCCCGCTCATCATGTAGTTGTGAAGGGGCCGCACGCCACAGTAGGGCGCGTTCCAGCAGCTCTCGCACTGGGGCAGGGCGTCGAGCAGGCTGGCCGTGGCGATGGCGCGCACGGTGGGGTGGCGGGTCGCCTGCTCAAAACTCGTGTCATCGACGTGCCCAAGCTTAAAGATGGCGTCGCCCATGCCGTGCACCATCCGGCCTTCGTCGCTCGGGTAGATGCTGCCGTCGTAGCCGTAGCAGATCTGCCCGGTGCCCGAGCCCACGGGGCTGCGGATGTCGACAAAGTTGGGGTCGTCGGGCGTGAGGATCTTCTTGAGGAAGGTCGCGGCCGTCCCCTCCATGATCTGCACGCCTTGGTGGTTCAGCTCGATGATGTAGTCGAGCATCTCCTCGTAGAAGGCCAGCCACTCCTCCATGGTGTAGCCGATGGCGCGCCAAGTCTTGGTGGCGAAGCCAAAGGGGTTCAGCGGGCGGAGGTGGACGTTGCGAATGCCGCGCTGCACGTAGAGGTCGACGATGGCCTTGCCGTGCTCCATGCTGCGGCGGGTGGTGGTCATCAGCGCGTCGACGTGCCAGAGCTGGGGATCGAGGCCCTTCTCGATGTAGGCGCGGTTGAACCAATCCATCCAGCCGGTGACCGTGTCGTAGGCGGCGGCGGTCTTGCCCGTCCACGGGCGGTTGCTGTCGTGGACCTCTTTGGGGCCATCGAGCGAAGTGCAGACCAGCACGTTGTTGTCGACCAGCCAGCGCGCGTTCTCTTCGTTCATATAGGTCATGTTGGTCACGACCGAATGATCGAGGGCCTTGCGCTCGTGGCGGTTCTTTTCGCGGCTGTGTTGGACGCAGAACTTGATCACGTCCATGTTCACGGTCGGCTCGCCGCCCTGGTACTCAAAACAGAGGTACTGCGAGGGCGTGCGCATGACGTGGTCGACCACCTTTTTGGCGGTCGCCAGGCTCATGTCGGTCTCGGTGCGGTGCATGTCGGTGCGGCTGGCGTGGCAGTAGGCGCAGGACTGGTTGCAGCGCAGCGTGGTGATGACCACCGCGAGGTGGGGCCCGGCGCCGAGGTAGCGGCGCTTGCGGCGCAGCTTTCGGGCGAGGTCTTCCGCGTCGAGGTCTTGGCGCAAAAAACCGCGCTCGCGCAGGCCATCGTAGGCCGGGTGCGTGGGCGTGAGCTCGCCGCGCAGCAGCAGCGCGAAGTCGGGCTGGCTCAGCAGCTGCCACTCGCCGGCGTCGCTGGTCAGCAGCACCTTCTCGCCGATCTTGCCCCAGCGGAAGGGGCCCAGGGCCTCGGGCCGCACCGCCCGGCGCGGCAGCTGCAGGGTCGTGCGGCTGATCATGCCGTGGCCCCCAGCGCGCCCCGGCGGGCGGCGGTGACGCTGGCGTGCAGCGCGTGGTTGAGGAAGTGGTCGACCAGGTCGTCAACCTCGGCGTCTTCGACCCGCAGGGCGAGGCGGTGGAGGGTGGGCCCCCCGCTGCGCTCGACCATGAGCAGACCGGCGTAGGCCGCGGCGGCCTCGTCGATGCCCGCCGCGCTGTAAAAGTCGCCGTGCAGGTCGAGGGTGACGGCGCCCGTCGGCGCGTCGGCGGCGCGCGCGTCGGGGCTCATGCGCCGCCCTTCTCCCAGGGGACCTGGATGTCGAGCGGGTCGTCGGCCAGCTCTTCGGCGTCGAGCTCGGCCAGCAGCTGGTCGATGCTCGACTGGGCCGGCGCGGCGAAAAAGGCGCGCGCCATGATGTACTCGCGGATCTTGCCGGTGGACTGGGCCACCTGCACCCGCACCGCCTGGTCGAGGAGGGCGTTGCCCAGCTCGCCGGCGAGCTGCTCGAGCTGGCCGGGCATCGGCGCGGCCTTGGTCTTGAGCGTCAGGTCGATGCGCTGGTCGGCGGGCCGGTCGAGGCGGACAAAGCAGCGGTCGAGGAAAAGGTAGGCGGCGCCGCGCACCGCGTCGAGCGGGTACAGCCGCTCATCGATCTGCAGGCGGACGCTGCGGCCGTCGCTCAGCACCTCGAAGGTCTCGAGATCAACGGCCGCGTCAGTGTTCTGGTCAGCGGAGGACAAAGGGGCACCGTGTGTTCGGCGGAGGGCTGCGCGGGGAGCGCGCCGCACTAGAGCGGAGCGGAGGACCTTGGGGGGAGCAGCCGCGGAGGAGCAGTGGAGGAGCGGCAGAGGAGGAGCGGAGCACGCGCCCGGAGGCGCTCAGACCAGCGCCTCGGGGCCGAAGCGCTCGACCCGCTCGAGGTGGCTCAGCAGGCCGCGCACGCGCAGATCAGCGGAGCGCAGCTCGTTCTGCTTGACCCGGCTCGCGAGGTTGATCAACGCGCGGCCCAGGCCCTCGTCGGTCGGGCGGTCGCCCTGGCCGCCGTCCATGAGCAGCAGGTCGAAGAGCGCGGTGTGGGTCAGGCCCTTGGGGCGGCCGTCGCGGGCGCAGAGGTGCACCCGGGCGAGGCCGCCGGCGCTGTGCTGCAGGGTGAGCACAGCGGCGCCGCGCTCGACCGGCGAGAGCGCAGACAGCGTCCAGCCCTTGCCCAGCGGGCTGCCCGGCTGGAGGGGGGCCACCAGCCAGAGGGGGGCGCTGGCTTGCCCGCCCGCGTCAGCGAAGGCGGCGAGGCCCTCGGCGGCGGCGCTGGCGCTCAAACCGAGCGCGCCGACCGAGACGCCGAGCAGCTTGAGGATGTCGCGGCGGCTCTGCATCACCAAACCCCGTTCGTGACTTCGATGGTGTAGGAGTCGCAGGAGGTCGGCGAGCTCCGCAGGCGGGTGACCTGGACGTAGTAGGTGCCGCTCATGTCTTCGCAGTTGTTGCGGGTCGAGCTGCCGTTGCCGCAGGCCCGCGGGTCGGCGGGCACCGTGTGGTGCGCCTCGCCCCGGTCGGTCACGAAGTCGGAGTACTCGGTGTAGGCGCCCGAGCACTCTCGCGCCGAGGGGTCGAAAGAGTCCTTGTACACGGTGAAGGCGTAGTCGGCGCTGCCGCTGACCATGATCGCCTGCAGGCGGTAGGCGTTCAGCCCAGCGATGCGGTCGCTGGGCACATCATCGGTGGTCGTGACCGAGAACCAGTCTTCGGTGTCGTCGGCGAGGATGTTCCCGCGCAGGGTGACCGTGCGGGTGCCCGAGTCGCCCAGCGAGCCGAACTCGTCGACCGCGTCACCGCCCGCGTCGCCGTAGCCGGTGGCGTCTTCGTAGGCGTCGGCCGGGTCGCAGACCTCGGTGTTGACCGGGTTGGACAGCGGGCTGACGTTGCCGGCGGCGTCTTCGCAGTCGGCTTGGCAGGTGGTCACCTCGCCCCGGGTCAGCGTGTCGCTGAAGCTGAAGGTGCCGTCGCCCGCGCAGGTGAGGCTGTCGGTCCACGAGCTGAGGCCGTCGGCGCAGTACATGGTCAGGGCACAGCCCGGCTCGCAGCTGCCGGTCAGGGTGACGCTGTCTTCGTTGCGGAAGGGGTAGGTCGCGTTGATCAGCGGCGCGGGCGGGGCGTTCGTGTCGAGCACGGTGACCGCGTCGCTGGCGTTGCCCCCGTCGATCTCGCCGTCGTTGGCGGTGACCACGCACTCCCAGGTGTCGCCGTGGTTGAGCTGGTCGCTGGTGACCACGTTGGCGGTCACCCCGGTGAGCGCGCCGTTGCGGAACCACTTGTAGGTGTAGGTGATCGGGTCGTCGTCGATGTCGGTCGAGGGCGTGACCACGTTGCAGTAGAGGTTGTCGGTCGGCTGGGCCGGGTCGGGCGTGAGCTGCACCACCGGCGCGGTCGGCGGGCTGTTGAGCACCTCGACGATGGCCGAGCGCACCGGCGGCCCCTCGCCATAGGTGTTGACCGGGAAGATCTCGACCTGGATGAAGTCACCCTTGACCGTGCGGCCCGCCGGGTAGGTCTCGGTCACCGCCGGCGCGTCGGCCACCATCAGGCCCGTGCCGTCGTCTTTGTACCACTGGTAGCGGTAGCTCTCGGGCAAACCGCTGAGGTCGGCCCAGCCATAGGGCACGGCGACCAGATCGTCGTCGGTGTAGGCGGGCAGCGGCTCGACGCTGACCGAGGCGACCGTCGGCGCGGTGTTCTCGAAGACATCGAGCTGCACGGTGTCTTGGTCGGACTGCCCGTAGCTGTCGGCCACCCGCACGGTGATGAGGTGCGAGCCCGGGCTGAGCGTGACCGCCGAGGACCACTCGCCGGTCGAGCTGGGCGTCGCGGTGACCGAGAGCTCGCCGTCGATGTTGCTGGTCGCGCTGATCACCAGCTCGGCGGGGTCTTGCTCGACGTCGTCGACCAGCGCGTGCAGGACGATGAGCGTGGTCACCGCGAAGTCGGTGCCCTCAACCGGCGAGTCGATGTCGATCGTCGGCGGGTTGTTCTCGAGGATCTCGATGTCGACCGTCGCGGTGGCGCGGCCACCATAGGGCGTGCTCGCCGTGACCTGCACCGTGCGCGGGCCCGCCGTGTCAAAGGCCGCCGAGCAGAGGCCGAGGAAGTCGGCGCCAAAAGGCTGGGTGTCGCAGAGGGTCTCGCTGCCCGCCACCCAGCGGTGGGTCACCGTCGTCGGGTCAGTGCCGCTGTCGAGGTCGACCAGCGACTCGAAGCTGATCGGCTGCCCCGCATAAAACGACGAGTCTGCGCCCGGCGACTGGATGGTCACCACCGGCGGAGACTCGTAGACGTCGAGCTTGTTGTCGTTCCCACAGCCGAGCAGCCCGAGCAGGGCCAAGGCCCCGAGGCGCGGGAGGTGGGAGGGGCCCAGGTGGGAGGGGAGCGGGTCGCGGCGGTGTCCGCTTGCCATGCATGCCTCGAAGCGCGTGCCGCGCGTTCCCGGTGGGGGCGATTCGCCCGCCGCGGGCCAGCGCGAGAGGACGTGGCCGGCCGCGGGCGGCCCGACGACGTCTAAGAGGGACGGTAGCGGAGGGGAGGGGCCCCGCGCAAGGGCCTTGGCGCCCTCCGGGCCAATTCTCCCCCTTTACCAGGCACGTGCCCAGGCCGCGGCGCGCTGCGCGGGGGGCGGCTGCTCGGTCGGGCTGCGGCGGCCGCGGCGCGCCTGGATCCGCTCGACCAGGGCGGGCGCGGGCTCCTCGCCGAGCACGGCGCGCATCACCGGGGTCAGATCCTCAAATTGCGGCGAGAGCTCGCGCTCATCGTAGGTCTTGGCCATCGAGTACATGCCGGCGCAGATGGGGTCCCAGCGGCAATGGTCGCAGGCCTCGCCCTTGCCGTGCAGGAACTCCACCTGGTGCACAAAGCCCTTCTGGTCGAGGAAGCGGATGCAGCGCTCCTCCTCTTTGATGATCTTGCGCGTCTCGGTGCTGGCCCAGGCGAAGCGCGGCATGAAGCAGAGCGGCACCCGCTCCGCCCGAAAAGTCCGCCCGGTGCGGTGCAAGTAGTCCATGGCCAGCTCGAGGCTGACCTGGAACTCGTGGTGCCGGGGGATGCAGTCGGGGTTCTCCTCGGCCCGGTTGCCGTCTGGGTCCATGTTGTTCCAGACGAAGTGCCGGATGAAGGGGAAGCGGTCGACCAGCCACATCACCGTCTCATGCAGGTGATCGGCGTTGTAGACGTTGATCACGGTGTTGATGTCGGCGGTGATGCCCAGCGCGGGCACGTGGCCGAGCGCGGTGACCAGGGTCTCCCAGGCGCGGGGGTACTTCGTAATGAAGTCATGCACCTCGGGTCGGTAGCTGTGCAGGCTCATGTGCACATGCCGCAGGCCCGCGTCGACGCAGCGCGCAAAGAACTCTTTATCGGCCAACAATTGGCCGTTGGTGATCATGCGGGAGTAGAGCCCGCGCTCGGCGGCATAGGCCAGGGCCGGGAAGAGCAGGGCCGAGAGGCTGGGCTCACCCCCGGTCAAAATGACGCCGTCGTAGCCCATCTCGGCGAGCTCATCGATCATCCCGCGCATCTCGGCCTCGGTCAGATCGACGCCGGTGGGCGGGTTGCTGCAAAAGCGGCAGCGCTGGTAGCAGTTGCGCGTGAGCTGAAGGTACCCGAGGTTGGCCATCCTGACGCTGTCCTCGCTGCGTGGGCTCAGCCCGCGCGGGGGCCGAAGGGGTTGAGCGGCGGCAGGGGCGCGCCGGCCGCCCGGGCCCGGGCCCGCTCTTCGCGGCGGGCGCGCTGGGCCTCGGCCACCGCGGCCAGCGGGTCGGTCACCGGCCCCACCGGGGCAAAACCCGGCAGGCTCGGGGCGGGCACCTCGGGCGGGGCGCCGTCGCGGGGGCGCTGCGGCGGCGTGGGCATGGCGGCCTGCAGCTGGGCCTGGGCGTCCGCGGCCCAGGGCCCGGCGGTCAACGGCCGGCAGAGCTTGAGGCCCTGATCGCGCACCATATTGATGTGAACGCCCTCGCAGCGGTCGTTCACCACGCAGTCGCGGCAGCGCACGCTCTTGCTGCGGTACTGCGTCGAGACGTGGGCGCGGGCGAGGCCGCGGATGTCGAGGCGGCCGGTCTCGGGCTCAAAATCCGCCGCGGCGAGGCGGGGGATCGCCGCCTGCAGGCGCTGGCCCGGGGCGAGGCAGGCGGGCAGGCCGCTGACCTGCAGGGGCGGCAGGCCCAGGCTTGCCAGCTTGCTGAAAAAAGCGGCGGGATCGCGCACATCGCTGGCGGTGGCCTCGGCCATGTGCTCAAAACTCGGCTGGTGCAGGCGCAGGCGCGGGCCCAGGGCGGCCGCCGCGGCGGCCAGGGCGGCGGGCTGGGCCAAACACCAGGCGGCGGTGGCCCGCCTCAGGCGGACCTCGAGGTGCAGGCCCGCGGGCAGCGGCGGGGCCTCGGGGCCGATCAGCGCGTCAAGGGCCTCGGGCGCGTCAATGATGAGGCGCACGAAGGGCGCGGGCAGGGCCGCGGGCAGGGGCGTGGGCTGGTCGAGCTGCAGCTCGAGGCCGGCGCCGGCGGGCAGGCGGAGCGGGGGCAGCGTGGCCCAGCTCTGGGCCCGCAGGCCCACGGTGTCGCAGCCAAAAGGCAGCGGGTCGGGCAGGGCCTCGGCGGGCTCGGCCGGCTGCCAGACCGAGAAGCCGCCGCTGCGCTGGCGGGCGATGGTGCGGTCCATCGTCGCGCAAAAAGGCTCGATGAAGCAGTGCACGCAGCGCTCGGGCTGGCGGCAGTCGAGCGGGCGGCCGGTGTCGAGGTAGTTCCGCACCATGAACCGCCGCCCGTTGACCTCATCGAGCATCTTGTGCGGGTCTTGGATCAGGTCCTCCATCCCCTCGAGGAATTCGACGGGGAAGCGGTTGGTCCAGACCACAAATCGCGGGTGGCGGTTGAGCGCGAAGACCTTGTGCAACACCGGCAGGTGGTCTTTGACGTCGTAGAACATCACGTCGCGGTTGTCATAGGCGTTGGCCTGCGGGATCACGTGCAGCAGGTCAAACTCGGTCACCCCGACCGAGATGGCCAGCTCGATGATCTTGTCGAGCACGGCGACGTTCTGTTTGTTGATCACCACGTCCATGTTGACGATCGGGCCGCGCGGATCGCGCAGGGCCCGCACCATGGCCTTCATCAGCCGCGAGAAGGAGCCGGGGTGCTGGGTCAGGTGGTCGTGCAGGGCCGCGGTGTGGCCGTGCAGGCTGAAGGTGATCTCGCCGAGACCCGCGGCCATCACCTCTTTGTAGAAGTCGAGGTCGGCGTAGCGCCAGCCGTTGGTCACCGTCTGCACCCGGTCGTAGCCGATCGACTTGGCATAGCGGATGAGCGCGGGGAAGGCAGGGTGCAGGCTGGCTTCACCCCCGCTGAGGATCACCTTGTCGGCGCCCAGCGCCTCGATCCCGCGCCGCAGCTCGGCTTGGATCTCATCTTCGGGCAAATACACGTTGCGCGGCGTGTCGGCGTCGAGGCAAAACAAACACTTGCTATTGCAGGCCGTGACCAGCCGCACCCAATGTTTGGGGCGGTTGGCGATGCGCTCACGTTCGAGCATACGCGCCTGGGCGCCCGCGGCCGGGCCGGCGGGCGGCGCCTCGGCGATCACGGGCGGCAGGCTCATCGCGTCGCCAAGGCGTCGTCGAGCTCACCGAGGCGGCGGCGCATCCACGCGTCGCGGTCCTCGGCCTCGGCCGAGAGGTGGTGCTCGAGGGCCAGGGCCTGCCACGCTTCGGCCCGCAGCCCGTGCTCGTGCAGGCAGGCGACCAGCTGGGCCGCGCGCTCGGCCGGCGGGCCCTCGCCGCCCCGCTGCAGCCAATCGAGCAGGGCGGGCACGTCGCCGGCTTTGGCCAGCTGCACCCCGCGGCTGCGGCGGCGCCGGGCCTCGGCGGCCAGGCTGTGGGTGGACTCGGCGAGGGCCTCGTCGAGCTTGCGCTGCAGGCGGGCCTCGACCTCGGCCTCGGTCATGCCCGGGCGCAGGCGCTGGGCCTGGTCGAGCCAGCGCAGGGCGGCGGTGCGGGCGACGGTGGAGAAGGTGGCGTGGTCTTCGACGGTGGGCTCGTGGATGGACCAGAAGCTGTGGCGGGCCTCTTCGACCGCGCCGCGGTCAGTGGCGCAGGCCTCGTCGCAAACGGCGTCAATGGCGCCACCTTCGGCGAGCCAGGTCAGGGTCTCGGGGCCCGGCTGCTCGAGGCGCACCGCCCCGCAGCTCGGGCAGCGGAAGGCGGCGGGCGCGCTCAGGCCGCCGACCTGGTAGGGCTGGCCACACTCGCCGCAGGCGCGGCCGGCGCTCCACTCCTCGGCGGCGCGCAGGAAGAGGGCGCGGGCGGCGGCGGCCCGGGCCCGCACGAGCACCTGATCGGCGCGCTGGTCGAAGCTGCGGGCGAGGGCCTCGCCGGTCTTGCGGGCCTCGGCCACCCGCCAGCGCAGGTGCCGGGCGCTGTTCACCGAGTGTGTGATCACCGCCTCTTCGAGCACGGGGCCGGTGCCCTCCCACCGGGCGCGCAGCTTGGCCGCCCGCTGGGCCAGGGCCGCGGCGGCGTTGGCGTGGGCGGCGGTGAACTCCTCCCACCCGGCGCGGGCGGCGGCCTCGTCGAGGCTGGCCTCGAGGCGGGCCAGCTCGGCGTCAAAGTCGGCGCGGGCGGCGGCGGTGATGCCGCTCCACTCGCGCAGCAGCTGCTCGGGGTCTACCGGTCCGCGGGGGCGCTCGGTCACAGGGGCTCCGGCTCGGGCGAGGGGGAGGAGGAGGGGGCGCCGCCCATGCTGCCACAGGGCGCGGCCCCCTCGGCAGGGTCATCCAGCTGGAGGAGCGGCGCGGGCGCCGCCCCTTGCCCGCCGCAGACCCCGACCATGGCGCCGGAGAGGCGGTGCAGCCGGGCCAGCGCCTCGACCCCCGCCAGATCGGGCTCGGCCCCGACGGGCAGGGGCCAGACCCAGGCCGTTAGCCCGCGCAGGCCCACCAGCGCCCGGTCGGGTACCGCGGCGAGGCCGTGGGGGGCGGCGCGCACAATGACCTCTGGCACGCTGATCCGCAGCGCGTCACGCAGCAGGTCGACCGCGTCAGGGCGCTCCATCAGCGCGTCGGGGCCGAGCACCAGCCGCGGCGGTCGCTCTTGGGCGACCCGGGCCAGCGCCGCGCGCGCCGCCCGGCTGGGCCCGACGAGGGCGAGGCGGAGCGGGCCGGCGGGGCCCTCGCCGGCGGTGGCCAAGCTCGGGTCGCCCGCCAGAGCCGGCCAGCGGGCGAGGCGCCGCAGGTCGCGCGGGCGGGTCAGGGGCGCGCGGCCGGCGCGCGGGGGCGGCGCGGGCGGCGGGCCCCCGGTCGTGGGCAGCGGCGCTGGGGGCGCGGCGCGGGGCCCCGGGCGCTCGCTGCGCAGCTCGGCGTCGCCCAGCCGGTCGACCCAGGCCGCCGAGAAGCCGGGGCAGGACGCTGCTTCGCCCATCGCGCAGCCGACGCAGCGGGCCGCGGGGGGCAGCGCGCGGGCGAGGCCGCCGGGGTCAAGCTGGGCGGGCGAGGGCACGCGCAGCGCCGGGTCGAGGCTGGGGGCCACGCAGGCGGGCAGGCCCTCGACCTGCACGCGCAGGCCCAAGGACAGCGCCTCGTGTACAGCGGCCAGGATGTGATCTTCGACCAGCGAGGGCCGCGGCTGCACCGCCACGAGGTGGGCGAGCTCGGGGTCGGCGAGCACGGGCCAGCGCAGCGTCCACCGCGGGGCGGGCCGGGCGCCGCGGGGAGCCAGCCCCCGGGCCATCGCGAGCAGCAGGGGGGCGGCGGGCCGGCTGATCGGGGTGAGCACCTCGACCGGCAGCTGCGCGTCGAGGGCCCGCCCGAGCGCGATGACCGCCCGGCGCTGGGCCCCGGCCAGGCCCTCGAGGTAGTCGTGGGCCTCGGGCACGAGGCTGTGCAGGCGCAGCCGCAGGCCGGCGAGGCCCGCCCCGCGCAGGGCGGCGAGCGCGGCGGGTGAGCTGAGGGCGAGGCCGTCGGTGTCGAGGGCGGGCGTGGCCCCGGCGGCGCGGAGGGCCGCCAGCAGGGCCGGCAGGTCGGCCCGCAGGGTGGGCTCACCGCCGCCGAGCAACAGGGGGCCAGCGCCGGCCGCGGCGACCAGCGCTTCAACCGAGGGCTCGTCGAGCCCAGCGTCGTGCAGGCTGTTCTCGAGCCGGTCAGGGGCGCGGCGGCGGGCGGTGACGAGGAGGAGGGGCGGCCGCATGGCGCGCCTTTAGCCCGCGGTGCGGCCTCTGGGGGGGCGCGCGGTTAGCGCCGCCGGCGGAGGTGGGGATGCAGACTGTCCCAGATGGCGTCGGCGACGGCGGAGGGGGGCTTTTTGGCGGGCCGCCCGCGCTGGGGCCCCTGGTCGAGGCGGTGGCCGCCGAGCTGGGCGCCTATGCGGCCGCGGGCGCGCGCATGTTCGCGACGAGCAGCTTTCAGACCAACAGCGTCGTGCTGCTCGATCTGCTCGACCGCTTCGCGCCGCAGGTGCCGGTCTACTTCCTCAACACCGGCTACCACTTCCCCGAGACGCTGCAGTTTCGGCGCGCGCTCGGCGAGCGGTTCTCCCTGAAGATCATCGACCTGTTCTCACCGGTCGAGCGGGGGCAGCAGCGCGACGCCGAGGGCCGGCTGCTGTTCACCTCTGACCCCGACCACTGCTGCCACCTCAACAAGGTGCTGCCGCTTGACCCGATCCTCGCCGCGCACGACCTGTGGGTCAGCGGCATCCGGGGCAGCCAGAGCAGCGTGCGGCAGGGCATGGGCAAAGAGTCGGTCGGCCGCGGCGGGGTGCGGCGCTACCACCCGCTGCACGCCTGGGACGGCCGCACCACCTGGGCCTACATCGAAGAGCGCGGCCTGCCCCGCCACCCCCTCGAGGACGAGGGCTACCTCAGCGTCGGCTGCCGGCCCTGCACCCGGCGCCTCGCCGATGAGGCGGGGCCCGCGGGCCTCGATGACCGGGGCGGTCGTTGGTTCGGGCTCCACAAGACCGAGTGCGGGCTGCACCTCGACGGCGCCCCCGCGGGAGGGACCACGTGAAGGTGCTCATCACCGGCGGCGCGGGCTACGTCGGCACCACGCTGTGCCACGCGCTCTGCGCCCGCGAGGATGTCGACGAGGTCGTTATTTACGACAACCTCAGCCGGCCGAACCGCAACCTCTTTTTAGAGGGGCCGCTGCCCGTGCGGGCCGGCCTGCGGGTGCGTTTTGACGGCGGCGATCTGCTCGACACCCGCCGGTTGGGCCGCGCGCTCGACGGGGTCGACCTCGTCTTTCACCTCGCCGCCCGGGTCACCACCCCCTTCGCCGACACCGACCTGCACGGCTTTGACCAGGTCAACCACTGGGGCAGCGCCGAGCTGAGCTACCTGCTCGAGCGCCCCCAGAGCAGCGTCAAGCGGCTGGTCTACCTCAGCTCGACGGCGGTCTACGGTGAGTCGAGCGAGCCCGCGGCCCTGGGCCGCCCGCCCGCGCCGACCTCGGCCTATGGCAGCAGCAAGCACGACGGCGAGCGCATGCTCGAGCGGCTGGCCGACCGCCTCGACCTGCACCTGGTGCGCTGCGCCAACGTCTATGGCTACAACCGCTCGATGCGTTTTGACGCCGTGATCAACCGCTTCCTCTTCGACGCCCACTTCCGCGGGCGGATCACGGTGCATGGCAGCGGCGAGCAGCGGCGGGCTTTTGTGCACGTCGACACGGTCGGCCGGGCGCTGGCCCGGGCGGTCGACGGCGCCCTGCCCCGCGGGGTGAGCCACCTCGTCGAGCAGAACCTGTCGGTGCACGAGATCGCCGCCGCGGTGGTCCAGCTCGAGCCGCAGACCGAGATGTTGTACATCCGCCAGCACCAGCGGCTGCACGATCTGGTGGTCGCGCCCGATCCCCGCCTGCCGGCGAGCGTGCGCGACGGGCGCCCGCTGGCCGAGCAGCTCGCCGACTTCCGGGCCCGCTTTGCGTTCTCGGCCGCGCGCTGATGAAGCTTGGGTGATCGGGGCCAAAAAGAGGACCGCCCTCCCAGCATGAGCCAGGAGGGCGGAGGATCGCGTGGGCGCGGCGAGAGGTGCAGCGCCCTCCTCTGGAGCGCCCGCCGCGCAGCGGCGGCGGGGCCCAGCAGAGGAGGGGCGCTGTGCGGGCCCGGAGGCCCGGAGCGGTCGCTCAGCCGGAGGAGGCGGCCACGGTGTCGGAGATGTCGGAGAACAGGTTGTTCAGCGAGCCGCCCAGGGCGGTGAGGGCGGCGATGACCGCGACGGCGACGAGGCCGGCGATGAGGCCGTACTCGATGGCGGTGGCGCCGGACTCGTCCTTGATGAAGCGCTTGATCATGTTCATGGTGGACCCCTTCCTCTGTGTTGCTTCGCGGGTTCCGTCCCGCACCACAGGGTTCGGATCTGCCGCGGCCGAGGTTGACCCCGTGTGGGGAATTTTCTTCGTGCGCGGTGGCCTGCGGGCGCCGGGCCCCGCCGCGCGGCAGGATCGCCCCCGCGCGGTGCGTCGACCGCCCCCGCCCGAGGTCCGATGATGCCCGATCCCGCCCAGGCCCCCGATCCTGCCGCTGCCGATGGCGGTGAGAGCGCGCCGCCCCAGGGCTATCTGCTCCTGAGCGGGGCCGAGCTTGAGCCCCGCGAGCGCAAGCTCCACAGCCGCGTGCGCCTGCTCGCCCTCCGCGGCCTGCTCCAGGGGCCGCCCGGCGCCCTCTCCCCCCGCAGCCGCCGCAGCCTCGCCGCCTTGCAGGCCCAGCTCCGCCTGATCGCCGCCGCCCGGCCCGCGCCGCTGCTCGCCGCCCTGACCCGCCCCGAGCTCGAGGGGCCCGCGCTCTGCCTCGACGCCGGCGTGGGCGAGCCCGGCGCGCTGTGGTCGGCCCTCGCCCCGACCCTGCTCGCCGCCCTGGCCGGCGCGGTCGACGAGGCCCTGCTCTGGGAGGGCGAGATCGACGAGCTGCTGCTGCCTGACGGTGATCTGCTGCGCCCGCCCCGCCCGTTTACCGCGATCTCAGCCGACCGCGCGGGGATCCACGTCGAGCACGACGGGCAGATCGTGCCCGTGGCTGCGGTGGAGGGCGCGCGGCGCCCGGCGGCCCACCCCATCCGGCCCGGGCTGGCCCTGGGCCTCGTCGACCGCAACCCGGTCGCCATGCAAGAGGACCACCCCGAGAAGGACGGCAACGCCCTGCGCCTCGACGGCCGCGGGCCCGCGGTCTGGGCGGCGGCCCTCGAGGGGGCGCTGGCGCTCATCGACGCCGGCTTGCCCGGTTGGCTGCAGGGCCCCGGCCAGGGCCTCGCGCGCTTGCTGCCGGTCGGTTTTGAGCCCGAGCGCCACCTCTCGGCCAGCTACCGCGAGCTGCCCAGCCAAGCCTACCTGAGCCTGCACCCCGACCCGCTGACCCTCGCCGAGGCCGTCGTGCACGAGGCCCAGCACGGCCGCCTCAACCGGCTGCTGCTGCTCGACCCCGGCTTGCGCAACGGCCGCAGCGCCTGGACGCCCTCGCCCGTGCGCCCCGATCTGCGCCCCCTGATTGGCGTGCTGCTCGCTGTTCACGCCTTTATCCCCGTGGCGGCCCTGCACCGCGGCCTCGCGGATCGGGGCCACCCCGCGGCCCAGGGGCCCAGCTTCGCCCGGCGCCGGGCCCAGGTGCTGCAGAGCGACGCCCACGGCATGCAGATCCTCGCCCAGCTGGGGGAGTGGACCCCGGCCGGCGCGCAGCTCTTCGCCGATCTGGGGGCCCTGCTCGCTTGGGCGGCGGAGGGGCAGCGCGGCGAGGTGGGGGACATCAACCAGATCCCCGGATGAAGGCCGGCCCTGGGGCGGATAGGCGCCCCTGCGGCGCCGCGACCGGGCGCGGGGAGGGAGCGTGCCGGAGCGCCCAGAGCTCGATCACCAGCGTGGCCTGCTCGAGGCCCTGCTCGTCGGGGCCCAGATCGCGGGCGTCGAGGTGCAAGACCCCGTCGTGGTGCGCCACATGGTCGAGGGCGCGGCCAGTGCGGCCCTGGTCGGCCAGGTCGTGCGGACGGTGCGCCGCCGGGCCCACCTGCTGCTCTTCGATCTCGAGGGCCCGGCCGCCTGCACCCTGCTGGCCGTGCACCCGATGTTGGCCGGCCGCTTCTCGACCCACGCGCCCGGCACCCGGCGCACCCGCGACTGCTGCGTCGAGCTGCAGATCTCGGGCCTGGGGCTGCTGCGCTACCGCGACGACGAGCGCATGGGCAAGGTCTACCTCGCCGCGGCGGCCCAAGAGGCGCAGGTCCCCGGCCTGGCCCACGTCGGGATGGACGTGCTGGGGCCTGACTTCACCCCGGCCGCGCTCGCCGCCCTCTGCGCCCGCCGCCGCGATCAGGTCAAGAACCTGCTGCTCGACAAGGCCGCCCTCGACGCGCTGGGCAACGCCTACGCCGACGAGGCGCTCTTCGCCGCCGGCCTCCACCCCAAGCGCCGCTGCAATTCGCTGAGCGCCGCCGAGCTCGCCGCCCTGCACGCGGGGATCGTGTCGACCTTGGCCGGGGCCCGCGACGAGGTGGCCCGCCGCCAGCCGCCGCTCGACGCCAAGCTGCGCGACTTCTTGGTCGTTCGCAACCGCAAGGGCGCCCCCTGCACCCGCTGCGGCGCGCCGATCCGCGTCTGCGGGGTCAACGGCCACGACGCCTTTTTCTGCGCGATCTGCCAGCCCGACACGGCGGGCACCAGCCGCATCCCCTGGGCCCGCCCACCCGCGCCCTGAGCCCGGCGGCGCGCGGCCCCGGTGGCGGGCGGCGTCAGCGGCGCGCAAGATGATGACACCCGGTGCCAGCCCTCCCTGGTGGAGCGCGGCGGGGCGGGGTATCGACCGCCCCCCGCGGCGCGGGGCGGAGGGCTGGGGATGCGGGCTGGGCGGATCGGTGCGCTGTTTGGGGCGGTCTTGGCGGGCCTGGGCTGCGCGGGCGGCGATGAGAAGCTCGACAGCGGCGCTGGGGCCGAGGTCTGTGGCCCGCCGAGCGGCGCCGCGGCGCTCACCGACTGGATCCCCTACACCGACACGGCGCTGGGCGTGCAGGTGCGGGTCACCGGCCTCGTCGTCCAGGGGCAGTCCTTGGTCTACACCACCGGCGCGGCGGTCTACACCGTGGCCATCGACGGCGGCGCGCCCGCCGAGCTGCAGGGGGCCGGCGACGGCGCGGCCACCACGCTCGAGCTGCTGCGCGATGACAGCAGCGTGCTGGTGCGCGAGGGCCTCAACTGGTGGCGCTACCCCGATGACGGCGGCGCCGCCCGCACCCTCGAGGTGCCCTTCGGCTACGCCACGCTCTTCGCCTTCGACCCGGCGGCCGACCAGCTCTGGGGCACGGAGGCCGACTACAACGCCGGCACGGTCACGGTCGTCGTCGCCGAGCTGGGCGGGGTCGAGACTGGGGTCGCCCTGCCCGCCCAGGCCCGGGGCGAGGCGGCCCCCTGGCTGCGCGCGCCCGACGGGTCCTTGGTGACCCAAGGTGGCGGCGCGGCGGACTTTGACCCGGCCCTGTTCCGCTTCGTCGACGGGGCCGAGCAGGCGCTCACCGCCGACCCGCCGGTGGGGGCCCTGCTCGGTGTCACCGATGTGGGCGTGATCTACGTGGGCGAGGCCCAGCAGGGCGCGCGGCGGGGCCTCTACGCCCTGCCCTTGGACGGCGGCCCCGCCGACGAGATCGGCCCGCAGGTGGGCGCCGCGGGCAGCGGCTGGCAGACCCCCGAGGGCCTGCTGCTCAGCGACGGCGCGGCCGTCTGGCGGGTCGGCGCCAGCGGCGGGGTCAAGCGCCTCGCCGACCTGCCCGGCGAGGCCTGCGCGGTGAGCGCGCTCGGCGCCGGCGCGGGGGTGGTCTACGGGGCCACCCAGCGCCTCGACACCGAAGAGACCCTGCTCTGGGCGATCGGCGGCTGAGCGGGGCCGGGCGCCCGGGGCCCGGAACCTCAGCGGCCGCGCGCGTCGAGGGCCGCGCGAAGGCCCGCGGCGAGGCTGCTCTGGGTGATCGGCTTGCCCACCACACGGTCCATGCCGGCCCGGGCGCAGGCGGCCAGGTCTTCGGGCAGCACCGCCGCGGTGAGGCCGACGATCACCGCCTCGGCCCCGCGCGGGCCCGCCCGCAGCTGGGCGGTGGCCTCGAGCCCGCCCATGACCGGCATGTGCACGTCCATGAGCACGAGATCGTAGGCGTCGGGGTCCCAGGCCTGCAGGGCCGCCGCCCCATCGCCGACCAGCCGCACGGTGGCGCCCAGGGACTCGAGCAGCTGGGTCTGGACAAACTGGTTGACCTCGTTGTCTTCAGCGAGCAGCACGCGAAGGCCGTCGAGGCGGGCCGGTGGGGCCTCGGGTGCGGTCTGCGCCCGGGCGGGGGCCGTCGGCATGGGCAAGCGCAGGCAGAAGCGCGCCCCGCCGCTCGGGGCGGCCTCGCAGCGCAGCGCACCGCCCATCGCGTCGGCGAGGCGGCGGCAGATGGCGAGGCCGAGCCCCGTGCCCTTGCCTTGGGCCGGCCCCTCGAGCTGGCGAAAGGGGTCGAAGATGCGCTCGCGGTCGGCGATCGCGACCCCGGGCCCGGTGTCATCGACGCAGACCTCGACCCCATCGGCCGCCTGTGGGTCGGGCCCAAAACGCAGCCAGATGGAGCCGCTGGGCGTGAACTTCACCGCGTTGCCCAAGAGGTTCGCCACGATCTGCTGCAGGCGGGCGAGGTCGCCCTGCCGCCAGCCGACGGGGCGCGGCGGGGGCACGAGGTGCAGCCCGAGGCCCTTGGCGGCGGCGGTCGCGGCGAAGTCCTCGCACAGCTCGGCCAGGGCGGCGTCGAAGGGGAAGGGCGCGGCGCGCAGCTGCAGGCGGCCGGCCTCGAGCCGGGCCAGATCGAGCACCTCGTCGACGATCACCCGCAGGCGCCCCGCCGAGCGGGCCAGCACCCCGTGCAGGTGGGCCGCCGGCGGCGGCAGCGGCTGGTTGCCCAGCAGGTCAATGGTCCCCAGCACGCCGTTGAGCGGGGTGCGCAGCTCGTGGCTCATCGTCGCCAAGAACTCGGCTCGCGCGGCGGCGAGGCGCTCGGCCGCCGACTGGGCCTGCTCGGCGAGGGCGCGGAGGGCGTCGAGCTCGGCGTTGCGGCTGCGCAGGACCCCAGCGAGCCGCTCGGCGTCGGCCAGGGTGGTGCGCAGCAGCTGGTCGCGCATGAGGTGGGCGCTGGTCGTGTCGAGCGCGCCGAGGTCGCGGGCGGAGAGGCCGGCGGCCCGCAGGGCGGCGGAGGAGTCGGCCACCGGCGCCAGGAGCAGCAGCGCACCTTCGCCCCGGCGCAGCGCGAGGCCCTGCAGCGGCAGGCCCGAGCTGAGGTGCAGGGCGAGCACGGCGCCCCGGTCGGCGAAGAGGGCCGCCGCGGTCTCGGCGCCGGCCGGTCGGCGCAGCGAGAGGGCCGCGCTGATCGGTGTACCCGAGGGGCAGGCCTCAAGGAGGCGGTCGGCGGCGGGGCTGCGCGCGTGCACGCAGAGGGCCGCGTCGAGCCTGAGCCAGATCGGGCTCAGCCGCAGCAGCTCGTCGGCGGAGAGGCCCGGCTGTGGCGGCGCGGCGGACATGCGGGGCTCGCGGGAGGGGGGCGGCGGAGCGGCGGGCAGGACGGTGCGCTGACCGGATCAGGCCGCGGGATGTAGCTCGAAGATGTCAGGCTCGTCGGGGGAGGCGCGGGCCCGCGCCAGCCGGACGGTGTGATCGGTCTGAAACACCACGCAGAGGCCCTGGAGCAGGCCGACCACCATCGGGGCGAGCCCGGCGCGTGTGGAGCGGTACTCGACGACCAGCACGCCATCTTCGCGCTCGTTCACCCGGAAGGACGGCGGCACCAGGGCGGGCATCGCCGCGGCCACCTGGGTGTGCATCGCGTCGAGGTTGCCGATGAACTCGGGGAGGGTCTCGCCATAGTGCCGCAGCATGTCGCCGTAGGAGGCGTGGGCGACGTGCAGCGTCCAGTGCTGGCCGAAGGCCTCGAGCAGGGCCTCGGCGGGCACACCCAGCTCGGCGCTGGCCGCGCCGACCAGGGCGTAGGTCAGGCTGTCGTCGTAGCTGCGCATCGAGACGAAGGGCTCGTCGGCCAGCCCGGCGCGGGCCCGGACGGCCTGCCAGCGGTCGGCCCCGTAGCGGGCGGTGATCAGGCCCTCGATCGAGCGGTTGATGAGCCCGTACACGCGCACCTCGGCGGGGGTGGCCGCTTGCGGCCCTCGGGGAGCGGTTCGGCCCGGGGCGGCGCCGGCGCAGCCAACGCGCGCGGCGGCGGGTGCGCCCCGACCGGGGGGCGTTGCGGGGGGCGGAGCCCCCCGCCCACATTGTTTTCGACGAGCTCGGCGACCCAGGGCGGCTGCTCAGCCCTCGGACTTGGCCTTGGCCTTGCTGCTGGACTTCGACTTCGACTTGCTGCCCGACTTGGCCTTGGCTTTGGCCTTCGCGGGGGCCTCTTCTTCGGCCCCCTCGTCGGCGGCGGGGGCCTCGGCCTCGCCCTCGGCGGCGGGCGCGGCGGCGGGGACCGGCGCGGGCGGGCCGTCTTGGGGCCGCGGGGCCTTGCCGATGTCGGCGACCGCGGCGTCGAGGTCAAAGTCGAGGTCGAGGTTGCCCTCGGGCCGCACCGTGATCGCCTTGCGCAGGATGCTCGGCTCGTCGGGGCCCGGCCCGTCGCCGGTGTAGTCGACGAAGGCCTGCAGGCTGATCTCGCCCTGGTCTTTGTTCACCGTGACCCGCCACTCGCCGGCCTGGGGGAAGTTCGCCGCGTGCAGCACCGCGCCGTCGCGCTCGCCGCCCGACTGCAGCACGTCGATGCGGATGGTGCCTTTGCCGCCCGTCCACTTGATGACGCCGCCCACCTCGGTGCCGTTGCCCTCAGCCACGATGATCGCCGGGCCGCCCGCCGCGTCAGCCCCGGCCGTCGGCGGCACGCCCGCGTCAGGCTCACCCGGGGGCGGCGGCGTGTTGGGCTCGCCCACCGCGCCCTCAGGGGGAGGGCCCGCCGGACCACCCGCGGTGCCCTCACCCGGCAGCCCGGGCGGAGGGTTCGCGCCCGGCGCGCTCGGATCGGGCGGAGGCGGCGGGCAGGCGGTGAGCAGGCCGACCACCGGGGCGAGCCGGAGGAGGGAGCGCAGCGAGGACAGGGCGCGAATGTGGCGCATCGTGGGCCTCGGAACAGGAGAGGGGAGGCGCCCGCGCCCACGCACCTGCGCGGGGGCCCGCGCCCACGTCGCGCGCCCTATCCCCGCCGAGGCGCCGCGCCATTCGCCCCGCGCCCGGTGCCGTTAGCGGGAGCAGCGTGCACGCGGGCGCTCCGGCCGCCCCGCCCGAGGAGCGATGCCCCACCGCCGCGCCCTGGCCCTGCTCGCCGCCCTGCTGCCCGCCGCCTTGCTGCTGCTCGGCCTGCGCCCGGCGCTGCTGAGCCTGCCCGCGGCCGGCCCCTGGGGCCCCGAGGACCCCTGGCGCAACGGCGACGTGGCCGGCGCCTGGTGGTGGTGGTGGGCCGCCCACCGCCTGTGGCGCGGCGGCGAGATTGACGCGCTGGTCAATCACCCCAACGGGCTCGGGTCTTTGGGCGCCACCTTGCCCAACCCCGTGCAGCTCGGCCTGCTCGGCGCGCTGGGCCCGCCGACCCCGCTGGCCTGGAACCTGCTCATGCTCGGGCACAGCGTACTGCACGTCATCGCCACGCAGCGCCTCTGCCGGGCGGCGGGCGCGGGCCCCGCCCTGGCCGCCGGCGCCGCCGCCCTCGTCGCCGCCTCGCCCCTCTGCTTGCACGAGCTGGCCGGCGGGCGCCCCGACAGCCTGCCCATGTGGCCGGCGCTCTTCGCCTGGGCCCTCGCCCTGCGGGGCGGCCCGCGGGCGGGCGCGCTCGCCGGCGCGCTCATCGGCCTGCAAGGCGTGCTCTACCTGTGGCACGGCATCATCGCCGCCCTGGTCGCGCTGCTGCTGCGGCCCTCGGCCCGCAGCGCCCTGCCGGGCGTGATCGGCGGCGCGGTGGTCTTTTTGCCCTACTTGCTCTGGCTCTGGCCGGCCCTGCACGCGGGCGCGGCGCTGAACCTGCCGCCCGCCGGCTACACCAGCCAGCCCCTGGCCGGGCTCTTTGTCGCCGATGACCTGCCGGAGCGCTTCCTCGCGCACCCGGCCCTGGTGATGGGCGCGCTGCTGCTGGGGGCCCGCCGCGGCGGGCGGGGCCTGCTGGCGGCCGGCCTGCTCGTGCTGGCCCTGAGCTTGGGCCCGACCTTGCGCTGGCGACCCGGCGAAGACGGCCTGGTCGGCCCGCTGGCCTGGCTGCAGTGGGCGGCCCCGGCCCTGCGCCGCCTGCACCACCCGGCCCGGGCGGCGGGCCTCGCCTTGCCCCTGCTGGCCGCTGCCCTCGCCGCGGGCCTGCGCCGCCCGGGGCGCGCGGGCTGGGCCAGCGGCGCGCTGCTGGTCGGCCTCGCCCTGCCCCGCCTCGACGGCCTGGGCCGGGTCGGGCGCTGGGAGGCGGCGGCGGCCCCGCCCTACGCTGCGCTCGCCGCCGCCCGCGCCGGCGGGGGCCCCGTCATTGACCTGCTTGGGATGGAGCACCGCACCGCCATTTTGCTGCAGACCGTGCACGGCCGGCCGCTGGCCGAGCCCTTCGCTTTTCGGCGCACGGGGCCCTGGGCCGCCGAGCTCGACGCGCTGGCCCGGGGTCAGCCGCCGGCGCCCGACCTTTTTGCGCGCCTCGCCGCGGCGGGCTTCACCGAGCTGTGGGTGCTGCCGCGCTTTGGCGAAGGCGAGGCCGCGCGCGCGCGGGTCGAGGCGGCGCTCGGCCCGGCCGCGGGCGGGGCCTGGACCCTGCCTGCGCCGGGCGGCGCGGGGGGCAGGCCGCAGCAGCGCGGCGCGGCGGCCACGCCGTAAACAGCGTGTGTCACGCTGTATTCGTCGGTTCTTTCGCGGAGAGGCCCGCGCGGTGTAGGCTGCGGCCTCCCCTGAGGTGACCCCGTGCCCGTCCGTCTGCTGCGCCGCTGGCTCCCCCTGCTGCCCCTGCTCTCCGCCTGCGGCGGCGAGGTCAAAGAAGAGCAGCCGAACACCAACCCGCCCCCGGCGGTGGGCACGCCCAACGACAAGCCGCCCGAGCCGCTGCCCGCCCCGCCGGTGCGCCCGCCCCAGATCAACGGCGCGAGCTTTACGCCCCCCAAGCCGACCGCCCAAGACGAGATCAAGGTCAAGGTCGACGCCATCGACCCCGACAGCAACTACGTCGAGCTGTCCTACCTTTGGCTCATCAACGGCCGGCAGAACCCGGCCTTGCGCCGCGACACGGTCAAGGCGGGTGAGCTGCGCAAGGGCGACGAGATCAGCGTCGAGGTCACCGCGCGGGACCAAGAGGGCAACGAGAGCAAGTACACCTCGCCCCCGCTCACCGTGGTCAACGCGCCGCCGGTCTTCTCCAGCGACCCGCGCCTGCTGACCAAGCTCGACGGCTACAAGGTCGAGGCGCGTGACCCCGACAAAGAGCTGCTCACCTACAGCGTGAGCGGCGGCCCCGAGGGCCTGAGCATCGACCCGCGCACGGGCACCCTCAAGTACAAGGGCGCGACCAGCGAGAAGGGCGGCCACTACAGCATCGTCGTCGAGGTTGATGATGGCGACGGGGGCACCGCCGAGTGGCGCCTCGAGGTCGACATCAGCCCGGGCAGCGACGCGGTCAAGGCGGCCAAAGAGGCGGAGAAGGCCAGCAAAGCCAAGGCCGCCGAGCCCGCGCCCCGGTACTGAGCCCACCGCGGCCTGCGACGGGGCCGGGGCGATCCCGTGGCGGTCTGTCGCCGCCGCGAGAGCCCGCGCCCGCGCGTGCTACGCTCGCCGCCCTGCCAGAGGACGATGATGCCCACCGCCCCAGCCTGCCCCGCGCGCGGCGCGCCCCCGGCCGCCCGGCCCCGCGCCGCTTCGCCCGCCGCCTGGGCGCCCCTCGGGCTCGCCGCGGCGGCCCTGCTCAGCTTCGGCTGCCGCAGCAGCAGCGTCTACTTCTCGGAGCAAGACGACCTGACCGCGGTGATGACCGACGAGATGGCCACCGCCGGCCAGACGCTCGACGTCGCCGTCTACACCTTCACCAGCGAGCCCATCCGCGACGCGCTCATCGACGCGGCGGCGCGCGGGGTGGCGGTGCGGGCGGTCATCGACACCTGGGAGGCCAACGACGCCATCGTGTCGAGCCTCAACGGCACCGGGGTCAAGGTGAAGCGGAAGGCGGGCTTCGCCGGCGGCATCATGCACAACAAGTTCGCGGTGATCGACGGCCAGAGCGTGCTCACGGGCAGCTTCAACTGGACCTACGCCGCCGATGAGCAGAACGACGAGAACCTGCTGCTCCTCTCCGACAAGGCCCTGGCGGGCCAGTACGGTGATGAGTTCGACCGCCTCTGGGCGGCCGCGGAGTGAGGATGCCAAGGCAGCGCGGGGGAGACAGGGCGGGCCGGCCAGCGCGGCGCCTGCGGTGGGGCCTGGGCCTCGGCCTGCTGGCGGCGGCGGGCAGCGCCCAGGCGCGGACCTACCCGGTCAGCATCCAGGGCAACAACGAGGACGACCTCCGCAACCTGTATGAAGACGGGCTGCTCAACCCCGAGGAGTTTGACGTCCTCAACGAGCTGCTGAACAACCCGCTCGACATCAACAAGGCGACCCGGGGCGAGCTCTACGACCTGCCCAACGTCACCTTGAAGATCGCGCGGCTGATCGTGGCCGAGCGCGCGAAGCGCCCCTTCCAGAGCCTCAACCAGCTCGCCGAGCGGGTCGAGGGGGTGAGCCCGGCCCTGGTCGATGAGATCCGCCCCTTCGCCTATGCCGGCGGGGTGGTCGACGCGAAGGGCGGCTTTGACGCCGACAAGCTCAGCGGGCGCATCCGCACCCGCACCGGCATGTACATCGCCCCGGTCGACGAGATCGAGGGCGACCACGCCAACCGCACGCACAGCATCGACCAGCTCGGCTACGGGCGCATCCCCGCCACCCAGCTGGGCGGCGAGGTGGTCTACGACCGCACCTATGGGGTGGGCGCGATGGCGGTGATGCAGGATGGCATCCAGGGCATCGTGTATGACCCCGACAGCCGCGACCTGCACGCCAATTACGGCATGACCGGCGACCTGGGTCGGGCCTATGGGTTTGTCGAGAAAGACCGCTGGCGCATGATCGCGGGCAGCTACAGCGCCGGCTTCGGCCAGGGCCTGACCTTCGACCGCACCAGCCGCAGCCAGCCCAACGGCTGGTACAAAGACCTGTCGATCTCGGCCGACCAGCTCTTCCGCAGCTTTCGCTTCGCGCGGGGCCTGTTCGGCGTGGCCGCCACCGGGACCTGGGACCTCGGCGACAACACGCTCGAGAGCACGCTGTTCACCTCGGTGGATAAGTACAATATCTACCAGTACGACATCGGCATGACCGGGGGTGAGTCGGTCGACTACACCCTGACCGAGACCGACTCGCCGCGCATCTACATCGACGGGCAAAAGGCCGGCTGGATGACCATCCCCGACGCCTACCGCGAGTCGATCGTCGGCGGAAACGTCAACTACCGCATCGGCGCCCGCAGCCAGCTCGGCCTGACCACCTACGTCGGCCACCAGGACCGCGACGTCATCGACGGCATGGAGGACGACGACCAGTTCGTCATCCGCGGCGGCTGGCCCATCCAAGAGGACACCTACGGCGCGGTCGGCCTCAACGGGGCCTGGGGCAAGGGCCCGGTCGACTTCCTCGCCGAGCTGACCAAGAGCTTCACCGGCGGCTGGGGCGGCCAGGTGCAGGCGGTGCTCAACCCGGTGGGCGGCGAGATCGAGCTGAGCCTGCGGCGCTACAGCACCGACTTCGACAACCCGCTGGCCGGCGGCATGGCCAACGCCGACGAGTACCTGGGCATGCGCGACCGCGACGAGCAGGGCGGCCGGGTGCGGGGCTTTTACAACCCCGTCGAGGGCCTGCGTGTGCAGACCGATGTCGATGTCTGGCAGAACATGCTGCCGGGCACCTGGAACTTGATGACCTATGGTCGGCTGCAATATGCCCTGCGCGAGAAAGACCTGACCATGTCGGTCTATGGCAAGCGCACCGACCAGAACCTCGCCGCCGGGGGGCGTGGCCGCCGCTACGGCGGCGACTCTGACAACCTCTACGTTGACCTCGAGGGCACCGCCCCCGACGAAGACAGCGAGGTCATCGACATCTCTGAGGCGGTTGACCGGTCGGGCACGCGCAGCTTTGTGGGCCTGACCATGCAGGGCAACCCGATCAAGCCGCTGAACCTGAGCGCCCTCTACCAGCGCATGTACACCGACGCGGGCCTGCTCTACCCCACCGAAGAGGGGCCCTGTGAGTACGACTACCAAATCGGGCAGTACACCTGGTTCAAGGCCCGCTGGCGCGTGATCGAGCCGACCACGCTCACCTTCCGCACCCGCTACCGTGACGAGGACGTGCACGGCTCGCTGGGCGAGCACCAGCTCGACTTCTATCTGCAGTGGGATCAGAAGTTCGCGGAGCGCTTCACCTTCGCCACCCGCGGGCTGCTGGGCATGCAGATGGCCGACCCGCAGTCTACCTTCAAGGACTACTGCGACCGCCAGGGCGTGCCGGAGCTCGCCGGCAGCTGCGTGGCCGATCCGGTCGAGGAGCTCGTCGCCTCGGGCGCCGACAAGATCTTCGGGGTCTGGTGGACCTCGCTGCAGATGAGGTTCTGACATGCACAGCCGCACCCGCGCTCCGCGCCCCGCCGCTCCCCTCCAATCGGCTCTCCCGGCGACCCGGGCGCGGGCCCTCCTCCCCCTGCTGCTGGTGGCGGCCCTGGCCCCGCGCGCGGCCTGGGCGGTCGCCCCCGGCGCGGGCGGCTTGGTCATCACCGAGATCGTGGCCGACGGTGCCTGCCAATACAACGAGTGGTTCGAGGTGCACAACCCTGGCGCCTCGGCGGTCGACCTCGAGGGCTGTGTGCTCTCGACCAACGCGGGCAGCTCGACCCACACCGTGGCCGGCCCGGTGTCGATCGCCGCCGGCGCTTATGCCGTGCTCTACCGCAGCAGCTCGTCGTGCGGCGACGTTACCCAGATTGACGCCGAGGGCGTCATTCCGGTGGCCTACAAGTACGGCACCCTGCAGCTGAGCAACTCGGAGCTGCGCGACCTGACCATCACCTGCGGCGCCACCGTGGTCGACGTGGTGAACTTCGACGCCGACGAATTCCCCTGCGACGACACGACCTATGGCAGCTGCAGCGTGCAGCTCGAGCCGGCCGTGCTGACCGCCGCGGCCAATGATGACGCGAGCACCCCCGACGGAGCCTGGTGCCCCTCGAGCACCGACGACACCTACAACCACGCCTTCCCCGAGGTCGACGCGCCCACCGCTTCGCTGGGTACCCCGGCCCGGGCCAACGTCTGCGGCGACGGCGGCGTGATCCCCGGCGATGACGGCGGCGGTGATGGCGGCGACGGGGGCACCGACACCGGGCCGGTCGAGGTGCCCGCGGATGTCTGCCAGCCCGGCGACTTCATCATCTCGGAGCTGATGATCGCCCCGCGTGACGGCGCGAACGCCGACGAGTGGATCGAGCTGCACGGCACCGGCGGCAGCTGCAACCTGCACTCGTGCACCCTCGAGACCTGGACCACCGTCGAGGGTCTGCGCGACACGCACCAGATCAACGCGCCAGAGGGCCTGCTCAGCGTGGTCAATGGCGAACAGCGGGTGCTGGCGCGGGCCACCACCTCGGATCGGGACGCCGGCGGCATCGCCTGGAAGAACGAGGCCGGCGACACCATCTCGGCGGATTACCTCTACCCCTATGATGTGTACCTGCGCTCAGACCCGGGTGAGCTGCGCCTGATCTGCGACGGCGAGCTGATCGACAGCGCGCCGATCGACTGGGATCTGTTCAGCGACAAGGTCGGGGTCTGCCCCAACGGCTGGTGCTCGATCAACGTGCACCCCGCCTACCTCTCTGCCAGCGAGAACGACGACCTGTCCAAGTGGTGCGTGCCCCCGGTCGAGGGCAACATCACCACCCACACCGACCCGAGCGGGGCCACCTTTGAGTTTGGCAGCACCGTGCGCCGGCTCAACGAGTGCCCGGTCTATGCTTGGCCGGGTGAGGGTGAGGCGGCCTTCGTCGAGGTCATCGCGAGCCCCCAGGCCACCGAAGAGTGGCTGGAGATCGCCAACGTCGCGGGCCGCGAGCTCGAGCTGACCCTCTGCTCGCTGCAGCGCACCAAGCGGGAGATCTCCGAAGAGACGGGAGAGGAGGTCCTCAGCGACCCCACCCGCTACACCTTCGGCCTCGACGGCGCCAAGGTCTTCGTCGCCGCCGACGCGGTCCAGCTCTTCGTCAAGGGCGGCTGCTTGCAGTCGTCGGGCGGGCTCGACACGGCCGACGGCGCGCTGACCAGCGACTGCAGCTACGGCGAGCTCTTCTATGAGTCGTTGAGCTTCACCGCCGACGGCGACGAGATCTTGGAGCTCTACTGCCCGTCCGAGGGCGGGGCCGAGGTGCTGGTCGACCGCATCGAGTTCAACTTCGCCAAGCTCGGCGTGCGCGAGGGCCACTCGCTCATGCTCGACGCCGCCAAGGTCAACGCCGAGGCGGCCACGACCAACGACGACCCGGGCGCTTGGTGTGAGGCGGCCTTCGGCCAGCAATTCCTCGAGGCCGACGACGAGAAGTGCAACTACGGCACGCCGGGTGAGCTGGGCCAGTGCCTGACCGATCCGCTCAACCCGCCAAAGACCGTCTGCCGCTGCGCCGGCGTCTCGGACCACGGCTGGCGGGCGGCCTGGCCCCTGCTCGGCCTGCCGCTGCTCGTGCTGCGGCGGCGCCGCCGGGCCTGATCAGCCGGCGTCGACCGGCTCGCCGGGGTGCATCCACCCCTTGATGAAGTGGCCCCACAGCAGGGCGCTCTGGCCGACCGGCGCGATGTCGTAGAGCAGGTCGCCGTGGCGCACCTGCACCCGGTCGCCGAGCTCGATGCTCAGCGCCCGCAGCTCTGAGAGCGGCAGGCGCAGCAGCACCGCGCCGTCGGGCCCCTCGACCTCAAGCCGGTCGGTGCGCAGCACCATCGCCCCCGCGGCGACCGGCAGCCGGCGCTTGCGCTCGACCCGGCGCACATCGGCGGCGGGCACGCGCAGCACCTCGGCGCCGTCGGCGGGCAGGGCGCCCAGCCGCGGCGGGTAGCCGAAGTGGTCGCGGATCTGCCGGTAGGCGTCTCTCACGTTGGTGTCGGCCGCCTCGCCCTCGCCGTGCAGGCGGGTCTCGACGTCGATGCGCCAGGCCGCCGCACACGCGCGGCAGACCACGCGATCGCCATCGTGGGGGTCGACCTCGAGGCCGGCCAGGGCGTGGCAGCGCGGGCAGGCCCAGAGCAGGCTCGGCAGGCCCCAGGCCATGCGCCAGGTCCAGACCTTGGCGCCGGGGTCGATCTCTTGGGGGGCCCGCACGCGGGCGCGCACGTCGGCGGCGACCTGCTCGGGGCTCCAGTCGGAGGGGTAGCGGAAGGGGCCGTGGTAGCGCAGCTTCAGCGGCACACGCCGGGGGTAGCGGGCCCAGCGGGGGTGCATCAGGTAGGCGTTCTCGAGGGTCGCGAAGACCACCCGGGCGTCGAGGCGCTGGATGAGGCGCCCGATGCCGTCGCTGACCTCGGTGGGCTCACCATCCCAGGTGCGGCGGCCCTCGGGGAAGATGGTGATGAGCTGGTCCTGGTCCCACAGCCGCTGGGTCGTGGCCATGCTCGCCGCGTCTTTCACGTACTTCATCTTCGGGAAGGCCCCGAGGGCCGCCACCCAGGGCCCGAGCAGCGGTACACGGAGAAGCGCTGCTGTCGCCATGTACCGCATCGGCCGGAGGATCGGGTAGCAGATGACGAAGGGGTCGATGAAGGTGGTGTGGTTGGGCAGCAGCAGGAAGGGGCCGTACTTGGGGATGTTCTCGAGGCCGAACACCTTCATGCGCAGCCACAGCACATCGACCGTGTAGCAGATGCTGATGCCGAAGAGGTAGTTGAGGTAGCGCAGCCAGCCGAAACCTTGGCGGGGCAGCGGCGGGCGCACCTTCTCGGCGGGGTCGACCCGGTAGGGCCCGCTCAGCGGTGCGGGGCCCTGCGCGGCGGGCGCCTCGGTCGGCGCGGGCGGGGGTGTCGTCGGTGTCATCGGGGGTCCCTGCGGCAGCGGCGCCGAGTGTAGGGGGCCCGGGGGCTTCGCGGCGGCCCCGGCGGTGAGGCTCCTGTCAGCCTTCGCCGGGCGCCGCCGGGCCGCCGCTCAACCGCCGGTCACGGCGAAGCCGGTGGGCTCGCCAGGGCCGTCGAAGCAGACGCCGAAGCCCTGGGTGTTCCCGCCGCGGGGGTCGAGCCGGCCGTTCCAGCCCAGATCGTGCAGCTCGACCCGCCCGGGGCTGACCTCGCCGCCTTCGGCCATCCAGTAGGTGCTCATGCGGGTGTCGCTCTCGAGGCTAAACCCGGCGGTCCAGGACTCAAAGGGCACGGCCCCGACGTTCTGGATGGTGACGTCGCCGCAGGAGGCCGCGCCCCAGCGGCCCCACTCCTCATAGGTGGCCAGGGTGCTGGGCACATCGGGGTCGCCCGCCTCGAGGTCGGGGCTGATCAGCTCGAGGCTGGCTGGGCGCGGGCCGTCGACGCAGACCCCGATGACCAGGGTCTCGCCCACCGGCACCGTGGCGTTGTACTACTCGGGGCTGACCTCAATGCCGCCGGGAACAGCGGTGTAGACGCCATTCCAGAGGCTGAGCACCCGGCCGGTCATGCCGACCACCAAGGTCCAGTCGCCGACCGGGCCCGGGGTGCTGTTGGTCTACAGCAGGTCGCCGCACCAGCCGCCGCCCCAGTCCGCAAAGATAGACAGCCCCACGTCGGCCGGCGCCGCGGCCTCGACCCGCACGGTCACGCTCATCGTCGCGCTGCGCTGCGGGTCGCCGTCATCGGTGACCAGGAAGGTCATGGTGTGCTCACCGGCGTCGCTGTTCGTCGGGGCCCAGCGCAGCAGGCCGGCGGCGGGGTCGAAGCTCGCGCCCGCGGGCAGGCGGGTGGCCGAAAATCGGTCACCCTGGGTGCCTCCTTGGGGGCGCCGCCCCGAATACGGAGACAAGGGCGTGGCCGTGCGGGCCTACATATCTGCACGTTGGCGCGTGCCCGCCAAGTATTCCTTGAGTTCGGTTTTCATCGCAGCGGTTCGAGCCTCGACCAGCACGCGAACCTCCTTCTCCGATTTTCCTGTCGGATTGACGAGGGTCGCGTTCAATCCGAGGTCTCTGGTCCACTCGTCGATGTTGAGCTTCCCGACCTTGAACTCATGAACCCGCTTCAGGAATGCGTCGAGTGATTCGGCGCCCTTCGCGATGTTGAACGACTTTTCGAGCAAGCAGCAGTTGCCGAGGGCGTTCATGGTCGTCGATAGATCATCCACGCTCGCCGCCTGATCGTCTTTTGTGTCGGTCGGTGTCGTTCCGTCGTGTAGAGTCTCCCAGAGCTTCACCGCGACGACGTGGTCTACGTCGAAGCTGAGGTCGCCGCGCTTGGATTCGCGTAGCGAAAGCGCAGAAGCCTTCCAACGACACTCATCGAGGCGATGCCACAGCCACAACGGGAGGAAGTAGTCGTGAACCCGGTCGCGAGTGAGCGCGGAGAGGTCGTCGATATACTTCGACGATTCTCCTTGCAGTGCGTTGATCCACGTCGCCATACGGGTATTGAGCACGTCGATTACGTCGTCGGGCGAGGGCAGGCTAGAGATTTTCGACCAGTCGGCGGCAAGGTCCTTCACGTAGTCGGCGAACGCCTTGTCTGTCGACTTCCCCCAACGACCTGACCATTGCGACATCAAAATCCAGCGGTCGCAGTTGTTGCCGAAGGATGCGTCGAGTGACTTCTCAAAGCTGTCTTTGGCGGTGACAGACAGCTGATGCGACCCGAGCCACTGGCGTCCGAGTAGCCGCCACACGAGCAGGAGCGTAAGGACGTTCAGAGATCTGTAGTGGGTGCCGAACCGGAAGCCCCGATCGTCCACGAGCTTGGCTCCTTCGACTGCGTTCGAGGCAACCGTGTCCCAGCTCTTCACAAGGTCCTGGGCCATCGGACGGACCTTTTCGCCGCGAAGGAGGTCAGTGGCCGTTAGCAGGGCTCCATCCCGGTGGAGAACTGACCACACAGCAGACACCGACCCTACGAGAGCGTCGATGTCGATGCTCACGCCCTCCGCTGCGAGTGCATCGTTCAGCTCCTCAAAACATTGGCCTGCTGTGCGGTTGCCGGTCTCGCTGGCGACCCAACCGGTCTTGATCCAAGCGAATGTTATCTCTTGACGTGTCAGTGCGCGGCCGGCCGTGTTGAGGCGGGTGAAGATGTTGACGATGGCGTCGTTGTAGAGATCTGGAGTGAATACGTTCGCGTCGAAGGGTGCCAGTTGGAGGTAGGAGACTTTCGAAGTCTTGATGGCGACTAGGGTCACGACGAGCTCGGCGAGCGGCTCAAGCACGTCGGAGATAATGTCCTGGGGCACCTCGTGCGATTCCAGGACTGGCTTGAGCTTTTCTCTGAAGTACCTCTCGAACAGCCCGGACTGGGTCGACGCGAGGTCCCACAGTCGGCTCAAGCGAACGAAGCGTCCCTTGTTCTCGTCGTCTAGCGCACTCGCAAGGGGATGTTTGTAGTTTGCAGGCCGTTTCAGGGTCGAGCGCCCGCCGTCTGGACTCTGAACGACCCACGACAGCACGTCGCGGAAGTCTACGTTTGCAACGCCACCCCCCTCCTTCACGCGGTCGCGGAACGCCCGCACATCGAGGCACAGGTGACCCAATGACCAGTGGCGCTTCGCGTTCCGTCCTCGGGGGCGCTCTGCATCCAGGACTGTCGACCACTCATGGTCGAGGAGACGGAAGCCCCAGCCATCACCACCAAACGCAAGCAGGAGACTTTGCAACCGTTGCTGCCCGTCAAGGACCATGCGGAACTCCGCAGGCGGGTTGCTCCTGCTGACCTGCGCGTCGTCGAACTCGCCTGTGCGGTCGGCAACCCGCCAGAACGGTCGAGACGGAATGCTCGCGAGGTCGTTCTTGAGGACTTTCCAGAGGAGCAGTGTTCCGAACGGCCACCCGCGCAGTAGCGAGTCTACGAGGAGAGTCACCTGGCTCGGGCTCCAGACGTACGGCCGCTGAAGATCCGGAACGAGCAGCGTCGCCCCCTGGTCGGCACCCGCGGCGCGCAGGATCTCGTGGAGCGGTTCGGTGCCTTCGTCGTAGATCTTCACGATTGCCTCTCGATCAGCCAAGAACTGTAATCGAAGCGTGAATTCTGTCAAGGGCCCGGTGGCGGGCAGGGGCAGGTAGACCGTGCTCGGCTAGGCGTTGCCAGCCGGTTGGGCCCGAACTCGTCGAACAGCAACCTGCACCCCAATCAACCAACGGGGCGGCGGGTGGGGTGAGGTCGCGTCGACGGGGCGACCGAAGTGGCGCAGATTGGGAGAGGTGCATGCGGCGCCGGCCAGAACTTTAGTGCAAGGGCTCGAATGGCAGGGGGCCTTGCTCTCGCTGCCCGCCGGGGGCGTGGGCGGGGGCACCGGGGCAGGCTCGGGGGCGCGCGCGGCGAGCTCGGCGTCGATGCGGGCCGACTCGTCGGCCAAAAAGCCCATCACGTTGTCAACGTCGACGTCGGTCAGGCGCAGGTTGGGCATGACCACGCCGCCGTGGTCGGCCACCAGCTGCACCGCCAGCGGGTCGCCCGCCGCGACCATGGCGTCGGGCGCGATCATCCACTGGCGCAGCCAAGCGTGATCGCGCTGCCGGTGGATGTTGTAGAGGTCAGGGCCCGGCTTCTCACCCGCGCCCCCACCCAGCGTATGGCAGGAGGAGCAGCGGGTGCGGAACAGGTTCTCGCCCGCGCCCACGGTGCGCACCGCGGGCGCGTCGGCGTAGTCGCGCTGCTCAGCGGCGGGCAGCTTCCAGTTGTGCAGCCAGGAGCCCAGCTGGTTGGCGAGCACGTAGGGGTTCTCGTAAGGCGAGCGCTTCATCCACCGGCCCGAGCGCTGGTTGCCGATGACCAGGGTGAGCTTGTGGTCTTGTTTGCGCCCCACGATGTCTTCGAGCTCGCCGTTGTAGACGCCGAGCTTCTTCTGCAGCGCCCGCACCTCGTCGCGGCTGCCGTGCAAAAACGTCCACCCTGGGCCGATCTTCCACTGCTCGACATAGGCGGCCAGCACCTCGGGGGTGTCGTGCGCGGGGTCGATGCTGATGCTGTAGAAGTGCACGTCTTCGCCCATGCGGTCGGCCAGCAGGCGCTGGACCTCGAGCAGACGGGCGGTCTCCATTGGGCAGGCGTCGGGGCAGCTCGTGTAGATGAAATTGATCGCGACCACTTTGTCTTTGATGAGGTCGTCGAAGAATTGCACCCGCTCACCCCGGTGGGTCGTGAGCGTGGTGTTGGGGAAGTAGTCGGCCCCCCAGACCGCCCCGCCCTGGTCGGCGCTGGGCTCACGCGCCGAGTCTTCGGCCGCGCCGCAGGCGCTCAGGGCGAGCAGGGCCGCGACGAGGGGCCCCCGGGCCGCGGCGCGCCGCACACGAGACGGGAGGAGGGGCGGCTTTGGGGGCATCAGTCCTCGGGGGCGGGGCGGCGCGGGGGGGCTGCGCAGGGCGCGCGAGGGTGCGCGCTGGGCCGTCGATCCAGGCCACGCCGAGGACCTTACAACATACCCCCCCTGCTTCGCGGGAACATTGTGCGGGCGCGGTAAAATCGACCCTCGCGCTCGGGATCCCACCGGATAGGCGACCTCTCAGGCCCCGGTTTGACGGGGTCCGGTGTCGTACAGACCCCACCGGATGTCGGCTCTGTCTGGTCTGTCCCATCCCCGTCCGATGCTGACCCGCGGCGCCCCGCCCTTCCGCCGGCTACCGGGCCGCCATGTCCGCCCTCCGCCTGCTTGACCCGCCCGCCGCCCGCGCCCTGATCGTCGGCGCGATGGTCGGCGTGGGCGTCTTTTTGGCCCCCGGCCGCATGGCCCGCGCCCTGCCCTCGGGGCCGGCGGTGCTCGCCCTCTTCGCCCTGGCCGCCCTTGGCGCGCTGGGCGGCGCGCTGGCCTATGCCCGCTGGGCCGCCCGCCTGCGCCAGAGCGGCGGCGACGCGCTCTTTCACGCCGCTGCCTTTGGCCCCCGCGCCGGTCTTTTGGTCGGGCTGCTGCTGTCTCTGGGCGCCTTTTGTGGCAGCGCCGCCGCCTTGGCCGCCGCGCTGGGCACCTGGCAGCTGCCCGCGGCGCTCGGCCGGGCCCCGGGCTTCTCCGACCTGGCCTGGCCCGCCGCCGCCCCGCCGCTCCCGGCGCTGATCGGCCTCGGTGTGGTCCTCGGGCTCAGCGCGGTGCAAGCGGCCGGGGTGGGCCCCTTCCTCCGCCTGCTGCGGCCCCTCTCTGCCCTGCCTGTCGTTATTTTGGGCCTGCTCTCCCTGCTGACCCTCGGCGGCCTCGGCCTCGGCCTGCTGCCCGCGCCCGCCCCGCCCCCTCCGCCGCCGGCCCAGGCGGGCGCGCTGCTCTCGGCTTGGCTCGGCGCCCACTTCGCCTACGCGGGCTGGACGGCGGCGGCCTATGTCGCGGGCCAGCTCGATGACCCTGGCCCGGGCCTGCGCCGGGCGAGCGTGCAGGGCGTGCTCATCGTCGCTGGCCTCTACCTGCTCATCGTTGGCGCGCTGATCGCCGGCCTGGGCCTCGGCGGCCTCGCCGACGCCGGCGAAGCGGGCAGCGCGCTGGCGGCCCAGCTCGGCGGCCCCCTCGCCGCGCGCCTGATGGCCGCCCTCATCGGGGTGGGCGTGCTCGGCACCATTCACGTCACCCTCTACGGCGGCGCGCACCTGCTCTCGGCCTGGGCGACCCGGGCGGGCGCGGCGGCCCTCGGCGCGCCCCCGGGCCATCCCCCGCGGGCCGCCCTCGGGCTGCAGGCCCTGGTGATCGGCGGGCTGCTGCTCAGCGGTGGGGCCGATGCTCTGCTCGACATCGTCGCGCTGGTCATGGTCCTCATCGGGGTGACCACGGTGGGCGGGCTGCTGTGGGTCGAGGGCCGCGACCCCGCGCTGGGCCCCAGGCCCGCGGCGCGGCTGCGGGCCGGCCTGGGCTGGACCCTCCCCCTCGTGCTGCTGCACCTGCTGCTCGGCCTGCTCAGCCTGGGCGCCGAGCTGGCCCGGGCGGCTGGCGATCCCGCGCACCGGGGGCCCGCGCTCACCTTGCTGCTCTTTTTTGGGCTGTGGGCGGCGGCGGCGCGGCGGGGCGCGCCCGCGGGTCCGTAGGGGCGCGCCGGCAGGGATAGAGCCCGCCGGTCTGGAGGTGCCCATGTCCCCCCTGCTCCTGCTGCTCACCGCCCCCGCCTTCGCCGGCTGGACCAAGCTCGCCGAGTCCAACGGCTGCACCTTCTACAAGGGGCCCACCGACGCGGATGGTGTGCAGAGCGTGCGCGCCGAGTGCGACTGGGACGTGGCGCCGGGCAAGCTGCAGGGCCTGCTCGCCCGGCACGCCGACCATGACCTCTACTTTAGCTCTGTCAGCCACTGTGACGTGCTGGAGCGCAAAGGCAACGTCGACCGCGCCTGGCAGCGGCACGAGGCGGCGGGCATCTCGGCCCGCGAGGTGGTGGTCGACATGTGGTCTGAGCCGATCCCCGGCGGCGTGCGCTTCAACTGGAAGAAGAGCGCCAACCAGCAGGGCCTGACCGGGGATGGCGTCGAGGTCACCAAAGACACCGGCAAGTGGGAGGTGACCGAGGGCAAGAGCGGCGGCTCCCACGTCGTGTACGAGCTGGCCTACGGGCCCGGCGGCATGGTGCCCTCCTTTGTGGTGCGCTGGTTCCAGGGCGCGGGCACCCAGACCCTGGTGGGTGAGCTGCTCACGGCCGCGCGCAAAGGGGGCTGAGGGCCCAACCGAGCGCAGCGCAGCGGCCCGCCTTGCCGCCGGTCACGCGCGCTCCGCTTCGGTTGGCCTCAGCGCAGCCGGCCTTCAAAAGCCGGATCGGCCCAAAATACCGCCGCCCGGTCGGCTGCCGCGCCGCTGAGCGCCGCGGCCAAGGCGAGCACCTCGGGGTCGTGCGGGCGCTCGCGCCGCAGGCCGGCCAGCAGCTGCCCCGCCGCCGCCCGGTCACCCCGGTCGAGCGCCGCCCAGCCCGCCACCAGCCGGGCGCCCGGGTCGGGATCGACGGCCAGCGCGCTCAAGTCGGCCTTGGGCTCGGCCTCGAGCGCCGCCCGCGCCGCCAGCCGGCCAGCGAGCGCGCCCTCGCCCAGCGCCGTGGCCACCGCCGCCGCCTCGGGGAGCTGCCCGAGCGCCGCGTGCAGGGCCAAGGCCAGCCGCTGCCCCTCGACCTCGGCCCCGCGCGGGGCGTAGGCGGGCACCAGCTCGAGCGCGCCGAGCAGGTCGCCGCGGCGCACGCGCAGGGCCACCCGGCGCCGCAGGGGCTCTGCCTCGGTGGGCGCCGCCTCGGCCCAGCGCACCAAAAGCGCGTCGTAGCGGGCGTCATCACCCGGGGTCGCGTCGGCCACCCGCACCCGCAGCTCGGCCACCGCCGGCTCGCCGAGCACCGCCGGGGGCAGCGCGTCGAGGCGGGCGGCGGCCAGCTCGGCTTGGCCCGCGGCCAGCGCCGCTTCGCTCAAGGGGATCACGAAGCGGGCGCTCGGCCCCAAGCCCCGCTCGAGCTCTTGGTAGCCCTCTAAGGCCTGGGCATGGCGACCCAAAACAGCGTGCAGCTCGGCCTCTGCGGCGCGCAGGGCCACGGCTTCGGCCCGGCCCGAGCGCGCCCGGGTCACCGCCTCGAGGGCGCCGGCGGGGTCGCCCAGCTGCAGCAGGCGGCGGGCCCGCATCCACTCGGCGGTCGGGTTGGTGGGATCGATGAGCACGGCGCGCATCACGGGGTCGGCCCGCTCGTCGCCGAGCTGGGATGGGGCCGGCAGCAGGCCGTAGACTGTGGCCGCGCCGCGGCCGGTGATCAGCTGGGCGTAGGGGTCGGCGCTCAGGCGGTCGGCCCAGGCCCCGTCGGCGCCGGCCCGGGGCGCGCGGTTCATCGCCTCGGCGACCGCGGCGACCAGCGCCGCCGCACCGACCGCCGGCGCCTCGGTCGAGACGGGAGCGAGGACCGCGCGGCAATTCTCGGGGCCGGAGCACAAGGTGAGCTTCGCGGTCAGCGCGGGCGCCTCACCCGAGAGGCTGAGCTGGGCCGTCCAGGCGTCGGCGGTGGCCGGGGCCCGCCCAAGGCCGACCGCCGGGGGCAGCGCGCCGACCCGGGGCACCAGATCGTTGAGGTCAGCGAGCCCGAGCTCGAGCAGCATGAGCAGCAGGCCGGTGGTCTCGGCCTCCCACCGAAATCCGAGCGGGGTGGTGGGCGGCAGCAGCTGCAGGCTGATCAGGCTGCGCAGCTCGACCGCCTCGGGCACCTCGGCCGCCGGCGCGGGGGGCGCGTCGTCCAAGCGGGGGAGCAAGGTGCCCTCTGCCCCGCCCGCGCCTTGATCGGGGCCCCCGCCGGGTGTACAGCCAGCGGCCATGAGCCAGAGCCCCAGCAGCCCGACCCCGACCGCCCACCCCCGCGCCCGGCGGTCGCTGCGGCGGCGGCTGCTGCGGGGGGCGCTGCTCAGCGGGCTGATCATGACGGTCCTCGGCGGGCTCGGGGCGGCGGCGGGCTGGCGCTGGTTCGAGGCCGAGGTGCTGGCCGATCTGCCCGACGACCTGTCGACCTTCCGCGACTGGCGGCCGCCGGCGAGCTGTATCGTGCGCGGCGCCGATGGGGCGGAGGTCGACAGCTTCTACATCGAGCGGCGCTTTTGGGTCGACCTGAGCACCCTGCCGCCCCACGTCGCGCAGGCCTTCATCGCCGCCGAAGACGCCCGCTTCTACCAGCACGAGGGCGTCGACCCCTTCGGCATCGCCCGGGCGCTGCTGGCCAACCTGCAGGGCGGCGAGGCCAGCCAGGGCGCGAGCACGCTGACCCAGCAGCTGGTCAAGAACCTCATCGTGGGCAAAGAGCGCAGCTACCGCCGCAAGCTGCGCGAGGCGGTGGTGGCCTACCGCCTCGAGAACGAGCTGAGCAAAGACCAGATCTTAGAGCTCTACCTCAACTTCATCTTCCTCGGCGCGGGCAACTACGGCGTCGAGGCGGCGGCCCGCGACTACTTCGGCAAGGGCGCCGCCGAGCTCGATCCCGGCGAGGCGGCCCTGCTCGCCGGCCTCGTGCCCGCGCCCTCGCGCTACCAGCCCCGCCGCTCGCCCGAGCGGGCCCGCTGGCGCCGATCACTCGTGCTGCGGCGCCTCGTCGACGCCGGCTACATGACCGAGGCCGAGGCCGCCGGCTACGAGCTGGCCCCGGTCTTCGTGCCCGAGCGGGCGCCGGGCGGGCCCACCGGCACCGGCACGGCCTACGTCACCCAGGTGCGCCGCGAGGTGCGGCGCCTCTTCGGCGACGAGCTGCCCTTCATCGAGGGATTTTCGGTCGACACGGCCTACGACGCGCAGATCCAGCAGGTCGCCGAGGCGGCGATCGCCGAGGCCACCGCCAAGCTCACCGCCCGTCAGGGCCACCCCTTCGTGCACCCGGCCCCCCTGCCGGGGGTCGAGCGAAAGGCCCTCGCCGCGCCGGCCGAGGGGGCCCGCTGCTTCCCCGTCGAGCTGGGGCGCAAGGGCCTGGCCGAGCTGGTCGACGGGGCGGGTGCGCGGTGGGCCCTGGCCCGCGGCGCCGAGCAGACCTTGGCCCACGGCGACGCCGAGACGCCCGCCCGCCCCCTCTCGGCCCTCGCCCGGCCCGGCCTGCGCCTCGACGTCTGCAGGACAGAGGGGGAGGGCGCCATCGAGGGGCAGGTGCGCCCCCGCACCGAGGCCTGGGTCGAGGGGGCGGCGGTGGTGCTCGACCACCGCAGCGGCGAGGTGCTGGCCCTCGTCGGTGGAAACAACGTCGGGCTCGAAGGTTTCGTGCGGGCCACCCAGGCCCGCCGCCAGCCGGGCAGCAGCTTCAAACCCTATGTCTACGCCGCGGCGATGGTCGACGGCCTCGGCCAGCTCGACACGGTGGTCGACGCGCCGATCTCGCTGCCCGCCGGCAACGGCCGCAGCTGGTCACCCAAAAACTACAGCGGCGGCTACGCGGGCGCCCTGCCCCTGCGCGAGGCGATGGCCCGCAGCCTGAACACCGTGGCAGTGCGGCTGGCCATCGAGTCGGGCCCCGCCGACATCGCGCGGCTGGCCCGGGCGATGGGGGTGCGCTCGGCCCTGCGCAAAGACCTGACCTTGGCGCTGGGCTCGTCCGAGGTCACGCCCATGGATCAGGCCTTGGGCTACGCGACCATCGCCCGCATGGGCCTGCCGACCGATCCGGTCTACATCACCCGGCTGGTCGACACCGGCGGCACCCAGACCTTGCCCGGCGAGGGCTACGAGCCCGCGGGGGCCGACGGCCCGCGCCTCCAGCTCCCTGGGGGTCCGCTGCCCCGCGCCCTGCCCGCCGGCGTGGCCTACGAGCTGGCCGATATGCTGCGCGGCGTCGTCGAGAGCGGCACGGCCAAGGCGGTGCGCCGCTCGGGCCTCGACCGGGCGGGGAAGACCGGCACCACCAACGACTTCCTCGACGCCTGGTTTGTCGGCTTTACCCCCGAGCACGTGATCGCGGTGTGGATCGGCACCGACGGCACCCGCTCGCTGGGCCCGAGCGAGACGGGCGGCAAGGCGGCCTTGCCGGTCTGGTTGGTGATCGCCGAGGCCCTGGGCCCGGTGCCCGGGGCGCGCCTGCCGGTGCCCGACGAGGCGGTGCTCGCGCCCACCCCGAGCGGCTGGCGGGGCTTCCGCCGCGGGGGCGTGCCGGCCAGCCTGCTTCCCGTGCCGGCGGTCGGGCCCGCGCCGCTGCCCGCCTTCGCTGAGGCCAGCGCGCGACGGCGCTGAGAACACTCCGCTAGGCGTTGCTCTGGGCCTGCGCCGTGCAGGCCAGAGCCTCCGAAGGGCGGCCCCCCGGCGCGCTGCGCCGGGGTCGGGCGCGCGCCGGGGGTCGCGGGGGCCCACCCGGCGGCGCCGCGGTCGCCGCCGGCCCCGCTCCGTCGGCTGCGCCGACCCGCTGCGCGGCCCGCGCGCCCCCTGCCGCGGCGGCGCGGCGGGCCGACAGCGCGACAGGGGCGCGATAGCCCGCGCCCAGAGGAGCCTCTGATGAACGCCGCCAATCTGCCCCCCGTGCGTGTTCCGACCCGCGCCGCCCGCCCCTCCACCTGTGCCGCCTTTGGTGCCTTGCTGTTCGTCGGCTGCGTCGACAGCGGCAAAGACGACAGCGGCGCCCAAGACCTGAGCGGCATGGCCGCGGCGATGGTCGCGGCCCACAACGACGCCCGCAGCCGGGCCGCGCCCGCGCCTGACCCGGCCCTGCCCGAGCTCGTGTGGAACGACGGCCTCGCCCGCATCGCCGAGGACTGGGCCAACCAGTGCGTGTGGGAGCACAGCATGGGCGAGACCGGCGAGAACCTCGCCTGGTTCTCCTACACGGTCGAGCCGGCCGAGGTGGTCGAGGCCTGGTTCTCTGAGATCAGCGACTACGACTACGACTCGAACACCTGCGCCGCCGGCAAGATGTGCGGCCACTACACCCAGGTGGTGTGGCGCGACACCACGCGGGTCGGCTGCGCCATGGTCAGCTGCGCCGACGTCGAGGGCATCGGCATGGCCGGCGACATGTGGGTCTGTGAGTACGACCCGCCGGGGAATTGGGTTGGCGAGAAGCCGTACTAGACGGTTCTCGCCACTCTTTTTTCTTTTTTGATTGTGTTTCAGCGCGACCTTGTTGGTTTCGTTGTTTTATGATTGTTTCCGATGTGTTTCATTTGCTTGATTGGCGGTGTGTCGTTGTTTCGTTGTAACATTAGGTGTTTGCTTACGTTACGACGTTACTGATCGATTGGTGCCGGGGGCGGCCCGCCCCCGGGCCCCCTGGGCCAGGGGCCTGCGCGGCCCCTGGCGACCCCCGCCAAGGGGGCCGGCGCGCAGGCTTCGCGCGGCGCACGGTGGCGCCGCGCGCCAGCGCGCAATGGCCCCCTTTGGAAACCCCCAAGCTCGGCGCGACCCGCTGCTGTTGTGGGCGATGAGGTGGGGCGCCGCGGCGGGCTGGGCTTCTGATTGGATTCCGTAACACACGTGTTATCAATATGTTGTGCTTATGCGGTTGACACGAACCCGAAACGCAGCGGCCCGGGCCTTCGCGGCAACAGCCTGATCCGTCACCAAAGCACCGGGCCGCGCCGCCCCCGGGGGGTTTCCAAAGGGGGGCCTTTGCGGGCTGGCGCGCGGCGCTGCCATGCGCCGCGCGAAGCCTGCCCGCGGCCCCCCTTGGCGGGGGATGCAAGGGGCCGCGGAGGCCCCTTGCCCCGGGGGTCTGGGGGCGGGGACCGCCCCCGGCTCCGACGAACAAGTCGGTGCTCGACCGCGAAAAAAACGTCAGCGACGAACAAGTCGGTGTTCGACCGCGAAAACACAAGCGGGCAACAGGACGACACAACACACAACAAAGCCCAAAAACAACCAAAACAAATAAAACTTGCGCGTCAGCGCCCCGGAACTTCAAATCCAGCGCCCTCAATGGCTGCGACCGCCGCGTCACGGCTGACCTTGCCCAGCAGGGTCGCCGACTTGCCGGCGAGGTCGACCTGCACGGACTCGACGCCCTCGACGCTGCGCAGCACACGCTCGAGGCGGCTGGCGCAGCCGCCGCAGGTCATGCCCTCGACGGGCAGCGCGAGGGGCAGCGGCGCGGCGGCGCTCGGTTCTAGCGGGTTCATCTGGGCCCTCCAGCGGTCTTGCGCCCGCGCCAGCGCGAGGCGGGCGTCCTGTACCGCGAAGCGCAGCACCAGGGCCACCAAGGCCAGGGCCGCCGCGGTGGCCAGCGGGCCTGCCGCGGCGTGGTCATGCGCCCCGGCGCCGACCTGCAGCGCGCCAAAGAGGCGCTCGTAGGCCAGGCCAAAGGCCATCGAGCCCAGCGTGAGCGTGCCCAGGTACACGGCGAGGGCCCGGCCGCCGAAGGTGCGCCAGACCGCGCCGATGGTCGCCACGTTGGTCGCCGGGCCGGCCATCAAGAAGACCATGGCCGCGCCGGTCGGCAGGCCGGCGCCCACCAGCGCGGCGGCGATCGGCACCGAGGCCGTGGCGCAGACATAGAGCGGGGCGCCGATGAGCAGCGCGCCGAGCATGGCGAGCAGCTCGTTGTCTTGGGCCCAGCTCAGCGCGGTGGGCGGCAGCAGCAGGGTGATCGCCGCCGAGGCCAGCACGCCGATCACCAGCCAGCCCCAGATGGTCTCGATGAGCTCGACGGCGTGGGCCACGCCCGCGCGCAGGCCCGGGCGCGGGGCTGGCGTCGAGGGCGTGGCGCAGCTGACCGGTTGGTCCGGCGCTGGCGCGCTGACCTGGTCGGTGAGCAGGCCCGCGACGAGGCCGGTGGTGAGGGCGGCGACCACCTTGGTCAGGGCGAAGGGCCAGCCCAACATCGAGGCGCTGACCAGCACGCTGTCCACGCCGGTCTGGGGGGTGGCGACCAGAAAACCCACCGCCGCCCCGTCGCTCGCCCCCTCGGCCTTGAGGCTGACCCCCGCCGGGATGACCCCGCAGGAGCAGAGCGGCAGCGGCACGCCCAGGGCCACCGCCTTGAGCACCCCGCTCGGGCCCTGCAGCTGCCGGCGGATGAGCCCGGGGGGCAAAATGGCGTGCAGGGCGCCCGCCACCGCGGCGCCGAGCAGCAGCCAGGGGGCCAGCTCGGCGGTGACCGACCAGACCTCGGCCAGGTAGGCCGACAGCCACCCGCCGGGGCCCGCGGCGGTCGCCTCGGCCGCGTGGGCCGCGTGCGCGGCGTGGTCGGCCGGGCCGCTCGCCATCAGCCACCCCTCCCCGCGTAGCGCGCGAACACGTCCATCAGCTCGTCGATCTTCTCCTGGCGGGCCTCGGCGCCCCCGGTCGCAAAAGCGTCGGCCACGCAGGTCTCGACGTGGCGCTGCAGGACCTCCTCGCCCACCTTGGCCAAGGCGCCCCGCGCCGCGCTGATCTGCACCAGCACGTCGACGCAGTAGGCGTCGGCCTCGAGCATGCGGCGCACGGCGGCGACCTGGCCCTCGACCCGCTTGAGGCGGGCGGCGAGGCGCTGGCGCTCGGCCGGGCTGCGGACCGCCGCGCGGAGGGCCGGCGCCTCGGCCTCGGGCGCGCTGCCCCCTTCGGGCAGGGGGGCCGGCGCAGGCGCGCCGCAGCAGCTCGGCTTCTTGTCGTCCTTCACTCGGCCTCCTCAACGCGCAGCACGGTCATCATGCCCCCATCCGCGTGGGGCAGGATGTGGCAGTGGGCCATCCAGTCGCCCACCGCGGGGGGCACCGCCCGCAGCCGCGCGCGCTGGTACAGCCCCAGGTTCAGCGTGTCCTCTACCTGGCGGGCGGCGGGCGCCGCGCCGTCGATCGACAGCACCTCAAAAGCCATGCCGTGCAGGTGAAAAGGGTGCGTGGTCGGGCTGAGGTTTTGCACCTCGATGACCACCGGCTGATCCACCACAGCTTCGGCCACCGTGACCTCGGGGAAGACCTCGCCGTTGATCCGCCAGTCATCACCCGAGAGCGAGCCCTGCAGCAGCCAGCGCACGTCGGTGCTGCCGGGGTCGGTGGTCGGGGCGGCCCCGCTGGTCGGCCAGCGCAGCGGGTCGGCCGGCACACCCGCGCCCCGGGCCAAGATCTCGAGCACCGGGGCGGCGGCGCCGGTCGCCTCTCCGCCTTCGATCACGTAGGGGTGGTCAATCAGGCGCAGCGGGCTCGCGCTCGGCTCCACCTCCAGCTCCACCCGGTCGCCGGGCGCCAGCAGCTCGCGGGTGGGCGCCTCGATGGCCGAGAGCAGGCCCTGGTCGCGGGCGATGACCCGCAGCGGCGCCTCATCATCGGCCCCGATCCACAACATGCCGCTGTTGCTCACGTTGATCAGGCGCAGGCGCAGGCGCAGGCCCGCGGGCACCTCGAGGCGCGGCGCCACGTCGCCGTTGACCAGCCAGAGCCCCTCGCTGGGCCCGCTGTGGCCGCCGCCTGTCCCGTGCCCGCCGGTGTCGACCCCGCCCTCGTCGACCACGATGCCGTCGAGCGGCAGGTCATCGAGCACGAGCACGAGGTCTTGCTCCACCGCCGGCTCGCTGGGATCGACGACCACCAGGGCGCCGTAGAGCCCCGCGTCGACCTGCCGCGCGCTGTCAAAGTGCGGGTGGTACCAGGCGGTCAGCGGGCGGTCGACGGTGAAGCTGTAGGTGAAGGTGGCGCCGGGCTCGACCGCGCCGGCCATCGGCGCCCCGCCGCCGGGGCCGTGCACCACGCCGTCCATCTCGAAGGGCACGTCGAGGCCGTGCCAGTGGATGGTGGTGGGCACCTCGAGCTCATTGCGCAGCCGCACCCGCACGGTGTCGCCGACCTGGGCGCGGATGGTCGGGCCTGGGCTGCTGCCGTTGTAGGCGTAGCCCTCGACCACGATCTCGCCCCCGCGGCCGTCGGCCACCGTTCGGGTCTGGTGGGCGGCGACCAGCTCGACCTCGACCACGCCCGGCGCCGGGTCGAGGTCGGGGGCCTCGGGTGGGCGGCGCAGGGCGGGCGTCTCGACCGCGCCGCCGTCTCCGCCGCCGTCGCTGGGATCACCGTCCGCGCCGCTGCCCGCCCCGTCGGTCGAGCCTCCGCCGTCGGCGCTGCCCTCGGCGCCGCCCTCGGCGACCGCTCCACCTTCCTCCGCGCCCTCCGCCCCAGCCTCCCCCTTGGCGTACTCGACCCGCCCAGTGCAGCCGGCGAGGATCAGCGCCCAGAGGCCAATGTGCGCATGGCCCATGCCAAGAAGGGCCCTCATAGGGCCACCCGCGCGGCGGTCAGGCGCTGCTCGCGCAGGTCCCAGCCGCGCTCGGCGGCCAGCTCAACCGGAGCCCGGCGGTACTGCAGCACGGCCTCAACCTCGGGATTGGCGCAGGGCAGGGCAAAGTCCACGCCCACCTCGGCCCGCCCACCGGCGGGGATGCGGTTGTCAGAGACCACGTCGCTGGCCACGAAGTGCGGCACGTTGCGGCGGCCGTCGGGCGCCACCATCACCTTGCCGAAGCCAAAACCCGGCGCGCCGGCCCAGGTGCCCAGCGGGGCCCCGTCGGCGGGCAGGCCCGCGGCGGCGGCCACCCGGTAGACCCGGTCACCTTCCGGCAGCGGGGCGCTCAGCGTGAGCGCGCCCAGGGGGCCCACCGCCAGCACCTCGATCTCGCCGACGAGGCGCTCGACCGGCATGCCCTTCTGGTCAGCGGGCCAGCGCCCGGCGGCAAAAGACAGGGGGCCATCGTAGTCGTAGTATTCGTCCAGCACGTCAATCACGCGCAGGCGTTCGCCGACCTGCGCGGCGGGCCAGCGCGCCCAGGCCACGTCGGCCCCGCGCACCTCGAGCGCCCCGCCCAGATCGGGCACCACCGCGCCGCCCACCTGGGCCAGCGCGGCCCCGCCGCAGCGGGCCTCGACCAGCAGCACGAGCTGGCGCATCGGCTCACCGGTGGGCAAGGCGTGGGCTGGCCCGACGTTGTGCACGGTGACATCGACGTGCAGCAGGTCACCTTCGGCGCTGGCCTCGACCCGCGCGGCCAGGTCGAGGCTGGCCGAGAGCGGCAGCAGGCTCTGCTCGGCGCTGCGCGGGCCAAACCAAACGTGGCGCCGCACCGCGCCGGGGGGCCGCAGCCAGCCGGTCGCGATGCCCACGTCGATCGGGTCGAGCTCGACGTGCTCGTCGGTGCCGCTGTGGCCGCCGGTGCCCAGATCGGCCGAGTTGCCCTGGGTCGGGTCGGGCGGCATGTGGCAGTCCTGGCAGACGACGCCCGGCCGACCGGCGACGCTGTCGGGCCCCAGCGGGCCCTCGAGCAGCTCGCTGTAGGTGGTGAGCACGGGCAGGCGGCCCTCGGGCCAGCGGTCGGCGTCGACGCGCACGCCCACCGCGTGCTCGGCGGGCCAGTGCTCGTGGCAGGCGGCGCAGAGCTCCGCCCCGGTGAACAGGTCGCGGGCGACCGCGCCCATGCGCGGGTTGCGGACATCGGCGTAGGGGCCGAAGGTCAGGGGCATCCATTCGCCGAGCGCCGGGCTGGTCGAGGGCTCGACCGGCCGCTGGAGGACCAGCTGGCCGCCCACCCCGGGCTGCTCGGCGTCGAGGTTCACCGCCTCGACCTTGTGGCAGACGTCGCAGTGCACGCCGTGCGTGTAGGCGTGGCCGGTGGCCTCGAGCAGGTCGCGGCCGCCGAGGCGCCCGTCGATGCCCGGCGCGTGGCAGTCGGCGCAGCCGCCGGTGCGCGTCGCCACCCCATCGCAAGGTGAATCCACGCCGCAGTCGGCGTTATAGGCCGGCAGAAGCCCATCACCGATGTAGCAGCGCGCCGCCGGGGCCCCGGTGCCCGGCCCGATGCCCACCCACCAGCGCCCGCCGGCCGAAACACAGCGGCCCTCTTCGTCGAGGGCGGCCGCCGTGCCTGCGTAGAGGTCGTGCACCAGGGGGTTTTGGGCCGAGCTGTTGTGGGGCGAGGCGTACCAGTCGGCGGTGAGCTTGGCGTGGCAGTGGGCGCACTGGGCGGTCGAGTCGTAGCGCTCGGGTGTGCCCGGGTCTTGGAATTCGTAGAGCAGGTTGTCGCCGCCGACGACGCGCACGAGGTCAATCTCGTAGGTGCCCGCCTCGATCATGCTCTCGTAGAGCTCGTCGCCGCCGATGCGGGCCGCGGGGTGGCTGGCCATGAGCGCCACCGCGCCAAAGACGGTCAGATCGAGCTCGACCAGGGCCCTGCCCTCGGCGTCGGTGCGCCAGGTGCGCTCGGCCCCCGGCTGGGTGAGCAGCACGTCGGCGGCGGGCGCGCCGTCGAGGCGCACGGTCACGGCGAGGGTGCCGTAGGGGTGGCCGCTCTCGCCGCTGTCATGGCCGCCGTCGGCCGCGCCGTCATGACCGCCGTCGGCCGCGCCCTCGTGCCCGCCATCGCCGTGCGCGTCGTCGTGGGCGCCATCTTCCGCGCCCGCGCTGTCGCCGCGTTTGGCAGGGCCGCCCGAACAGGAGAGGAGCAGACCGGCGAGCAGCGCCCCGCCGCGGCGCCGCCCGCCCGCGTGCGTCAGCGCGGAGCCGAGGGCCCAAAGAGCGCAGCGTGGGTCTGTAACGAACATGCGGCTCCGCAGACGGACGGGGAGCAGGCTGGTCCGAGAGCATACCCCCCGGGGGCTCCCCCGCCAGGCGCTGCCCTGCTGCCCATCCCCACGCCCGCCCATCATAGCCGCGCGGCCCACCGCCGCGCCCACCCGGAGCGCCCATGACCCGCAGCCTGCCCCGCGCCCTCGCCCCCCTCCTCAGCCTCGGGCTGCTGCTGGCCTGCGGCGACAGCGTCGCCGGCCGCGGCGGCGGCAGCGCGCTCGAGGGCGTGACCAAGGCCGCGCCCGCCCCCAAGAAGGGCCAAGCCGAGGCCGTCTTCGCCGGCGGCTGCTTCTGGTGCATGGAGGGGCCTTTTGAGAAGATCCCCGGTGTGATCTCGGTCGAGAGCGGCTACACCGGCGGCAAGGTGCCCGGCCCGGCCTACGAGGCGGTCTCGGCGGGGGTGACCGGCCACACCGAGGCCATCCGCGTGGTCTACGACCCCACCAAGGTCGAGTATGCGGCCTTGCTCGAGGTCTTTTGGCACAACATCGACCCGACCCAGGCCAACGGCCAATTCTGCGACAAGGGCACCCAGTACCGCTCGGGGGTCTTCCCGGGCACCGCCGAGGAGCGGGCCGCCGCTGAGGCCAGCAAGGCCAAGGTCGCCACCGAGCTCAGCGCGCCGATCGTCACCGAGATCACCGACAAGCAGACCTTTTGGCTCGCCGAAGACTACCACCAGGACTTCTACAAAAAAGAGCCTGACCACTACACACGCTACCGCACCGGCTGCGGGCGTGACCGGCGCCTCGCCGAGCTGTGGGGCGCCGCCGCCGCGCACTGAGGCCAGCGGGCGGGGCCAGAGGGGGCCGGGGCGGAGGGCGCGCGATAGGCGCCGGCCCGCCCTGGAGACCGCACATGACCGCACCCGCCGAGGCTCGGGACTTCCGCGCCGCGCTCATCGCTGAGATCAGCGCCCCCATCGTCGCCTTCCTCGTCGAGCAGGGGGTGAGCGAGCCGCCCGCCCTCGGCGCGCCGACCGTCGAGGGGCCCGACCTCGCCATGCCCTGCCACCGCTTCGCGAAGGCGCTGCGCAAGGCCCCGCAGCAGATCGCCCTGGCCATCGGCGAGATCGCCGCGGCGCACCCGCTCGTGGCCAAGGCTGAGGCGGCCAACGGCTTCCTCAACCTGAGCTTCTCGTGGCCGGCGGTGGCCGCCCGGGTCGTCGCCTTCGCCGAGGCCGACCCCGCGGCGCTGGGCCACAGCGATCTGTTGGCGGGCCAAAAAGTGGTCATCGAGTACAGCTCGCCCAATACAAACAAGCCGCAGCACCTGGGCCACTGCCGCAACAACCTGCTCGGCCAGACCATCGCCAACCTGCTGGCCCGGGCCGGGGCTTCGGTCACCCGCCTCAACCTCGTGAACGACCGCGGCATCCACATTTGCAAGTCGATGTTGGCCTACCAGCGTGCAGGCGGGGGCCAGACGCCCGAGACCGCCGGCCTCAAAGGTGACCACCTCGTCGGCAAGTTCTACGTCGAGTTCGACCGGCAGTTCTCGGCCGAGTACAAGGCAGCCTTCCCCAATGGTGACGGCCCCGAGAAGGACGCGTGGTTCAACGGCGACTCTCCGCTGGGCCAGCAGACCCGGGCCCTGCTGCGCGCCTGGGAGGCCGGCGATCCCGAGGTCGTCGCCCTGTGGCGCTTGATGAACGGCTGGTGTGAGCAGGGTTTTGCCCAGACCTATGCCCGCATGGGCGTGGGTTTTGACCGCATCGAGCGCGAGTCCGAGATCTACCAGCTGGGCAAGAAGATCGTCGAAGATGGCCTCAACGACGGTGTCTTCTACAAGCTGCCCGATGGGGCGGTCGCCTTTGACCAGACCAAGATCGGCCTCGAAGGCAAGAAGGTCGTGCTGCGGGGCGATGGCACCAGCCTCTACATCACGCAAGACCTGGGCACCGCGGCCATGCGCCACGACAAAGACCAGTTCGACCGCGCGATCTATGTGGTGGGCAACGAGCAAGACCACTACTTCAAGGTGCTCTTTGGCGTGCTCGGCGAGCTGCGGCCGGCCCTGCGCGGCCGCCTGACCCACCGCAGCTACGGCATGGTCGAGCTGCCCGACGGCCGCATGAAGTCGCGCGAGGGCACGGTGGTCGACGCCGATGACCTGATGAGCGACCTGCACGCGCTCGTGGCTGAGACCAGCGCCGAGCGCTGGGCCGGCCTCGAGGGCGCTGAGGCGAGCCGCCGGGCCGAGGCGATCGGCCTCGCCGGGCTCAAGTTCTTCTTGCTCAAGTTCAACCCCGAGCGCACCTTCATCTTCGACAAACACAACAGCATCGCCATTGAGGGCGAGACCGGGCCCTATTGCCAATACGCCCACGCCCGGGCCACCAGCCTCTTGGCCAAGGCCGGGGCGCCTACCGCGGCCCCCGACTGGGCGGCGCTCGACAATGCGCCTGGCCGCGGCCTGATGACCGCGCTGATGAGCTTCCCCGGCGCGGTGCAGCGCGGCGCCCTGCAGCTCGACCCCAGTCACCTGACCGGCGCGCTCTATGACGTGGCCAAGGCCTTTTCGAGCTTCTACAACAGCGCCGATGGGCGCGTGATCGGGGCCGAGGCCGGGGCGCTGGCCGCCCGGGTCGGGCTGGTGCGGGCCACCCGCAAGGTGTTGGCCGAGGGGCTCGGCCTGCTCGGGATCACCGCGCTGGACGAGATGTAGGCCACGTCTCCGCCGCCCCGGTCGGGCGCCTGCGGCCCCCCTGCGCGCAGGCCCGCGGGGGCCGGTCGGGGCGCCGGCGCGGGGCGCCGGGCTCCCCGCCCGCGCGGGCCTGGCCGCTGCGCGGCCGGGCGCTCCGGTCGGCCGGGCGCGAGGGGCCGACAAGGCCCCTTGCTCTCCCCTTCTTGCTCGTGGGAGGGGCCGTTTAGGCCCCTTTTTGCCCCGCTGGGGTTGGCGGTTCGGTCGCGGTTTTGGTTTGTGGTTGGTTTTTGAGGCGTTGATTTTGTTTGGTTTGGGGGTTGTCTAGGACTGTGGCCCTTCGCGTCGATGAGC
>JAEUKK010000161.1 GCA_016792625.1 Deltaproteobacteria bacterium | reverse complement strand
GACGTGGTCGCGCGCCACGCTGACCGCCGCCGCCGCCGAGAGCCCCGCCCTGGAGTACGCGATGCAGGTCCTTCACCGCTTCACCGAAGACGAGATCTTGCGGCGCCAGCTCGAGCGCGAAGAAGACCGCGCGCGCATCCTCGCCGGCCGCGCCCGCCACGCCGAGCGCGAGGCGGCCGAGAAGGCCGCGGCGCTGGCTCGGCTCGCCGAGCTTGAGCTCGAGGCGGCCGAGGCTGGGCGCGTGCTGCAGCAGGTCGAGCAAAAACGGGCGCGGGCCGAGCAAGAGAAGGTGCGGGCCGAGCAAGAACGGGCGCTGGCAGAGCAAGAACGGGCGCTGGCAGAACAAGAACGGGCGCTGGCAGAGCAGCGGGCCGCCGAGGCTGAGCAGCGCGCCGCCATCGTCGAGCGCGAGACAGCCGAGGTGCAGCAGCGCGCCGAGGCCCTCGCCGCCCGGCTCCGTGCGCTGGGCATCGACCCGACCACCCTCTGACGCCGACCGAGGCTGAACCCGCTCGGACGAAGCCCGCGCGACCAGCCTCGCCCCACCGGCGGCTGCCGAGGCCTTCGCGGCGCGCCCCTCCTCGCCCTGAGCCACCCCAACACGCGCGGAGCCGGGGGCCCGGTCTTGGAGGACCGGCAACGGGGGCCTTTGTGGGCTGGCGCGCGGCGCTGCCATGCGCCGCCCGAAGCCTGCCCGCCAGGCCTTTGGGCCTTGGACCCCTGTGGCGGGGGATGCAAGGGGCCTCGCTGGCCCCCTGCCCGGGGGCCTCGGGGCTGGAGACCACCGGAATCTTCCTGACCATAGCGGTCAACCCGCGCAGCGACAGACGCGCCAGAGCCGCGGCCAAGCCAGACCTGCGCCATGCCGCGCCGCCAGACGTCGGCTGCAGCCCTACCCCAAAAAGATCTGCGCCTCACAATGCGGGCAGCGCAACAACCCCTGCCCCGCCAAGGTCAGCCGCCCCCCGCAGCTCGGGCAGTCGGGCCGCTGGTTGAGCGCCCCCGCGGCGGTGGAGAACAGCACGCCGCGCTTCCAGTCCACCGCGCCGGCGAGCTGGCCCGCCGCTGCGCAGTCTTGAATCAGCCGCCGCAGCAGCGGCGCCGGCGCCCGCAGCTCGCGGCCCAGCTCGTCGAGGCCGATGCGGCCGGCCACGTGCACCACGCCGGGCAGGCGCTGGCGGGCCTCGGCCGCCCAGGGCCGCAGCCAGGCCACCTGGGCGTGCGGGTCGAGCTCGAGCTCGAGGCGGCGCGCGCGCTGCAGGGCCTCAAGCGCGGCAGGGGCCCCGCCCTCGGGCAGGTGGGCGCGGGCCTCGAGGTCGGCGTAGCTGGCGTTGCCTTCGCGCTGCAGCAGGGCGCGGACCGCCTCGAGCTGGCTGTCTGAGGTGCCGGCGCGCAGGGCCGCGAGGCCCTGGCCCGCGGCGGTCAGGCCCCAGATCGCCAAGCCGAGCGCGGGCACACCAAAGCAGCAGAGGCCCGCGGCGACCGCCCCCGGCCCGTCGCGGGTCTGGGCCGCCATGCCCACCGACATGATGAGGCCGCCCGCAGCGGCCGCTGCGGCCGCGAGCAGGCGGGCCGCCGCCCGGGGCAGGGCCCGGCGCTCGATGAGGCTGGCCACGGTGAGCAGGGCGGTCGCCGGCCCCAAGCCGAGGAAGCCCAGCCCCGAGCTCAGCCCGGCGGCGGGCCCGCCCTTGAACTTCGGATCCATCGCCATGGCCGCGCCGAGCACCGCCCCCACGCCCACCGCTGCGCCGCTGAGCAGCAGCAGGGCGAGCCCCGCGCCGCCGGGCTTGAGCTCCCGGAGCAGACCGCCGCCGACCGCCATCCCACACCTCGCCGGCGGTCTCTAACGCCATGCCCCCGCGGCGGGGTTGGGCGCCGCCTCGCGCGCGCCAGGGGGCCGGAGCGGCGGCGCAGCCGGACGCCCGGCCTGCCGGGCGGCGGAGCGCCCCGCGCGACCCGCGCAGGCACCCGGTCGTGGGCGCCCCGCGCCCACGAGGCGCCCGGACGGCGCTTCGGACGGCGCTTAGTCGCGCCCGGCCAAGCGCAAGAAGGCCTGGGTGGTCGGCGCTTAGTCGCGCCCGGCCAAGCGCAAGAATGCCTGGGTGGTCGCGTGCTGGGGCTTGCCGAAGACCTCGGCGGGTGGGCCGCTCTCGACGTCGTAGCCGTCGGCGAAGACGTGCACCCGGTCGGCCACCTCGCGGGCGAAGGACATCGAGTGGGTCACGACGATCATGGTCTGGCCGCCGCGCGCGAGGTCCTCCATCACCTTGAGCACCTCGCCGGCCATCACCGGGTCGAGCGCCGAGGTCGGCTCGTCGAAGAGCACCACCTCGGGCTCCATCACGAGGGTGCGGGCGATGCTCACCCGCTGCTGCTGGCCGCCTGACAGATCCCGCGGGTAGGCGTCTTTTTTGGCCCGCAGGCCCACCCGCTCGAGCAGGGCCTCGGCCCGCGCCCGGGCGCTCTCCTCGGCTTCGCCGCGCACGGTGGTCGGGGCCAGCGTCAGGTTCTGCAGCACGGTGAGGTGCGGGAAGAGGTTGAACTGCTGGAACACGAACCCGACCCGTTGACGCACCCGCTGGAGCAGCGCGGCGTCACGCTGGGGGTGGGTCTGCGGGGTCAGGGTGTGCTCGCCGATCGTCACACGCCCACCCTGGAAGGGCTCAAGGCCGTTGAGGCAGCGCAAGAAGGTCGACTTGCCGCCGCCGCTCGGGCCGATGATGGCGTCGACGTTGCCCTTCTCGACGGTGAAGCTGATGCCCTTGATCACCTGCAGCGCGCCGTGGTGCTTGACGAGAGACTCAACCTGGATCATGCGGACACCCCCCCGAGGCGGGCCTCGATGCGGCGCGAGAGGAGAGACATGGGGTACGACATCAACAGATACAGCAAGGCGGTCATGATCATGAGCTCGATGGTCGCCTGCGTCGACATCGAGAGCACCGAGAAGCGCTTGGTCAGCTCGACCAGGGTGACCACAGAGACCACCGAGGTGTCTTTGAACAGCGCGATGAAGTCATTGACCACCGGCGGGATGACGATGCGCACCGCCTGGGGCACGATGACCTTCTGCAGGGCCTGGCCGCGGGTCATGCCGAGAGAGAGCGCGGCCTCCATCTGGCCGCCGGGGATGGCTTGCAGGCCCGCCCGGTAGATCTCGGACTCATAGGCCGAGTAATTGATCGCCAGGCCGAGGATGCCCGTCCAGAAGGCGGGGATGGTCACCCCCACCTCGGGCAACAAGAAGAAGATGAAGTAGAGCTGCAGCATCAGCGGCGTGCCGCGCAAGAACTCGACGTAGCCGGTCAGGGGCAGGCGCAGCCAGGCCGGGCCATAGAGCCGGCCAATCGCCACGCCGAGCCCGACCAGCACGGCCAGCGGGAAGCTGATCGCGGCGAGGATGACCGTCAGGCCCGCCGATTCGAGCAGGATGCCGCTGTAGGCGGTCACGACCTCCCAGCCGCGCTTGCGCACCTCGGTGGTCACCACCTCTTGGGTGGGCAGGGCCTTCTCTTCGACCTCGACCCGGGTCGCTTGGTGTTGGCCATAGAACTTGCCCATCTCGGCCACCGCGCGCAGCTCGGCCTGCTGGTCATCCCAGATGCCGTACTTGCTGTAGATGGCCTGCTGCTCGCCGTTGCGGTTGAGCAGGATGAGCGCGGCGTTGAGCTGGTCGCGCAGGGCCGTCTCGCCCTTCTTGACGAAGATGACGTAGTAGCCGGGGCTCACCGGCTCACCCACCGAGGCCAGCGCAGGGAAACGTGGGGCGTAGAAGCTGGCGATGGGGGTGTCTTGCAGGGTCGCGTCGAGCTTGCCCGTCTCGACCTCGCGCATCGCGTCGGTGCTGCCGTCGTAGGCGATGACCTCGCAGTTGAGGTCGCCCTCGCCGCAGACCTCGCGCATGGTGTCTTCGGCGGCCGAGCCGGTGAGCACGCCGACCTTGGCCTTCTGGCCATCGGGGGGCGACTTGAGCTGATCCCAGCCCTTCCACACCGGGTCACCCTTGCGGACCATGAGCTGCAGGCCGTAGACATAATAGGGGACGGTCGCCTCCATCACGTCGAGGCGCTCGTCGTCGTACTCGTAGCCGTTGAGCACCACATCGCACTTGTCGGTGCGGAGCATGTCGGGCAGCTTGTCCCACTGGCCCTGCACGAACTCGGGCTTGACCTTGAGGTAGGTGGCCAGCTGCTCGGCCAGATCGACCTCGAAGCCCATCACCTGCGCGGGGTCATCGTCGCGGGGGTAGACGAAGGGGCCGCCGCCCTCTTGGTCGGCGCACCAGCGCAAGGTGCCGCGCTGCTGCACATCTTCGAGCTGGCCCGCCGCGGCAGGGGTGGGCTGCAATCCGAGCAGCGCCGCGGCGAGGGCGGTCGCGGCTGCGCGCAGCGCGGTGGGGCGCCAGCGGGCGCGCGGCGGGGCGGTGTGGTGCATCGGTGACCTCCCAGCGGTGGGCTGCGGAGCGGGGTGGGCGGGTGGACAGCGGACAGGGCCGGCCGCGCGCCCCCGGGCGGGGAGCGGGCGGGCGGGCCGCAGCGGGCGGGTCGAGGGCCGGCGCCTTGGGGTCGCGCGCGCAGGGGCGAGCGGGCGCGGACGGGCCGGGCCCCGGCTCAGGGGTCGGCGTCGCCGGCCTCGGGGTCTGTCTGGAAGAGCGACAGGCCCAAAAAGACGCCAGGGATGGGATCGAGCCCCATGCCGTCGAGCTTGCCCTCGAGGCTGATCAGCACCGGGTCGGCCGGCGCGTAGCGGGCGCCCAGGCTGGCGGTGTAGCGCCCCAGGCCCGGCGCGGGGGCGAGCACGGCGCCCTCGGGATCCCACAGGGCCTCGTAGCGGGCGACCGGCTGCACCGCGGCCTCGGGCAGCGCGTTGATGACGAGCTGGCCGACGAAGAAGGGCGCGCCGGCGCTGAGCCCGGTGGTGGTGTCGAGCGCCACCGACAGGGGCTCGAGCGGGTAGACCTCGACGCTGCCATAGGCCGCGTACCAGCCCTCGCTCGGGTAGGCCGCCACGCCCGACCAGGTGCCGAAGGCGTCTTGTTCGCTGCTCACGCCGACGCCGACCACCAGGGGCGGAGGTTTTACACCGAAGTCAAGGTCTTGGCCGGCGAAGGCGAAGATGGCCGTGCCATCCTCAAAGGCGACCTCGGCCTCGGCCCCGCGCACCCGCCCGAGGCTCGCGCCCGAGAAGAGCAGGCTGTAGGTGGGCAAGTAGTTGTCCCACTCGTCCCAGTCTTCGAGGCTGATCATCGGGTTGAGCACGCCGCCCCGCAGGCGAAAGCGCTCTTGGCCCACCTGCACCATCGCCCACTCGGGCGCATAGGGCGTGGTGATCACGCCGGGCGCGGCCGGGTTGAGGTGCAGGTCGAGGTCGAGGCGGGCGCTGAACCAGCCCGCGGTCAGCCGGCCGTCGGCCTCGAGCTGGCTCTGGTTGACCAGCTGGCCCCCCACAAAACCGGTGGTCGCGTGCGCGCCGCCGCCGCCCCAGAGCTCGACGCCGCCGCGTTCCAGCCCGGCGCCGCGTGCAGAGGAGGGCAGCGCGAGCGCGAGCAGCAGCGACCAGGTGGGCAATTCGGGCCTCCAGCGGGGCCGGCGCGGGGATTGGTGGGCTCCGCGGCGGGCGACCCGCGTTCTACACCATGCTGCCGCCGCCGCACAAGGGGGGCGCGGGACGGCCCGCGGCGCTGGGTTATCCGCGGGCAGAGGTGCACGTGGCGCTGGTTCGATTGGGTGAACACATCGTGCTTGGCGCCATCTTGGCGGTGGGCGGGCTGGCTGTGGGGGGCTCTGCCCGGGCGGCCGCGCCCCTGCTGCTTGAGGTGGGCGCGCCGGTGCCCGTCGGTCGGGGCGGCAACTGGGTGCGGACGCACCCGCACGAAGACGGCGGCTGGTGGTTCTTTCAGGCGGCGGGCGGCGGCTACCACGGCGTGGTGATGAGCGCAGACCTGGCGTTCAACGAGCGTGCGCTCGTCGAGCTGACCGGCCGCACCGACCTGCAAGACCACGTGATCGTGCCCTGCCCGGGCGGCGGTTTTCTGCACGCCGCCAGCTATAGCCGGCCTTCGCCCAACGATTCGGCGGTGATCTGGCGCCTCGACGCGGCGCTGGGCGTGGTCGACACCGCCGTCGTTGAAGAGGGCGAAGGTGACCGCGCCCACAACGATCTGGTCACGGTCTGCCGCGAGGGCCGCAGCCCGCTGGGCCTGACCCGCATGGCCGGCGGCACCAGCGCCGAGGCCTTCTGGATCGACGGCGGGCTCGCCGCCGAGGGCCCGGTGGCCGTGCCGGCGCAGACTTTTATGGGCAGCTCCCTCATCGCCGAGGGCGAGGGCTACCTCATGGCCTTCGTCGAGGGGCCCGGCGACACCGCGGTCAACCTGCAAGCGCTGGACGCCGACCTCGCCGCCGCGGGCCCCAAGCGCCGCGTCGAGCTGGGCGGGGGCGTGGCCTTCTGGCCCCAGGGCATGCACCGCCTGAGCGCCGACCGCCTGCTGCTCATCCACCTCGAGGCCGAAGACCAGGGCCACGGCCCCGGCGACGTCTGGCTGCGCGTGATTGACGACCAGGACAACGTGATCGAGAGCGCGCCGCTCTTTGTGTCTGAGCCGCGGGCCTGCAGCCAGCCCTGGCTGAGCCGCCAGGGGGATCGGCTGCTCGCGTCGTATTCGTGTGACCTGCAGCCCTATGTGCAGGAGATCACGCTGAACCTCGACGGGGTCGAGGTGGTCGACGACGATGGGGGAGGGGAGGGCGCCGCCGACGAGGCGGAGGAGGAGGGCGGCAAGGGCGCGGGCTGCGCCCATGTGCCGGCCCCCGCGGCGGCCTGGGGCCTCGGCGCCCTGCTCGCGCTCGGGCTGCGGCGCCGCCGGCGCTGAAGGGGAGGGCTGGCCGCCGCGGCCCCACCCGGAGCGCGCGCCGCGATCTGGCCCCCGACCGCGGGCGCGCCCGGAGTAGACTCGGCGCGCCGGGCCCCCGCGGGCTTGGCCCTGCGGCAGCTGCCGCGGCCCACGCCCCGAGGTCTGCATGCCCGCCCGCCCCGCACGCGGCGCTCCCGCGCGCCCGCTCCCCGCCGCTCTGCTCGCCCTCGCCGCCCTGCCCGCCTGCTGGATGGCCGACCCGGGCATCGACAGCGGGGTCGACGGCCAGTCCGGCGGGCTCAAGGGCGGCGGCTGGCCGACGGAGGAGGGCGGCTGGCCCGACGAAGGTGGGGACGGCGGCGCGGATGGCGCCGACGGGGCCGATGGCGCGGACGGCGCCGATGATGGGCCGACCCCCAGCGACGCGCCTGGCTGCGGCGAGCCGGGCGGCCCCCTCGAGGGCACCCACGAGGGCGACGTCAGCGCCGCTGATCTGGAAGACTGGTGCGAGGGCTGGTGCCGCCACGACATCAGCGGAGATCTGGTGATCGAGGGCACCGACTGGGCGGCCCTGCCCGACCTGGCCTGCGTGCAACGGGTGGGCGGTGACCTGCGCCTGCGTGACAACGACGCGCTGGAGACCATCGGCGGCCTGCACGACCTCGAGATCGTCGGCGGCTCGGTCTCGGTGCGGGGCAACGCCGCGCTGCCCCGGCTCGACGGCTTTGAGGCCCTGCGCAGCATTGGCGGCAGCTACCTCATCATTGAAAATGACGCGCTGGAGCATATCCGCGACCATTACCAGCTCGCCAGCATCGGCGGCGACCTCTGGGTGCAGGGCAACCCCGCCCTGGCCCACCTGCGCGGCCTCGAGCGGCTCGGCGCGGTGCCCGGCGACCTGCTCGTGCTCGACAATGACGGCATGACCGAGCTCAACGGGCTCAGCGGCGTGGCCAGCGTGGGCGGCGCCCTGCGGGTCGAGGGCAACGCGGCCCTGCGCAGCCTCGATGGCCTCAACCGCCTGCTCTCGGTGGCCCAAGAGCTGACCCTGCGCGACAATGACGCCCTGGTCTCGCTCATCGGGGGCGGCCGCCTGATCTCGGTCGGGGCCGACCTGCGCATCGAGGGCAACGCGGCCCTGCCCGAGGCCGACGGCCTCGACGCCCTGCTCAGCGTGGCCGGCGACCTGGTCATCGCCGACAACCCCGCCCTGCGCACGCTCGGCGGCTGGCCCGCCCTGGGCAGCGTCGGCCGCGGCCTGCAGGTCGAAGACAACGCCGCGCTCGTCGATCTGGGCGAGCTGCCCGCCTTGGCCACCCTCGGCGGCGGCCTGACCCTGGCCCACAACCCCGCGCTGCAGCAGCTCGACGGCCTCTCAGGCCTCGCCCACCTCGGCGCGGGCCTCGACATCATCGACAATGACGCGCTGATCGACACCGCGGGGCTCAGCGCCATCCAGAGCCTGGGCGGCGGCCTGCGCCTCGACGGCAACGCGGCGCTGCGGCGCTTCGCCGGGCCCCGCCGCCTCGAGGCGGCCTCGGCCACGGTGATGATCGTCGACAATGACCGTCTTGAGGCTGTTCCCGGGCTCGCAGGCCTGCGCTCGATCGCCGCCGACCTCATCGTCGCCGACAACGCGGCCCTGCCCGATCTCGCCGGCCTCGGCGCCCTGCAGAGCGTGGGCGGCAGCGTCATCGTGCAGGGCGGCGCGGGCATGACCAGCCTGCGCGGCCTCGAGGCCCTGGGCAGCTGCGGCGCCGATCTCGTGCTGGTCGACCTGCCCGCGCTGGCCGATCTCAGCGGGCTCGGCGGCCTCATCAGCCTCGGGCGCGACCTGCGGATCGAGGGCACGGCGGCGACCACCCTGCTCGGCCTGCAGACCCTGGCCAGCGTGGGGCGTGACTTCAGCCTCGTCGACAATGACGCGCTGGTCAGCGTCGGCGGCCTGGCCCGCCTAAGCGCGGTGCCCGGCGTCTTCGAGGTCAGCGGCAACGACGCGCTGGTCGACCTCTACGGCGCGGCGGCCCTGGTGAGCGTGGGGCAGCGCCTCGCTGTGGTCGACAACGCCAGCTTGCAGCGGCCCGGCCTCGCCGCCCTGCGCGCGGTCACCGGCGCGTTGGAGCTCCGCGACAACGCCGCGATGCGCGATCTGGGCGGCCTCGGCGTGCTCGCGGTGGTCGAGGGCGACCTGACCTTGGCCGGCAACCCGAGCCTCGCCACCGTCGCCGGCCTCGACGCCCTCTACACCGTCGAAGGCGCGCTGATCATCGACCAGAACGACACCTTGCTCAGCCTCGCCGCCCTGCAGACCCTGCAGCGGGTCGACGGGGCCCTGACCCTGACCGACAATCCGGCGCTGCCTCAATTGGAGATTGACGCGCTGCTCGCGGCGATTGACGCGCTGGGCGGCCCTGTCACCAACATTGGAAACGGACCCTGAGTCCGGCTTCGCGGGACGCAGCTCGAACGATCCCATAGCGATGAGCCTGACCCCAACCGCGGCAGCCGAGCCCTTCGCGGCGCCCGCCGAAGCCCGGCCCTTCGCGGCGCCCGCCCGCGCGCACCCTCGCGGGCGCACCAACGAAGGCCGAGGCCTTCGCGGCGACCCGTTCATCGCCCACGCGAGCAGCGGGTCGCGCCGGGTCCTGGGGGGTTTCCAAAGGGGGGCCATTGCGGGCTGGCGCGCGGCGCTGCCATGCGCCGCGCGAAGCCTGCCCGC
>JAEUKK010000154.1 GCA_016792625.1 Deltaproteobacteria bacterium | reverse complement strand
GCGCGGGCCGGGGGGCGGGGCGGCCCGGCCCCGCGGGCCCGCCCGCGCGCGCGCGCGGGGCGCCCGGGGGGCGGGCCCCGGGGCCCCGCGGCTTGGCGGGGAGGAGCCTGGCGGGGAGGAGCAGCGGCGCGGCGCGGAGGGGGCGAGGGGTGCTGCAGCGGGCGGGGGACGCACACCCCGGCGAGCGCGGGGCGGAGGGCGTCGAGAGCAGCGTCCTTGCGTGGGTCCTTCGTGGAGCGGGGGCCGTCGGCCGGGGGAGGTCGGCGGTGCTGCGGGGGTGGGGGCCCCGTGGACCGAGGCGGTGGAGGAGAGGAGCGGGAGAGCGGGAGGCGGTGTTCGTGGAAAACAGCGTGCAGTACGCCGTTCAGCGCAAGCGGATGGAGATGGCCTCGCCGGTGCGCAGGGGGGTGCCTGGCGGGGGGCTCTGGGTGGCCACCCGGCCCGAGCCGGCGGCGTTGATCTGCAGCCCGCTGGCCTGCACGGTGGCCAGCGCGTCGCGCAGGCTCAGGCCGCCCAGGTCGGGGGTGCGCAGGCGGCCGTCGTCGGTCCAGGTCAGGCTGCGCTCGCCGACCTCGCGGGTCAGCGGGGCGGCCGGCCGGGACTTGGCCCCAGACTTCGGCGTGGGCATGCGGGTCGGGTCGGGGTCGACGCCGAGGATGCGCATCGCCTCGGCCCCGATGGTCGCGAAGGCCGGCGCGGCGACGATGCCGCCGTACTTGCTGCCGATGGTCGGAGTATCGACCACCACGGCGATCGCGAGACGGGGGCGGTCGGCGGGGAGGATGCCGACGAAGGACCCGATGCGGTCGGTCTCGGAGTAGCCGCCGTCGACGTGCTTCCACGCCGTGCCGGTCTTGCCGGCGACCGCGTAGCCGGGCACCGCGGCGCGGGTGCCCGTGCCGCCCTCTTCGACCACCGACTCCATCATTTTGATGGTGATGGCGGCCGTCTTGGCGTCGATGACCTGCTCATCTTCGACCGCGCCGAAGCGCTCGACCAGCTGGCCCTCGGCGTCGCGCACGGCCAGGGTCAGCCGCGGCTCGACCCGCATGCCCCCGTTGCCCAGCGTGGCGTAGGCGCTGGCCAGCTGGATGGCGTTGGCGGTCACGCCGTGGCCATAGGCGGTGGTCGCGAGCTCGATGGGCTTGATCTCTTTGGCGGACCGCATGGTGCCCCGGGTCTCGCCGGGGATCTTGAGGCCGCTCTCGCGCGCGAAGCCGAAGCGGCGCAGGTAGTCGAGGGTGCGCTCGGCCCCCAGATCGAGGGCCAGCTTCGCCGTGCCGATGTTGCTGCTGTACTTGATGACGTCGGTGAGGGTGACCACGCCGCGGGGGTGGTCATCGTGGATGACCTTGCGGCCGACCACCCAGGCGCCGCCCTCGCAGTTGATCATCGTGTCGGCGGTGGCCATGCCCTCTTGAATGGCGGCGGCGGCCACGAAGGGCTTGAAGACCGAGCCGGGCTCGATGGCGTCGAGCACCGCACGGTTCTTGACCTGCGCAAAATCGATGCTGCCGCGCTCGTTGAGGTTGGCGGTGGGGCGGTTGGCCAAGGCCAAGATCTCGCCGGTGCCGACGTCGATCACGACGGCCCAGGCGGCCAGCGCGCCGGTCTCGACCATGGTCAGCTCTAGGGCCTCTTCGGCCACGTGCTGGATGCGCCGGTCGATGGTCAACATCACGCTGTGGCCGGCCTTGGGGGCCCGCTGGTCAGAGCTGATGGCGCGGTTCTTTCGGTCACGCCAGCGGATGTACTTGAAGACCTCACCCCGCAGGTAGGGGTCGAGGGTCTGCTCGAGGCCGGCGGCCCCCTGACCATCAGGGCCGACCAGGCCGAGCAGCGGCGCGAGGTCTTCTCGGCCGGGGTAGAAGCGCTTGGGCTGCTCGATCTCGCGCACGGCATTGCCGCGCAGCCGCCGGTCGAGCTTGCCCATGGCCCGCACGACCTCGCGCACCCGCTTCACGTCGGCGGGGGTGAGGTCGGTGGCCAGCTTCTCGTCCTGGCGGTTGCTGCGCGAGAGGCGCTCGTAGAGGCTGTCTTCGGTGGCCCCGGGGATCACGCCGACCAAGCGCCGGGCCAGCTCGCGGGCCGGGTCGGGGAAGGGGGCGCTGCCGAAGCTGCGCCGCTCTTTTTCGCTGGTGGTCGCGGGCAGCGGCTCGTTGATCAGCGCGGGGTTGACCCGCAGCTCGAAGAGGTCGACCGTCGTGGCCAAAAGAGCGCCGTTGCGGTCAAAGACGTCGCCCCGGCGGCCATAGACCTGGTGCGTGTCTTCAAACTGCACCCGGGCCTTGGCCTCGAGCTTCTCGTCGGGCAGCAGCATGATGGTGGCCGCCTGCATCAAGGCCACCAAAAAGCCGAGGTAGACGCCGCCCACGATGACGCGGGTGCGGCGGGACGCGGTCTGGCGCACCTCGCCGTCGGGGCCGACCCCCTTGCGGACGTCGGGCAGCCAAGCGACCACCTGCTCGGTCAGGCTGCGCGGACGGGCCGGGGCCCGCTTGGCCCGCAGGTTTCCACCCGCCACCCGCGCGCCTGCGGGCGGGGCGCCAGCGCGCGCGGCGGTGGCCCCGGGCCGGGCGGGGGCCGCGCTGCGGTCGGGGCCGCGGCTCACGGCGTGGCCTCGGGCGCCAGATCAATGACCTTGGGGCGGGCGTCCATGCCGACGGCCTGGCTGGCCATGCGCAGGTTCTCGGGGTCTTGCAGCGTGGCCAGCTCGAGCTTCAGCCGCTCTTGTTCGGCGATGGCCACGCCGAGCTTGGCCCGGGTGGCCTCGATGTCCATGCTGGTCTCGCGGCGGTCGACGCGGTTGCTCGCGTGGATGAGGCCGCAGACGACCAGCAGCAGGACGACGATGAAGTAGCCCGAGAGGTTGGACAGCTCGAGACCGCCGCTGTGGAGGGCGTCGACAGGGCGCGGCTCAAGGTTGCGGGCCTCGGGCCCGCGCAGGTCAAGGGGGCGGCCGCCGCCGGTGGTCTCGGCGGCGGCCTCGGTCAGGTCAGCGGCGCTGTGGGGGGCAGCGAGGCGGGGCATGGCGGGGTCCCCGGGGGGTCAGGCGCTGGGGAGCCGCTCGGCGACGCGGAGGCGTGCAGAGCGGGCGCGCGGGTTGGAAGGGTCCTCCTCAGCGCCGTCGAGGGGGCGACGGGTGAGCAGGCGCAGGGTGGGGGGGGAGAGGGGCTGACCGTAGGCGTCGCGGGCCGTTCCGATGGCGGCGCCATCGCGGAAGAAGCCCTTGACGATGCGGTCTTCGAGGGAGTGGAAGCTGATCAGCGCGAGGCGGCCGCCCGGGCGCAGCAGCGAGATCGCTGCGGGTAGCGCGCGCTCTAACTCGCCGAGCTCGTCATTCACGGCGATTCGCAGGGCTTGAAAGGTCTTTGTCGCGGGGTGGGTGCGGCTGCCCTGCCAGCCCGAGGCCTTGGCCACCGCCTCGGCCAGGGCGGCGGTGCGCGACCAGGGGCGGCCGGCGACCAGGGCCCGGGCGATGCGGCGGGAGCGGGGCTCTTCGCCATAGCGGAAGATGATGTCAGCGAGGGCCTCTTCGTCGAGGCGGTCGATGAGCTCGGCCGCGCTCTCGCCACCGTCGGGGTCCATTCGCATGTCGAGGGGGCCGTCGTGCTGAAACGAGAAGCCCCGGGCGGCGTGGTCGAGCTGCGGCGAGCTGGTGCCGATGTCGAGCAGCACGCCGTCGAAGGGGCCGTGGGCGCCGGCCAGGGCGACCATGTCCGAGAAGCGGCCGCGCAGGCGCAGGCTGGCCGCGCCAAAGGGGGCGAGGCGCTGGCCGGCGGCGGCGAGCGCGTGCGGGTCGCGGTCGAGCGAGACGACGAGGCCGGTCGGGCCCACCGCCTCGAGCAGGGCGGCGCTGTGGCCGCCGCCGCCCAGCGTGCCGTCGAGGAAGCGGCCGCCCGGCTGCGGATCGAGCAGGCGCAGGGTCGCCTCAAGCATCACCGGGGCGTGCACAAAACCGGGCGTGACCGGCGGCAAGGCCGGCGCGGCCGTCGAGAGCGCGGCGGTCATGCCGACACCGGCCCGGCGGGCGGCTTGAGGCTGTCAAAACCGTAGAGCTGATCCCACAGGGCGGCGGCCTCGGGCAGGGCCTGCTCTTCCCACCGGGGGCGGTCCCACACCTCGAACCAGCTGCCCGCGGTGAACAGGTACAGCTCGCGCTCGAGGTTGAGCATGCGGCGCAGCGGCTGGGGGATGAGCATGCGGCCGGCGTTGTCGACGCTCACCGTCTGGGCTGTGGACTGGATGGCCAACGCGAAGAGGCGCGAGCGCGGATCCAGGGGCGTGCCGCGGTGCTGGTTGACCAGCGCGTCCCAGTCGGCGTGGGTGTAGAGCGCGAGGCCCTTGTTCGGCCCGCCGTTGGCAAAGGCCACCAGCCCGTTGATCCCCTGCATCTCAAGCGCGACCTGCAGCTGGCGCGGCAGCATGAGCCGACCCTTCGGGTCGAGCGTGAGCTCCGCGTTGAGCGCAGGGAGGAGCATGAACAGACCAATCCCGCGGGGAGGCGGGGGGACAGGGGCGCGGCGGGGCGGTCGGCGGGCCCGCGCCAGGGGTGCGGAAGTGGAGGGGCCGATCCACTTCGTGACCCCATGCTTGCACTCCAAGTACTCGCTGATCCACTTCGTTGCCACCTCTCCTGTGAAGCAGTTTGCAAGGCGATGAAAATAGGCGCAAAAACCCTGTGATCTTCTCCGTGGAACCTGCGCGCGGTTGGCCTGCCCCGGCGCCCCCGCCGCGCGCCCGCGCCGGTGATCGGGGGGGGAATAACTCTTGACGTGACAAGCACCTGATCTCGGCGCGGTTGTGGCCGAGACCAGCCAAGAGGGGGCATTTTGGGCCGCTGCCCTGTCCCCATCCCCGCGGATCCACGCGCGCTGCCCGACGCGCGCCGATCCGTCAAGGTGGGGCGCGAGGGGCAGCAGGTGGGGCGGCGGGGCCCGCGGTGGGAGAGAGTGGATCGACCAGCCCGGCGGGTGGAGGGGAGGGCCGCCTGCCGGTGGGAGGCGGTGGGAGGGCGGGCGGCAGAGCTGGGCCCTGGACCGCGCCCGCCCGGCCGCGGAGCGCGCCGCGCAGCGGCGGTCGCGCAGCGACGGAGCCGGCGCGGCCGCGGACCTTGGCCGCGGCCGGGGCCGCCGGCGACCGCGCAGCGGCGGCGCTGGCGCCCGGCGCCCCCTGGCCCTGTTTTGGGGGAAGATCCGCACAGGATGGTCACTCTCGCGCAGCGTCCTCCCGGCCTGCCCGGATGGGTTAGGCGCCCCGCGCCGCCGAGGAGCCCCCATGACCGCCCACCTGCGCTGCCTTAGCCCTGCCCCTTGGCCCTCCATCGTGGCCCTTGCCCTGTCGACCCTGCTGGTCGGCTGCGAAGGGGCCTCGGATGGTGACAAGACCGGGGCCGACACCGGCGGCGCGACCGACAGCGGCGGGGATGGGGGCGATGGCGACCCCTTCTCGCTGCCCGCCGCGGCCTGCGGCGCCGACCACGCGGTGCTGCCCCCGACCGGCATGGGCGCGCTGCTCGCGTCTGAGCGCGACCCCAGCCTCTCGTTGACCGCGGGCGCGATCAACGCCTTGCTCGCCTCGCAGGGCCTCGCCGGCGTCTTTACCGCGACCTACGACGTCGAGACCTACCGCGTGCGCTACCAGACCCAAGATCGCGGCCAGCTCATCGAAGCCAGCGGTTTTGTGGTCGTGCCCAAGGGGGCCGGGGCCGTCCCCACCCTGCTGTGGACGCACCCCACCGTCGGCTTCGCCGATCAGTGCGCGCCCACCGCGGTCGGCCTCGAAGGCGCCGCCTTCCCCATGTTGTTCGCCAGCGCCGGCTTCGCGGTCGCCGCGCCCGACTACCTCGGGATGAACGGCTGGGGCGCTGCTTCCACCCAGCTCCACCCCTACATCGTCGCCGAGCCGACCGCCCTGGCCTCGCTCGACAACCTGCGCGCGCTGCAAGCGGTGCTGGCCGGGCCCGCCGCGGCCCTCGGCACCAGCGCCGACCCGGCCCGGCTCATCCACTGGGGCGCCAGCGAGGGCGGCTTCGCCGCGCTGTGGACCGACCGCTACCAAGCGGCCTACGCGCCCGAGTTCACCACCGTGGCGACGGTGGCCGTGGTGCCGCCGACCGACCTGCAGGGCCTCGCGTCCTACGGGGTCGCCGGCCTGAGCCCGACCGCGGCGGGCTTGGCGGGGGTGCTCATCGGCATGGACGACTGGTACGCGGCCGACGACCTGCTCTCGGTGCTGCAGCCGGGCCCGGCGGCGAGCCTGCCGGTCGAGCTGCGCGAGAGCTGCAATGACTTCCCGACCATCGACGCGATCACGGCCATCGACCAGCTTTTTACGCCGGCCTTGATCACCGCGGCCTCGAGCGGCGACTGGTCGGCCCTGCCTGACTGGGGCTGCCGCCTCGCCGAGAGCAGCCTGCTGGAGACCATTGTGCCCCGTGGGCATGACGCGCCGGTCTTCATCGTCACCGCCGAAGCGGACGATCTGGTGGTCGCCGCGCCCACCCGCGAGGACGTTCCCCGCCTCTGTGACGCCGGCTACGACGTGCAGTACCACGAGTGCGCGGGCGCCAGCCACACGGCGGGGGCGGCCAACAGCCTGCCGGTGCAGTGGGCCTGGATCCAGGATCGGCTCGCCGGACGCCCGCTCAGCGGTGCCTGCGTGGTCGGCGCCCCGGTCGAGTGCCCGCCGCTGACCGACTGAGGCCGGGCGCGCCGCGGCCCGCCGCTGTGAGCGCGAAGTAAAGAGCGCAGAGATCAAGATGATGCGCAAAAGTGTTCCCACCGTTGAAAATCATCTGTAGGCTCTGGGGGTGCCGCAGGGCGCGCCCTCAGGGCGGGCCCGGCGGGCGCGAATCGAATTGGAAGGGACCGCCCGCCCCCCTGGAGCCGACATGCGCCGCCTCGCCCTCCTCGTCGCCCTTCTCCCGCTGGCCGCCTGCGGCTCCGACGTCGCCGTCGGCGCGATCAAGAGCAAGCTCACCATCGAGCCGAGCTTCGTCGACGCGGGGCAGATCCCGGTCAACTCGGTCACCCAGGTCGAGCTGCTGCTGGTGAACGAGGGCCCTGAGGTCCAGGTCAACGAGGTGCGCGTCGACAACGAAGAGGGCGGCTTCTTCACCGCGGGCGAAGAGCTGCCGCTGGTGCCCAAAGACGGCAGCGAGGTCATCACCCTGACCTACAGCCCCTCGGTGCCGGGCCGCCACTGGGCCAACATCACGGTGTACAGCGACGCCGAGAACGGCGCCCAGTTCGCCCAAGCCATCGGCGAGGCCCTGCTGCCCGCCGCGCGGGTCTACCCCGACCACATCGATCTGGGCCGCGTGCGCCCCGACGAGGTGGGCGAGGGCGTGGTCACCGTGGTCAACGAGGGCGCGAGTGACCTCGAGGTCGGCAGCCTGGCCTTCGATGACCCCCGCTTCTCTTTGGTCGACGTGACGCCGATCGCCGTGCCTTCGGGCGCGACCGTCGAGCTGACCGTGGCCTTCGCCGCCACCAACGAAGAGGTGGCCAGCTCGGTCGGCACCCTGTCGCTCGGCGACTTCATCGTGCCGGTCAGTGTCTTCGTCAAGGCCAACGACTGCAGCACCGCGGCGGGCGCGCTCTATGACCTCGACGGCGACGGCTACTCCTGGTGCAACGCCGACTGCAACGATGACGACGGCCTGATCAACCCCTCGGTCCTCGAGGTCTGCGACGGCGTCGACCAAGACTGCGACGAGCTCATCGACGAGACCACCGCCTGCTACGACGACGACGGCGACGGCCTCAGCGAAGACGAGGGCGACTGCAACGACGCGCTCTCGGGCGTGAGCCCCGACGTGGCCGAAGACTACGGCAACGGCATCGACGACGACTGCGATGGCACCACCGACTACGGCGACACCGACATTGATCGCGACGGCTTCACCGGCTCGGCGGGTGACTGCGAGCCCGAGAACGGCGACGTGCACCCGGGCGTGCGCGAGCTCATCAACGGCGTCGACGACGACTGCAACGGACTCATCGACGACACCACCACCGCCTACGATGATGACGGCGACTGCGCCTGCGAGATCGGGCCCTGCGTGGGCAGCGCCGAGGCCAGCTGCGGCGCGCTCATCGCCGACGACTGCGACGACGGCAACGCGCTGGTCGCGCCCTCGCTGAGCGAGCTCGAAGACTTCGTCGACAACGACTGCGACGGTGATGTCGACGAGGGCACCAGCCGCTCTGATGATGACGGCGACGGCTACTCTGAGCTGGGCGGCGACTGCGACGACGCCGACCCGACCCGCAACCCCGGCGAGGTCGACTGGCCGAGCGACGGCATCGACCAGAACTGCGACGGGGCCGACGGCTTCTGATCGGGGCCCGAGTCTAGACCCTGGCGGCGCGGCAGAGATGTCGCGCCGCTCGTCGTTGTAGAGGGGAGGAGCCGGAGCAGCGCGCGGAGGGGAGGGGAGCGCCGACCCGCCCGGCGGCGGAGGGGAGGGGGTGCGTCGACCCGGCCGCGCGCTGGAGGGCCGAGCGCGGCGCGCGCCGCGGGGTGGGGCGCGCGGTGGCCATGCCCGCCGGGCCCTCGGCGCGGAGGTGCCTTGTCCGGCGCCACCTTCGCGCAGCCCCCCTGCGGGGCCCAAGGTCTGCGGGTCGGCGGGCGGTAGAGTCGGCGCGCACCCCGCGCGTGGGCCGAGCCGTCCGCGCGCACCGACCGGGGCCCGACCCCGCGGAGCAGCCCATGGACTTCGTCAGCGCCCTCGCCCAGCAGGTGGGCATCCCTTCCGACAAGGCCGCGGCCGTCGCCGGCGGGCTGGTCGGCCTCGTCCAAGATCAGCTCAAGGACGGCGGTCAAGACAAAGCCGCCGCCGCGGTGGGCGCCGCGGTGCCCGAGCTCGGCGGCTGGCAGAGGGCGGCCCAGGCCCTGGGCGGCGGGGGCGAAGGCGGCGGCCTCGGCGCCCTGGCCGGCGCGCTCGGCGGCGGCGGCGGGGGCGGCGGCCTCGGCGGCCTGCTCGGCGCGGCCACCAGCGGCCGGGGCGGCGGCCTGCTCGGCGCGGTGGCCGGCGCGGTCGGCGGCGAGAAGGCCCAAAACACCGTCGCCATCGTCGGTGTGCTCAACAGCGTCGGGCTCGACGCGGGCAAGGCGGCCCTGGTCGGCCCGCTCTTGCTGCAGTTCCTCGAGAGCCGCCTCGACGCCGGCACGCTGAAGCTGGTGATGCAGGCCGCGCCGGTGGTGGCGGGCCTGGTGGGCAAGGCGGGCGGCGGCTCGGCCCCTGCGGGCGACGATGAGGGCGGCGGCCTCGGCGGCGCCCTGGGCAAGCTCTTCGGCTGAGAGGGCCGGCGCTGTGTCAGCGGTTCAGCGGCCGCTGAAACAGGTGCGGGCCGCGGCGGGGGGCCTCAGGTCCCCGGCCGGTCACTCTTGAAGGTGGCGTTGAGCTCGATCTGCTCCTCCTCCCCCTTGACGATGACCGAGAGCGGCGTGGTGCGCGCGATCTCCGCCCCCGGGGGCACCCGCACCACCAGGGGCATGGTCGCCGCGCCCGCCGCGGCGATCTGCGCGCTCGGCGCGATGACCTCGGCGTTGGGCAGGCCCTCGACGGCCACCGTGAAGGCCTGCTGGGCGCCGGGGCGGTTGTTGACCACGTGCACGAGGTAGGTGTTGCGCACCCATCCGTCGGCGTCGACGGTGAACAGCGAGCCCGGCGCGCGGTTCACCGTGCCCTGGATCTCGTGGCGGCCCATCATCAGCCAGCCAAAGACGCCGGTCACGCCCAAGATCAAGGCGCTGTACAGCACCACCCG
>JAEUKK010000152.1 GCA_016792625.1 Deltaproteobacteria bacterium | reverse complement strand
CCGCATGCCCGACGCGCTGCTGCCCGAGCAGCCCGACAACAAGGTCGTGATCATCGACGTGCTCGCCGTCGACGACGAGGGCCGCGCCTACCAGGTCGAGATGCAGGCGACCGCCGAGCGCGACTTCGCCGCGCGGGCGCTATACGGCGCGGCGGGGCTGGTGCGCAGCCGGCTGCAGGCCGGCGCGGACTACAGCGAGATGCGGCCCTGCATCTCGGTCTGGCTCTGCGACCAGGACGTGCTACCGCCCAGCGCGGGCGCCGATGGCCAGCCGCGGTCTCGGCGCTGCTTCCGGCTGAGCGATGGGCAAGATCCGCGCCCGCTCACCGATCTGATGCAGCTCCATGTGGTCGAGCTCAGCCGGCTGCGCCGCGCCAAAGGCCGCGCCGGGCCGGTGCAGGGGCCCGACCTATGGCTACACTTCTTGGCGGAAGGGGAGACGTGGTCGCGCGCCACGCTGACCGCCGCCGCCGCCGAGAGCCCCGCCCTGGAGTACGCGATGCAGGTCCTTCACCGCTTCACCGAAGACGAGATCTTGCGGCGCCAGCTCGAGCGCGAAGAGGACCGCGCGCGCATCCTGGCCGGCCGCGCCCGCCACGCCGAGCGCGAGGCGGCCGAGAAGGCCGCGGCGCTGGCTCGGCTCGCCGAGCTTGAGCTCGAGGCGGCCGAGGCTGGTCGCGTGCTGCAGCAGGTCGAGCAAGAACGGGCGCGGGCCGAGCAACAAAAGGTGCGGGCCGAGCAAGAGAAGGTCCAGGCAGAGCAAGAACGGGCCCAGGCAGAGCAAGAACGGGCCCAAGCAGAGCAAGAACGGGCACAGGCAGAGCAGCGGGCTGCAGAGGCACAGCAGCGCGCCGACGCCCTCGCCGCGCGGCTTCGGGCGCTGGGGATCGACCCGACCACGCTCTGAGGGGCCGAAGCCCGCGCAGCCCCCGACCACGGGCCTCCGCCTCGTCGGGTGGCCGGGCCACCAAGCGCGCCAGCCCCGCTGTGGCAGGGGTCGCCAGAGGCCGCGCAGGCCCGTGGGCCTGAGGGCCCGCGGCCCCCCGCACGATCAACAAGATGGCGCCCAACTAAGCGCAGCACGTCGAGGCGCCCCGCAGACGCGCCGCCGGCCCGACGGCCCCCAGACCGGCCGATCGGCCACCTGCGCCGCCGGCCCCACAACCCCAAAACGCCGTCCAGCAGAACCAACAGAAGCGCAGCGGGGGGCGTTGCGGGGGGCGCCGCCCCCCGCCCCCATCCCTGGTGTACGCTGCGCCGCCACCGGCCCGCCACCAGGAGCCCCCATGATCGCCGCGCCGCTGCTCGCCCTCGCCGCGCTGACCCTGCCCGCGCTGCTCGCCTGCGGCCCCGCGCCCAAGGGCGCCGGCGACGGGAACACCGACAGCGGCGCCATCGACACCGGCGCTGGCCCACCCGCCCGCGGCCCGAGCCCCTACAGCCTCGACGAGGTCCTGCGCCTGACCGACGCCCAGGCGCTGGGCACCCACAACAGCTACCACCGGCGCAGCGACCGCATCGTCGACCCGAGCCATGACTACGACCACGCGCCCCTCGACGTGCAGCTCGAAGAGCAGGGCGTGCGCCAGTTCGAGCTCGACCTGCACCTGCACGCGTCGCTCGGCTGGCAGGTCTTTCACCTGCCCGGCGACGTGGATGAGGGCACGACCTGCCTCGCGCTGGCCGACTGCCTGGGCACAATCCTGGCCTGGTCCGACCAAAACCCCTGGCACCTGCCCCTGACCATTTGGCTCGAGCCCAAAGATGAGGACCTCGACTGGGCCATCCCCGAGCTTGAGCCCTTCGTCGACCGCCACGATGAGCTGGAGCGCGCCATCCTCGACGTGATCCCCGCCGCGCGCATCTTCACCCCCGACGAGCTGCGCGGCGCGCACCCCGACCTGCCCACCGCGCTGGCCGCCGAGGGCTGGCCGACGCTGGGCGCGCTGCGCGGGCGCTTCCTCTTCGCGATGCTCGACAGCGACAAGCACCGCGCCGCCTACCTCGCGGGCGCCCCGGCCTTGGAAGGGCGGCTGATGTTCGTCGACGCCGACACGCCCGCTGACCCCTTCGCCGCCACCTTCAAGATCAACAACGCCGTCGCTGACGCGGCCCTGGTCGCCGAGGTCGCCGCGGCGGGCATGTTGGTCACCAGCAACATCGACGGGGCGGGCAGCGACGAGGCCGAGGCCCAGGCCTCTCTCGACGGCAGCCTCGCCGCCGGCGCCCACCTGCTGAGCACCGACTACCCCGCGCCGGTGCCCGAGCGGGCCTACTTCGCGCAGATCCCCGGGGGCACCCCCGCCCGCTGCAGCCCGCTGACCGCCCCAGCAGAGTGCACCCCCAATGAGATCGAGGACCTCGCCCGCGCCCGCGCCCTGGCCGCCGAGGCCAGCCGATGAGGCGCGCCGCCGCCCTCGGGCTGCTGCTCGCCGCCTGCGCCACGCCCCAAGATGACGCCGCGCAGGGCAAAGACAGCGGCGAGGCCCCGCGGCAATGCAATGGCCACGCGGCGCTCTGCGACCGCCCCTTCGACCAGCTCACCCTGCCGGGCACCCACAACAGCATGTCGGCGGCCGATGAGGGCTGGCTGGGCCCCAACCAGCAGCACGGGATCGAGCGCCAGCTCGAAGATGGCGTGCGCGGGCTGATGCTCGACACCTATGAAGAAGAGGGCGAGCTGCTGCTCTGCCACAGCGCTTGCAGCCTGGGCAGCCGGCCCTTGGTCGAGGCGCTGCTCGGAGTCGCCGCCTTCCTCGACGCCCACCCCGACGACCTGATCGTGATCATCTTCCAGGACGGCATTCCGCCTGAGCGCACCGCCTGGGCGCTCGAGGCCGCCGGGCTCAGCGACCGGGCCCTGACCACCCTGCCCGCCGCCGGCGCCGCTTGGCCCACGCTGGGCGCGCTCACCGAAGAGGGCGTGCAGCTCGTCTTCGGCATGGAGTTTAGCGGGCCGCCGCCCGCCGCCCAGCACCACGCCTGGGACCTCTACCAAGACACCCCCTACAGCTTCAACTCCGCCGAAGAGCTCAGCTGCGAGGCCAACCGCGGCGGGTCCGACAGCCCGCTGCTGCTGGTCAACCACTGGCTCGGGCCCATCCCCAACGAAGCGCGGGCGGCCGAGGTCAACGCCGCCGAGGTGCTGCGCGCCCGGGCCGAGGCCTGCGCGGCCGAGCGCGGCCTGGCGGTGCACTTCCTCGGCGTCGACCACTACGCGGTGGGTGACCTCTTCGCCGTGGTGGACGCCCTGAACGGCGTCAGCGACGAGGCCCGCTGAGGCGCCGGCCCGCCGCCCCCGCGTCGGAGTAGGCTCGGCCGCCATGCTGCCGCCCGCCCCGCCTGCCCTGCCCTCGACCGCCCGCCTCGCCCTGCGCGGCGCGGTGGCCCTCGGGGTCGCCGCCTTCCTCATCGGCGCGCCGGCCGCCCGCCAGCTCGGCGGGGTGCGTGACCCCTACCTGCCCCAGTGGGTCATGTTCGTCGGCTATGGCCTCGACGTCTGCGCGGTCGACTACTACACCCGGGGCGACGAAAGCGACGTCGAGCTCGACCGCTTCGCAGTGCTCGGGCTGCGCTGGGTCGACGCGCCCCGCGACGTGAAGCGGGTGGCCAGCCCGGCCGAGGCCGCCCGGCTCGGCCGCCGCCTCTGCGCGAAAATGGGCCCCGGGGCTGATCTGCGCATGGACCTGCGCTGCGCCGCCCGCACCGGCTGGACGGTCGAGGCCGCCCGCGAAGAGGACCTCTGCGCCAAGCGCGCCCGCCCCAAGGCCGCCGAAGGCGAAGAAGACGCCCGGGGCCTCAAGCCGCGCCCCACCGCCGCCGACCTCGACGGGGCCGCCGCGCCAGCCGCCGAGGCCCTGCCATGAGCCCGGTTCACCGCCTCTGGGCCGGGATGGTCGGCCTGCTCGCCGAAGAGGCCTCGACCCGCAGCAGCGCCCTGCTGCGCGTGGGCGTGGTGCTGCTGCTCTGGTCGCGCTTCGCCGCCGAGTGGTCGCTGTTCATGGACCTTGAGCCGTGGAAGGTGGCGCTGAGCACGAGCTTTTACGCGTCCACCACGCTGTTCTTGGTCGGCTTCGCCAGCCGCATCACCGGGCTGTGGACCGCGCTCAACGGCCTGTTGCTCGCCTTTTGGGTCGGGGTGCACAAGGGGGTCGAGCCCTACCAGCATCACCACGTGATGGCCTTGGTGCTCGGGGCCACGATCGTCGCGCTGCTGCCCACCGGCGGCAGCCTCTCGGTCGACCGCTGGCGCGTGGTGCGCCGGGCCGCCCGCCTGGGCGTCGCGCCGCCACCCGAGCGGGGCCCGACTTGGGCCCGCCACCTGCTGACCTTGCACCTCGTGTGCATCTATGCCTTTGGCACCGTGGCCAAGCTGAGCCCGGCCTACCTGCGGGGTGACCGCTTCACCCACTACTTGATGCGGCTCTACATTGGGTCAGACCTGCCTGATGGGGCTTGGTTTGGGCCGCTGATGGCCGCCTTGGCTTGGGGCAGCGTGCTGATCGAGCCCTTCATCGCTGTGGGTTTGCTCATCCCCCGGCTGCGGTGGGCGGCCATCCTCACCGGCCTGCTCTTTCACGGCCTCATCTACTGGACCTTGCCCGTGGGCACCTTCTCCTTGACCATGGCGCTGTTTTACCTCGCCGCGGTGCCGCCCGACGTGGTCGACGCGGCCCTGCGCCGGCTCTCGGGGCGCTGACCGGCGGGCCGCGGCAGGCTCAGACCCCCGCGCGCCGGGCCCGCAGCTCGCCGAGGAAGGGCAGCAGTGTCGAAGTGAGCAGCAGCACGCCCATGCCGACGAGGCCACGGGCGTCGGGCAGCTGGCCGAGCGAAGCGGCGCCCAGCGCGGCGGTGAGCAGGGGGCCGAAGGCGCCGGCGGCGGCCACCGGGGCGGCGCGGCCGAGCTGGTAGGCGCGGGTCATCAGCAGCTGGCCCAGCGTGGCGCAGACGCCCGCGGCGACGAGCAGGCCGATGAGGTGGGGGTCGGTGGGCCAGGGCGCGCCGCTCAGCGCCGCCCAGGCCGCGCAGATCACCGTGGCGATGCCCGTGAAGTAAAACACGACGGTCAGCGGGCCGTTGGTCGCCGCCGCCTGGCGCACGCTAAGGTAGGCCAAGGCGGCGAAGGCCCCCGAGGCGAGGCCCAGCGCCCGGCCGAGCCCGTCGCCGCCGCGCGGCTCGACCAGCAAGCCGACGCCGACAATCGCGCCCACCACAGCGATCCAGACCTCGGGCGGGGTGCGCTCTTTGAGCACCAGCGGGGCGAGGCCGGCCACCCAGACCGCGCTGGTCGCGTTGAGGAAGGCGCCCTCGCCGATCGGCAGGTGGCTCAGCGCCGCGAAGTAGCTGAGCAGCGAGGCCGAGCCCCAGAGCCCGCGCGTCCACAGGGCGCGCCGCCCGTCGCCGCGCAGGGCGCGCAGATCGAAGCGGCCGATGCAGAGCACGCAGACGAGGTTCGTCGCCGCCCGATACAGGCTGGCCACCGCCGTGTCGAGGCTGGGGTCACGCTGCTGGGCCGCGCCGACGCTCAGCGCCATCAGCGCGAAAAAGACGCAGCTGAGCAGCATGGCGCCGATGGCCGCGAGGCTGGTCGAGGGGTGCGCGGCGGGGCGGGCGGCGGCGGGGGGCATGGTGGGCGGCTAGCGCCCGAGGCGGGCCGCGTCGCGGGCCGGGCCCGCGCTGTCACACGCGCGCCGCAGGCCGGGGCCCAAGCTCGACGCGAGGGCGCGCTGGAGGCGCACACGCGCGCCGTGGTCCGCGGCTGGGGTAGGCTCAGCCCGCTCCCCCGGAGGCACATGCGCCCGATCTCCTCGCTCCGCCCGCTCGCCCTGACCGCCTGCGGCCTGCTCGCAGCCTGCGCCCCCTCCATTCACAAGGCCGAGCAGGGCGGCGAAGGCGGCGCTGACGGCACGACCGACGGCACGACCGACAGCGGGGCCGACGACGGGGCGACCGACGGGGCCGACGGTGGGCTCGACGGCGCCGACGGCGCGTCCCCCCCGCCGCCGCCGGTCAAGATCAACGAGCTGATGGCCAAGAACCAGAGCGTGGTGCAAGAGGCCGACGGCCGCTTCTTGGACTGGGTCGAGCTGGTGAACCTCGGCGACGCCGCGCTGCCCCTCGACGGCTGGCGCCTCGTCGACGATGGCGAGGGCGCGGCCTTGCCCGCGGGCCTCGTGCTCGCGCCGGGCGGGCACCTTCGCCTGCGCCTCGACGAAGAGGGCGGCGGCGACCTGCCCTTGGCGCTCAGCGCGGGCGGCGGCGCGCTGCAGCTCATTGATGACAGCGGCGCGCTGGTCGATGCCCTCGCCTGGCCCGCGCTCGGGGCCGACCTCTCCTTCGGCCGCTTCCCCGACGGGGCGGCTTTTGTGTCCGAGACCATCCAGGTGACCCCGGGCGCGGCCAACCCCGCCGACCCGGGCCTCGAGCGTGACCCCAGCGTGGCGCTCTTCCCCCAAGATCGTGTGCTGCAGGTCGAGGTCGAGCTGAGCGAAGACGCCGTTGCCCGCCTGGCCAGCGAGCCCACCCGCGACGTGCCCGGCGCGCTGACCGTCGACGGCGTGCGCCTCGGGCGGGTCGGCGTGCGCATCAAAGGCCAGATCGGCAGCTACCGGCCGCTGGAGGAAAAAGCCGCGCTGCGCATGAACCTCGACCTCTACGTCGACGGCCAGCGCCTGCGGGGGATGGAGACCTTCACCCTCAACAATATGGTCCAAGACCCCAGCTATGTGCACGAGGTGCTGGTCTATCGCCTGCTGCGCGAGGCCGGCGTGCCCGCGCCGCGCACCGCCTGGGCCCAGCTCAGCGTCAACGGCGTAACCAAGGGCATCTACCTGCACGTCGAGTCGGTCGACGACCAGTTCCTCGAGCGTTGGTACGCCGACCCCACGGGTGATATGTGGGAGGGTGAATATGGCACCGACCTGACCTGGGGCAGTTTTGAGTGGCTCGACCTCGACGAGCTCGGCGCCGATGGGGTCGACGACCGCGAAGAGTTAGCCCGCCTCGCCGACATCCTCGCCCTGCCGCCGGCCGAAGAGCACGCCGCGGCGCTCGAGGCCCTCATCGACGTTGACGCCTGGGCCAAGGCCATGGCCGCCGAGGTCGTGGTCGGCCACTGGGACGGCTACTTCTACTACCCAAATAACTATCGGGTATACCACGAGCCGACCGCGGGCCTGCTGCACCTCATCCCCTGGGGGGTCGACCAGACCCTCGACTGGTCGGGTGACCTGCACGCCCCCAACGGCGCCGTGGCCCGATGGATGCTTGAGGTGCCGAGCCTGCGGCGCCGCTACGACCTCGCCTTGTGGGAGATGAGCCAGCGCATGGTCGAGCTGCCCGCCGACGACGAGCTGGCCCGGGCCAATACGCTGGTGCGCCCCCTGCTGCGCAGCGACCCCTACGCGCTCTCGCCCGAGGATTGGGACGGGTGGACCGACGCATCCCGCCGCTACCTGCGCCGCCGGTCCGAGGAGATCCGCGCTGCGCTCTTCCCCGAGGGCGAGCCCTAAGCCGCAGGCGGCGCGACCCACACGATCTCCTCAAACAGTCGATGTAACATGGTGTTTGGGCGCCCCGCCGTCGCCCTGCGGGCGCCGCCGGCGGGCCCCCGCCGGGCGCGCGGCTGCGCCGCTTGGTCTCTGCGAGACCGGGCCTGCGGCCCGCCCTCTGGTCGCCCTGGCGCGCGCGAGGCGGTACACGAAGGTGCGCTGCCGCGATGCTCTGGCCGCAAGCCACCGAGGACCACCCGCATGACCGACATCCCCGCGCTCTCTGCCGATCTGCTGCAGCGCGCCATACCCGCGCGCACGCGGCGTCGGCTGATCGCGGGGCAGCTCGAGGCTCAGGCCGACCTGCCGGCGCTGCGCGCCTTCCTCGGGCTCAGCCAAGCGCAGCTCGCCCAGGCGCTGAGGGTCAGCGTCGCCACCCTGCACGGCTGGGAGCAGGGCCTCGGCGAGCCCGATGCGACCGCCATCGCGCTGTTGTGTGAGGCGGCGCGGCACCCGCGGCTCTTCCTTCGGCGGGCTCGGGCGACCGCGTAGCGCCGGGCGGCGCGCACCCCTCCCCACCCGCGCGCCCGCCCCGCGCCCGGCGACCGGAGGGCCCGCGCAGCGGGGCGGGGCGCAGCCCCGCGCGGGACCGCGGCCCTCGATCCCCCGGCGAAGCTCGTCGAGCACCGGCACGCTGGCGCAGAGCTCCTTGTCGGCGTCGACCTCAAACCAAGCTCGCACGCCGCTCTTTACGCGGCCCCCTCTTTCGCAGCTCGGACAGCAGCTTGGTGTCGGGCAGCTACCTCACCCCGACACGTGACGCGGAAGGTCTCGGGGGGGCGTGAGCTCATCGTCTTCGCCCACGTCCGGCATGGCCGCGAGAAGGGCCTTGAAGCTGAGGCCCTCGCGCTCGCCAGCCAACACCTCACGCAGGATGGCGCGGTGCTCGGCCTCGGCCGACCGTCCATTCCGCACGGCGCGGCGCTTGAGAGCCGCCACGAGGTCAGCTTCGAGGCTGCGAACGATCAGCTGCGGCATCGGGACCCCCTGCTATCAATACCATCGCGGCGATGATGGCGAGCGCAAGTCGGCCGGGGCGCCCTGGCGAGGGCGAAACCCCGTGGTCCGCAACGCTCTGCGCCCGCCCGCGCCCGGCGGGTCCACGAGCAAGGCGGTGCGAGGCGCCGCGAAGCGGCCCCGCGCTCGCCGGGGGCCCGCGCGCACCGGGGCCCGAAGTCCGCAGGGGGCCAGTTCGGTGCCCGCTCCGTGATACATGCATATAAAACAACCGGGTTTCAGCTGACCATGACGCACCCTGCGTGCAGAGGCCCCTCGACTTTGAACAAATGGTCAAGGTCGATTTCGCCCTCCCACCCCGGAGCGCCCCGATGACCCCCGCGACGCTCGCCCCTGCCAGCCCTGCCGGCCCTCACGCCCCCCCTGACGCGGCCGGCGACACGCCCGAAGCGGCGGCGACGCTGGCCACCGGGGGCCCCGCCTGCTCCGGGGCTGCAACAGGCGCGGCGCCCGAAGCGCAGACGACGACGGTCGCGATCAGCCCCGCGGGCTCCGGTGATCCCGAGGGCCCCGCGCCCGAACCCGAGGGGTGGATCGCCCCGGTAGGCCCCGAAGGCGCCGGCGCGCTGGTCGGGCCCGCCCCGGCGCTCGAGGTGCTGCTCGCGCCGTCGGTGGCCGTGGGCTCCGGCGATGGTCCAAGCCCCGCGCCCGACCATGACGCGCTGCTCGGGGTCCTCACGCAGCTCTCGCGCAAGCACCTGTTGTCCTTTCGCATCGAGGTGGGCCGGGCGGTGGCGGCGGCGCTCTACAACGACGATCCGAGCGCCTTCCACGACACCGCCTGGAACAAACAGGGCTCCCTGCGCCAATTCGCGGCGGATCGACGCCAGGCGCTGGCCGACCTCGGCCTGAGCGAGCCCACGCTGCGCCAGTGCGTCCGCGCCTACTTCGTCGCGCGCGAGCTGCCCCCGGGCACCATCGAGCGCCTGGTCATCAGCCACCTGAACCTGCTGTCGCAGCTTGACGACGGGGCGAGCCGGCGCCTGCTGGCTCAAGCGACGGTGGACAACGGCTGGTCGGGGCTCGACCTGCGCGCGGCGATCCAGGCGGTGCAAGCAGGGCAGTGGCCCGACGGAGATCCGTCGACGCCAGGGCTGCAGCCGTCGGCGCCGGAGCCCGCGCCGGGCGCAGAGCTGCGCACGCTGCAGCCGGGGCGGGTGGTCACGCGCTTCGAGCGGGCGTCCGACGAGCTGGATGGGCTGATCGGCGCGTGGGAGAAGGTGCCGGCGGAGAAGCGTACGGCGGCGCAGGTGGCGCGGGTGAAGGCGGCGGTGACGGGGTGGAAGGAGCGGATCGCGCGGTTGGAGGCGGAGTTGGGGTGAGGGAGGGACGGTCCGTGCAATGTCATGCCGTGCTCAGGTACATGATTCGCAGTGCAAGGGAGGGAGCGATGAGCGATGTCGTCCAACGCCTGGTCGCGACCGGCAAGTGGAGCGAGGAGACGGCCTGGCTGAGCGAGCGCGCGGGTCACCGGTGCGAGTACTGCGGGCTGGATCTTTTCGCCTCGGTGGCCAACTACAAGAGCTTTCAGGTCGACCACATCGTGCCGGTGTCGAAGGGGGGCGACCCGAACTCCAGGGACAACAAGGCCGTCGCTTGCCGGACCTGCAACTTCAACCTGAAGTCGAGGTGGAACCCCAGGGATGCGTGCACTTCGGACGACCGCGACGCGCTCATCGCCGCGGTGCGGGCGTACATCCAGGGGCGAGAGCAGCACTACCTCAAAGAGGTCGCGTCGATGCGGGCGATTGCCGTGGGTGAGCAGGCGTGACGGGCGGAGAGTTCGAACCTGCGGTGCGCACGGCCAGGCTTGTCGGCCGGGTGCGCTGTGAGCGCGTTTGCCCCCGGACGGGGATGGCCCGGCGGCTTGGCGCGGTAGGCCCGGACATCGGGGCGGCGGGTTTGTGCGCTGCGCCATGCGCGCGGCGCACGGTGGTCGGGGGGCGCACAGCAGCGCGAGTGCGGAAGAATCCGGTCAGTCTGTCTGTCCCACGGCACGGGGTAGGTCGCGCGGGGGCGTAAGGTCGGCATCGGTGGCAGGATCAGGCATGGAGGCGAGGAGTTGCTTGACGATTGGGGGTCGAGACCGCATGCACGGGTGGCGGGTGAAATCGCTTCTGGGTCGGAGTCGGTCTGCGAGCGCGGCATTGGCGGCAGGCGGCTCACGGCGTCGATCGCTTCAGTTTCGAGGCTCGCTTCGAGGGGATGGGGCATGGGCGTCTCCGGCGGTCTACGCGAGCAGAGGCGGGGGTGCGTGTCCACGGGTACTCTTGTCAGTTTTGCAGGGACAGCTGTGCGATGCGCTCCGTCCAGCCCAATGCCCGCTGCCCGGCCACCCACCACGCGGCGCAGCCGGCTGATCGGCTCGATGAGCCACAGCGGATCGCTGCGGGGGTGCGGAGCAGACTTGGCCACAGCGGTCCACGCGGGCGAGGCCGCAATCCGCGACGACCCAGGATCCGTAGTCGGCCTGATGACGTCAACCCTATCAAACATCGCAATTTGACAACGTCCTTGCGTGACCAGCCCCTACGACCGACCTGAATGTGCTCAGAATCGCGCACCCTCGGCCACCACCCCTCGCACCGAAAAGCAAACCATGAAAACCGCCAAGACTACACCCGCGGGAACAGCCGCATCGGCGGATAGATGGGTTCAGCCAGCAGACACCGCCGGCGAGCAAGGCGGCTCCTCGCGCTGGCGCGACGGTCAGGCTGGTCTGCCGCTTTCCGGTCGGTCACATTGAAGTGAAACAAGGCGGTTGTATGCGCGGGTCCATTTAACTACTGCATCATTCAAGCGATCGAGAGACTCCGTTGGCACGCGTCCCATTCCGAACCCGCGCTCGTACCGTCGATCACCTAGGTCGGGAGCAGATCGCCGACTGTCCCACCGCAGTCAGCGAGCTCTGGAAGAACGCCTACGACGCTTATGCGACCAAGGCTGAGCTTCATATCTTCGATGGTGAGTTTCCTGTCGCGGCGATCGTCGACGATGGGCACGGCATGTCGGCTGACGAGTTCATTGACCGTTGGCTGATGCTTGGCACCGAGACCAAGCTGACCGGGGCGGAGACGCCGGCCAGTGATCGTTCCGGGCTCCCTTTTCGAGAGCGGCAGGGGCAGAAGGGGATCGGGCGGCTGTCCGTGGCCTTTTTAGGCCCGACCACCATCGTGCTGTCGAAGCGCGAAAACGGCCCATTCGTCGCTGCGATGATCGACTGGCGGCTCTACCAGAACCCGTACCTGACGCTGGAGGACTTGCGTATCCCCGTTGAGGAGTTTGCCGACCCGAGCGCCTTCCCCGCGGTGTTAGCCGCACTGCTTGAGGGACTTATCGACAACCTCTGGGGGTCGGACGCGGACCCGGCCCGACGCCAGAGACTCGAGGCCGCTTGGCGACAGCACTCCGACGACGAGGAGCGCGCAGGCAAGCCGAGCTCCCTATCGGCGATTGAAAGTCTCGCGTTGAAGGCTCAGTTCGACGAGCGCCACCTCAACGTCTGGCCGACCTGGAGGGACTGCACCAAAGGGTCTGCACTCTACATTTTTGATGTTGAACGAGAACTTCGAGTGTGGATCGACGGACAAGCGACCGCCGAAGACCGCCTCGTGACCGAGCTGAAAAAGAGACTAGAGTACACGCTGCACGGCTTTGTAGACCCATATGCTGAGGGGCGAGCTGACCTCCGCTTTGATTACAACGTGGTGGCGCACCGTGGTTCGAAGACTCAGGTTGTCGTTGCGAGTGATCGTGTGTTCAGTCTCGCAGAGCTCAGGGACTTAGAGCATGTCGTAGAGGGGCACTTTGATCGGTATGGCCATTTTAGGGGCCGGTTGAGGGCGTGGGGGAAGGACCTCGGCGAGGTCTCCCTTCCTCCAAGCGTCCCGCTTCCGACGAGTGGCGCCGGATATGTTGGTCCCATTCATCTCGTGCTCGGGACATACGAAGGAAGGCTCGAGAACAGCTCGATGCCCGCTGACGCCCTCGCCCGGGTCGAGGCTCAATCGTCGAAGTTCAGCGGCTTGGCTATCTACCGCGATGGACTCAGGGTACAGCCATATGGCAGGCCAGACAACGACTTCTTCGAAATCGAAGAGCGGCGAGCCAAAGCGCAGGGCCGGGAGTTCTGGGTTAGTCGGCGTTCTTTCGGGCGCATCGCCCTAACGAAAGGCGATAACCCCAATCTTCGAGACAAAGCTGGTCGGGAGGGCCTGATCGTCAACCGCGCGGCGGGTGAGTTTAGGCAACTAATCATCGACCTACTGATGAGGCTAGCGCGTCGGTACTTCGGTTCTGACGCAGAACTTCGCGAGATCGAGACAAAGGAGTACAACACACAGTTCGAGCGAGCAAAAGCAGCAGAGGCCAAACTGAGGAAGCGTCGAGTCAGCGACCTTGGCGACACGATCAAGCGGAATCAGCCCGAGCTCAGCAGTCTTGCGACCAGCGCCACAGGCCTTGTTGCCCGACTCGACAGTCCTACGCCGGCAGCCACGGACATTGAAGAGCTGGTTGAGACGGTTGACCGCCTTCGGCGGCAGAGGGCCGAGCTCGCACTTCCGCCGAAGCCGAAGAAGCTCACACCGGCCCTGGAAGAGCGATACCGCAGCTACCGAGACACCTACAGCGAGGTGACCGCGACCATTGAGCGCGCGTCCGGTCGTGTGGCGGCGTTGTCGGCGGAGCTGCATCGCGAATCCCCCGAAGAGCTCGCGAACAGCGCGCTGATGAGACACCAGAAGTTCATCACCGACGCGACCGGTCGATGGAAGCGGGTCATCGCTGACCTGCTCGGCGCCGAGCAGAAGCGTTGGATGGATCGGGTCGCCCAAGACAATTCGCGATACTACGAGCTCGCTGCGCCGCTTGCTGCCGAGGTAGCGGAGGGCCGCGTCGCACCCTCAGTTGGCCTAGCGGAGCTGGATGCGATTCGTGAGCGCTTGTTCGGTGAGCTGAGCCAAGATTACGACGGCTACGTGCGGTCAGTAAAGAACCTCGCCGAAAATATCGATGTGGACGCTGCGCTTGGCTGGGCGGCCGATGAGCGGGTCACGCTGGCGGCCCAGGTTGAGCAATGGCAGAGCCTCGCGCAGCTCGGGATCGCCGTCGAGATCGTAGGGCACGAGCTCAACGAGACAGCAGCGCAGGTGTCGCGCAACATGACCCGCCTACCCGCTGAAGCCCGAGATACGGATGCGTATAAGCTCGCGTACAGCGGATTCAGGTCTTTGGTGCATCGCCTGGAGTTTCTCGCGCCTCTGCGCCTCTCTGGTCCACGGCTCCGAGAGAGCATCTCGGGCAAGCAGCTCTTCAAGTACGTGTCTGACTTCTTCGCACGCCAGGCCGAGGCGAGGAAGACTAGGTTCTGGGCGACCGACGCTTTCCTCAAAACCTCTTTGACTGAATATCCACATAGGATCTTTCCCGTCTTTGTGAACCTCGTCAACAACGCCCTCTACTGGGTGACTCTGGGCGCTGTTCGGGAGGTGGTGCTCGACCGGCAGGGGCCTCTGGTGATCGTCGCTGACAGCGGGCCAGGTATTGACCCGGATGATCGGCACGAGTTATTCCGCCTGTTCTACACCCGCCGGGTCGGCGGCCACGGCGTCGGTCTGTACTTGTCGCGCCTTGCTCTCGAGCAGGGACAGCACCGGATTCGACTCGCGGAGCCGTCCGAAAATGTGCTCCCAGGGGCCAATTTCGTAATCGAGTTTCGAGACTTGAAGGAGTAGCGTGATGCCTGAGATTGATCCCACCAACCCGGTTGACGTATACGTAAACTCGATTCGGTCGGTGTTGTTCGTCGATGATGGTTTTCCAACCTTAGGTGATTCTGACTCCAGTGCTTTCGGAGAGCCAGAAAGGGCTCGCGCGTTGTGGAAGGGTTTCACGGAGCGGGGGTGGCTCTGTGACATCGAAAATCGGGTTCGGTCCGGGGGAGGAGAAGGCGAAGCGGTTTTGGATCCGATCGTTAGGCGGATCGCGAACGCAGATCTATTGGTCTTAGATTATCACCTTGACGGCAACGATCCCAAGGATGCACTTGAAATTGTGGCTCGCTTGGCCCGTGATCCCTCGCCAAACTTAGTTGTTGTGTATACGGCCGAGACTAATCTCACGAGGGTCCTTTTGTCGATGGCCTTTGCGGCTCGCGGGCGAAGGGAGTGGCCGACCGACACGAAACATCAGCACGCTGAGGTTGACATTTTCTTTGAGGTGCCCTGGACACTCAAGGACATGAAGGACTTTCTTTGCGGCTCAGACGCGTGGCATGCCACTTGGTCTGAGGCATTGCAAGCGCACCTAGATGAAGACTCCCTTCCCGAAGACTCTTTGAGCCTGGGTGCCCTGACCTTGGAGAACCATCTGGCGGACTTTGCGTGTATCGACACTTTTAATCGCGACAAGATTGATAAGATTGCTTCCTCCGAAACTGAATACTGGTTTCAGTGCGGAAATCTCTTTCTGGTCGTTGTGCCGAAGTTCGTCGAAGCTGAGCCAAATGGGATCGAAGGTGCGGTCCACTTGGACGAGCACAGCGCCCTAGTCGACAAACTGGCAGCTGCCATCAAATCGTGGGACCCGCCGTGGATGGGCTGTGCCATCGCGCAATCTCGACGGCCAATCTCCGATGGCGCCTTTCGGGATGACGTAGTCCTGCCATCCGATGCCCTGCAATCCGCGTTGCTGCACTACATCAAACGGTCCACTGATGATGCGATGAAGAGGAGCCGAGCATTGGAGGTGGCCGAACACCTATTGGAACGCCGCTTTGCAGGGGGTACCAGGGTGCTCGCTGACGCGCTATTGGCTCACCTTAGCGAGCAGGCCGACTTGCAGACTGATCCTGACGAGACCAAGAAGCTCGTCGAGCTCAACGCCTTTCTCGCCTCGTTAACAACAATTCCGAGCCACATAACGCTGGGTACCATTTTGAAAGTTGGAGACGAGTACTGGGTCTGCGCCTCGCCGGCCTGCGATATGGAACCTCGGGTGCCTTCTCAAACCCTAGCGCCCTGGCACTTTGGACTAGCGCCCTTCAAGCCGTTTCAAGCCGTGCGTCTCGACGTTCTTACGGATGAATCAAAAGTCAACAAGGCGGCCAAAGAAGCTGAGGTGGGGCGAAACATCTTCTTCTACGAAGTGACGGAGCCAGGGGCGCATCCCTCAAGTAGGGTTGGGAAGAGCTTTGAAGACAACGGCGATCCGCGACCGAAGCTGGAGCTAATGTTTGCAGCCGAGCTAGGCGCCTTCAGAGATCACAAAGTAGGTTGCTGGCGATGCACTGTACAACCGATTGCACCACCGAACGACGGACAAGGTCCAACTAGAGCTCGACCAGCTTTCCATGAGTGTCAGGCCGAAGTGGTCGGTCAACTTCGCGCTCCCTATGCCGAACGCTTTCTACAGTATGTCGGTGCACATTTGAGTCGGATTGGTGTAGATTACGTGGGCAAAGCCAGACCTCCAGGGTAATGATCGCATGCGCCAGCGTTGCCCTTGCCCATCCAGTCGGTACTCCCATCCACGTCACCTTAGCTTGTGTGGAGTCAAACGCAACCGAGTTGATGCTCTTGAGAGCCGGAGCGCCCTAGCTTTGCCGCGCGGAGCTGCCCACCAACCTCGATTCGTGCGACTGTACGCAACTGATAGTTTGTTCAAGCAGATTGAGCGCGCCTGTATTCAACGAAAGTTTCGGAGAGTGTAGCGGATGGCCTCGGCATGCAATTTCGCCAACAAGGGCGGGAACGCGTTCCCAATCATCGTAGCGATAGGGTACTTTCCAAGCCGCATCGGAAAGACGTAGCTTTCCGGGAAGGTCTGCAGTATGGCCCCCTCTCTTGGCGTGATGCACCTGTGCTCAACTGGATGCAGAAACCTTCCTTTTGACGGATTTACGAACCCGCTCGTTATCGTTGGCGACACATCGTTCCATCGCATTCGACCGTACACGTCGTAGAAGCCGTCGCAGTCCACATGACATTGTAGCTGCGCCTCAGCCCCCAAATCGCGCCGGCTCCCGCCGTCTTCAGGGATTCGACGAATGAACTCGGCCACGTGGGTCGCGCGCTTCTCACTGACATCGTGCGCCGGATCGCCGCTTTTGCCTGCTGGCGGCAGGTGCCCGATCGCAGCTCGAACGGTTCCACGCTCGGCTACCCCGACCCTCGGAGGGAGCTCTACTCTGGCTCCACGTACCGCCATGAGGATGAGTCGTTGTCGGCGCTGGGGCACCCCGTAGTCGGCGGCGTCATGCACTGAGTCGGTGTAGGTGTAGCCAAGTTCATGTATCCGGCGCAAGAACCGTTGATACCTCGGGTCGCGCCCAAGACCAGGCACGTTCTCGAGCAGCAGCGCCATCGGCAACAGCTCGTCGACCAACCGCAAGAACTGATCGACCAAGGCGTTCCGCGGATCGTCTATTGCATTGATGCGATTCAAGGTCAGCAATCGGGAGAAGCCCTGACACGGTGGGCTCCCAGCCAAGAGGGCAAGTTCGCCTCGGCGCAGACCGAGCTCTCCAAGCAGCTGATCGCCGTTCAGCTCGCAGATATCACGGGCCCACATGAACGGAACATCTGCATGATTCGCCTGGTAGGCCTGTACGGCAGCAGGGTTGTTTTCAACTGCTGCAGCGACCTCAAACCCCGCGGCCTTTAGACCCATGGTCAATCCGCCGCAGCCGGCGAATAGGTCCACCGCCATGTTACCGCGGGTGGTTCCTCGAGGCGTGTGGTCTGGCATGGGCGATGTCTCCGAGATGGCGCTGCCAGTTCTATGGCCGCAGCAGGCCGCCGGCCACAAGAGTGCCCCTCGCTTGCCCCACGGCTCTTCAAGAACGGCGCCGAGCAGCACCGATTCCGCGAAGACCGCTGTTGACTCCGGGGCACTTGCTGGCGCCTGTGCGCTCCGATGGCGGCACCACCGGCCTGCTCATCGAAGCCGGCCTGCCGCTGGCCCAAGGCAAGCTGCGCCTCTCGGCCCCGCTGCTGCTCGGCTACGGCGGCTACGGCTTCTACTTGGTCGGAGAGGACCGCGAGACCCCCGACGGCCGCAAGCCCTCGGCCTGGGAGGACGAGCTGCTCGCCGGCGCCGACTCGGCCTTCGGGGTCGTCGTCGACGGCGGCCTTCAGCTCACCTGGGGGGCCGACCGCGTGGTGCGCCCGACGCTGGCCGCCCGCTACCACGCGGTGCTCGGCTACGAGGCCACCTACGCAGATCGCTACGCCGGGCCTTCGGTCGAGCTCGGGGTCGAGGTGCTGCCGCGCCGGGGTGGGGCTTCGGGCGGCGGCACGGCACGGTAAGGGCCGGCCGCGCTGCGCCTCGGCGTGATTGAATCAGATATAACATAATATAACCATTGTGTTATGCATGCTCGTCGCCCCCGAACACCGACAGCAAGCCCACCCGCGCGCCTCAACGCTCAAGCACCTCATCCGCCCACCACCACGCGTTCAGGCACGGCACCACCAAAAACAGCGCCCAGGGAATCATCAAGCCCAGTTCACCATCGGCCCCGAGCACCACGGCCATCGCCAACAGCCAGACAAGAGCAACGCCCAACACGCCAAAGACGAGCCGCCGCGAGCCCCACCGGGGCAGACCCAGCCCGAGCATCAGGTAGGCGCCCGCGACCGGCAGCCCAAGGCCGGCCAGCACCCGGGAGGGCGCGCCCATCTCGGGCTCGGTCAGCGTCACCAGCAGGGGCACGAGGCTGATCAGCCCCAGCACGCCAAAGTACCAGCGCAGGCGCGAACGGACGTAGGCCTGCCGTGGGGATGGGGTCATGCGCCGCCTCTCACCATCACTGCCCCCGGACACCGGGGGAGCGCTCCGCGGGGTCCGCTGCACCACGACCGGCGATCAGCTCCACGCCCCGGGCGCCCGCAGCTATCCCGCGCCGCTTGGGCAGGTCGCAACCGCGCCCCACCGCCGCGCGCCGCCCGCGCCTTGCCAGCCCGCAGGCCCACGGCTACCCTCCGCCCACGGGCGCCAGCCCCGAGTCGCTGCCGCCCCGCCGCCGGGGCACGCTGAACCTGGCCCCGCCGCGCTGCGCGGCGCTGTGCACGAGAACCTCCCGCACCGCCGGCCGCCGGCTTCGGCGCGTCCCCGCGGGCAAGGGCAGCTCCCCGCCATCGTCTCGGACGCGCCCCCGGAGCGCCCGATGAACCGCGAAGTCCTCAGCCTCACCCTGCCCGATGTCTCCACTTTTGCCCGCAGCTTGCGCGCGGGCTTGGGGGACGCGGCACCGTCCCACCAGAGCCTGCTCAACCTGATCGCCAGGGCCGGCGGCTACCGCAACCACCAGCACCTCCGCGCCGTTCGGCTCGGGGCGCCGCCGGTCGAGCCCGTCGACGGCGAGGCCCTGCGCCGCGCCCTCGCCCGCTTTGACGACCAGGGGCGCCTCTTGTCGTGGTCGACCCGCCGGAAGATCCGCGCCCTGTGCCTCTGGCCCATCTGGGCCGCGCTGCCCCCGCGCACCTCGTTGAGCGAGCGGCAGATCTCCGCCCAGATTGACGCGCTGACGGTCTTTCGCGACGCCGCGCAGGTGCGCCGGTCCCTGGTCGAAGACGGCCGGCTCAGCCGCAAGCCCGACGGCAGCGACTACCGCCGCCTCGAGCGCGCCCCCGACCCGACCGCCCTGGCGCTGATCCGCGCGGTGCTCAGCCGCCGGGCCACCAGCGAGGCGAAAATACCGACCAGCGCATAGTCCTAGGCGCCCCGCCGCCGCCCTGCGGGCGCCGTCGGCGGGCCCCCGCCGGGCGCGCGGCTGCGCCGCTTGGTCTCTGCGAGACCGGGCCTGCGGCCCGCCCTCTGGTCGCCCTGGCGCGCGCGAAGCGGCCCACACGGGGAGCGCGCCCGCCCAGCGCCACCCCGACCGGCCCGCGCGCCCGTCCGCGCCCGGCGACCGGAGGGCCCGCGCAGCGGGGCGGGGCGCAGCCCCGCGGAGCGGCCCCGCGCGGGACCGCGGCCCGCGCGGACCGGGCCGCGAACCCCGCAGGGGGCCGACGAGGCGCCCAGTCATCCTGTATCCTATTCAAACAACAATGTTATTTACGGCTATCAGCCCCAAAGCTGTCGAAAGGCGCATCGCGGCCTCCAAGGCCGGGGTCGCACCTCCGCCAGCGCCCGCTTCAGACCCGTTCAGCCCAGGGTATCGGGGTCGATCCCCAAGGCCCGCAGCTTGGCGCGGAGGACGTCGGCTGACGCGCGCGCCTCGTCCGCACGCGCCCGCTCCTCCTCCGCACGCGCCCGCTCCTCCGACATCGCCACCGCCAGCGCCGCTGCACGCGCACGCTCCTCGTCCGCACGCGCACGCTCCACCGCAGCCTCGGCCCGCAGCTCAGCCATGTCGTCTTTGATCGTCTGCTTGATCGACAGCTGCTTGCAATAGGCCTCGTACAAGGCCCGCTCTTTGGGGTCAGCCCGGATGTTGTGCAGCAGGGTCATCGCGGCCTCCACGGGCGTTGCGTGGGACAGGGCCATCGCCCGTTTGGGACCCGTTCAGCCCAGGGCATCGGGGTCGATCCCCAAGGCCCGAAGCTTTGCGCGGAGGGCGTCGGCTGACGCGGAAGCCTCGTCCGCACGCGCACGCTCCTCGTCCGCACGCGCACGCTCCACCGCAGCCTCGGCCCGCAGCTCAGCCATGTCGTCTTTGATCGTCTGCTCGATCGACAGCTGCTTGCAATAGGCCTCGTACAAGGCCCGCTCTTTGGGGTCAGCCCGGATGTTGTGCAGCAGGGTCATCGCGGCCTCCAAGGGCTTTGAGTGTAGCAGGGCGGGCACGGCGCGCCACGACTCGGCCTCGGCCAAAAAGTGCAGCCAGCGGTGCGCGGGGCTGGGCGCGGTCAGCGCGGCGCGGAAGCGGCTCAGCTCAATGATGTGCAGGGAGAAATGGTCGGTGAACGAGGGGCCGCCGCCCGGCTCGCCGATCACAAAATGGGCGTGGAAGGGCTCGGGGCGGCCGGCCGGCGGGGTCGGCAGGGCGTCGCGATCACAGAACCACAGCGAGATCACCGGCCGCAAGGCGCCGAAGCCATCCCCAGAGCTGAGCTGGCCGCTGTAGAGCTTGGCCCAGCCGAGCAGCATCCGCGGCCGCAGATGGCCGTGCGGAGAGGTCTGCATCTCGACCTGCACCCGCACGCCCTGGTCGTCGACCGCGACCAGATCAACGATGACGACGCGACCTTCGTAGCTCTCGGGGTTGAGCACCGGGTGGAGCAGCCGCACCTCGACGATGGGCCGCGGCGGCCGCAGCACCGAGTTGAGCAGGTCGATGAGCAGGGGCTCGCTGCCGGGGGCGCCGAAGATGCGCTGGAAGATCAGGTTGACGCGCGGGCTGACGCCGGCGGGGCCGTCGGGGATGGGCGGGGTCTGCATGGGGGCCTCGGGCTGGGGTTCACCCCGAGATGGCCGCAGGGCGGGCAGCTGTGATGCGCCCGCCCACGAAAGGTGAAATTCACCTGCATCTTTTCCAGCATGTGCTACCTTTCCAGCATGACCGACCCACTCTCCCGCCGCGAACGACAGATCATGGACATCGCCTACCAGCTCGGCGAGGTCGCCGTCTCTGACGTGCACGAGCGCCTCTCCGACCCGCCCAGCTACTCAGCGGTGCGGGCCTTGATGGGCACCCTCGTCGAGAAGGGCCACCTGAGCCACCGACCGGTCGGCCGGCGCTACGTCTACGCGCCGCGGGTGGCGGCCGACGACGCCTCGGCCTCGGCGCTCAAGCGCCTCGTGCAGACCTTCTTCGGCGGCTCACCGGCCCGGGCTGCGCTGGCCCTGGTCGAAGACGCCGCGCTCGCCCCCGACGAGCTGGCCGTCATCGAGGCCGCGATCACGCGGGCCAAGGCCGAGGGCCGATGAGCGGGCCCGACCTGCTCTCCATCGTCGGGGGCGTCATCCTCGACGCGGGCCTCAAGTCCGCCGCGGTGCTCGCGCTCGGCGGCCTCGGCGCTCTGCTGCTGCGGGGTGGCTCGGCGGCGCAGCGCCACGCGGTCTGGGCGGGCAGCTTCGCCGCCCTGCCCTTGTTGGTCATCGCGGGCGCGCAGCGCGGCCCGGCCATCGCGGTCGATGTGACCTGGCTGGCGCCGCTCTGGCTCGCCGGCGCGGCGTTCAGCGCCCTGCCGCTGCTGCGGGGGCTCGCGGCGCTGGTCCGCCTGCAGCGCACCGCTCGGCCAGACCCGCTGGTGCCCGATCTGCGGCACAGCCCCGCCCTGACCAGCCCCGTCACCTGGGGCCTGTGGCGGCCGATCATCCTGCTCCCCACCAGCGCCGCGGCCTGGCCCGCGGCGCAGCGGGCCGCGGCGCTCGCCCACGAGCAGGCCCACGTCGACCGCCGCGACTGGGCGGTGCACATCGCGGCCTGGTCCATCAGCGCATTATTTTGGTTCAACCCCCTGGTCTGGTTCGCCCGCCGCACCCTGGCCCAAGAGGCCGAGCAGGCCGCCGACGACGCGGCCTTGGCCAAGGGGGCGCGCCCGAGCGACTACGCCCGCCTGCTGCTCTCGCTGCACGACGCGGGCCCCGCCGCGACCGGCCCGGCCGCCGCCCTGGGGGCCAGCACCTCGCCCCTCGGTCAGCGCCTGCGCGCGGTGCTCGAGCCCCGCCCGCGCAGCCCAGAGCGAGCCTGGGCGCTGGGCTTCGCGCTGCTGCTCAGCGGCGGAGCGGCCGCCGCCCTCGGCGCCTACCCGACGTGGACCCGCCCGCCCGACACCCTCACCTGCAGCCCCGGACCGACCCCATGACACGCTCCGCCCACCTGCTCCTCTGCCTCGGGCTGCTCGCGCCCCTCGCGGCCTGGGCCGCCGGCCAGCCCGGCGCGCCGGTTGTCGCCGCGCCGGTCGATGCGACGCCGCTCCTCCGCGCAAGCAACGCCAAGCTGGCCGCGCTGGGGCCGGCCGAGCGCGCGCAGATGGCTGTCGCGCTGCGCGACCTGACCGCGCGCTGCCCCTACACCCGGGCGGCGATGCTGCTGCCCTTCGTCCTGCACGAGGGGCTCGCGGCCATCAGCGAGGCCGACGTCGCGCCCGCGGCGCAGGTCGAGCTGGCCGCGCTCCGATCAGCGCTCGCAGGCCAGGCCGAAGCGCTGGCGACCCTGGGGGTCGAGGTCCCGGCGCCGCGTGCGCCGCGCCCTGAAGAGCCAACCGCGCCGCGCGGGGCCGCACCAGACCCGATCCGGGTGATGGCGACGACGATCGCCGAGATCACCCCAATCGCCCGGGGCATCGACGACGCGGCTCAGGCCCAGATCGACGCGCTCAGCGCCCAGGTCGAAGCCACCACCGGCGTCGCCCGGCCCTGCCCGCGCGGGCCCTGGGCCGTGCGGCCCGGCCACCCGTGGACCTTGGGGATGGAGCACGGTGAGGCGCGCGGTTCCTTGGCGCGCCTCTCGGCGGCGGCGGTGAACACCGAGGCCCGCGCGCAGCTCGACGCGCTGGTGGGCCTGATCGACGCGCTGGCCGAGGTGAACCACCAGAGCCGGGCGCTTCGCGCACCCTAAGGGCAGCCGCCCCCGGGTTGCAGCCCAGGCCGCTCAGCCTGCAGCGGGGGCGCAGTCCTTCTTGAGAGGCACCACTGCGCTGATCTCGACGTCTGGCCAGAGCTTGGTCACGCCGTCGGCGCCCTTGTGCAGGTCTTCGCAGACCTTGTTCAGCGCGTCGATCGACGGGCCCGCGCCCCAGGTGGTGAGGTCGAGCGCGCCGCTGAGCTTGAGGGTCTCGCCCTCGACGGCCAGCTTGACTGGGACGGGATGGGTCGCCCCGTTCATCGTGACCGTCAGGCTGCCCGCGTCGGGGCCGGTCACGGCGAGGCTGCCCTTGAGCGCGGCGGTCTCTTTCATCGTGCCGAAGAACTGCTCGACGATCTTCTTGTCGCGGTCAGGGTTCTTGGTATCGACCGCCGTGGTGGCGATCTCGAAGCTGAGCCCGTCGAGCGCGCTGTGGGCCGCGGGCGCGCCCTTGGCGCCCGCCACGGTCACCGCGCTAAAACCACCGCCCACGCCGGTCTTCTCGGTGAACTTGAATGCTTTCCAGCCCACGGTCACCGCGGCCACATCGGCCGTATAGGTGCACGCGGGCGGCGCGGCCGGGGCGGCGGCCGGCGCAGGGGCGGCCGGCGCGGGGGTCGCGGGCGCGGGGGCCTCGCCGCCACAGGCAACGAGCAGCAGGGTGAGGGCGGGCAGGGCAACGCGGGTCATGAGGGCTCCGATCAAGAAGGCCGCACTCCCTAGCCCGGATTGCTGCCCTTGCCCATGCGCGCACCACCAGAGCGGGCCCCAGATCGTCACTCTGGGCCTACAAGCGCCACAGGTCGCCGCGGGCTCTCTGGCCTCGGGCCCGCCGCTCAGGGCCCGTCGGCGGCCGGCGCTGCCCAGCCGGAGAGCCAGCCCGCCCGGTGCGCCGCCGAGAAGGCCGCCCGATCGAGCGGCCGACAGCCCGCCCCGCCCAGCGGCCCCTGGGTCGGCGCCGTCGCTCCGCCCCGGCCGAAGAGGCCCACGCGGGCTAAGCCGGGCCGCGGGGCGCGCGCCCACAGACCCGCCCGCCGCCCCGAGGCCCGATGCTCCCCGCCCCTTCGCCCTCTCTGTCCGAAGCCACCCAGGCCTACCTGCGGGTGGCCGCGCAGTCCTTCGGCGGCCCGGCTGGCCAAGTCGCGGTCATGCACCGCATCCTCGTCGACGAGAAGGGGTGGATCAGCGAAGAGCGCTTCTTGCACGCGCTCGGCTTCTGTATGGTCCTGCCCGGCCCCGAGGCCCAGCAGCTCGCGACCTATGTCGGCTGGTCGCTGCACGGGGTGCGCGGCGGGCTCATCGCGGGGGGTCTCTTCGTGCTCCCCGGCTTCTTGTCCATCCTCGCGCTCAGCGTGCTCTACACCCAGCTCCCCCAGTCGCTGTGGGTGAGCGGGGCCCTGTTCGGGCTGCGCGCGGCCGCCCTGGCCCTCATCCTTGAGGCGGGCCTGCGAATCGGCGGGCGGGTGCTCAAGAACAACGTGATGCGCGTCGTCTGCGGCCTCGCCTTCTTGTTGATGCTGAGCGACGCGGCCCCCTTCCCCCTCATCGTCTTGGGCGCGGGGATGGTGGGGCTGCTCGGCGCGCGGCTGCGGCCGGCGGCCTTCCTCGTGGTCGGGTCTGCGACCCCGGCGGGGGATGACCCGGCCCGTACCCGACCCCCATTCTCCGCGGCGCTGATCACCGCCCTCACCTGGCTGACCCTCTGGCTCGGGCCGGTGCTCGGCCTCAGCTTCGCCCTGGGCGAGGCGCACGTGCTGACCCAGCTCGCGCAGTTCTTCGCCGGCGCGGCCACTGTGACCTTCGGCGGCGCCTATGCCGTGCTGGCCTATGTCGCCGAGCAGGCGGTCGAGGTCCGCGGCTGGCTCAGCGCGGCCGAGATGCTCGACGGGCTCAGCATGGCCGAGACCACGCCCGGCCCGCTCATCCAGGTGGTGCAGCACGTCGGCTTCCTCGCCGCTTGGCGGCAGCCGGCCGGTCTCCCGCCCTTGCTCGCCGGGGTGATCGGCGCGGTGGTCACGACCTGGGTGACCTTCGCCCCCTCCTTCTTGTGGATCTTCACCGGCGCCCCCTACATCGAGTGGCTGCGCGGTGACCCCCGCCTGCGTGCCGCCCTCTCGACGGTCAGCGCAGCGGTTGTGGGCGTGATCGCCCACCTGGGGGTCTGGTTGACCCTGCATGTGTGCTTCACCGAGGTCCAGACCCTCTCCCTCGGGCTGGGCCTCGGGCTGAAGCGGCCGGTGCTGTCCAGCGTCGATCTGCCCGCGCTGGGCATCGCGAGCTTGGCCGCGGTGGCCCTGCTCCGCTTTCACCTCGGCGCCCCGCGCACCCTGCTCGGCGCGGTGCTGCTCGGCCTCGTGTGGTCTCTGCTCCGGGGCTGAGACCGCGTCCAAGACCGCAGTGGTGCACCGCTCCAGACCCGTGGGGCGCCCCGCCCGCCTGCGGCGGTCGGCGGCTGTCCGGCCTGGCTCGGCCCGGGGGGCCTCGGTCGCTGCGCGACCGGCGCTGCGCGCCGCCGGCCGGCCCGCCTGGCGCGCGCCAAGCGGGGCCCCGCGCCGATTCGTCAGCGGCCAAGGTCATCTCGATCTGCATCGGGCAAGGGAAGACGAGCACAAGCTCGATGAGCCAGCGGTCGCGGTCGCAGACCACGGTGATGTCGGTGGCGCCGACCAGGTCGACGGCGCCCGCCATGTCAGCCTCGCTGCCCTCGACCTTATCGAACACAGTTTGCACACAGACGCGCGCCCGCCCCCTGTGGCAAGCTCGGGGCCCCTGCCGCCGCTGAGCGCCCATGCCGAGCTTCCCGCCGCCCCCACCGCCCGCCGCCGAGCTGCCTGAGGCCCACGCCCAGCGGGTGCTCGCCGCCCACGGCCTGCCGCCGACCCTGCTGCCCCCGGGCATGACCGCCGCCGAGGTTGACGAGCAGGGGCGCTTCTTCGTGGTCTACCCCGCGCCGGTCGAGCGCCTCGTCGGCGGCTATCGGGTGCGCTTCGGCCCGCGCATCGAGGGCCAGCTCAGCGCGGGCCGGGCCAGCGGCTTGCGGGGGGTCGAGGCGCGCCAGGGCCTGTGGTTCGGCGTGCAGGCGATCAGCGTGGCCGACGACCAGCTGATCTTCGCGGTGGGGCCCGCCCGCGTGCGCCTGCCCCGCGCCGCCTTCCTGCGCCCATGAGCGGGGCTCGGGCGTGGTTCTGGGCGGCGGCCTTCGGCCTCTGCGCCTCTGCTGCCCGCGCCGAAACACCCGCGCCCCCCGTGGTGCCGCGCGCCGTGGCCCGCCCCGCCGCCGACTACCGGTGGCCCGCCCGAGCCGACGCGGGCTGCGCGCCCGCAGGCGCCCCCGCGGCCCTGCGCCTCGGCCCCACACCCGCCGATCCCCGCGCCGTGGTCGCTCTCCTCCAGCCGCTGCGCGACGCGGCCGAGGCCGCCCGCGCGCTGGGCTGCTCCGGCGGCGACCGCCTGCTGCTCGTGGTCGACGCGGCCACGCCCCAGGGCTCTGTGCAGGTGGCGCTGCGCGCAGCTGGCCAGATAGGCGTACAGCACGTCGATCTTCTGGTCGCCGGCGCCACCCACGCGCCGCCGAGCCCCGCGGAGAGGCCCCCCGCAGACCGGCCCGTGTTCAGCCTCCGGGCCGAGGCCGCCGCGGTGGTGCTCGAGGCCCTCGACGTCGGGGCGCCCGGCCCGGACGGACGCGGCGCGGGCGCCGCCCGACAGACCCTGGCCTGTGCGGCGGGCTGCGCGCCCGCTGACCCGGTCTGGGGCCAGCTCGAGGACGCGCTGCGCGCCCTCCCCGACGATGCCCAGCTGGTGTGGATCGTCGATGAAGGGCAGCCGACCGACCGGCTGGCCCAAGCCGCGGCGCGGGCCGGGCGCCCGATGGCTGTGGCGGCCGGCCCCCTCTCGCCCCCGCCGAGCCCCGGCGCGCCCCCGACCGCCTGGCCCCTGCCCGCGGGCCCCCTCGACACCCTGCCCCTGGCCTTGCCGGCGCTGCCCGAGGCGCCGCCGATGCTGTCTGGGCCGCCACCTTCGACGAGCACCCCATCCGCGCCCGGCCTCAGCCGCGCCCAGCTGCAGCAGGGCCTCGCTGCCGTGCTCCCGCGCCTGCGCGCCTGCGGGGCCGCCGCTCGGGTCGCCGAGCCCGCGCTGCAGCTGCGGGCGAGCCCGCGCTTCGTCGTCCAGCCCGACGGGCGCGTCGCCGGGGTGACCTGGACGGGCGGTCCACCGCCGCCGCCCGCGCTGGCCGGCTGTGTCGAGGCGGCGCTCAAGGCCGCGCGTTTCCCCCGGCCCCAAGGCGGCGGCGTGGTGCTCGTGACCTTCCCGCTGGGCGCTGACGCCAACCCCACCGGTTCGGTCGACAGCATCCCCGCTGCACGCGACGCACAATGAGCAGACCCCTCCTGCCCCCGCTGTGCCCGGTGGCCACCCTGACCCGCCCCGCCGACCACCCTGCCCGCCGAGCCCGCCCATGTTGACCGCGCTGCTGCTCTGCCTGCCCGCCGCCGCGGCCACCCTCGACCTGACGCTGCGCCTCGATACGGTCGATCCTGAGGCAGCCTGGGCGCGGCTGCCCTTCGATGTGCCGGAAGGCACGGCCGAGCTTGAGCTGCGCCGCCTCTCCGCCACGCCCGGTGTGGTGGTCGATCTCGGCCTGGTCGAGCCCGCGGGCGCCCTCCGCGGCTGGAGTGGCGGGAACACCGAGCCCGCCATCGTGGGCGTCGAGGCCGCCAGCCGCAGCTACAACGCGGGGCCGCTGCCCACCGGGGCCTGGGCGGTGCTGATCGGGCTGCCCGGCCGGCCGACGGGCCCGGTCGAGGTCGCGCTGCAGATCGAGCTGCGCGAGGCCCCGACCCTCGCCCCCGAGCCCCAGCGCGCGCCCTACGCGCCGCCGGCCCCGCTGCGGACGGGGCGGGCCTGGTACGCCGGTGACCTGCACGTGCACTCCCACCAATCGGGTGACGCCGATCCAGACGCCACGCTCGACGCGGTGGCCGTCGCGGCCCGCGCGGGCGGCCTCGACTTCGTGCTCATCTCCGACCACAACACCGACGCCCACCTGCAGCTGCTCAACGACGCCCAGGCGCGTCACCCCGACCTGCTGCTGCTGCCCGGCGTCGAGTGGACCACCCACAAGGGCCACGCCCTCGCCCCCGGGGTGACCTCACCGCCGCCCTTCTGGGTCGGTTTTGAGGGCCTGCGGGCCGAATTCGCCGCCGACGACGTGCAGGCACAGGGGGGTCTGTTCGCGCCGGCCCACCCGACCCTCAGCCTGGGCCCCGCCTGCCTCGGCTGCGCCTTTGAGCACAGCCTGCCCGCCCAGGCCATCGACGCCCTTGAGGTGTCCACCATCGACATCGACGTGGTGGGGACGCTCCTGCTCGACGGCGGCCTGCGCCTCTGGGATCAGCTCTCCGACCAAGGTCGCCACGTCACCCCGGTGGGCGGCAGCGACGACCACGCCGCCGGCACGAGCACGGGCCCCTTCAGCTCGCCGGTGGGCCGCCCGCGCACCCTCGTCGAGGCCGAGGCGCTCTCGGTCGAGGCCATCCTCGCCGGCATGCGCGCCGGCCGCACCATGGTCCAGCTCGGCGGAGAGGGCGACCCCCTCGTCATCCTCGAAGCCGAGGGACGGGTGGGCGACACGGTCGAGGCCGCCGAGGCCACGGTCAGCGCCACGGTCGAGGGTGGGGCCGGCGGCGCGCTCGAGTGGTGGGTCGACGGCGAAAAGGTGCGCACAGACGCCGTCGACAGCGACCCGTGGGTGGGCAGCTACACCCTCGACGCACCCGACCAAGGTGAGGCGCGGGTGCGGGCGATGATCGTGCGCGACGGCCTGCCCCGCACCCTGACCAGCCACATCTGGCTGCGCCTGCCCGCTGACAGCGGCGCCCAGCAGGGCAAAGCCGAGGCGGGCGCCTGCGGATGCAGCGGAGGCCCCAGCGCCGGCCCCCTGGCCCTCATCCTCGCCCTGATCCCCGCCCTGCGGCGCCGCCCCCGACAGACCACCCCCAGCCGGAGAGACCCATGAGCACCACGCCCGATGACCTGCTGCACTTTTGGTTCGAAGAGACCCCACCTGCCCGCTGGTTTGGGGTCGACCCGGCCTTTGACGCCCTGCTCGCCGCGCGCTTCGGCGCCCTGCTCGAGACCGCCCGCCTGAGCCTGCTGTGGGCCTGGCGCCGCAGCCCCCAAGGCCGCCTCGCCGAGATCATCGTGCTTGACCAGTTCTCGCGCAACATCCACCGCGGGTCTGCCGCCGCCTTCGCCGCCGACCCCCTGGCCCTGGCCCTGGCCCAAGAGGCGGTGGCCCAGGGCGCCGACCAGGCCCTGACCGTCACCCAGCGGGCCTTCCTCTATCTGCCCTTTATGCACAGCGAGGCCCTCGCGGTGCACGACGAGGCCCTACGCCTCTACGCCCAGCCGGGCCTCGAGAACAACCTCGCCTACGAGCACAAGCACCGCGACATCCTGCTGCGCTTCGGCCGCTACCCCCATCGGAATATGACCCTGGGCCGGGAGTCCACGCCCGAAGAGATCACGTTCTTACAGACCCCAGGCTCATCGTTCTGAGCCCCTCGCCGGCCCCCGTCGGGCGCCTGCGGCCCCCCGCCTGGGCTTCGCCGGGGCCCCGGTCGCCGCGCCAGGCCTAACGGATCGCCCCCACCCCCGCTTCGCGGCGGCAGGGGGCAGAGCGGCCGCGCAGCGGGTCGGGCGCGCCGCGCCCGACGGAGCGGCCCCGCCGCGACCCGCGGCCGCACCCGGCCCGCCGGCCCCGCCGGCGGGGCCGCCCAGACCGCACCAGCCGACCAGAGCCCTCAGCGCAGCGAGGCCTCGAGCAGCGCGGCCAGCTGATGGGGGTCGGCGGTCGCGCCCACCCGCTTGAGGCGGTGCAGCAGACGGGTCTGGCAAGCCTGGCCCTGGACCTCGGCGTGGGGCAGCACCTGGCTCAGGTCACGCGAGGGCAGACAGAGGTCGACCTGGTAGCGGTGGGTATAGAGGTCATAGGTGATGACCCGCTGCAGGCCACCGCCCGCGCCCCCCCAGCGCAGCAGGTAGGGCTCGCCAATGAACTGGTGGGCGCCGTTGTTGAGCTGCACCACGCGGTAGGGCGAGTTGAGCACCCGCTCGGTCGGGTAGCCCGCGGCGCGCAGGGCCTCGCCGGCCACGGCCAGCGCGCGCTCGATGCGGGGCCCCGCCAGGTCGCTGGGCTCGAGGGCGGAGATCGGGCGCCAGAGCTCGGCCTCGGTGTCCCAGAACTGAAGGTAGCCGACGTCACGCTTGTATTCAAAGGCTTGCACGCCGGGGACGATGTAGCCGGCGTAGTGCCACTGAAAGCCCGCCGCGGCCCCCCACTCGATCTCGACGAGCATGGTGACCGCCCCGAGGCCAAAGCGGGCGTAGTCGGGGTCGTAGACGCCGATGATGCTCTCCATGCTGTCGTGGCCGATGTCGAAGATGCTGTAGCCGACCAGACGCCCCCCGTCGCGAATGGTCACCTCCCAGCTGTCGAAGCGGTCGCCGGGCAGGCGGCCCGCCGCGCGCGCCGCGCGGGCCCGGGTCGGCGCGGTGGGCAGGTCGAAGACCGCCTCGTCGAGGTCGAGGCGCAGGGCACGCGGGCGCGGGCCCGAGGGCTCGTCGGCGTCGTCCTCGTCGGCGGAGGCGGCGGGGATGGGCGCGCGGGGGTCGGCGACCCGCTGGTCTTCGGCCATCTCTTCAAGCAGGGCGTCGATCATGTCGTCGAGGCGGGCGTCTTGCTCCCCCGCCTCGGCCCGCGCCCGGGCCCGCGCAGAGGCCGCCTCGACCGCCTCGTCGCCGAACAGCACGCCGCGCAAGGTCTCGCTGCGGTTGCCGCCGACGTGCTGAAAATAGCGGCTGTAGAGCTCTTCTCGCTCGGCGTCGAGGCGACAGGGCTGCACCACCACGCGCATGCGCTGCTGCACCCGCCGCAGCCGGCGCCGGGCGCTGGCCGGCAGGGGCGCGCCTTGGAGGGGGCGCCGCGTCCAGACCACGCTGTGCAGGCCGTCCTCGTCGCTGAGGAAGGTGCAGGTGAACACACCCTGGTGCATGCGGAAGAAGCCGCGCGCCAGCAGCAGATCAAGCTCGTCGGGACCGATCCGGTCGATGCGGAGCATCTGCGTGTACGCCATCGACCGCCGCTGCGCCTCCGTCCCCGCGGGCCCGCTATCTCTGCCGGGCGCCCCCGTCGCCCCCGGCGCGGCCCCGGGTCTCCGCCGGCGTATGCTCCGGCCGCCCCGCCGAGGACCCCATGCCCCCTCCGCCGACCGCCCGGCCCCCCGCGCTCTCGCTGCTGCCCGGCCGCGCTGCGCTCGGCCGCTGGGGCCCGCTGGCGCCCCGCTTCTGCGCCGCGGTCGAGGCCGCGGGGATGCGGCTGCCCGACGTCGATCAAGACGGCGCGCTCGTCTTGGTGGGGGCCGAGGGCTGGGCCGAGGGCCTCGCCGCCCTGCGCGCCGCCCCGCCCGCCCTCGCCGGCCGATGCCTGCTCTGCTGCGCCGCGCCGCCGCCCGCCGACCTGGGCAGCGCGGTCCGGGCCGCCGGCGGCCTCAGCTACTGGGGCCCGGCCGCCCCCGCCTGGCTGCTGCCCCTGGCCCTGGCCGCCGTGGTCCGCGGCCCCGCGCCCGCCCCGCGCCCGCCCGCCGCCGACCCCGCCGCCGCGATGGCCGCCCTGCCCGCCCTCGCCCGCACCTTGCTGGGGATGACCTGGGCTGGGCTGTTCTCACGCTCTTCCGCGGGGGCAGAGCGCCTCGTGACCGCCGACCCGCCCGGGGCCGACCCGGGCCTGCTGCCGCCGGACCTGCTGCGGGTCTGCCTCGAGCTCGACGAGCTGGTCGTCATCCCCGACACGGCCGAGGCCGCGCGCCTCGGCGGCGGTGAGCCCTGGCGCGCGCTGCTCGCCCTGCCGCTGTCGCCCGATCAGGCCCTGGTGCTCGCCGATCTGGCGCCGCGCTTGCCCGCGCCGGCCGAGCTGGCCCGCCTCGCCGACCTCGCCGCCCTCGGGGGCCTCGCCGCCGCTTGGCAACGGGAGCGCGGCGAGCTGCAGCGGGGCCTCAGCGCCGCCTTGAGCGTGCAGCTCGCTGATCCGAACGAGGCCGCCGACCCCGCCGACCTGATCAGCCGGGCGCTGCGCGGCCGCGCCCACCGCCTGCGCGGCCTGCGCCTGCGCGCCCCCCTGAGCAGCCGCGCGCCAAACCCCTGGTTCGAGGTGTCGCCCGAGCCCGGCGCCGCCCCGCTGGTCCGCCCCTGCGCCGCACCGGACCCGGCCGCCCCCGGCGCCGGCCTCGAGGTGAGCCTCGTGCCGCCGCCGCACCGGGCCGCCGACCCGGGCCTGCGCGCCGTTCTCGACGAGGTGGCCGACGCCCTGCGCCTCGCGCTGCGCCTCGCCCGGATGGCGGGTGATCAAGCGGCGATCGCCCGCATCGCCAGCACCTTGTCGTCGAGCCAGCCCGCCGCCGACAAGCTGCGCGGGGTCTGCGCTGAGGTCGCGGCCCGCCTCGACGCCGATGGCGTCAAGCTCATCGTCCTCACCGAGGCGCGGGGCCGCCGGCTGCTCCAGCAGGTTTTTCGCACCGGGGCCGCCGCCAACGAGGCCCGCCCCGCCACCCTCTCGGCCCGCCACGGCCTCGCCGACTGGGTGATCTTGCACGACGACTGGCTCAACGTGGTGCACGCCCCGCCCGAGGCCGACGGCCGGCCTGGCGCTGCGACCGGCGAGAGCGGCCTCCACGGCCCCCAAGTGCTCCGGCCCCGCGCCGCCGCCGAGCTGTGGACGGGCGGGGTGGCCGACGCCGAGCGCGCCCAGCTCCTGTTGCCGCTGCGCGCACTCGACGCGGAAGATGGCGCGCTGGACGCCGATCCGCCCGTGGTCGGCGCGCTCGCGGTCTGGCGCGAGGCCCCCGCGCCCTTCGACCCCGCGGCCGACCTGGCCACGCTCAGCGCGCTGGCCCCGCACGTCACCGCCGCTTTGGCCCGGGCCATCGAGCAGGACCGCACCGACGTCGAGCTGGCGGCCCTGCAAGCGCTGAGCGCCGAGCTGGACGCGGTCCGCGGCGCGCGTGAGGCTGGGCGCCGCGTGCTGCAGCAGCTGCTGCGCATCTCCGGCGGTCGGCACGCCATTTTGCTCCTCGATGAGCCCGAGCGCCCGGGCGTGGCTGCGGTGGTCGCCGCCGCTTCGCTCGACGCGCCCGCCGCCCGCACCCGCCGCCTGCTCGATGAGGGCGCCGTGCGCTGGGGCCTCGACCCGGCCGGCCGCGCCGCCGCCCTCGACGCCGCGCTGCGCGCCCGGGGCGGCGAAGACGAAGCCGAGCCCGAGCCCGAGCTGGATGAGGCGGGCCTGCCCCCGCGGGTGCAGCAGCTCGTGCCGGTCAGCTTCGGCGCCCACCGCGGCGGGCTGCTGCTGCTGCGCAGCGAGCGCCCGCTCGACGCCGAGACCGCCCGCCACCGGGCCGGCGAGCTGCTGGGTGTGCCGCTCATCGCCCGCGCCGCCACCGCCCGGGCGGTGCGCGCCTTCGCCCCGCCGGCGCTGGCCCTGCTCCAGCGCCACCTGCGCCAGCTCGAGGCCGCCTGCCTCAGCCGGGTCCGAGCCGCCGCGGCCCCGCTCGAGGCCGCCACGGCGGCCCTGCGCGAGGCCTTTGACGCCGACATCGCCATCCTCGCTGAGGGCCACGGCCGTGAGCACACGGCCCGGGCGGTCTTCCTCGGTCCCGACCTGCCCGAGACCCTCAGCCGGGCCCTGCACGGCCGCAGCTTGGAGCCCCCCGAGGAGGGCGCCCGCGCCGCCCGCTCGGCCGACCTCTTCGGCGAAGACAGCGTGTGGATGCGCAGCCTCGACCGCGCGCTGCTGCAAGAGCCCCCGGCGCACACGGGCCGGGCGGTGCGCTCCTGGCTGCGCCTGCCCGCCCGCGCGAACAACCACCTGCACGGCGCGCTGCACCTGCTGCGCCTCGAGGGCAGCGGCGCCTTTGGCCCCGAGGTCGAGGAGGTGGCCGAGCGCGTGCTCGACGAGGCCGCCCGCCTGCGCCGCCAGGCCGAGCTGGCCAGCCTGCGCGCCGAGCTCGACCAGCTGGTGCGGGAGCTGACCGGCGCCCCGGCCGACGCGCTGACCGCCGCCCTGCCCGGCCGCCTCGAGGCCCACCTGCGCCGGGCCCTGGGCCGCAGCTGCGCGGTGGTGGTGCGGGCGCGAGAGGGCGGGCGCGCGCTGTTCTCTTGCGCGTCCAGCGCGTTGTCTTCGACCGATCTCGACGAGCTCGAAGCGCTCAGCGCCGGCCTCGGCGCGGCCGAGGACCGCCGGGCCCGCCCCGCCCACGCCGGCCGGGGGGCGCTGGGCCGCGGCGCCGCGCTGGCCTTGCCGATCACCTTGGGCAGCGATCCCGACCTGCACGGGCACCTCTTCGTGCTGCGGCCGACCGACTTTGACACCGAGGACGCCGAGCGGGCCCGCGAGCTCGCCCGCGCGGTCGCCCTGCTGCTCGAGGGTGAGGCCCTGCGCTCGCGCTGGAAGCTCCAAGCGGGGCTGTTCCGCCACGCCCTGCTCGGCCCCGCCCAGGGCTTGCAGAGCGCGGCGCGTAAGCTCGCCGTGCTGGCGCGCCAGCCCGACCCTCCCCTCGCTGAGGTCGATGAGGCCGACCAGCGCGTGCAGATCGAGAGCGCGGCCCTCCGCACTTGGCAGCGCAACCAGCGCGCGCTGGCGATGGTCCAGGCCGGCCAGCCCCCCGACCTGCGGCCCCGCGACGCCGCCCTGCGCCCCCTGCTCGAGCGCTGCGCCCGCCGCTACGAGGCCGCCTTTGCCGAGCGCGGGGCCAGCCTGCGCTGGGCCTGGGGCACGGGCATCGGCCTGCGCTTCCCCTTCGATGAAGACGCGCTGGACGTCATGTTCACCAACCTGCTCGACAACGCGAGCAAGTATGGCTTCTACAACCGCCCGGTCACCGTCGGGGTGGAGCTCGACGGCCCCGCGGTCTGCATTTGGGTGGAGAGCCTGGGCGCGGCGATCCCCCAGGGCGTGGCCCAGGGCCTCTACCTGCCGGGCGCCCGGCTCGCCGCGCGTGACCCGCTGCGGGCCATTCACGGCGAAGGGCTGGGGCTGTTCTTGGTGGGCCTGCTCGCCGCCGCGGCCGGGGGCGAGGTCCGCCACGCCTGCGCGCCCGAGGGGGAGGATCGCGGCCCGACCAGCCCCCACCGCGTGCGCTTCACCCTGCGCCTCCCCCACGGCTGGACCGCCCGCAAGCCGCGCCCGGGCTGAGTTGATCCACCGCGCTTTGGGCGGACATCCGTTGGCGCGCCCCGCCGGCCGCCCCGTCGTAGGCTGGGCCGTCGTGGGGCGCACCGGCCCCGCGCGGAGACCCGATGACCGCCCCCCGCCGCCTGCTGTGGATCGACGACGACGGCCCCCGCCATTACCTCTACGAGCTGCACCGCCTGCGCGCGCTCGGGTGGGAGGTGCGCTGGGCCACCTCGGCCGCCGACGCCGCGGCCGCCCTCGCCGCTGAACCTTTTGACGCCGCCCTGCTCGATCAGCTGCTGCCGCTGGCGCCAGCCACCGACGGGGTGGCCGCGGCCCGCTCGGTCTGGGGCGGCGCGCTGCTCGCCGCCCACCTGCGTGATCCGGCGGCCCTGGCCGGCCTGCCCGCGGCGGTGCGCGCGGCGGCCCAGCCCCTGCTCGCCCCGCCGCTCGCCCACAACCGCGGCCTGCCCCTGCTCGTGGTCAGCGCTTTTGACGACCCCGAGGTCGATGAGCTGCTGGCCCGCCCCGGCCTGGCCCACCCGCGCCTCGGCCCCCTGCGCCGCGTGCCCAAGCCGGTGGACTTTGACGACCTGCAGGGCTTCCTCGACGAGGCGCTGCAGGCCACAGACCCGGCGGAGGCTCGTGGGGAGGAGGAGGCCGCCACCGTGCGCGCCTCCCCGCCGGAGGCCCGGTGAGCGCAGCGGGCAGCGAAGGCGGCCCGCTCGGTCCGCTCGGTCCGCTGCTGCCACGCTTTTGGCGGCTGCTCGGCAGCGCCGACCTCGACGAGGTCAGCGTCGAGCAGGTCGATCTGGCGCTGGCCCGCGCCCTCTCGCAGCTCGCCCTGGCCGCCCGGGTCCACGTGGCCTGGTGGGCGCCCGAGGCCGGCGGCGGCTGGGCCCTCTTCGGCCTCGACGACGCCCAAGGCGCGCCCGCGCCGCCGCCCCCGGGGCCCGCGCCGGCCCGCGCCGAGGCCCTGGCCCTGGCCGGCCCGCCCGGGGCTGGCGTCGAGGCCCGCTGGCCGACCCCCACCGGCGGCCTGCTGCTGCGGGTCGAGGGCCTGCAGCCCGACCCCTTCGACCCGGTCGACCGCCGCCAAGATGACCTGCTGGCGGCCCTGCGCGCCGATCTGGGCGCCCGACAGGCCGTCGTGCAGACGGTGGGCACGGTGCGGGCCCGCTCGGCGGTCGCGGCCAAGAACCGGCTGCTCAGCGGGGTGGCCGACGCCGAGCTCGAGCTGCAATTCCTGCTCTTTCATGACCGGCGGCCGCTGCGCCCCTGGCTGCAGCGCGCGGCGGGCTTCACCGCCGGCCACCTGCGAGGCCTGCGCGCGGCGGGCCCGGCCGGCGCCGCCGAGGCCCTGCGCCTGGGCGAGCGCCTGTCGCGCCGCCTGATGCACCGCTTGGTGGAGGGGGGCTGGCGCCCGGCCGCGCTCGGCCAAGCGGACGAAGAAGGTGGCCTGATTGAGGCCATCCTCGCCGATCTGCAGGCGGTGGGTGGCCCGCCCGCGGCGAGCGCGGCGCCCGCCGCGACCCCCGCCGCCCTCGGGGAGGAGATCGCCCCGCGGCACGCCGTCGCGCTCTGGGTCATCGCCGGCCACCGGGCGGCCACGCCCCCGCCTGCCCTCGATGGGGGCGGCCCGCCCGGCGCCCGCGGGGCCGAGCTGCGCTTGTTCTGCGCCGCCGAGGCCGCCGCCCGGGCCCAGTCCGGGGTCGCGCCGCTGCCCGCGCCCGCCCGGGTCGCGCTGCACGAGGCCCTGCGCGCCGATCTGCCCAGCGTGCTCGCCGCCCGGGCCGCCCGCCCCCTGCGCCCCAGCCGCCGCGCCCGCAGCACCGACGCGATCGGCGCCGTGCGGGCCTGGCTGCGCCTCTGGCTCGTCGCCGAGCTGCTGCGCCACGGCGCGCTGGTGGGCCTGCCCGAGGTGCTGCAAGCCAAGGCCGACCGGGCGCTCACTGGCCTGTTGCGCGCCCTGCTGCGGCAAAAGGTCTTCTACGGCGCTGATCCCGCGCAAGTTGACGGCGAGGTGCGCGCCGCCGGGCAGGTGCTCGTGCGCTTGCACGCGCGCGAGGTCCTGCGCCTCAAGTGGGCGCCGATCGAGGACCTGCTCGACCAGCTCGCCGAGGGCCGGCCCGGGCGCGGCGCCGCAGACGGCGACCAGCACGTCGATCACGTCATCGACCACTACCTGTTGGCCCAGCTGCTGCTCAGCGCGGGGGCGCCCACCGTCGGGGCGCCCGGGGCGCCCAGCCTCGCCGCCCGCCTCGTGGGGGCCCGGGGCGCGCCGGGCCTGCGCGCCCAAGCCGAGGGCCTCGCGGCGACAATGGCGCTGGCATCGCTGTTTCACGACTGTGGCTTGGCCTGGTTTCCCCAGCAAGACCCGCAGCGCGGCCCCCTGCACGGCGCGCACGGTGAGCCGGCGGGCCCCCCGCGCCCGCGCCGCCAAGAGGATCCCCTGCTCGCCGGGGCGCGGGCCCGCGCCGACGAAAAACGGCGGGAAGGAGGCCGGGCTTTGGTCATCGAGGCGCGCGAGGCGCTCCGCGCGGCGGGGCTGCTCGAGGGCGAGCCCGGCTTGAACGCCTGGATCGCCGCCCAGGAGCAGGCGGGCGCCCCCGATCATGCGCTGAGCAGCGCGCTGGTGCTGCTGCAGGCCGTGCCTGCGGCCCAGCGCGCCGAGCCGACCGGGCCCTGGGCGGCGGCCGTGCGGGCCGTGCTGCTCCACGGCGCGCGGGGCGAGCCGGTGCGCGCCGCCCGCGACCCGGCGGCGGCCCTGCTGCTGCTCTGCGACGAAACTTTTGACTGGGACCCCGCCCAGGGCCCGCGGGCCAGCCGGGCGGCCGAGCTCTGGGTCGAGGGGCTGCAGGTCACCGTCGAGGATGGCCTGCTGCGCGTCACCTTGCCCCCTTCACCCGCCGGTGGGCCGGCCAGCCTGCAGCTCGGCCTGCGGCTCGGCGAGCCGCGCCCGGACCAAGGCCCGCCGCTGCTGCACTGGCTGGCCGCGGCGCACAACCTCGGGCGCATCGACCCGGGGGAGAGCGGCCCGGCCCTGTCGGTGCTGCTGGTCGGCCCGCGCCCACCCGGCCTGCAGGCGGCGGAGCGCGGCAGCTATGGCCTGCTGCTCGACCTCATCCGCGAGGAGCGCCTGCCCGAGACGCTGCGCTGCCTCATCGAGGAGCACCTGCACGCCCTGCCCGAAGAGACCCTGCGGCCCGGCGAAGAGGGCGTGCGCCTCGGCCCCCTGCCCGCGCACGCGCTGGGCGACGACCCGCGGCTCACCCTGCACGCGCTGAGCGCGGCGGCGGCCCGGGGGCCCCGCGGCTGAGCGCCCCTGGCGCGCGCACCCCGCGAGGTGTAGGCTTCACCGGCCCATAACGGGCCAGGAGTGACCCATGAACGTGAAGTCCACTGTCAAGGCCGGCCGGCTCGGCCGCCGCTGAGCGGGCGGGGCCCTTCGCGGCCCCCTTCGCCAGCGCCCCGCGCGCGGCTCCCTCCGCGCGCAGCCCCGGGCTTGGTCCGCCAAGCCCGGGGTGGGCTCCCGGGGGGTCGGGCGGCGACGCCCGGCCCTCCGCGGCCCCTCCTCCCTCCTGTTGAGGAGCCGCCATGGCGCCCCCTGCGCCCATCTCCGCGCACTCATCCACCTGTAACGCCGTGTTTGACACACTCTGTGGAGAGCTCTGGGGCCGGGCCCCGGCGGTCTGGGTCCAGCCCGGCCCCGACCTCAAGGTGCCCGAGGCCGCGCTCGCCGCGGGCCTGCACGCCCTGCGCGACCAGCTCGAAGACGGCGACAGCAGCCTCGTGCCGCGGATCTACAGCGGCAGCCGACCGGTCGGCTTTCGCCTCGACGCCCACCTGCCCGCGCCTGGCGAGGGCCTCGACGACTGGGAGGCCCGCCTCGCCGCCGGCCCCGGCGGCCCCCAGATCGGCATGGTCATCGAGGACGCCCAGAGCCTCGGCGGCGCGCTCTGGGCCCGGGCGGTCTCGGTGGTGCGCGAGATCGCCGCGCGGCGCGGCCTTCCGGCCGGGGGCTGCCATGCTGAGCTGTTCATCAGCAACACCCAGCGCTCCTTCTTTGGTGTGCACAAAGACAGCCTCGAGACCCTGACCCTGGTGGTCCGCGGTCGAAAACGTTTCTTGGTCTGGCCTTTCGACGTCTTCGCCGAGCACGAGGCGGTGGGCGACAAGGGGCCCGCGGCGCAGATCAACCTGCCCGCGGACCTCGATCTCGAGCCCTACCGCGCCCAGGCCACGGTGCTCGAAGGTGGCCCGGGCGACGTGCTGTTCTGGCCGGCGAGCCACTGGCATGTGGCCGAGGCCGCCGCGCCGGGCTTCGTCTCGACGATGACCGTGGCCTTCTTCCCCTCGCCGGTGCGGGCGGCGGGCTGCCCCTTTCGCATCAGCAACGAGGCGATCACACGTTTTGGCGCCGACGGCTTCTCACCCGACTGGGCGCCCTACGCCGACCCGGGCCAGGCGGGCGGCGCGGCGGCGGTGGCCGGGCAGCTCGACCAGAGCCTGCGTGACCTGTTGGTCGACCCGACGGTGGAGCGGGCGCGGGCGGAATTTGGCCTCAGCTTCGCCACCGGCTGGGGCTTTCGCCGGGTGCCCGAAGAGGGCCCTGCAGAGGAGATTGACCTGCAGGACGTTGTGATCACCGACGCTGACCACCCGCTGCAGTGGGCCCTCCCGTTGGAGGAGGGCTTCCCCATGTCGGTGCACGGCCTCGTGCTGACCACGACCCCGCCCTACATCCCCCTGGCCCAGCACCTCAACGCCGGCGGGCGCTTCTCGGTGGCCGCGCTCGCCGCGCGCTTCTGCGGGCCCGAGCTGAGCGAAGACGACCTGCTGGGCGCCCTCTCGGCGCTGAGCTCGGTGCGCTACCTGCGTGTGGAGCGGGTGGAGCGGGTGGAGCGGGTGGAGCGGGCAGTGCAGGACAGCGAAACAGAGCGCTAAACGGCCCGCATCACGTCGTTCAGCGCACCTTGCCCAGCGGCGCTTCGGCGGGCTTGGCCTTGGGCCCCAAGTAGTAGCGGGCGAGCACTGCGCCCTCGACGCCCAGCCCAAAACCGCCCAGCACGTCGATGCGCGGCGCGACCTCGAACGCGAGATCGACGCGCAGCTCGGTCGGCTGGAGCATCAGGCCCACCGGCACCCGCAGGCCCACCGCCGCGCCCTGGCCGCCGCTGGCCGCCGCGCCGCCCGGGCTCGCGCCGCCCAGCTGGGCCGAGGCGCCGACCCCCAAGTAGACCGGGTAGCGGAGCTGGGGTGTGCTGTCGGCCTCAAAAGTGTGGACGCTGCGCGTGTAGTCGAGGCCGAGGTGCAGGCTGCCGTCGACGAAGCCCCACCCAAACACAGCGTTCATGGCCTGCTCTGGCTTGGGGCGCACCGAGAGGGCGATTCCCGAGGGCTCGCCGAGGGCCACGCCCAGCCCGACCCCGGTGGGCTGGCCGGCGAGGTCATCGGCGGGGTCGCGCCCGCGGGCGGCGGGCCCGGTGGCCTGGGCGAAGGCCGGAGCGGCGAGGAGGAGCAACAGGGGGAGGGTCACGGCTGGCTCCGGAGCTCGTCGAGGAGGCCCTCGCTGCCGTAGACGGCGATGAGCCGATGCAGGATCGGGCCCAGCGCCGGGTCGTCGAGCCAGGCGCGCCAGGCGGGGTCGAGCGCGAGGGTACGCAGCTCGAAGCCCGCGGCGAGTGCGCCGACCATCGCCCGCTCAAAAGCGAGGGGATCTCCATCCATCGCGGCGAGCTGGGCCACGCGGAGCTGGGTGCTCCAGTGGACCGGGGGGTGCGCGAGCAGCAGCCCGAGGTCGGCCCGGGCCCCCTCGGTGTCGCCGCCGAGCAGCCGCAGCTCGGCCCGGTCGTAGAGCGCGCCGCGGTGCAGGGGCGCGAGCGCGAGGCAGCGGTCGTACCAGACCAGCGCCGTGTCGCGGTCCCGGGCGCGGTTGAAGGCGAGGCCGGTGGCGTAGCGGGCCTCGGCGAGGGGGCCGACCCGGTCCTCAATCCGCGCGCCGAGCGTGCCCGCGGCCTCGGGGTCGGTGGCGCTCAGGGCCTCGATCTGGGCGCCGAGGCGGGCGCCGAGCTCGGCCCGGTAGTCGGGGGCGGGCGCGGCCGGGGCTGGAGCGGGGGAGGCCGGGGCCTGCCCGTGAGCGAGGCCCAGCGCGCCGCCGAGTAGGCTGCGACCCAGCCCGACGGAGAGCAGCGCAGCGAAGAGGAGCACGCCCCGCAGCCGCGAAAACAGCGCACCTGCGGCCATGTTCAAATTGGACCCCCACTCGCGCGGGCCGCCGACCACACCGCGGCTCAGGACCGCCGCCGCCGCCGGAGCAGGGCCAAGGCGCCCGCCCCGAGCGCGACGAGGCCGCCGCCGACCGGCGCGCCGGGCTGGCTGGCGCAGCCGCAGGCCGTGGCCTTGCCTTCGTCGTCAAAAGCGCCCACCGCGTCGCTGTCGCCCTCGGCGTCGGTGTCGGGGCCCGGATCGGCCGGGTCTTCCTCGTCGGTGACCGCGCCGGTGTCGTCGACCACGCTCGGCGGGGCCAGCGCATAGACGCAGACGTCGTCGATCGTCCAGCCGCCGAAGGTGAGACCGCCGTCGCTGACGATCTCCCAGCCCAGCGTGAGCTCGGCGCCCGGGGCCTCGACCAGCAGGCTGTGCAAGGCCCACTGGGTGTCGAGGTGGTGCTGCTCGCCGTCGGCGGCGGTGGAGCTGTGGTTGCTCCAGACCAGCTCTTCGTTGGCCAGCACGTTGGCTTGGTCGTACACCCCATCTTCGACGTTGAGCCAGCGGCGGAACTGCACGACCACGCGGTCGTGGCCGGCGGTGGGGATGGGCGGGCTGCTCAGGCGGTTGTGGCGGTTGTCTTGGTAGAGGCCGTCCCAGTTGTCTTCGGGGGCCAAGTCGTTGCCCCAAGCGTAGCGCCCGCTAAAGGCACCATCTGGGTCGTCGCCCGTGCCCTTGGGCCGATCCCAATGCCAGTCGTTGGCGCCATCGATGTCTTCGCCCGAGATGAGCGCGCTGGTGAAGCCGGCGTCGTCGGCCTCAAAGTCGCTGCACCAGATGGGGGTCAGCTCGCCGACCACAAAACTCAGGGGGTTGCGCACGCCGCCGAGCGGGGCCTGGGTGGGCTCACCGCCCTCGGCGGGCGCGGCCTCGATGTAGTACTCGACCACCGAGCCAGCCGGCTGCGCGGGAATGGCGCCCTCGAGGCTGCCCCCGCTCAAGGTCAGGGGCGCGCGCTGCCAGGTCTCGCCGCGGTCGGTGCTGAACACCACCTCGGCCGCGCTCACCTCGGCCGAAGCGCAGGTGGGGGCGAGGCTCTCGATGAGGGCCGACACCGGGTACGAGGCGGCGGCGGGCGACTGGTTCTCCAAGCCGACGTGCCGCAGGGCCAAGAGGCCGCCGTCACCGCCGCCGGGCCCGAGGCCGTGGGCCGCAAAAGCGTCGACGATGAGACACTGGTTCGGCGTGCCATCGGAAAGGTCGCCGTTGTCATCATCGGCGAACACGTAGGCGTCGTAGCCATCGGCCAGGGCCGGGTTGGTGGTCAGCGCACCCCAGAGCAGGGCGCGCATGGTGTCTTCGGCGGCGTCCTCGCCGTCGCGCTCTTGCAGCAGGGTCATCAGGTCCCAGCCGCCGCCGCCGAAGATGAGCCCCTCGTCATGCACCGAGCCATTGAGGTCATCGGGGTAGACCCGGTCGCGTGAGACCTCGCGAATGCCCGAGCCGTCGGTCATAAAGCCGCGGGCCATCACGCTGTCTTTGGTCGAGATGAAGGCGACCGTGTCGGCCGCGCCCTCACCCACGCTGCCGTCGACGCGCCAGGTGCCCGCGGCGTAGGCGTGCAGGCCGTGGCCCCACTCGTGGTAGTTCACGTCGAGCAGCTCGCCGGTGTTGTTGCAGCCGCTGCCTGCCAAATAGAAATTGACGTTGCCATCATAGTAGGCGTTGCACACGTCGTTGAGGTTGACGTTCGAGCTCATGCGATCGACGGTGTAGCCGCTGTCGTCAGCGAGCGCGCCCCACAAGGCGCGGACCTCGTTGAGGTAGATGTAGGAGCTCAGCTCGGCTTGGGTTGCGTTGGACGTGCCCCAGAGCACGTCGGCGCTGCTCCAGCTCAAGCTGGCGTCATCGCCGTCTTGGTTGTCGACCGAGAAGTATTGGCCATCGCGCAAGCGGGCGCTCGCATCACCGCTGACCGAAAAGGCGCCATCTTCATCGGTGGTGTCGGAGCCGCCGCCGCTGCCCCGCACGGTGAGGAAGGGCAAGGGGTGCGAGACGGCGGCCTCGGACGGCATGCGCGGCGGGGCCGCGCCGCTCAAGGTGCCCGTCAGGTAGCGGACCTCGTTGGTGACGGCGTGCAGCGCGCCGGTCTCGGCGTCGACGAAGCTGAGGTAGCGGGCCGGCATCGACCCGCTCACGGTGGTGCGCACCAGCCACACTGGCCGGAGCGCGACCGCCCCGTCATCTTCGACGGGCAGCAGGCCGAGCACCTCGCCCTGGGCGGTCGAGGGGCGCTGGTCGGGGCCTTGGCGCTGGGCGATGGCCCGGGCCGCGGCGCGGTCGAGGGCGGGGGCGAGCGGCAGGGCCGCGGCGCCGGGGAAGGTCGCTGCCTGCAGGCTGACGATGGCGTTGTTGCGCACGATCACGTGCAGCGCGCCACCCCAGACGGCCGGCTGGCCGTGGGAGAGGGCGGGACCGAAGTCGGCGACCTGGGGCCGGAGCGCGCCGGTCGGCGGGTCTGCCTGACCGGGGACCACCTGGTCAAAGCGCAGGATCCATGCCTGCTCAGCCTCGATCCAGTCGGCGCGCCCCAGCCGGAGCTGCGCCCAGGGCACGCCCACCACCCCGGGGCTGTCGGCCAGCGCGGCCTGGACCGCCGCCGCCACACCCGCGCCGTCGCGGGCCGGCTGCAGCGGGATGGGCGGGCCGAAGGCGCGCAGCGGCAGGCCGGTGAAGGGGGAGAAGCGGGCCACCCAGCCCTCGCCCGGGCCGTCGAGGAAGGCCAGCCAGGAGGGCTGGTGGCGGAGGCGGGCCTGCTGCACGGGATCGATGCGGATCACGAGGCGGGGATCGCTGCCGGTGTGCACGCCCTCAGCGGGAGCGAAGGCCTGGGCGGAGGGGCTGAAGACCAGCGGGGAGAGGCTGAAGACCAGCGCGAGCAGCGACATGAGGGGGCTCCAGGGGGCGCGGGCGGAGGGCAGGGCTGTGGCCCGGAATCTGCCCCACCGCGCCGCCAGCGGGAGGGCCCCGCCCCAGCTTGACGGGAGCTTTGCGGGCCCGCCCGCGCGGAGGGCCGGGATAGACCACCCCCTGGGCGGCTTCGCGTGCGCATGCGCGCTGCCCCCTCGCCCACGCTTCAGTCATAACACAAGCTATAACATTGTGTTTGCGTGAGCGAACCCTTCACCGAGCCCCTGACGCCTGATGCAGACGAACGCGCCGCCGCCCCTGGCCCCCCTCGCGCTCCAGGCCCTCCCCGAGGTCAGCCTGCTGCGCCTCGCCCTGCAGCGGAAGCCGGGCCTCGCGCCGGGTCAGCGCCTGCCCGCGCTGGTCGCCACCTGCCCGGTGCAGCTCGCCGACGACCCGACCTACCGGGCGCTGTGCGGGCTGCCGGCCGAGGGCCCGCTGCCCCTGACCCTGCCCTTCTTATTGGCCGGCCCGCTGCACAAGCTGCTGCTCGCCGATCCGCGCTTCCCCCTGCCGGCGATGGGCCTCGTGCACCTGCGCCAGACCCTGTGGCAGGCCGCGCCGCTGCAGGCGGGGGCCTCGCTCTTGCTGCGCTGCAGCGGGGGCGCGCACCGCCCGGCCCGCCGCGGCGTCGAGTTTGACCTGCTGACCGAGCTGCTCGACGGCGATCAGGTGGTCTGGTCGGGCACCACCACCGCCTGGAGCCCCGCCGGCCCCGGGCACGGCGAGCGCGGGCCCCGCGAGACCGTCGACCCCTGGCCCGACAGCAGCTCGAGCCCGGTCGAGCTGCCCGAAGACATGGGTCGGCGCTACGCCAAGATCTCGGGTGACTTCAACCCCATCCACTGGCATTGGCTCACCGCCTGGCCCTTTGGCTTCAAGCGGGCGATCATCCACGGCATGTGGACGCTGGCCCGCGCCTTGGCCAGCCGGCCCGGCGCCCCGGTGGGCCCGCAGATCAGGGTTGAGGCCCGCTTTCGTAAGCCGGTGCCCCTGCCGAGCCAGCTGCGGGTGGAGTGGACGGCCGACGGGCAGCGCGGCCGGGTCTGGCGCGGCGAGGCCCTGTGCTTGGAGCTGGCCCTTGTCGCCGACCCACGTTGAGGCGGGCGCCGCGGCGCTCGGCGCACAGCGGGGGCGCCTCACCCCGAGGATGACGCACAGCAGGTCAACTTTGGCGCGCTCTACCCTCGCCTTGGCCCTCGGCCTCGGGGCCTGCGGCGACCCGCCGCCGCCAGCGCCGTCCCCCCTGCCGGCCCTGCCGCCGCTGGCCGAGGCCGCCGCGCCGCGGGGGCCCGTCCGCCCGGCGCGGGCGCTGACCTTGGCCGTGGTCGGCGAGGTCCGCGGCGAGATCGAGCCCTGCGGCTGCCCCACCCTGCCTTTTGGCGGCTTCGCCCGCCGGGCTGCCGCCCTGCGCCAGCTCGAGGTCGAGGGCCCCCTGCTGCAGCTCGACGCCGGAGAGCTGCTGGTGAAGGGCAACCTCACCACCGACGCCGTCGACCGGGCCGAGCGCGCCCGCCTGGTGCGCCGGCTGTCGGCGGCGGTGGGCCTGGATCTGTGGTCGATCGGCCCGACCGATCTGTGGGCGCTCGGCGAGAGCGGCCAGCTCGACGAGGTCCTGACCGCGGCCCGCCCGGCGGTGGTCGGAGCGGGCTGGCAGCGCCTCGACGGGGGGCCGCCCCTGCCGCCGGCGGTGGTCTTGCGCGAGGGTGACCTGCAGATCGGCGTGATCGGCGTGAGCAGCCCGGCAGACACCGCGGGTGGGGCGCCGCCGGGCTGGGCGGCCCTCTCGCCCGACGAGGCCCTGCGCCGCGGCCTCGACGCGCTGCCCGACGACCTCGACTTGGTCTTGGCCATCGGCGATCTCGACGAAGGTGAGGCCGAGCGCCTCGCCCGCAGCCCCGGGCTCGCCTTGGTGCTGAGCACGGCGGGCCGCGCGCTCGACGCGCCCCACAGCCCCCGGCGGGCCGACGGGGCGCCCGGCGCGCTGGTGGTCGAGGTGCCCGACCGCGGTCGCTACCTGCAGGTGCTGCGGCTCGAGCTCGGCGCGCCGGGTGACCAGCCCCTGGTCGAGCTGCCCGCCCCCGAGGCCTGGCGGGCCCGCGCGACCGCCCGCGCGGTGGCCCAGCAGCGCGGGGTCGCGCCCGCGGCGGCCCTTGAGGCGCCCTTCTTGGCCGAGGGCCCCGGGCGAAACCTCGTGATGGTCGAGCGCCTGCCCTTGGCCAGCGACCTGGACCCGGTCGCCGAGGCCGCCCCCGGCGGCGCGGAGATCGCCGCCGCCCTCGCCGCCCACCGGGCCGCCACCGTCAAGGCCGCCGCCGTGGCCGCCGCCGCGCCGCCCACCCCCGCCGCGCCCGGCTACGCGGGGGGCGGCGCCTGCGCCCGCTGCCACAGCGCCGAAGTGGCGCGCTGGGCGCTGACCCCGCACGCCCACGCCTGGCTCAGCTTGGTCTCGGCCGACCGCGGCGCGGGCCCCGCAGCGACCGCCGACCCGGAGTGCGCGCGCTGCCACACCACCGGCTTTGGCGCGCAGGGCGGCCTCGGCGCGCTCGACGGCCCCGAGCTGAACCGGCTCAAGGCCGTGCAGTGCGAGGCCTGCCACGGCCCAATGCGGGGCCACCCCGACGCGCTGATCGATCCGCCCGCGATCAGCGCCGCCCGCTGCGTGGGCTGCCATGACGCCGCGAACAGCCCCGATTTTGACTACGCGACCTACCTGCCCAAGGCGAGCTGCCAGGGCGGCGCGCCGGCCACGCCCCCGCCCGGCACCCTTCCATGAGCGGCCCAGGCGACGATGCAGGCGGAGGGAGCACCCCCATGGACGCGGAGGCCTTCGTCCGCGCGGCGCTCGACGCCTTGCGGGGCTTGCCCCTGTGCTTGGCGGAGCGGGTCGGCCCGACCCTGATCAGCGTAGAGCACGGTGATCTGGAGCTGCAGCTCTCGCTCGACGGCCCGCTGCGCCAGCTGCAGCTCGACCCCGCGGCGGGCCCCATGCTGCTCGCCGGCCTGCGCGCCCGGGTCGAGGAGCGCCTCGCCGTCGCCGCGCGGCCCGACCCCGCCCAGCTGCTGCCCCTGCTGCGCCCCGAGGCCCTGGTGGCCGCCCGCTGGGTCGGCGCGATCACGCCCCCAGCGACGCCGTTCACGCAGAGCTTGTGGGTCTGCTACGCGCTCGACCAGCCCCTGCACCGGCGGATGCTGCGGCGCAGCGACGCCGACCAGCTCGGCCTGACCGACGCCCGCGTGCACGCCGCGGCGATGGCCAACCTCACCGCGCGGGCCAGCCGCGTCGAGCTGCGCCGCGTAGCGCCGGGCCTGCTGCAGCTGCGCCTAGACGGCGACAACGACGCGGCGCTGCTGCTGCTCGACCACCTGTGGGGTGAGCGGGGCGTGTCGAGCGCCGCGGGGGGCGGCGGCGCGCTGCGGGCCATCGCCGCCGCAGACAACGTGCTGATGGTCATCCTCGGGGATGAGCCGGAGCTGGTCGCCCGCGGCCAAGCCGAGGCTGCGGCCCTCGCCGAGGGCGCCCTGCACCCGCTGCCCCCGATGCTGCTGCGGCGCAGCGCCGGCCGGTGGACAGAAGAGGGCGCTGCGCCGCTGGCCCACGCCTGAGCGCCGACCGGGCGCCGGCGGCGCGCAGCTCGATTGGTGCGTTCCAGGCGTCAGTATCGTGCACTGACAGAATCAGTCACCCACGCCGCCCGCAGAGTAGCCGCTCACGTGCGGAGCCAAGCCCGCCCCGGAGGTTGGATGGGTGAGGTCGACTGGACAATCCTGCACACGTTGCGCCGGCAGCTGATCATGGAGCGCCACGCCGCGCTGCAGGCGGTGCTCGAAGGTCCACCCGCCGCCACCCCCTGCGCCCTCGAGGGCTACCCACCCGTCGAGGACCCGAGCGGGCGCCTCTGCCGGGTCGACCTGCTGCTCAGCGTGCTCGACGGCCTCACCGACATCCCCGCGGGCAGCCCCACCCGCGAGCTCGGCGTGCTGCTGCTGCAGCTGGCCGCAGAGCTGCCCCGCCTGCCCGCCCCCGCGGCCCGCGCCTACATTGAGGCCATCGAGGGCGCGCGCGACATCCCCCTGCGGGCAGAGCTCTGGCACCGCTGAGCCGCGCCCGGCCGACGGGAGCGCGCCGCGCAGCGGCGGTCGGCCCCGGGCCGACCAAGCCCGCGCGGCGGGGGAGCCCGACGCCGGCCCGCCCGGCGGCGGCGCCCCCGCCGGCCCCGCGGGCGCGCGCGGACGGGGGCCGCAGGCGCCCACCCCGGGCGATAAAGGCCCGGCGAGGTGCCCGATGCCCGCCAAGCTCTCCGTCAACATCAACAAGTACGCCCTGCTGCGCAACAGCCGCGGCCACAACACGCCCGACCTGCTCGTCGCCGCCGACACGGTGATCGCCGCGGGGGCCCACGGGGTGACGGTGCACCCCCGGCTCGACCAGCGCCACGTGCGGCTCGACGATCTCGCGCCGCTGGCCGCCCACCTCGCCGCTCACCACCCACACATCGAGCTGAACGTCGAGTGTGAGCCCGCAGAGGTCATCCTCGACATGGTGTACGCCCTGCGGCCGGCCCAGTGCACCCTGGTGCCGGTGCGCCCCGGCGAGCTCACCAGCGACCACGGCTGGGACCTGCCCGCCGACGCGGCCCTGCTCGCTGGCCCGGCGCGGCGGCTGCGCGACAATGGCGTGAGAGTCAGCGTGTTCATGGACTGCGACGCCTCGACCGAGGCCCTGCGCGCCGCCCGCGACCTCGGCGTCGACCGCATCGAGCTGTACACGGGCCCCTATGCCTGGGCCTGGGGCGGCCCCGATCAAACAACTGAAACAGCCAAGATTTACGACATCGCGGCCCGCGCCGCGGCGGTGGGCCTGGGGCTCAACGCCGGCCATGACCTCGACCGGCACAACCTCGCCGGGCTCTCCGGGCTGCGCACGCTCGACGAGGTCAGCATCGGCCACGCCCAGATCGTGCGCGCGCTCGACGTCGGCACCACACGCTCGGTGCACGAGCTGCTCGCCGCCCTCGGCTGGCGCCGCCCCTCGTTCAACTGAGCAGGCCTCGACCACCCCTCGACCTCGCCCGAGGTGCCCATGCAGAGCCCAGAAGTTGACGCCTACATCGCCGCCGCCACCCCCGCGCTGCGCCCGCGCCTCGAGGCCCTGCGCGCCGCCCTGCGCGCCGCTGCGCCGGCGGCGATCGAGCGCATGTCCTATGGCATGCCGACGCTGCACCAAGGCGAAAACCTCGTGCACTTCGCTGCTTTTGCGCAGCACATTGGGCTCTACCCCGGCCCCGCCGCCATCGAGCACTTCGCCCCCGCCCTGGCCGGGCTGCGCACCTCGAAGGGGGCCATCCAGCTGCCGCATGAGGCCCCGCTGCCCTTGGCGCTCTGCGCCGAGATCACCGCCTGGCGCGTCGCAGAGGTCGAGGCGGCGCCGCCCCGCCCGGCCAAGAAGGCGCCCGAGGCCCTGCGCGACCCGGGCCCGCTGCGCTTCTCGGCGGTGCTGCACAAGGCCCAGGCGGCCGGCGCGGCCTGCTTCGTCGACTTCCCCTGGGACCTCAAGAGCACCTTCGGCAAGGGCAACCTCGTGCCGGTGCGCGCGCGCTGGGACGACGCGGTGGAGTACCGCGGGGCGCTGGCGATGATGGGGGGCGACCAAGCCATGCTGCTCTGCCGCAGCGACGTGGTGGCGGCCCTGGGCAAGGGCCCCGGCGACCGCGTCGAGGTCGAGCTGCACCTCGATCTGGAGCCCCGGCCGGTCGAGCTGCACCCCGACCTGACCGCCGCCCTCGCCACAGCACCCTTGGCAGAGGCCGCTTTTGGCCGCCTCTCGCCCTCGGCCCAGCGCGAGTACGCCGCCTGGGTCGCCGACGCGAAGAAGGACACGACCCGCGCGGCCCGGGTCGAGGCGACACTGGCCGGGGCTCTGGCGGGCAAGCGGCTGAAGGGCTGAGCGGGGCGCGCTGGGCTGATCTGCCGCACGCGCCCCGCGGCCTCGACCTTGGCGCAGCCGAGGCCACGGGGGCATGATGGCCCGACCGGGCCCCAAGCCCGACCGGAGGCCCGATGCCCGCTCCCCGACCGCTCTTGCGCCTGGCCTGCTTCGCCGCGCTCGCCCTGCCCGCCTGCGAGGACAAAACCGACCCGCCCGCCGAAGACGGCGCCAGCGACGGTGAAGACGGGGCCAGTGACGGGGCGGAGGGCGCCGCTGACGGCGCCAGCGACGGTGGAGATGGCGCCAGCGACGGCGTTGACGGCGCGGAGGGCTCTGACGGTGGGCCGCGGCTGTTCTGGTACAGCACCTGCGGCGACCCGGCCTGCAGCGGCTACCGCGGCCCGACCGAGGGCGTGGCGGTCTGCACGACCGAGGCCGAGGGCGCGCCCTGCGCCGAGGCCGGCGCCCAGTGCGACATGCAGACCGACTGCAACACCTTCTATGTGTGCGCCGCCGAAGACCCGAAAGATCAAGACGGTGGCTGCCCCCGCAGCGCCGCCCGCTTCAAGCACCAGATCCACCGCTTGGACGCGGCGGGTCGGGCGCAAGCGGCCGCGGCGGCCCTGGCCGTCCCGCTGTCGACCTGGCGCTACACCGACCAAGACCCGGCCAGCCCGGCCCACCTCGGCTTCATCATCGAGGACATTGCGCCCGCCGGCGATCACCACCCCGCAGTGCGCCCCGGCGGGGAGCGGGTCGACCTCTATGGCTACACCAGCCTGACCCTGGCCGCGGTGCAGGAGCAGCAGGCCCAGCTCGAGGCGCTGCGCGCCCAAAACGCTGCGCTGGAGGCCCGGCTCGACGCGCTCGAGGCGCGCTGCCGCTGAGCCCGGGCGGAGGGTCTATCGATGCATCCCATTGAAACACGGGATGTTATACCCAGACCGAGGAGCGCGCGCAGGGCTGGCTGCGCCCCGCGCGCTCGCTCAGTCGCCCGCCTCGCAAATGTAGGGGTAGGGCGTGCTGCAGGGCTCGTCGTTCCAGGTCAGGGCTGGGTGGAAGCGGTTGATCTGCCCGCAGTCCTCGCCGCCGCCCGAGTTGTTCGGCTCGCCGCTGCCCCAGGGGGCGTAGCTGCTGGCTTGGCCGCTCACCCAGACCCAGCTGCCCTCGGTCGAGATGTCGTTGAAGCCCGTCCACCAACGGCTGGTGCTGCGCGCGTCGGCTTGACCGTCGACAAAGGTGTTCTCGGCGGCGTCGTTGATCGTGACCAGCTCGTAGCCGCTGGCCCGGCAGGCGTCGCGGGCCGCCGTCCACGAGAGGGGGTCGCTGCAGAGCTGGTAGACGTGCAGCGGATCGGCCGGGTCGGCCACCACCGCGCAGCCGCAGGCCCCGCCCTCGTCGGCGGCGCCGTCGCAGTCGTCGTCGTAGCCATCGCAGGTCTCAGCCGCGCTCGGGTTGACCAGCCGGTCGCCGTCGTCACAGTCGCCGCGCCGGCTCGCGGTGCCCGAGGGCGCGCTGCAGGAGCTGGTGGCGGCGCCGCCGCTGGCCCCCCAGCCATCGCCGTCGGCGTCGGTCACCCAGGTGGTGGCGGTGCCCAGATCGAGGCTGGGATCGGCGTCGTCGGCCAGCCCGTCGCAGTCGTCGTCGATGCTGTTGCAGACCTCGTCGGCCCCGGGGTTGACGTCAGCGGCGCTGTCGTCGCAGTCACCGTCGCGCGCGACCCCGCCGAGGGGGGCGTCGCAGGCGCGGGTGGCGGCCCCTGCGCCATAGCCGTCGCCGTCGCCGTCGATGGACCAGGCGGTGGCCGTGCGGAGATCGAGGCTGGGGTCAGCGTCGTCGACCGCGCCGTCGCAGTCGTTGTCGTCGCCGTCGCAGACCTCAGACGCGCCGGGGTTGATGGCGAAGACCACGTCATCGCAGTCGCCGTCGGTGGAGACCGCGCCCAGGGGCGCCTCACAGGCGAGGGTGGACGCGCCCGCGCCATAGCCGTCACCATCGCCGTCGGCGTACCAGCTCAGCAGGCCGTCTTCGTCGATGTCGCCGTCGCAGTCGTTGTCTTGGCCGTCGCAGACCTCGGCGGCTGATGGGCTGACCGCCGCGTCGTCGTCGGCGCAGTCGCCGGTGCGGTCGGCGTAGCCGGCGGGCGGAGCGCAGGCCTCGACCGTCTCGGCCAGCGTGCCCCAGCTGTCGCCGTCGCGGTCGGCGTACCAGGTGGTCGACACGCCCTCGTCGACCTCGCCGTCGCAGTCGTTGTCGCGCTCGTCGCACAGCTCTTCGGCGCCGGGCGCGGTCGAGGCGTCGGCGTCGTCGCAGTCGCCGGCCTCGGGCACCCAGCCGGCCTCGGGGTCGCAGTCGTCGGTGGTGCTGAGCGGGTCGCCAAAACCGTCGCCGTCGGCGTCGGCGTACCAGACCGCGGTCAGGTCTTCGTCGATGACGCCGTCGCAGTCTTGATCGACCCCGTCGCAGCGCTCGGGCGCCGCGGGGAAGACCTCAGGGTCGGCGTCGTCGCAGTCGCCGCCCACCGTGGCGGCCGCGGTCGGGGGCGCGCAGCCCTCGCCCGGCGCGGCGTCGTCGCCAAAGCCGTCGCCGTCGGCGTCGGCGAACCAAGCCTCGGTCACGCCCTCGTCGATCTGCCCGTCGCAGTCGTTGTCAACGCCGTCGCAGACCTCGTCGGCCCCGCCGTTGATCTCGCCGTCTTGGTCATTGCAGTCTTCGTCGGCGAGGAAGCCGTCGCCGTCGAGGTCGGCCGAGGCGTTGAACCCGTCGAGGGCCTCTTCGACCGCACCTTTGCCGTCGCTGCGGCAGGCGAGGGAGAGCAGGGGGAGCAGCAAGAGGGCACGGCGCATGGGTCAACTCCGGGGGAGGCTGGAGTCTACCACCGCCGCCCCGCGATGCGCGCCCCACCCGGCGGGAGCCGTGGTGACAGGCTGGCATCAGCCGCGCCCGCCCGGAACGCGCGCGCCGCGCAGCGGCGGCCGCGCAGCGGCCGAGCCCGCGCGGACGGGGAGCCCGCCGCAGGCGGCGCCCCGGCCGGCCCCGCGGGCGAGCGCAGCGGAGGGGCGCAGGCGCCCGACCGGGCCCGTTCTTTACGAGAGGCCGACGGGCCCGCGCAGCCAGGCGGCGCGCAGGGCCTCAGCCTCGGGGGAGACGCCCGCCGCCACCCGCAGCCACGCCGTGTCGACCGGCGGGGCCGCCACTTCAAGCTGCAGCTCGAGCAGCTCGTCGCGGCGGAAGGCGTGCAGGGTGCAGCGCTCACCGGGCTGCATCTTGCTGACGCGCTTGCTGAGATCGCCGCCGCAGCGCAGGCCGTCGAGCGCGATGACCTGATCGCCGGCGCTGAGGCCCGCCCGCGCCGCCGGCCCGCCGACCAGCGCGTGCTTGACCTTGCCGTCGCCGGCGAGGGTGGCCCCGAGCCAACCCGTGGGGGCCTTTGACGCCCCGCCGCCCGCCGTACCGCCCTTATCGTCGGCCCCCTCTTGGGCCCGCAGGTGCAGCTCAACCCCCACCGCGGCCAACAGCGGCTCAAGCGGCAGCTCGTCGGTGCTGCGCAGGCAGAGGTCGAGCAGGGGCCGCAGCCCCTCGCCGCCCAGCTCGCGCAGGATGGCCTCGACCCCATCTTCGGGTACGCCGATGAGCGGGCGACCGTGGCGCTCCCACAGCCGGAGCATCAGATCGTCGAGGCTGACCGCCCCGCCGCTGTGCACACGCAGGTGCAGGTCGAGGGTGAGGCCGACCAAAGCACCCTTGGTGTAGTAGCTGATCAGCGCGTTGGGGCTGTTCTCGTCTTGGCGGTAGTAGCGCGTCCAGGCGTCGAAGCTGGCCTCGACCACCGGCTGCACCTTGCGGCCAGGCGTGCGCAGCACCCCGGTCAGGGTGCGGGCCAGCAGGTCGAGGTAGCTGGCCTCGTCGATCACCCCGCTGCGCACCAAGATGAGGTCGTCATAGTAGGACGTGAGCCCTTCAAAGGCCCACAGCAGCTCGGTGTGCGCCTCACGGGTGAGGTCGTAGGGAAGGAAGGCGGCGGGCTTGATGCGCTTGACGTTCCAGGTGTGGAAGTACTCGTGGCTGCACAGGCCGAGGAAGGCCCGGTAGGCCTCGGGCGTGCCCTTCATGCCCGACGTGGGCAGGCTGTCGCGCCCACAGACCAGGCTGGTCGAGCTGCGGTGCTCGAGGCCCCCGTACCCGTCACCGACCACCGCGACCTGGAAGAGGTAGCGCTCCATCGGGGCTGGGAGGCCAAAGAACTGGATCTCGTGCGCGCAGATGGCGGTCAGATCCGCGATCAGGCGCTCTTCGTCGAGCGAGAAGACGCCGGTCAGGGCCACCTCGTGGGGCACGCCCGCCGCCTCGAACTCGAGCAGCACAAAATCGGCGATCTCGACGGGGTGATCGATCAGCTCGTCGTAGTCAGCGGCGAGGAAGTCGCCAAAACCGTGCCGCTCACCGCTGGTGCGGGGCAGGGTGGTCGCCACTCGCCAGGTCGGGGCGAAAGTGGGCGGAAGGATGCGCAAGGCGCAGGGGGCCGCCTCTTGGCCGACCACCGCGGGCAGCAGGCTCGTGCCGTTGAAGTAGCAGCGCTGCTGGTCGAAGAAGGCCGCCCGCACGCTGAGATCGGACGCCCAGACCTGCAGCTCGACCCTGACCGGGCCGGCGCTGGGGGCCAGGGCCCAGGCCGCTTTGTCGAGGCGGCGGACCGCCAGCGGGCCGGTGGCGTCGGCGGCGCGCAGCCACTGCACGTGGCGCGCGAACTCGCGGATGAGGTAGCTGCCCGGGATCCAGGTCGGGAGGCGGAGGACCTGGCCCGCCGGATCAGGGCGCGGGATCTCGAGCCGCACCCGCAGCAGGTGCGCGCCCGGGTCTTCGAGCTCGACCGTGTACCGAACCGCCCACTCTGCCGTGCTGGTCGTCATCTTCGCCTCCCACCCTGTTGGCCTGCCGCGCGCGCCGCGGCCAGCTTCGCCCGACCCGCTAAGCCGACGGGCGCGCCCCGTCCCCGCGCGCGCCGGAGGGCACCCGTGATCGACCCCATCCAGCTCGCCCTGCACGCGCCGCTCGCCTGGCGCCTGATGCACCTGCTGCTCGCCATTGGCGAAGAGGCGCCGGTCGACCGGCTGGCCCGGGCGCTGGCGGTCGAGCCCCTCGACCTCTGGCTGGCCATCCAGACCTTGGGCGAGGCCCGCGTCCGCCTGGAGATCCACAACGACGCGATCTACCTCAACCCGGCCGACGCGCCGACCGTGCACCAGAAGACGCAGCTGGGCGTCGAGCTGCGCGCCGCCTACGCGCGCACGGCGCCGGTGGTGCTGGATGGCGCGGGCGCCACCGTCGGGCCCAACCGGGTGGACGGCGCGGCCCTGCTCGGCGCCCCGGCCCTGCCGCTGGTCGAGCCCGGCGGCCTCGACGGCGGCGCCCTGCTCGGCGCCCTCGACCCGCGGCCGGTCGAGCAGCGCGTCGATCCGCTGGATCCGGGGGCGGTTTGGCTCGGCCCGCCCCCGCGCTGAGCCTGGCCCGCGCCCCGAAGCGCGCCCCGAAGCGCCCCGAAGCGCCCCGAAGCACGCCGAAGCACGCCGAAGCACCCACACGCGCCCGGACGCAGCCCCGCAAGCGCCGCCGCCGGTGGTAGCCTGGGCCGATGGAGGCTCCCCGATGACCATCCCCCGCGCCGCGCTGCCCGCGCTCCCCCACCTCGGCTTGCTGGCCCTGCTCCTCAGCCTGCCGGCCTGCGCCCCGACCATCTCCGACAAAGACGGCGGGATGGACGACACCGGCGGCGAAGACGGCGGCGCGGGTGGTGATGCGGGCGCCGACGGGGCGACGGATGGGGGCGCCGACGGCGGCGACGCGCCGACCTCGGGCCTGCGCATCAACGAGCTGATGGCGGCCGGCGACCCGGCCTGGCCCCTGCCCGATGGCAGCCGCAGCGACTGGATCGAGCTGATCAACGTGGGTGACGAGGATCTCGACCTGGCCGGCTGGCGGGTGGGCGACACCGACAGCGTCGCCGCCTCGGTCCCCCTGCCCGACGGCCTGCTGGGGCCCGGCGCGGCCCTGCTGCTGCTCGCCAGCGGCGACCGCGGCCTCGGGCCCGAGCACCTCGACCTGCGCCTCAACGAAGATGGTGAGCAGGTCGCGCTCTTCGCCCCCGACGGCGCGCTGGTCGATCTGGTGGCTTTTGGGCCCCAGGCCGAGGGCGTCTCGGCCGGCCGCCTGCCCGACGGCGGCCCGGACTGGGCGCTGTTCGACCACCCGACCCCCGGCGCGCCCGGCCCCGAAGGTCTGGCGGCGACACCCGCCGACGACCCCGACCAGCGGGTGGCCTGGCTAGGCTGTGGTTTTGAGACCGACGCCGGCGACGGCTATCTCACCGAGGGTGACGCGGTCGAGGTGGCCGTGTCCTGCCGCGAGGCCGCCCGCCTCTCGCCCCTGCGCGCCCCGAGCGGCGCCGCCCAGACCGTCGAGGGCCTGTCTTGGACCACCGACGGGGCCGACGCCGGGCAGGTCGACGTGCTCTGGGCCAGCGCCCCGCCGACCGGACGCCAGGTGCCCGCCGCCGAGCGCCTGCGCCTCTCGGTGGCCGACAGCGCGCGGGCCGACGGCGCCACCCCGGTCGATCCCCTGACCTATACCGAAGAGTGGGGTCTGTTGGTGGTGCACCTCGACGCCCCCCGCCTCAGCGAGGACGAGAGCGACGCGACCGTGACGGTCAACGGGGTGGCCCTGCCCGTCCAGGCGCAGATCCGCGGCGCGTCCTCGGTGAGCTACCCCAAGCAGTCCTACTCGCTGGACTTCGACGAAGAGGAGATCGACCTGCCGGGCTGGGGCGACAGCCGCAACAAGCTCATCTTGACCAGCACCTTCGATGACAACAGCGGCCTGCGGCAAAAGCTCGCCTTTGACGTCTGGGCCGCCATCGCCGAGCACCGCGGCGAGCAGCGCCTCGCGCCGCGCACCCGCATGGTCGTGGTCTACCTCAACGGCCAATACCAGGGTCTGTACTTGGCCTGCGACCGGGTCGACGACGAGTTCGTCGGACAGATGGGTTTTGACGACACGGGGCCGATGTTCAAGTCGGTGAGCCACGACGCCAACTTCTCGCTCATCGACGCCTATGGCTCGCGCAAAGGTTGGCTGGGCGCGGGCTGGGAGAAGACCGATGGCGACGACGAAGGCGACTTCTCGCCCATCGAGGACATGACGGCGGAGATCGGGGGCGCCCCGCTGGCCGATGCCTACGATCTGGCGGTCGATGAGGGCTGGATCAACGGCCTCGAATTCATGGACTGGTCGATCTTCGTGGCCTTCGCCTCAGCCTCAGACTCGGCCGGAAAAAACGCCTACCTCTACCAAGACCCCGAGGGCAGCGGCATGCGCTTCGCGCCCTGGGACTTCAACCACTCCTGGGGCCAGGACTGGATGACCCTGCGCACCGACCCCGACGAGGTCCCCAGCCACAGCTGGAACAACCGGGTCTTCGCCAGCATTTACGCCAACCCCACCCGCAAGGCCGAGCTCCTCGACCTCGCCGCCACGCTGCGGGCCCCGGGCGCGCCCCTGCACGCCGACAGCCTGCGGGAGCGCCTCGACGCGCTCTACGCCGAGGTCTGGCCGGCGGTGCAACGGGATGAGGAGCGCTGGGGGCGGTCCTACCGCAGCTTTGAGCGGTGGAGCTGGCGCAGCGACCTGCTCGACGCCGAGGGCGAGCGGGCTTATCTCTACGACTGGATTGACGAGCGGGACGCTGCCTTCGACGATTGGGACCCGGAGCCCTGAGCCCCTCAGCCGAGCGCCGCGGAGAGGTCGCGGCCCCCCGGGGCCCACTCTGCCGGGTCGACGTCGCCGAGGGCGAGCAGCGTCGCCCCGAGGTCTGCGGTGCTGAGCGGGGCGCCGCCGGCGTCGGGCGCGCCATCGGGGCCGACGGGGGCCCCCAGCAGGCCCGGATCGTAGGCGCCGAGCACCCGACCGCCGGGGAGCCCCCCCCCGATGACCAGGGCTGAGGTGTAGGGCCAATGGTCCTTGCCGCGGTCGCTGTTGAGCCGCGGCGTACGACCCATCTCGGACATCAGCACGACCACGGTCTCGTCGAGCAGGCTGCCGCCAGCCGGGCCGGCCATGGCGGCCAGCTCGTCGAGCAGCACCCCGAGGGAGCCGATGGTCTCCTCCCAGAGGACATTTTGATAGACGTCGTTCTCGGAGTGAGAGTCCCAGAGCGCGGGGTGGGCGACGCTGGCCACCCGGCAGAGCCCCGCCTCGAGCAGCCGCGCAGCCTGCCGCGCCTGGTCGAGGAAGGGGCCGCCCGCCGCCCAAGACAGCCCAGAGGCACCCGCCAGCAGCGCGTCGACCCGGCCCTCTGCCTCGGCGTGCCCCGCGAGCAGGGACGCCACCGCCGGGCGGGCGGTGGACGCGGCCAGCGCCGACCGCCGCGCGGCCACGAGCGCGTCCTCTGCGCCGGCGACCGCGGGTGGGGTCGGGAGCGGGGGCGCCCCCGTCCACTCCAAGGCGTCGCCGCTGATCAGCGCGCCGAGCTGACCGGCGCGGCCCACCGGCGCCACGGCCGCGGAGAGGCGGTCGGGGTAGCTCGGGCCAGAGAGCACCACATGCGGCAGCGGCTCGGCCCCCGCCGAGGCGTCACCGAGGATGGCGGGCCAATCCGGCGACCCGCCGAGCGCCCCCGTGCGGACGAGCTGCATGCAGGCGAGGTGCGCCACGCTGGGCACCAAGATGCCGTGCATCAGGTTCATCTGGGCGCCCCACCGGCTCAGGGCGTCGCGGGCCCACCGGCGGCTGGGGTGCGTGACGAAGGTCAGGTCCCCGACGGTCAGCGGGGCGGCGTCGCGCTCCATATCGACGCCGCTGTCGCCGAAGGCCGGCACGAGGGCGCGGGTCGGATCCCATCCCCCAAAACAGGTGAGGAAGAGGAAGCGCCGCTGCCCCGGGCCCACGGCGTGGGCGGGGCGAGGCCAGCCCACCGCACCGACCGAGAGGGTCGCCAGCCCGCCGCCGAGCAGCGCGCGGCGGGAGGGGCGCAGGCCGAGCGCCGGGGGCGCCGGCGCGGCGGAAGGCGCAGCGGAAGGAGCGGTGGGAGGGGCGGAGGGCACGGCAGGCTCCGGGCGCGGGGGGCGCACCGCTCGGTCTGGGGCGTTCAATAGATGAGGAAGCTCGGGTCGCGGAAGAGCACCACCAGCACGCTCACCCAAGCGGCCTCGGAGCCTTCGGTGGAGGTGATGAGGCGGTGGTGGGCGGCCAGCGCGTCGAGCTCTCGGTCGGTGGGCCGCCGGCTGAGCACCCGGCGGTGGAGCTGCTCGAGGGTGGCGCGCAGCGCATCGTCTTCGAGGCTGAGGGTGGGGTCGAGCCCGAGGCGGCTGGGCTCCACCCGCACCGCGTGGTCGGCGGCGAGCTGGGCGACCCGGCGCAGCACCAGCACCTGTGTCGCGCTCCAGCCCTGCGAGACCCCGCGGGCGTAGGCCCCGTCGCTGCCGCCCGCCAAGGTCGCGAGGCCCCGGTCGCTGGTGCGCAGCAGATCGGCGCCGTCGACCACGAAGCGGAAGCCGGTGAGGGCCTCGATTTGCGAGCTGAGCTGGTCGGGGCTCAGCAGCTTGGCGCCCAGCTGGCCCTCCCCCTCGGGCGCGCCGGTCGGCGGGCCCAGATAGAGCGGATCGGCGAGGATGGCGTCCCAGAGCGACCGCAGCCGAAGGTCGCTGCGCACAAAGGCCTCGCGCCACCGGGTGCGCGCCGGGGTGTCCTCGGGGCGCAGCGGCCGCCGCAGCAGGTGCTCGGCGGTCTGCTGCACCGCGCAGTCGACGAAGCCGGGGTCTGCCGCCAAGGCCTGCCCCAGATCGAACAGACCCTCTGCCGGCTGGCCGAAGTAGGCCGGCGCGACCCCGGTCTGTGTGCGCCAGATCCCCTCGCGCTCGGGGTGGTAGATGCGCATCTCTTCGGGGCCCGACTTGCGCGCAAAATAGACCCCGCCGAGCAGGCTGGCCAGCGGGTCGAGGCTGCTGTGGCAGCTCGCGCAGCCCGGGTTGGCCCGCAGCGCGTCGGCCACCACCGCCGGATCGCTGAGGTCGAGGCTGCGGTCGAACTCCACCGGCTGAGAGAGGTAGTCGCGGCACAAGAAGATGCGGGAGATCTGGTTGGCGCGGCCCCGGCTGGCGTTGTTTTGGCTGGTCTCGTAGCGCCACCAGAGCCCGTTGCTCACCAAGGCGCCGGCCGCGGGGCGACCATCCGTCCACCGGGCGGTGACCCAGCCGTCCCCCGGATCAGCGTCGGGGCTCACCGGCCAGGCCGCGGCGAGGTTGGCGTCGACCACGGTGTAGTCAGCGGTGACCAAGTCTGTATACGGCAGGTCGTTCACCGCGATGTGGGCGAGCAGCCGCAGGGGCTCCTCTCCCACGGCGCGGGCGAAGGCGGGCTCGTCGCTGAGGCCGAAGGTAGAGGCAGGGTGCTCCGCTTCGTCCTGCACGGTTGACCACAGCTCTTGGCTGGAGGAGACGAGGCGCTCGGCCCAGCGGGGGTCGGCGAGCATCACAGCACGGAGCGCGTCGAGCGCGGAGGGGTCGGCCACCACCGCGTCGAGCTCGTCCAGAGAGGGGCGCACGCCCCGCAGGTCGAGGCTCATGCGCAGCAGCGCGGCCTCTGGATCGGGGGGCCTGACCGCGGGCTCTGGGGCGCCGCCCGAGTCCGCGCCGTCAGCGCCCGCACCGCCCTCCCCGGCGGGCTTTTCGCCGCCGGCGCAGGCGGCGAGGCCGAGCGCCAGCACACCCACGCACCACCCGCGCCTCACCATGGCCACTCCTCAGGCTGCCAGAGGGGGGCCAGATCGACGCAGACCTCCCCCACCGCCTGCCCTGCGCCGTCGCTCGCCGGCCCGCAGCCCGCGCAGGGCGCGCCGTCGAAGCTGCGCCTGACCCGCGCGCCGTCGGCCATCAAGGCCACCACGGCGCCGGTCGCCGCGCAGGCGCCGGCCTCTTCTCGCAGCTCGAGGCCCTCCATCCGCAGCCCGACCCCCGCCTCTCCCGCCGCAGCGCCGCCAGAGATGCCCCCTTCCAGCCGCAGCCAGCGGGACCCGCTCGCTCCGCCGCCCTCCCACGCGGCCGAGAGGCTGGGCGCGCCCTCGAGGGCCGAGAGATCCAGCCAGGGGTCTGTGCCAGGCGTGGCGTCGAAGGTGCCGGCCAGCGCGGCCTCGAACACCAGCGTCGAGCCCGCGCCGCGGAGCGCATAGTCCCCCCGCCCATCGAGCATCAGCGTGGCGCCCCCCGGGTGGGTGAAGGTCGTCGTGGTGATGAAGGTGCCGTACCGATCCAGGCGCACCCCATCGACGGTCAAATCGGGCAGCCAGGCCGCCTGCCCCCGCCCGTCAAAACCCCAGCCCGAGGCGGTGCTGCAGTCGGCAGACCACCCGTTGGTAAAACCCACCGCGGCGAAGAGCCCCGGGCAGGGGCCGCTGCCCTCGTCGAGAGCAGCGTCTTGGGCATCAAAGATGAGGCTCGGGCCCAGCGCGGCGAAGGCGCCGATGGCCTGCGCGAGGGTCTCTTCGACCGCCGCGGGTGATGGGGTGTCGGGCCCGGGGTCGGGCGTGTGCGCGTGGCCCGTCGGGCCGGTGTCGGCCTGCCCGCCAGTGTCGCCGTCGCCGCCGTCCACACCCTCGGCGTTCGCGCCCGCAGCTTCGGGGGCCTTGGGGTCGGCGCCGCCGCAGGCCCCGCCCAGCAGGGCGAGCAGCAGGGCGCCCCGGGCCTTCACGTGCCCTCCGGGGCGCACTCGAGCCACCACCGCAGGCGCACCCGGTCGTCGGCGCTGGTGCCCCCGGCCGGCGGCATGGTGGGCGGGTCGACGGCCGAGCGCTCGAGGATGCGGTCGCGCCAGGCCCAGGTCTGCTCTTTGTCGTCGAAGGTGACCTCAGGCGGGGCACCGTAGCGGTCGGGGGTGGTGCTGGCGTGGCAGCCTTGGCAGTGGTGCAGCACAAACCCTGCGCCGAAGGTGTCCCAGTTGACCAGGGGGACCTCGGCGCAGGGGCCAGTGTCCTGCGCGCCCTCCCCTCCGCTGTCGACCACGCCCCCGGCGGCGCTGTCTTCGCCGACCGCACCCTTGGGCCCCTCCTCCGCACCGCAGCCCAGGGCCAGGGCCAGGGCCAGGGTTGGGGTCCGGGTCCGGGTCGGGGTCCGCGTCGGGGTGCCGCGTCGGCGGGTCATTCGAGCACCCCCCAGATGGGCGTAAAAGCTGGGAGGGACTCTGCCTCGGCGACATCGCCGATGGCGAGCAGGGTGCTCCCGACCACCGCCGGGGTCAGCTCCCGCCCGCTGGCCGAGGTCTCTCCCGTCTCTGGGTCGAGGGCCTCACCATAAAATAACGGAGAGAAGGACCCGACCGTTCGGCCCCCGGCGATGCCCCCACCAAACAGCAGCGCGCTGGTGTGGGCCCAGTGGTCTTTGCCCTTGTCGTCATTGACGCTGGGGGTGCGCCCCATCTCGGACATGACGACCACGACGGTCTCCTCGGCGAGGGTGGGGGTCGTGACCCCGGGGGTGAGCTCGAGCAGCTCGGCGAGCTCGGCGAGGCCAGCGAACAGGTCTTCGAAGTTGTCGGACTGTTTGGTCTCGTTCGCCTCGTGGCTGTCCCAGCTCGCGCGCTCAAAACTCAGGGTCACACAGCGGGAGAGGCCGAGGGCGAGCAGCTGCACCCCGAGGTCGACCTGGCCCGCGAAGGTGCCGTCGGTGGTCCAGCCCACGCTGTCGCCCAGGCCTTCGATGATCGCCGCCTTGTCGAGCGCGCCCGCCTGGGCAGCGGCGAAGGCCCGCGCCGCCGCCCGGTCGGCGCCGGTGCGCAGGCCGTCCACCCGGGCGCGCACGTGGGCCTCGACCGCGGCCGCCGCCGCCGGGTCGAGCCCGGGGGTCACTTGGTCACTGCCCGCGAGCACCGAGCCGTCGAGCAGCTTGCCCACCTGCCCCTCTGCGCCGATGCGCACCACCGAACGACCGAGGCGCCCCGGCATCGAGCGCCCGCCGATCACGACGTGGGGCAGGGCGAAGCGCGTGGCCGCAGCGTCGGCGATCAAGGTGGGCCAGTCGGCCGCCGTCTCGGCGTTGCTGCCGGTGTAGGCGATGCGCTCACAGGAGCGGTGGTTGACCGAGGGCACGATGAGCCCGTTGAGGATCAAGGACTGGGGCGCGTGGCGCTCGAAGAAGGTGGACACAGAGGGGCGGTCGGGGTGCTCGATGAAGCGGAGGTCGCCGATCGTGCGGACCGCCGCTTCATCCTCGAAAGAGACCGCCGCGTTCCCCCGGCTGTCGGCGGCGAAGACGCGGGTGGGGTCCCAGCCGCCGAAGTTGCGGACGAAGATGAACCGCAGGTCGGCCCGCGCGGGCGCGCTGGCCCGCGCCACGCCGGGCCAGAGGCTGAGGCCCGCGGCGCCCAAGGCCGCGCCCTGCAGCAGGGCCCGACGGGTCGGGTGGGCTGCCCACAGGCCCGAGGCGCCGCGGGCGCGCAGCGGCGTCCGGGCAGCGGAGCGGAGGAGACGGTCACCTTGGGGCACGGCGCGCCTCAGTACAGCAGGAGGTCGGGGTCGCGGAGCATGGCCGTCAGCAGGGCGGTCCAGGCCGTTTGGCTGCTACCGGTCAGGGCCTCGACCTCGTCGAAGAGAGACACCAAATCGTCAATCTCGGGGTCGTCTGCCGCGACCCGGCGGCCGTAGAGGCGCAGGTGCAGGTCGACCAGCGCGGCGGCCATCGCGGGGTCGCCGGCGCGCAGGGACGCGGCGCCCGCCGGGAGCAGCCGAGGGGTCGCGCTGTCCAGATCCGCGGTCACGACCGCGCCGGCGGCGGCCTCAGCCAGACGCCGCTGCACGAGCACGCCCGTGGTCGTGGGCTCGACGATCTGCTCGGTGTCCCAGCTCGGGCCCAGGCCCCCGCTGAGGCTGCGCATCCCGTAGAGGTCGGTGGCGACGACGTCGAGCAGCTCTTCGACGAGGCGGTAGCCGGTCAGCTCTTCGAGCGTGCGGGCGAGCTGCGCCGCGCGGAGCTGCCGAAGGCCCGGGGCCCGGGCCGGATCGAGCCCGGCGGGCAGGCTGTCGGCGCTGCCCGGGAGGCCGGCGGCGTAGGCCGGGTCGCGCAGCACGCTGGCCACGAGCGCGCGCAGGCGAAGCCCGCCGTCAATAAACGCCTCGCGGTGCACCACCAGGGCCTCGGTGTCGGCGAGGTGCGCAGGGCGGTCGAGCAGCTGCTCCATCGCCCGTTCGACCGCGCACTCGATGAAGCGGGGGTCGGACGCGATCTGCAAGCCGAGGTCGCGCAGGCCGTCGCCAGGCTGCCCGTACCAGCCCGGGGCGACGCCACCATAGACCTCCCACAGGGGCTCGCGCTCGGCGTGGTAGGTGGACTGTTCGGCGGGGCTGAAGCTGAAGTGGTTGTAGAAGCCCCAAAAGTAGGCCGCCACGGGGTCGAGGCTGGCGTGGCAGGTCACGCAGGCCGCGTCATTGCGCAGGGCGTCGTTGACCGCGGCCTGATCGAGCAGGTTGAGGTCGCGATCGCCCTCGATGACGCTGTCGAGGTAGTCGCGGCAGGTGAGGATGCGGCTCACCGCGTTGGCCCGGCCCCGGTTGGCGTTGGCCTGGGTCGAGTCGTAGCGCCAATAGAGGCCGTTGGTGGAGAGCACCCCAGCGGCCGGGCGCCCATCGGTCCACCGCACGCGGCGCCAGCCGGTGGCCCCGTCGGGGTAGTCGGTGGGGTAATGCCGGGCGAGAAAGTCGTCGGCCACCGTCCAATCTGCGAGCACCAGATCAGTGTAGGGAAGGTCGTTCTCGGCGACCTCGGCCAGCACACGCAGCGGCTCTTCGCCAAAGGCGCGCAGCACCGCCAGCTCATCCTCCATCGGGTAGGCCGCTTGGTCGAAGTCGGCCTCGTTGAGCGGCGTGAGCCACACGCCGGCGTGGCGCTCGGCATAGGCCCACCCGAAGCCCGGCGCGTCGAGATAGCCCTGCACGAGGGCATCTACAGCGGTCGGATCGGCCTCGACGGCGCGCAGATCGGCCAAGGTCGGGCGGTGGCCGCGCAGGTCGAGGCTGGCCCGCGACAGCAGGCGCACGGCGCGGTCGCGCTCGGCCTCGGCCTGCGGCGCGGGATCGGCGCCGTCGTCGGCCTTGCCCCCCGCGCGCTCAGCCCCGCAGGCGACCAGCGCGGCGAGGGCGAGGCTGCGGAGGACGCGAAGGCCGCGGAGGCTGCGAAGGCCGCGGAGGATGCGGGGGCCGCGGAGGGGGGCGCAGCGGGTCACTCGCGGGCCCATGGCCAGCTCTCCCAGGTGGTGAGGGCCGACCAGTCGGCGCAGACCTCGCCGAGCTCGACGCCATCGAGGCTGTAGCGGGCGCAGCCGTCGCAGACCCCATCCCCCAAACCGAGGGTGTACCAGCGCCCCTCGGTGTCGCGCAGGTCGAGGCTGCCGCTGGGCTCGGCGGCGCAGGCCCCGGTCGCCGAGCTCAACGACAAGCCCGCGAAGGTCGCGGCGAGGATCGGCCCTTCGAGCTGGGTCAGGCTGCCGTCGAGGCGGGCCGTGCGGTGGGCGCTGTGGCGCTCGTAGAGGAAGTAGACCTCGTGGCTGGTCGGCTGCTGCACCCAGGTGCCCGCCGCGCTCGGGTCTTCCCATACGAAGTCGCCGAAGACGAAGCCGTCCCACACCCGAAAGCCGCCCGAGTGGTCAGCCACACGGAGGTCAACATCGCCGAAGCTCTGAAAAAACACCCCCTCGGGAGAGGTGATCGTGCTGTGACCGGTGACCCAGTCATAGGTCAGCACGCTGAGCGGGCCATCCACCCAGCCACCGGCGCGCACGTTGAGGTTGAAGCCATCGAAGCGCGCGCCGCTCCAGGTCTCGCACTCGTCACGCCAGAGGTCCATCCCGTTGTGCTCGCCCATCTCGGGGCAGCCGTTCTCGGGGTCGGCGTAGCCCCAAAACATCGCGGTGTAGGCGTCGTGGTGCACCAGCGGGTCGAGCGCGTGCAGGTGGTCGATCAGCCGCTGCAGCCCATCGGCCACAGCCGCGGCGGCCAGGGGCGCGGGCGGGTCGGCGTCGGCGAGCGCGGGCGCATAGGCGGTCGGCTCGCCCTCGAGCACGAAGGCGGCGGCGCTGTCTGCGGCGGCCAGCTCTGCGGCGCCCGCCCCACCCTCGGCCTTCGAGCCCGCGGCGCCCGGCGCGGCGCAGGCCCCGAGGGCCAGGAGCGCGGCGCAGCGGAGGGCCGGGGATGGGTGGTTCGGGCGGGGCACGGGGCGCTCCTGACGTGGCCCTGACAAGCTACCACGGGGCGGCCGCTTGTCACCAGATGTCCGCGCCGGCGCGGAGCAAACCTGTGCTCAGCGGCGGAGCGACACGAGCATATAGGTGTAGGGGACGCGCAGCATGCCCTCCCACACGTCGAAGTCAGCCTGCGGGGCCACAGAGGTGACCAGCGCGCGCAGCGCCTCCTCCGACCGCACGAAACGACCTCGATCAATGGCATAGAGCTGCTGCTCCACCCAGCCCCGCCCGGGTCGCGGGCAGGGCTCGAGGGCCACCAGCGCGCCGCCCGGCGCCCGACGACCGAGGCAGGCCCGCAGCAGGGCCAGCGCCTCGGGGTCGGGCAGGTGGTGCAGCACGCCCATCAGGAGCACGCGCTCAAAGACCGCGTCGGCGGGCAGGTCCTCGACGCGCGCGCCGCGCAGGTCGGCGGCGGGCCCAAAACGCCGCTGGGCCCCGGCGAGGTAGGGCGGGTGGGGCTCGAGCCCGGTGTAGCGCACCCCCGCGGGCAAGGCGGCGAGCACGTCGGCGGGCCCGCAGCCCACGTCGAGCACCCGGTCCCCCGGGCGCAGGGCCAAGGCCTCGGTCACAAAGCGCTGGAGCAGGCGCTCTTGGCCGACCGTACGCTGCAGCAGGCTGTAGGCCCGGGCCCGGCCCACCGGCGCGCTCATGATGCGCCGCAGCGCGCGGGTGAGCGTCGCGCCCTCGGTCGGGTTGGCGTCACTCACGGTATTTTCGCCCCCTGGCCCGCGGGCAGAGGGCGCCCGCAGGTGTAGGGGAACTGGTAGACCGACGCCCAGGTGGTCAGCACGCCCTCGCCCCGGGTCGGCGAGAGGGCCAGCTCCCGCGCCATCGGCATCACCGTGCCCAGGCGGTCGCAGACCGCGCCGCTGCGCAGGTCTTGGACCCAGATCTGCCCGGTGAGCACCGAGGCGGTCACCAGCAGGCCGCGGTCCGCGTCCACCGCGACCGCGCGCACGCCCGGCTGGGTCGGCACCTCCCAGTCCACCGCCCCCGTCACCGGGTCGATGAACCACAGGGTCGCCCGGTTGGGCAGGGCCAGCGCGATGCGGCCGAGCTCTGGGGCCCAGATCATCTTCCCGTCGAGGGTGGGCACCGGCAGCCAGGGCAGCGCGGCGCCGTCGCTCAGGCCCGCGGTGTAGAGCCGGGGCCCAAAGTCGGGCGCCACGACGAGCGCGTCGATGGGCGGGGCGTAGACGACCTCGCGGGGCATGGGGATGGGGCGCGGGCGGCCGCCGGGCTGCGGCTCGGCGAGCTCAACCGCGCGGAGGTCGTCGAGGGAGGGCAGCTGGCCGCTGATCACGAGGCGGGGGCTCGGCCCGGCGGTCTGCACGCTGGCCAGGATGAGGCGCCGGCCCGCCCGCCGCACATAGGCGTAGGAGATCGGCGCGGGGAGGGCGATCTCCCGCACCGGAGCAAATGCCGCGCCCGTCCACCGCAGCTCGCTCAGCGTGCGCGCGCCCGAGATGACCCAGGTGAGCCCGCTCTCGGGGTCGGTGTCGGCGTCGAGGGGGGCCGCGCTCTCGGGGCCCCAGCGCGGGCCGAGGCTGTGCTCGACCACCGGCCGGCCCACGTCCAGGGGCAGGGCCACGAGGCGGGGCCGGGTCTCCCCCACGACAATGGCGTGGTCGCCAACGATCTGAACGCCGTGCCAATCGGCGCGCACCCCCGGCGGAGAGTGCGCGAGCACCCGGATGCGCGGGTCGAGCAGCTCCGCTGGCCAGCGCTCGAGCCCGTCCCGCACCGCGCGGTAGCCGGCGAGGCACTCCGCCCAGGCCGAGAGCAGCAGCAGGCCGACGGCCGCCGCCCCAGCGAGCGCCCGGCGGGCGGCGGGCGGCAGGCCCAGCGCGGCCGCCCAGGGGGCCGGCGCCCAGAGCGGCGCCAGCGGGGCCCAGATGAGCGGGCGCAGGCGGGCGAGGGCGGCCGGCTCGACCTCGCCGGCGAGGGTGATCAGGGGCAGGGCGATGATCGCGGGCCAGACCCCGAAGCGGTGCGAGAGGGCCAGCGCGAGCAGCGCCAGCAGCCCGGCGATCCAGCGGCCGGTCGGCGCGCCCCGCGGCCAGAGCCCGGCCGCCAAGGCCAGCGGCAGGGCGGCGAGCAGCTCACGCTGCTTGAGCAGCAGGCCCTGGCTGCTCTCCAGCACAAATTTCACCGTGCCGTGCGGGTAGGGCAGGCGCGTGAGCAGCAGCGCGGCGGCCTCACCCGGGCTGTGGCCCAAGAGCGCGGCGAGCAGCAGGAGCACGGGCAAGATCAGCAGCTGGACGCCAGTCCAGGCGATGAGCACACGAGCTGCGGGCCGCGGCGCGGCGGTCTTGGCCATCGGGCCCTCCCGCCGGTCAGCCTACGCCGCGCGCGCGCCGAGCGGGTAGGAGCGCCGCCCTGGCGGCCGAGGCTGCCGCCCGATGTGCGGAGCGCACAGCCCCCCTCCACCGGAGCAAAACATGCGCGTGATGGTCATGATCAAGGCGACCCCCCAGTCCGAGGCGGGCACGATGCCCAGCGAAGAGCTGCTGGTCGCGATGGGCAACTACAACGACGAGCTGCTCGCCGCCGGCGTGCTCAAGGGCGGCGAGGGCCTGCACCCCTCGGGCAGCGCCCTGCGCCTGCGCCTCGCCGACGGCGCGGTGACCGAAGAGGCGGGCCCCTTCCCGATCCCCGGCCTCGTGGCTGGCTTCTGGCTGTGGGAGGTCGCCTCCATGGAGGAGGCCGTGGCCTGGGCCCGGCGCTGCCCGCACCCCATGCCCGGAGAGGTGGCCGAGCTCGAGCTCCGGCGGGTCTTCTCGGCCGAGGACTTCGGCGAGGCCATGACCCCCGAGCTGCGTGAGCAAGAAGACCGCCAGCGCGCCGCTCTCGAGGGCGAGGGCTGAGCGAGGCCTTCGCGCGGCGGCCCGCTCCCGCTACAGTGGCGGGATGCTCGGTCCCCCCCCCTCCGCGCCGAACCCTGCGCTGCCTGCGGCGGTCCCCCTGCTGCATGGCGCGGTTTGGTCGGATGGGTCCGCGTGCCTCGCCGCGCTGGCCGGCGCGCGGGCTGAGCTGCTCGCCACGATCACCGCGGCGGGCGCGGCGCTGATCCCCGCCACGCCCCTGCGCGCGCCTGCAGAGCTCGACGCGGCCCTGCGCGCCCTGGGCGTCGAGCCCCAGCCCTACACCGAGGGGCAATCGCCCCGCACCCGTCTCTTTGGGCAGATCTACACCTCGACCGCCTACCCGGCCGCCGCGACCATCCCGCTGCACCACGAGCTGAGCTACCGCGCCGCGCCCCCGGCCCTGCTCAGCTTTCTCTGCGCGCAGCCCGCCGCGGCCGGCGGTGAGACGCCGCTGCTCGACGGCGCGCGCTTCGTCGAAGATGGCCCACCAGAGGTCATTGACAGCTTTCGCGGTCGCTCACTTTGTTACCGCAAGCGCATGCACGGCGGCTTTGGCCTGGGCAAGTCCTGGCAGGCGCACTTCGAGACCGACGACCGGGCCGCCGTCGAGGCCACCTTGGCCGCCGACGGTGCCACCTTCGAGTGGACCGCCGACGGCGGCCTGCTGGTCGAGCAGCTGCGACCGGCGCTCCAGCCGCACCCCCGCACCGGCGCGCTCTGCTGGCGGCACCAGGCCACGCTCTGGCACCCCAGCCACCTCGGGGCGGCGGGCCTGCGCCTGCGGGCGGCGGTGGGGGCCGACGCCCTGCCCACCGACGTGCGCTGGGCGGGCGGCGCGCCGATCGACGACGCGCTCATCGAGGCGGCGCGGGCCGCCGAGTGGGCGCACGCGCGCCTGCGGCCCTGGGTGGCGGGTGACCTGCTGCTGGTCGACAACCTGCGCGTGGCCCACGGCCGCGCGCCCTTCACCGGGCCCCGGGCGGTGCTGGTCGGCATGGGCGGGTGGCCGGCGTGAGCCCGGTCCCTGGCTTCATCGCCGGCCTGCGCACGGGCCTGCTCCGCCCGTCGGGCCTCTCACTGGGCCTCGCCGCGCTCACCGCCGCGCTCACCCTGCTGCTCGGGCTGCGCGCGGCCGACGAAGACCTGCTGCGCTCGGGCCGCCTCGCGGTCGATCCGGTCGATGACTACGCCTTTTTGACCGCTGCCGCCCTGCGGCCGCCCCCGCCGCCCGGCGCGGTGGTGGTGCTGGGCAGCTCGGCCCTGCGCGAGGCCATCGCCGACCCGGCGGCCCTCGCCACCGCCGCGGGGGCGCCTGTGGCCGCGCTGTGGACGGCCGGCGGCCTGAGCCACCTCGAGCTGCTCGTGCTTGTCGAGCACCTGCCCGTCGATCCGGGGCGCTTGACCCTGCTCGAGCTGTCCGAGCGCAACCTCAGCCTAGGCGCGGCCGAGGCCCAGGCCCTGCTCGACCGGCCCCGCCTCCCGCTAGACAGCCCCGCCCAAGACGCCGCGGCCGCGCGCGCCGGCCTGCGCCCCCCGCGCCGGTCCGCGGCGCTGGCGCTGCGCCACCCCGGCTTCTTCCTCGCCCGGCTGTCGACCCTGCTCCGCCGGGGGCCCGCACCCCTGCCCATCCAGCACCAGGTCGAGGCCCTCGCCCCAGCCCGTCCGGCCGACTACCTCCGCTGGGCGCGGCGGCTGGCCGGCTGGTGGGCCGACCTCCCCGCCGAGAGCCATCGAAACACCGCGCTCTACGTTGATCTCGTCGAAGCACTGCGCGCGCGCGGCGGCGCGGTGCTGCTGGTGGCCGCCCCGCGCAACCCCCGGGTGGTGGCCGAGGCGGCCCAGGGCGACCCCGGGGGGCCGGCCGCCGCCGAGGCCGCGCGGGCCGCCGTCGCGCAGGCGGCGGGCGCGTCGCTGGTCGACCCGGCGGCGGGTGTGGGGCTGAAACCAGAGGACTACGCCGACTACGCGCACCTCGTGCGCC
>JAEUKK010000134.1 GCA_016792625.1 Deltaproteobacteria bacterium | reverse complement strand
CCGCGGCTGGTTCCGGGGGTCCCCGGGGGGGCCGGCGCCGCCCGCCCGCGGGGCGCGCTAACCGGAGGCGGGGCCGCTGACAGCGCCACGCCCGCCAAGATCGGCTCCGCGTGCGCATCCACAGGCCAGAGCCTTGACGGGCCAAGGGCTCCGGCGGCGATCTGGGCGCGGCGCGGGCATGCGCGTGGGGTGGGCTTGACCTCGGACCAAGAGCGGGCGCCGCTCCGCGAGAACAACGTGATGACGGTTATCCGCAACCTCTTTGCCCTCGCGCTAATCGCGCTGTGGGGGGCCGACGCGCAGGCCCTGCCGCCGCTCGAGGTGCTCCACAGCACCGCCGCCGAGGAGCTTCATGTGTGGTGGCGCGCGGGCGAGCTGATGGTCGCCCAGAGCAAGGCGCCGGGCAGCCCTGCGCGCTGGCCCCTCGATCCGGGCCGCGCAGGCCAGCTCCCCGCGGTGCTGGTCGGCTGGACGCCGGTCGGTCAGACCTGCGGCGCGCCGCCCGAGGCCCGCGCCACCCTCGACGGGGCGCCGGCGGTCGCCCGGGTCGAGGGCAGCGCCGAGCTGCCGGTCATCACGCTGAGCCGCGACGGCGCGCGGGTCGCCCAAGGTGCGCTGGGTCAGCCCGCCACGGTCTGCGCGATGGCCCTGGTGGAGGCCGACGCCGTCCCCGGCCCAGAGCTGCTCGTGCTCTGGCGCCTGGACGGCCCGAGCCGCCCCCTGCGCGGGCTGACGGTGATGCGCGTGCCGCAGACCGCGCGCTGAGGGGCGTTGCGCCGATGCTCAGGGCGTCGGCGCCGCGGGAATTGCGGGCGCCGCGGGCGCGCCGGGGACCATCGGCGCAGGGGGCAGCCCAGGGGCGGCGGCCGGGGCCGGCGGCGTGCTGGTCACGGCGGCGCGGGGGAGCCAACCAAAGCGGGTGCCCTCACGGACGCGGATGAGATCACCGTCCTCTGCGATGATCTCGAGGCGGGCGCCTGCCTCGACGGGCAGGGAGCGCGCCTCGGCGCCCGGCCAGCGCAGGCCTTGGGCTGGGGCCAGCGCGTAGACCACCTTGGCCACCTCGACCGGCGCAGCGGCGCCCGCGGCGGCCCCTGAAGCGGCCGCGCTCGTGGCGGTCGCCGGTGCGGCGGGGGCCGGCTGGGCCCAGGCCGGGCGAGCGAAGGTGAGGAGCAGGACGAGCGTGACGCGGGACAACATGGGGCCTCCGGGGGTGGCCGGCTATCCCGGCCGTTGCCGCGCCTCCAGGCGCCGCCTTCGGATAGCAGGCCGCGTGTCCGCCCCTCCGCCGACCGCGCCGGCGCCCGCCGCACCGCCCCTCCCGACGGCCGCGCCCGCAGCGTCCGCGCCGCTGCTATCTATGGCGCCGATGGCCGACAACCTCGCCGCGATCGGGCGCTTTGGCGTTTTTGCCGGCCAGGTGGCCGCGCGCGCCCTCCGCCGCCCGTTCTTTTGGGGGCCGCTCCTCGCCCACACTTGGGTGACCTCGGTGCGCTGCCTGCTGCCCGTCGTGGCGGTCACCACCCCCTTCGGCATGGTCATCGCGCTCGAAGGTCTCGAGATCTTCGGACTGTTTGGCGCCCAACGCATGCTGTCGTCGCTGGTCAGCGTCGCGGTGCTGCGCGAGCTCTCGCCTGTGCTCGCCAGCGTGCTCATCGCGGCGCAGGGCGGCTCGAGCTGCGCCGCCGAGCTGGGCGCGATGCGCATCAAAGAGGAGATTGACGCCACCGAGGTCATGGCGGTCGACGGCATCCAGCTGCACGTGGTGCCGCGGGTGCTCGCCCTGACCATCGCCTGCCCCATGCTCAACGTTGTGGGCTCGTTTTCAGGGCTGGCCGGCGGTTGGTTCACCGCAGTGGTGCTCAAGGGTGAGAAGTCGGGGATTTTTATGGCCAACTTATGGGCCTTGGCCACCCCGATGGACGTGTGGGGCGGCGCGATCAAGACCACCGTCTTTGGCGCGGTGATCGGGCTGATCGCCGCCTACCACGGCTACTACGCCACCGGCGGCGCGGCGGGCGTGGGTCGGGCGGTCAACGACACCGTCGTGCACAGCGTTCTCGTGTTCATCACCTTCAACTATCTGCTGACCAGCGCGCTCTTCGCCGGGGCGACGCCCTGATGGCGGCCGCTGCCGCGTTTTTTGGTCGGGTGGGCGCCTATGCCTACTTTGTGGGCGATTTTGTGGTCGCGGTGCGCCGCCACGGTGTGCCGTGGAGGTTGGTGCTGCAAGAGGCCTACTCCATCGGCGTGCGCAGCCTGCCCATCCTGCTGATCATCGCCGGATTTGTCGGCACAAACCTCGCCTTGCAGGGCTACTTCGCGTTCAAGCCGCTGGGCGGCTCGCGCCTCGTGGGCATGTTCGTCTCGCTCGCCGGCGTGCGCGAGCTGGCGCCGATCATCGCCGCGGCCATGGTCGCGGCCAAGGCGGGCACCGAGATGGCCAGCCAGATCGGCGTGATGCGCATCCGCGAGCAGATTGACGCGCTTGAGGTCATGGCGGTGAACCCGATGGCCTGGATCATCGCGCCCCGCCTCGTCGGGATCATGCTGGTCCTGCCCGCGCTCACCGTGATCAGCACCTTTATGATGGTCGGCGCTGGGCTTTTGGTCAGCGTGGTGCAGCTTGGCGTACCAGGCGAGATCTTCCTTGAGCTGGCCTCGCAGGGCATCTCGGCGCCCGACTTCCTCTACGGTCAGGTCAAGGCGCTGATCTTCGGCCTCATCATCTGCACTGTGTCTTGTTATTTTGGGTTTACCTGCGAGCGGGGGCCCGAGGGCGTGGGCAAAGCCACAAATCAAGCGGTGGTCACCTCAGCGGTGATCTGCGTGGTGCTCAACTACTTCCTCAGCGAGGTCTTTTATGGCGGCGCCCATTGAGCCCACGCCACGCGGTGGCATCTGATGCTGCAAAACACCATCAGCGACGGCGTCCTGCACGTCGCCGACCCTGAGCCCGCGCCGCCGCCGCCGCTCATCCGCCTGCGCGGCCTGACCAAAAGTTTTGGGCCGAACACCGTGCTGAACAACGTGTCCTTCGACATCCCCGAAGGGCGGACCACGGCGATCATCGGGCCGAGCGGCACCGGCAAGAGTGTGATGCTCAAGCACATCGTCGGCTTGATCCGGCCAGACGCAGGCGAGGTCCTCTGTTTTGGGACGGACATGGCCCGCGCCCCCGAGCCCGCGCTCTACGCGGCCCGCCGGCGCATGGGCATGCTCTTCCAAGATGGCGCGCTGTTCGACTCCTTCACGGTCGGCGAGAACGTCGCCTTCCCGCTGGTGCACCACGCGCCCCAGATGAGCGAAGACGAGCGGCGGGCCAAGGTCAACGAGAAGCTCGCGCTGGTGGGCCTCCCCGGCACCTATGAGCGGGCGACCGCCAGCCTGAGCGGCGGGCAGCGCAAGCGCGTCGGCCTGGCCCGGGCGATCATCATGGAGCCCGAGATCGTGCTCTTCGACGAGCCCAACTCGGGCCTCGACCCCATCACCAGCGACGCCATCGACCAGCTCATCTGCGACATGAAGCAGGCCTTGGGCGTCACCTTCGTGGTCATCACCCACGACATCGTCGGCACCGTCCGGGTCGCCGACTACATCGCGATGCTGTACCGGGGCGATCTCATCGCTTGGGGCCCGACCGCCGAGGTGCTCCGCGCAGAGCACCCGGTGTTGCGGGCCTTCCTGCAGCGCAACCTCATCCTCCCGCCCGCGGGGGGCAGCGGCGACGCCCGCCTGCCCGCGGTCCAGTAGGCTCCCCATGGCGCGCTCCCGCAAGCATGAGATTGGTGTCGGCATCCTGGTGGTCGTGGCGGTGGGCCTGCTGGCGGTGATGTCGCTGCAGGTCGGCGCCCTGCGCGGCCTTGGCGAAGACCGGTTGACTGTGACCGCGACCCTCGACGACGCCGCGGGCCTGGGCGAGGGCGCCGCGGTGAAGGTCGCTGGCGTCGACATCGGCACCGTCGAGGCGCTGCGGGTGGAGCACGACAAGGCCGTGCTGGTGCTCAGCGTCGACGCGGCCGCCGGGCTGCGCGCCGACGCGGTGGTACAGGTGCGCGCCCGCTCGGTGCTCGGCGAGAAGTACCTGAGCGTCACGCCCAAGACCGTCGACGCGCCGCTGCTGGCCGACGGCGGCGCGCTCAACGAGAGCCGCCCGCAGACCGAGATTGACCAGCTGGTCAACGCGCTCGGCCCGGTCGTCGAGGAGCTCGACACCGACGCCATGAACGTCACCTTGCGCTCGGTGAGCGCCGCCCTGGCCGAGGACCCGGACCGCCTCAAGCGCATGCTGCAGGACGGCGAGGAGGCCCTGCACAACCTCGCGGTCGCCTCGCGGGAGCTCGGCCCCCTGGCCACCGAGGCCCGGGCCACCCTCACCGAGCTGCGGGAGCTGAGCCGCGAGGCCCGGCCGGTGCTGCGGCGGGCCGACGAGGCGGTCACCCGCCTGAGCGACGCCAGCGCCGGGCTACCCGAGACCGCCAAGAAGGTCGACCTGCTCGTCGATGAGACCCGGGTAGCGGTGGGTGATGGCCGCCGGGTGCTCGGCAAGCTCGAGTCCAGCACCGCGGACATTGACCAGGTCCTCAAGAACCTCAAAGAGATCGACAAGGTGGAGCTGCGCCGCCTGCTGCGCGAGGAGGGCATCCTCGTGCGCGTGCGGGAGCACACCGTGGATCCTGCGGCCCACCCTTAAGGCACAATACAGGACCGTCCGGGAGGTCAGACCGCTCTGTCTGTTCAGAGCGCGGGGCCCTCAGCCTTCCCGACGTTTGTGTTTGAGAGTTCCGACGGCCACGCCTGAAGGTCAAGACAAAAAGGTCTGCCTCGTATGGCGCGGGCCCCGCTCAGGCCCGCGAAGGGCCAGGATGGAGCGCCTTGCCCTGCTCGGCGGCGTCTTCGTCGGTCGTGCCCTCGGGGCCGCCCGTGGCGGCGCGGGCCTGCTCTCGCCGGCGGAGGCCGAGTCCCACGCTCGGCGGCGCAGGCGGCTCATCGCGGAGCGGCTTGAGGTGCAGGCTGGCGTGCACCTCGAGGCTGTAGTTGGTCATCAAGTGGTGGAGATCTTTGTGGAGCTCAAGCGCCTCGAGGTAGCCGCGCACCTCGCGGGCGAGCATGCGCACGATCTCGACCTTTACCTTGTCGCCGGTCTCGAGCAGGGCGCCGAGCAGCGCCCAGGCCTCGGCGCGGTGGCCTTCCGGGCCGTCCTCTTCGCCGGTGGGCGCCCGCTCGACGCGGGGCTCCTCGCGGGGTCGACGGGGGGCGTCGTCACCCGCGCCCTCCTCGGCGCCCTCGAGCTCACGAAACAAGCGCCGGGCGATGCCGCGCAGGCGGGCCTCGCGGCCGCGGGGGCGTCGTGGGTCTTCAGCGTCTGCCATGGCGAGCCTCGGGGGCGCGGGCCGGCCGCGCTCAGCGGGTGGCGGTGCGGTCGAAGAGGCCGTCGCCGGCGACCCAGGCGGGCTTGGGCTCGGGGACGACGAAGCTGATGATGTTCCCAGCGTTGGTCACCATCACCGCCTGCCGCCCGTCGACCGCCAAGGCGCCCGCGAAGCCCGAGGGCAAGAAGGGCGGGGCCCACTGCCAGCGCGGCGCGCCAGTCGCCGCGTCGAGCAAGGCCAGACCGCCCGCCGCGGCGCCGACCAGCAGGCCAGCGGGGGTGGGCACGGGGCGGGTCATCGAGCTGGTGGTGCCGCTGTCCCACTGCCAGACCAGCGCGCCGGTGCGGCCGTCGACGCAGCGCACGACACCATCGGAGCCGCCATGGAAGACGAAGCGATGGTTCGGGCCGGCCGCCGCGAGGTCGGGCGCCGCGCCCTGCCCGCCGGCCACCACCGGAGCGAAGGCGCCGCCAACGTCGAGCCGCCAGCGGACGTTGCGCGAGGCCCGGTGCACTGCGACCAGCGGCTCGGAGTAGCCGGCCACCACCACGTCGGTGCCGATGAGGGCGCCGCCGCCGATGATGTCTGGGTACTGCCCCTCACCCACCCGGCGCTGCCACCGCACCACGCCGCTGCGGCCGTCGAGGCTGGCCAGCGTGCCGTCGGAGAAGCCGACGATGGCCTCGAAGGCCCCGCCCTCGGCGCTGACCACGAGGGGCGCACCCGCGCCGTAGAGCTTGAGGCGGGTGCTTCGGCCCACGTCGGGCTTGTGGGCGTGCCGCCAGCGCAGCTCACCGGTGGCCCGGTCGAGCCCGTAGACCACGTCGTCGACGTTGCTGACCAGCACGGCGTCTTCGTGTAGGGTCACCGGCGCGAGCACGGGGGCGCTGCCGCCGCGGGACCAGATCGGCGCGCGGCCGAGGCCACCCTCACCGGCGGGGTCGACCGCCCAGGCCGAGACCGTGCCGGCGCTGTCTGCGACGTAGAGCACGCCATCGGCGACGATCGGCTGCGCTTGTACCGGCGCGGCCGTGTCGATGCGGCGGACCAGCCGGCCGCTGTGGCGCTCGAGCACAAACAGCGCGTCTGCCGCGGCCGCCCCGACGTAGATGTAGCGGCCGTGGATGGCCGGCCCGCCAAGCTCAGTGTGCAGCCCCGAGGCCTGACGGCCGGGCAGGCTGACCGACCAGAGCTCGACTGGCGCACCGTCAAAGGCCCCCGCGAAGGGCGCGGCGGCGGCCGCGACTGGCGTGTCGGCTGCGCCGCTCCCCGCCGGAGCGAGCAGCAGCAGGCCCAAGGCGAGGCCCCATCCGCGGGCCGGGCTCACCCCTCCACCTTGGGGAGGGCGGCCTCAAGGGTGCGCAGCCGGGGGCCCTCGGGGAAGCGCAGGCGCAGCTTCTCGACGGTCGCCTTCGCGTCCGCTGGGCGACCGCCGGCGAGGTAGGCGAGGCCTGTGCCATAGAGGGCCTCTTCTGCCTCAAAGCCGGACTTGCTCGTGGTGTATGGGGCGAGCAGCGCGACGGCGCCGTCGACGTCGCCCGCCTTCGCCTTCGCTGCGCTGGCCCGGAGGGCGGCGCTCAGGCCGATGGGCCCGCCGCCGGCCCGATTGGCCGCCTCGGTCCAGGCGGCGGCCGCGCCGGCCTCGTCCTTCACGTTGTCTTTGAGCTGGGCCAGGCGCATCCAGCCGTAGGCCGCGGCGACGCCCTCGGTGGCGGGCAGCACGCCCTCGAGCTCGGTGGCGGCGGCCTTCAGCGCGGCGTCCGCGGCGGCCTCGTCGGCGGCCCCGGCCAAGGTCCCGGCCAGCTTGTCCATCACGCGCTCGATCTGGGCGTGCTGGTCGCGCTGCGCCTCGCGGCTGCGCTCGGTGACCTGCCCGTAGATGAACGCGGCCACCAAGATCGCGACCAGGGCGCCCGCGCCGTAGCGCCAGTAGCCGAGGACGAAGTTCGCCAAGGCCATGCGGGCCTTGAAGAGGGCGTCCTCCTGGATGACGTCATCGTCGCCGAGGTCTGGCGCCTGCGGGGGCGCGCCGACGGGGGGCGTGGGCTGCTTGGGGTCCGACACGTCTCACTCCTGGGGCTGGGCCGCCCCGGTCAATTCCACGGCGCGGAGCGCAGAGAGGCGCTCGCGAAATCGGTCTGCGGTGGGCATCTCGAGCGGAGAGGTCCGCTGGAGCACCGCGAGGGTCAAGGCGGTCTCGAGCAGGACCAAGGCGACGCCGAGGCGGCTCGCAGGGTCATCTTCGACGAAGCGGAGCTGGGCCCAGGGGCGGCCGAGCTCGAGCCACACCGCGGCCTCGGCGGCGAGCACACGCTCGAGCTCGGCGTCTGGGGCGCCCTGGGCCGGCTGTTCGTGGAGGGCGAGCGTCCATTGGTCGCACGGGCCCTCGTGAATGCGCTGGAGCTCAGCCTCATCGCCGAGCGCCCGGCATCGGGGGGCGTCGCGGCCCGGGGCGCGCACGGCGCCGCCCTCACGGACCTTGCAGGCCACCGCCGCCCAGCCTGCGGCGCAGACGCGGCCGAGGCGCTGCCCCTCAGCGCTGCAGCTGACGAGATCAATGCCCACCAGCCCGTTGTCTTCGGCGAGGGCCAAGCTCAGGGCCGCTAAACGACGGGCGAGGTCATGGGCGAGCTCTGCGCCCCGCGCGTGCAGCTCGCGCGCGGCGGCGAGGGTGTCTTCGGGCGGCTGCCCGGCGAGGGCGCCCAGGGCCAGCGCCGCGCTGGACCAGGGCGTAAAAGCACCGTCTTCGTCGGCGGGCAGCGTGAGGCGCGCAGCGGCGCGCGCGGGCCCCGACAGCCCGAGCCCGTCGAGGGCCTGGGCGGCCTGGCCAGCGACCCAGTCGGCCTGCCCGGCCAGCAACAGCAGGGGGCGGGCGGCGCCGTCCAAGGCCACGCGGAGCGGGCCGAGGCGCGGCCCGGGGCAGGCCCGCACCTGTGCGGGGAGCACCGCTGGGCAGCTGAGCAGGAGCGCGTCGACCACCGCTGCTTCGCCAAAAACCACGACCCGATCAAAGTCCGCCGCCCAGCGCGCGGCGAGCGCCCGCGCCGCCTCGGCCCGGCCCGGGGCGAGCTGCGCGACCAGCGGCGTAGCGCCAGCGCGGTGTGCTTCGCGGACCTCTTCGCGCGCCCGGGCGAGCGCGGGCCCCAGCCCCCGCAGACGGGCCCAGCTTGGACCGCGGCCGACGCCAAGCACAGCGTCCATCACGTTGTTGTGGTCGAGGTTGATGCGCCGGGCCCGGCTAACCGCGACCACTTCGTCGGGCGCCCGCAGAGCCGGCTGGGCGAGCAGAGCGGAGGGGGGCGCCGCAGCGGGGGGCGCGGCGCTCAGGTCGGCGGCCTCGCCTGCGGGCGCAGCGCTGCGGCGACGCGGCGCGCGGCCCGGAGACGACGGGCCCGACGGGGTCGACGGGGTCGAGGTGCGTGCGGCCACGGGCGGACTCCAGCGAACGTCGGCGCGTAAACGCGGCGCGTCAGGCGGTCAAGGACAGCCGCTGTCCGGGACCTGGGGCTCCGGACGCCCGCGCCGCGCGGCGGCCGGGTCGGGCGCGGCGCTCAGAGCTCGATGGTGGCGCGGCTCTGGGCGGCAAACTGTACGCTCCGTGTTGAGCGGCGCGTGGAGCCATCCGGCAGAACGACCTCGAAGCTGTGGCTCCCCTCGGTGGTGCTCACCGTGGCCGGCGAGGCGCCGAGGTCCTGGCCGTCCATCTTGATGCGCGAGCCGGCCGGCCCGACGATGAACAAGGTGCCGTTGACCGCGGCGGGCTGGAGCTCGAGGGCGACGGTCAAGGCCGCGCCGGCCAAGCGCAGCGAGCGGCTCGCCGGCTTGAAGTTCGGCAGCTCGGCGCGCACCGCGTGTGAGCCGAAGGGCAGCTCGCGGGTCAGCGGCGTGCGGCCCACCTCTTGGTTGTCGATGAACACGAGGGCCCCTGGCGGGGTGCTGGTGACCGTCAGCTTGCCGGTCGTCTGCGCGGGCGCCGACGCACCCCAAGGGTCCCCCGCCTCTGCGGCCGGCGCGGGGGCGGGCGCAGGCGCGGGCGTGGGGCTCGGCGCAGGCGCTGGGCTGGGCGCAGGGCTCGGGGCGGGCGCAGGGGCCGGGACGGCGGGCGCTGTATCGGAAGCAGGGGCGGGAGCAGGCAGGCTGTCGGTCGGCGCGGGCGGCGCCTCAACAGGCGCCACAACCGGTGCGGGGACCGGCGCGGCGACCGGCGCCGGGCGCGGAGCCACCGCGGGCTGCTCGACCGGGGCGCTGGAGACGGCGGGCTTGGGCGCCGGGCGGGTGAGCCACCACCCACCGAGGACGACGATCAGCACGGAGATCAGGGCCACAACCACGAGCAGACCCGTGCGGCCCGAGCCCGCGTCCTCTTCGGCGGGCGGCTCGGCGGCGCGCGGGGCGGCGGCAGGCCCGCTGGCCGCACCGCTGACAATGGGCTGCCCCTCGTCATCTGCGCGGTGCCGCGGGGGCGCGGGCTCGGGCGCCGCCGGCACCTCGGGCGCGACCGGGCGCGCGCGGACCGGCCCGCGCCGGGGAGGCTCTGCCTCAACCACCGGCTCAGCGGGCGCGCTGGAAAATACTGGAGCGTCGGGAGTTTCGGGAGACCCGGCGGCAGCGGGCGCCAGCTCGGGGGTGTGCGCAGCGTCGGTCACGCCGGGCGCCGCCATCGCGGCTTCATGGCCGGCAGGCGCCGGATCGGCCGGGGGTGCGACCGGGGGCAGCTCGACCGGGCCGGGGAGCTCCTCCTCTGCGGTGGGCGGCGAGCCGGGGAGCTGCTGGGCGTCTGCGGGCGACGCGGACTCCCCCGAAGGAGCGGAGGAAACCGACGGCACGACCGCCGGCGCGGCGGAGGCCTCTGCCAGCGGGCGCGCGGGGGCCTCTTCCGGGAGGTCCGCGGCGTCGAGCGGAGCGCCGGGCGCCTCGGTCGGCTCGGGCGCGATCACGGCGGGCGCGCGGCGCGGGACCGCGGCGATCGACAAGCTCACCGGCTCGACCAGGGCGGTGGGATCCCCCTCGTCATCGAAAACGGGGCGCAGCGGCGACTCGGCAGGCGGAGGTTCGGCGCTGCGCAGCGGCGCGGCGGGCTCGACCGGGGCGACCACCGCCGGAGGGGCCTCGACGGGCGCGGCGCGCGGCGGCGCCTTCGGCTCGACCACCGGGTCGGGCGCACGCTGGACCACCTCGGCCACCGTCACGAGGGGGGCGCCGTCGCTGAAGCAGAAGTCGACCCGGTCCGGGTAGGTGGTGCCGCAGATCGGGCAGCGCTTCATCGGGAGGCTCCGTGCCTGAGCACGTCGGAGGGGTCAGGGGTCCGCGCGATCAGCACACCGGGCGGGGATGCCAGCGGGAGGCGACTATAGCGGAGAGGGCGCCCCTGGGGGGAGGGCCGCCGCCAGCACCACGTCAGGGCCCGTAGGCCCGCGACAGGTGCCGCGCGATGACCACGCGCTGGATCTGGTTCGTGCCCTCGACGATCTGCATGACCTTCGCATCACGAAGATAACGTTCTACAGGGTATTCTCGGGTGTAACCATAGCCGCCGAGCACCTGCACGGCGTCGGTGGTCACCGCCATCGCGCAGTCGGTCGCCGCGCACTTGGCCATCGCCGCCACATGGCTGTAGGGCTGCCCCTGATCGCGCAGCCAGGCGGCTTTGTGGACGAGCAGCCGCGCGCCCTCGATCTGAATCGCCATGTTGGCCAACATGAAGCCGACGCCCTGGTGCTCGATGATCGGCTGCCCGAACGCGCGCCGCTGCTTGGCGTAGGGCGCCGCGACGTCGAGGGCGGCCTGCGAGAGGCCGACCGCGACCGCGCCGATCGTGATGCGGCCGCTGTCGAGCGCGGCCATCGCCACCCTGAAGCCCTCGCCCTCTGCGCCGATGAGGGCGTCGGCGGGCAAGCGCAGGTTGTCCATCACCAGCTCGACGGTGGGCGAGGCGCGCATGCCCATCTTCTCCTCCTTCTTGCCGAAGGAGAGGCCCGGCGCGCCGGCGGGCACGAGGAAGGCGCTGACCCCCTTGGGGCCGGGGCCGCCCGTGCGCGCCATAACGACGTACACGTCGGCATAGCCGCCGTGGGTGATCCAGAACTTGGTGCCGTTGAGCACCCAGCCGTCGCCCTCGCGGCGAGCGGTGCTGAGCATGGCCGCGGCGTCGCTGCCCGAGTCGGGCTCAGACAGCGCGAAAGCGCCGAGCAGCGCGCCGCTCGCGAGGCCCGGGAGCCACGCGTCTTGTTGGTCGGGTCGCCCAAAGTCGCGGAGGATCGCTTGGGGGAGCCCGGTCACCGCGACCGAGACCGCGTAGCTGGCGCTGACCTTGGCGATCTCTTCGAGCACGAGCGCGTACTCGACGATGCCCAGGCCGAGGCCGCCGAAGCGCTCGGGGGTGGTCACGCCGCAGAGGCCGACCGCGCCCAGCTCGGAGATGTACTCCTTGCGGAAGCGCTCGGCCTCGTCGTCCTCTTTGAGGGTCGCCCCGAGCACCCGTCGGGCGGCGTCGCCGACGGTCTCGATGAGGCTGCGCTGGTCTTCGGTAGGGGCGAACATGCACGCTCCGAGCGGCGGAGAGGACGATGGGGTGGGGCCCCGCGCACGGGGAGGGAGATCGTCGAGCGAGCGGCGCTCAGTCTTAGGCCTCTGCGACTGCGAAAAGCTCGTCCTCGTCGACAGCCTCATCCTGCTGGCCTGCGGAAGCGACGCCGGTGGAGAAGCGGGTGTCGAGGCGCAAGACGCGGACCTGCGCCACCTCGAGCCCGAGGACCTCGATCAGCTCCGACGGCCGGCAGCCGCGGCCGCCGACGGTGTCGAGGCTGACCTCCAGGACCTCCTCCCCCGGGAGGCGCGGGAGGCCGACGGCGGCGCTGGAGCCACCGCGGCGAAGACTCCGCACATTGGGCCGTAGGTCGATGGTGCGCTGGGCCGGCGGCCCGCGGCGGCGCTGGCCGGGCTTGGGCTTGAGGTCGCGCTGGACGAGGATCTGCTCCTGGGCAACCAAGGCATCGACGCGCGCGCCCAGATCAGCCGGCGCCTCGCTGACGAAGAAGAGGTAGTCAGCGCCAGCGACCGTCGACATCAACGAGGGGGCCGAGAGGGGCACCTCGATGGCCGAGAACACCCTGAAGCCCGTCGGCACCGTCGCCTGCAGCTGGGCGACCAGCTCAGCCGGGTTCAGCCGCTGGTGGAGCAGGATGTCCATGTAATCGCCCAAGGTCTCCTCCGCGAGGGGCCGCGCGCCCGAGAAGGCGACCCGGGGGTGCGGGTGGAAGCCCTCGGTGTAGCACAGCGGGGTCCGCACCCGGCGCAGGCTGCGGATCCAGGCGTTCATGGCCTCAAGGTGCGCGAGGTGGCGCGCCTCGCCGATGACGCCGATGCGCAGCACGAGGCGCTGGACGGCGGGGGGCTCGGGCGGACGCACCGGCGGCTGGCCGGGCTCGGGGTTGCGTTGGCCCAGCTCGGGCGGCGGGGGCGGTCGCACGAACTCGGCCTCGGGCTTGCGGCCGGCGATGCTGTTGCGGAGCATGTGGGCGCAGAGATCGCGCTCCTGGTCGATGACCCCGCAGCGGTGGCACTTGCTGTGGCGGCAGTCCTGCGCGTGCTGCAGCTGCATGGCGCGCTGCCAGTCCTCGACGAACCACTCCTTCTTGATCAGGATGTCGATGTGGTCCCAGGGCAGGCGCTCGTCGACCTTGCGCTCGCGCAGCTCAAAGTCGACGTCGGTGCCAGCTTGAACGATGGCCTCGCGCCAGATGCCGATGTCGAGGTGCTCGTCCCAGGCGTCAAAGCGGGCGCCGAGCCGCCAGGCGGCCTCGATGAGGTCACCACCCCGGCGGTCAGCGCGGGAGACGAGCCCCTCGAGCCAAGTCTCGTAGGGGTTGTGGCGACCGAACTTGACCGCGCCGCCTGAGCGCCGGAAGCGCTCGCTCAAAATGGCCTGCCGGCGCTCGGTCTCCTCCACGCTGATCTGGGCGGCCCACTGCAGCGGCGTGAACGGCTTGGGCACGAAGGTCGAGACGCCGGTGTTGACCTGGGCGCGTTTGTTGTGGCGGCGGCCCGCGGCCAGCGTGCGCAGCGTGAGGTCTGCGATGGCCTGGACGTCATCTTCGCGCTCGGTGGGCAGGCCGATCATGAAGTAGAGCTTGACGTGCTCCCAGCCGAGGCCGAAGGCTTTGTCAGCCATATCAAGCAGATCCTCGTCGGGGATCCACTTATTGATCAACGCGCGCAGCCGGGGGGAGGCCGCCTCTGGCGCGACGGTGAGGCCCGTGCGGCGGATCCCGGCGACCATGTCGGCCAGCTCGACCGAGAAGCTGTCGAGCCGCAGCGATGGCAGGCTGACCGAGACCCGCTCGGGCGCCGCCTGCCGCACCACCGTGTCGACCATCTTCTTGACTTGGCTGTAGTCACAGGTCGAGAGGCTCACCAGGGAGACCTCTTCGTAGCCGGTGGCGTCGAGCGTACGGCGCATCAGATCGGAGATGTTCTCGATGCTGCGCTCTCGCACGGGGCGGGTCGTCATGCCCGCCTGGCAGAAGCGGCAGCCCTGGGTGCAGCCGCGGAGCACCTCGAGCGAGATTCGGTCGTGGACCTGCCGGGTGAAGGGGACGATGTACTCGACCGGGAAGGTGGCGCCGTCGAGGCTGCGGGCGATGCGCTTCTGGATCTTCGGCGCGTCGACCGGCGGGAGGATCCGACCATCCTCGAGCTGTTCCATGGGGAAGCGGGCGGGCACGTAGACGCCGGGCATTTGAGACAGCGCGTCGAGCCGGGCCTCGCGCCCCTTCACTTTGTCGAACAGCTCAGCGATCTCGACGATGATGTCCTCGCCGTCGCCAAAGACGAAGAAGTCCATGAACGGCGCGAGGGGCTCGGGGTTGAAGACCGCCGGGCCGCCCGCGAAGGTCAGCGGGTCGTGCTCGCGCCGGTGCGCCGTGCGGACGGGCATGCCCGCCAGATCAATGATGTTGAGGATGTTGGTGAAGGTCAGCTCGGACTGGAGCGTGAACCCGATCCCGTCGAAAGCATCGAGGCTGTCTTTGCTCTCGAGCGCGAACAGCGGCAGACCATCCTCGCGGAGCAGGCGCTCCATGTCGAGGCCCGGCGCGTAGACCCGCTCGCACCAGGCCCAGGGGCGCTGGTTGAGCACGGCGTAAAGGATGTGAAGGCCGAGGTTGCCAAGCCCGATGTCGTAGAGGTCGGGGAAGGCCAGGGCGATCCGCACCCGGACTTCGCGGAGGTCTCTCTTGTCGGGAGTGACGGCGTTGACCTCGCTCCCGAGGTAGCGGCTCGGCTTCTCGACCCGGCTAAGCAGGTGCTGGTCCAGCACGGCGCGCAGGTTCATCCGCGCGGGACGGCCGGGGACAAGGGGGGCCTGACCCGAGGCCGCAGCGCGGACCTGGGCGCTGCGCGGAGATGCGGCCGCTGCACGGCCGTCATCGGCGGAGGAGATGGGCGGGGGCTGCATGCGGTTGCTCCGGGGAGGACGATGGGCGCCTATCGCGGTCGCCGGAGGTGGCCGAGCCGGCCCACCTGCGGGTCGGCGCGGAGGAATTTCCGGGTCGGGCTTGAATTGCTGCCGGGATGGTCCGACGATCCACAGGATCCATGGTGCCCAGAGCCTGGATCCAGCGAGGGAGGAGCGAAGGCTCCGTCACTGCTGATGTTGGGGTGCTGGGGCCCGCCCAGCACCCTGCCCCAAACCTGCACACCGGACATCGGCTCCACGGTCCCCCGTGGTGACTCAATGCCCCGCACGTGGTAATGATCGACTGATCGCGATGAAATGCTCATTGCTCGGTCGCCCCAGACTTCGTCGAGGCCCCACCGACCGGCCCGGTGCTCTCCAACGAGCAGAGGAACATCACTATGGCATTGTCTGTCCGCACCAACGTCTCCGCGCTCATGGGCGCCGGCAACCTCAACCGGACCCAGAAGGGCCTCGCGGCCTCGCTCGCGAAGATCTCGAGCGGTGCCCGCATCAACAAGGCCGCCGATGACGCCGCTGGCCTCGGGGTCGCCACCAACCTCGAAACGACCATCATCAGCGCCCGCCAGGGCGTGCGCAACGCCAACGACGGCCTGTCGCTGATCCAGACGGCCGAGAGCGCGACCAACGAGGTCTCCGACATGCTGCAGCGCATGCGGGAGCTCGCGGTCCAGAGCGCGTCCGAGACGCTCGCCAACGAGGAGCGCTCCTACATCCAGGACGAGTTCTCGCAGCTGCGGTCCGAGATCGGCCGCATCGCCGCCGTGACCGAGTTCAACGGCATCCAGCTGAGCAACGGCACGACCAGCTCGGTCAACGTGCAGGTCGGCATCAACGCCGATGCCAACAGCCAGATCGCCATTGATCTGATCAACATCACGACCAACGGCCTCGGCATCTCGGCCATCAACCTCGACACTTCGGCGAACGCCCTGGCTGCGCTCAGCACCCTGGACGTCGCCCTCGGCAGCGTGAACAGCGGCCGTTCGGTGCTCGGCGCGGTGCAGAACCGCCTCGACTCGGCGATCAACAACGCGGGCATCTACATCGAGGCCATGGCCTCGGCTGAAGGCCAGATCCGCGACACTGAGTTCGCCACCGAGACCGCCAACCTCACCAAGCTGCAGATCATGCAGCAGGCTGGCGTCGCCGCTCTGGCGCAGGCCAAGAACATCAACCAGGCCGTCGTTTCGCTCCTCAACTGAGCGTGCTTCGCCCTGGCCAGCGCACCGCTCCCATCGTGGGGCGGTGCGCTCGTCGTCTCCGGAAGCGGGTGCGCGCCAGAGCACGCGCCGCGCCGCGTCCCCTCCCCTGTAGGAGCCGTTCCCCATGGCCATGACCGTCCGCACCAACGTGCCCTCGCTCCGGGCCGCCGGTCAGCTCGGGGTCACCCAGCTCTCGCTCACCCGCACGCTCGAGCGCATCTCCAGCGGCCAGCGCATCAACCGCGCGGCCGACGACGCCGCGGGCCTCGGGGTCGCCACCTCGCTGCGCACCGACGTGCTCTCCACGCAGCAGGCGATCCGCAACTCGAACGACGGCATCTCGATCATCACGACGGCCGAGAGCGCGACCAACGAGATCACCGACATCCTCCAGCGGATGCGCGAGCTGGCCATTCAGAGCGCCTCGGGCACCTTGGCCAACGAAGAGCGCAGCTACGTGCAAGACGAGTTCACTGAGCTGCGCCTCGAAGTCGAGCGCATCGCCGCGGTGACCGAGTTCAACGGCGTGGCCCTCACCGACGGCTCGCTCTCTGGCCTCAACGTCCAGGTCGGCATCCAGAACGCCGCTTCGAGCATCATCCGCATCTCGCTCACCGACCTCACCACCGTCGGTCTGGGCATCTCGGCGATGTCCCTCGACACGATGGCCAACTCGCTGAGCGCGCTCTCCGTGCTCGACACCGCGCTGAGCTCGGTCAACGCGCACCGCTCGCGCCTCGGCGCCGCGCAGAACCGGATTGACGCCGCGATCGACAACTCGACCGTCTACATCGAGGCGCTGACCTCGGCCGAGTCGACGATCATGGACGCCGACTACGCGGTCGAGACCTCCGAGCTGACCAAGCTCCAAATCCTGCAGCAGGCCGGCGTCGCCGCCCTCGCGCAGGCCAAGAACATCAACCAGGCGCTGATCTCGCTGCTCTCCTGAGGCACGCGCTTGGGCGCGGCCTCGCCCCGCGGGGGCTGGCGCGCGGGTGGCTGGCGCGCAGGCGGAGCGCGCCGCCTCAGCCGGCGTCTTCTTCGGCGTCCTCGGCCTCATCCGGCTCGTCGACGCCGGTCAGCCAGCAGCCGCAGCCCCGGCAGGTCAGGAGCTTCTGGCCGAGCTGGACGTCGTGGATCACCTGCGGAGGCGCTGAGAAGCGGCAATGCGCGCAGGCCCCGCCCACCAGCGCGACCAGGATGGGCTTCTTGCGGTCGCGGAGCTCGTCGTAGGCCCGGCGCAGCTCGGCGCGCAGCTGGCCGTGCTGCTCGCGGCGGGCCACCACCAGCTCTTTGTGGCGGAGCTCAAGGTCGGGCCGGCGGCGGCGCTGGCCCTCGAGGCTGTCGCGGAGCCAGGCCTCGGCGATGCCCTTGCGCTCGACCGCCTCGGCGCGGGCGCTGACCAGGGTGTCAGCGGCCTCCATCTCGGCGAGGATGGCGTCGTCGAGGCTGTTGATCTGGGCGGCCAAGGTCTCTTGCTGGTGCAGCGCGGCGGCGTAGTCCATCAGCGCGCCGGCCTCGAGCTGGGCCTTGAGGTTGCGGCCCCGCTCGGCGGCGACCTTGCGCTGCTTCTCGACCGCCGCTTGGCGCTCTGCGCAGGCCTTGGCCTCGGCGTCGACCCGCTGCACCTCGGCTTCGGCGGCCTGCACGCGGGCCTTCGCGCGCTCGACCTTGGCGCTCAGCTCGGCGGCCTCACGCTTGAGCCCGTCGAGCTCGGTGTCCATGCGGAGCAGCGCCGCGACCGGCAGGAGTTCAAGGTGCACGGGGACTCCTGACGCGGGGCCGCCCTCGCGGGGCCGGGACCGGGTAGGCCCACCAGGGCTTGAACCTGGGACACTCCGGTTATGAGCCGGGTGCTCTGACCAGCTGAGCTATAGGCCCATGTCCAGCCCGGCCCCGCAGGGCGGCGATGCGCGTCGCAGCGGAGCTAACCGACAGCGCGGGCCGTCGGCGGGCGCTCAGCCGTCGATATAGGGCCGGAGCCGCCCGCTGCGGCCCGGGTGCCGCAGCTTGCGCAGCGCCTTGGCCTCAATCTGGCGGATGCGCTCGCGGGTGACCTCAAAGTCCTGGCCCACCTCTTCGAGGGTGTGGTCGCTGAGCTCGCCGATGCCGAAGCGCATGCGCAGGACGCGCTCCTCGCGCGGGCTGAGCGTGGCCAGCACCTTGCGCACCGTCTCTTCGAGAGCGCCGCTCAGCACGTTGTCGCCGGGGCTCGGGGCGGCCTTGTCCTCGATGAAGTCGCCAAGGTGGCTGTCCTCCTCTTCGCCGATGGGGGTCTCGAGGCTGATCGGCTCCTTGGCGATCTTTTGGATCTTCAGGACCTTATCAACCGGGATCTCCATCTTCTCGGCGATCTCGTCGGGCGTGGGCTCGCGGCCCAGCTCTTGGAGGAGGTGGCGCTGCGTCCGCACCAGCTTGTTGATCGTCTCGATCATGTGGACGGGGATGCGGATGGTGCGCGCCTGGTCGGCGATCGCCCGCGTGATGGCCTGCCGGATCCACCAGGTCGCGTAGGTCGAGAACTTGTAGCCGCGCCGCCACTCGAACTTCTCGACCGCCTTCATCAGGCCGATGTTGCCCTCTTGGATGAGGTCGAGGAACTGCAGGCCGCGGTTCGTGTACTTCTTGGCGATGCTGACCACGAGCCGAAGGTTCGCCTCGACCAGCTCACCCTTGGCCTTCTCGGCCATGCCCTGGCCCCGGCGGGTCTCGCGGGCGAGCACGCGGAGGGTGTCGGCGTCGATGCCGATGCGCTCCTCAATCTTGCGGACCTTGCGGAGCTGGCGGCGCACCCGGCTGTCGAAGTCAGCCCAGCGCTCTTCAGAGATGCCGGTCTCTTCAATGAGCTCTTTGCCGCCGCGGTCGGGGGTGCGGCGCACCTTGCGGATGAGGCGCCGCAGGTCGGCCACCTGCACCTTGGCCTCGCGGGCCACCTTCTCGATCTCGCGCTCGAAGGTGCGGATCTCGTCCCAGGCTTGGCGCAGCGCCTTCACGCCGTCATGGAGCATCTTCTTGGAGATGTCGAGGGTAGAGACCGACTCGCGCAGGCGCTCGCCGATGGTGACGATCTCGGCCTCCATCTCCTCAACTTTGCGCTTGCTCGTGCCCCGCTGGATCTCGCGCCGGAGCTCGTTCATCTCTTCAACGAGAGCGAAGACCTGGGCGCGCTTCTCGACGAGGGAGTAGCCGTCGCGGGTGCGGACACGGCGCGGCTTCTTGCCGCCGCGGATGGCCTTCTGGCAGCGCTCCTCTTCGTCGGCCACGAGCTGATCGACGATGGTGAGCGCATACGGGCTGGTCAGCACATGCAGCTCGACCAGCTGCTCACCCTCTTCGATGCGCTTGGCGATCTCGATCTCGCCGTCTTTGCTGAGCAGCGGGACCGCACCCATGCGGCGCAGGTACATCCGCACCGGGTCGTTGGTCTTGAGCAGGTTCGGGTCTTCGGGGCGCTTGTTCTCCTCGGCGATGCCCTTGCGCTCCTCTTGCTCGCGGCGCCGGACCGCGGTGACCACCTCGATGTCGTTCTCGCCGAACATGATCATCAGCTCGTCGAGCTGCTCGGCCGAGATGAGGTGGGTCGGCAAGAAATTGCTGACCTCTTCGTAGGTCAGAAAACCCCGATCTTTCCCGAGCTGGATCAGAGGCTCCATCTCCTTGTCCAGGTCCTTGTCCTTCAGCATCGGGCATCCTTGGGGGCGAGGCGTGGGGGGCGGAGACGGTGCTGCGCGCCGCTGTGGAGCGGATCAGGCCAGCGCGCCGGGGAGGAGATCGGGGGGCCGCCGGGCGCGGGCGCGTGGCGAAGCCCTGCGAAGCGCGGCGAGACTAACGTCCTGGTCGGGCTCTTCGCTATGATTGGGGGCTTGTGCCGCCCGGGCGCTTGAGCTGGCGCTGCAGGTCTTGCTTTTCGCGAAGCAATTCCGTGTATCTTTGCCTGTCCTGGCCGGGGTGGCAAGTCGACAACGCGCCCTCGACCTCGGCCAACCTCGCCTTGATGCGGGCGAGCAAGCGGCGGCTGACGATCTCTTTGAGGGCGGGCGCCGCCTGCTCTCGACTGTAGAGCCCCGGGTGGCTCGAGGCCGCGACGCGCAGGATGCCCTTGAGGTCATCATCTTGCAGCTGGTCGAGCACCGCGGGCAGCGCGATGCCCATCACCAGCTGGGCGAGGGCCCACTGCACGGTCGGCCGGTCCGAGATGAGCGGCGGCTCGACCTCGGCCAACACCGCCAGCGCCTCTTCAGGGAAGTGCAGCACGATCCACAACAAGTGGTTGAGGTCGCGGTCGCCCCGGAAGCGCACGGGGGCGCCCGCGGGCGGCGGCGGTGGCCGCCCCTGCCGGAACATCGCCTCGCGCAGCGCCCGGCTTGACGGGCCCAAGACGGCCGACATGCGCTCCAGCACGCTCTCTTGGCTGGCTGCGTTCAGGCGCTCGACGTAGGGGCGCAGCTCACCCACCACGGCCTCGAGGCCGCCGGGGCTGGTGCCGTGCCGGTCGGCCGCGCGGCGCAGCAGCAGCTCGATGAGCGGCGTGCTCAGGCCCAGCGCTTGGCCGAAGGCCTCGGCGCCGTACTTGACGATGAACTCGTCAGGGTCCTTGGCGTCGCCGATCTCGAGGCGACGGGGCTCGATGCCGACGTCGAGGAAGAGCTCGAGCGACTTGACCGCGGCCCGCTGGCCAGCCTCGTCGGCATCAAAAAGTGCGACCACCTGACGGGCCAGGGGCGCGATCATCCGGGCGTGCTCAGGGGTGAGCGCGGTGCCGCATGTGGCCACCGCCTCACCGAAACCAGCCTGATGCAAGCTGATCACGTCAAAGTAGCCCTCGACCACGAGCAGGCGCCCGGTGCGCTGGGCGGCCGACCGCGCGTGAGACAGGCCGAACAGCACGTTCGACTTTTTGTAGATCGGCGTCTCGGGGCTGTTGACGTACTTGGGCGCCTCGCGGTCGCGCTCGTCCTGCAGCTCGGGCAGCGACCGGCCGCCGAAGGCGACGACCCGCCCGCGGGCGTCCTCGATGGGGAGGATGACCCGCCCGCGGAACAGGTCATAGGCGCCGGGCCCCTTTTCGCGGCGGCGGACGAGGCCCGCCTCGACCGCTTGGTCGACGGGCACACCCTCGGCGCTCAGCGCGCTGAGCAGCCCATCCCACTTGGCAGGGGCGAAGCCGATCTTCCAGCGATCAATTGTGTCGTCGCTGATCTTGCGCTGCGCGAGGTAACGCAGGCCCACCCGGCCCGGCTCGGTGGCCCGCAGCTGCGCGCGGAACCACTTCGACGCGAACTCAATGACCTCTTGCAGAGATGCGCGGTCGCGCAGGCGCTGACGCTCCTGCGGGCTCATCTCGCGGTCGTCGACCCGCACACCGACCTGGTCGCCGAGCTCCTTCACCGACTCGATGAAGCTGAGCCCGCGCGTCTTTTGAAGGAAGGTGAAGGCGTCGCCGCCCTCACCGCAGCCAAAACAATGGTAGATGCCTTTGTTTGGCACCACCGAAAAGGAGGGGCTGCGCTCTTGGTGGAAGGGGCAGAGCCCCATCCAGCTGCTGCCCTTCTGGGTCAGGCGGACGGTCTGGCCGATCAGCTCGACGAGGTTGACGCGCTCGCGGATGACGTCGATGAGCTCACGCGCGACCACGACGACCCCCGGCCGCGCTTAACCCGCTGGCACCGCACGGCGGCGGCGCGCAGCGGTCGGCCCGGGGGCGCTCAGGCCTGGGCGGCGGCGGCCCGCAAGCTGCCCGGCGCGACCCGCACATGGTCCGCGACCCGGGCGACCGCAGCGCCGAGGCTCTGCAGCTTCTCGACGAGGCGGCCGTAGCCGCGGTCGAGGTGGTACAGCCGCAGCAACTCGGTCTGCCCGCCGGCAGCCAGCCCGGCCAGCACGAGGCTCGCGCTGGCCCGCAGGTCGGTGGCCATGACCTCAGCGCCGGTCAGGGGCGCAGGGCCGCTGACCCAGGCGGTGTTCCCGTCGATGCGCACCTCGGCGCCGAGGCGCAGCAGCTCGGCCACGTGCATGAAGCGGTTCTCAAAGATCGTCTCTTTGATCACCGCGCCGCCCTCGGCCTGGGTCATCAGCGCCATCCACTGGGCCTGCATGTCGGTCGGGAAGCCCGGGTGCGGGCGGGTCTCGATCGACACCGGGCGGAGCGGGCCGCTGCGGGCGACCCGGACGCCATCGGCGGTGCGCTCGACGAGGCAGCCCGCTTGGCGGAGGGCGTCGAGCACCGGGGCGAGGTCATCGGCCCGCGCGCCCACCACCGTGACGTCGCCGCCGGTGATCGCGCCGGCCAGCAGGTAGGTGCCGACCTCAATGCGGTCGGGCAGGATGCGGTGGGGGGTGCGGGCCGGCTTCAGCGCCGGGACGCCGTCGACGTGGAGGGTCCCCGTCCCCTCTCCTTCGATGCGCGCCCCCATCGCCCGCAAAAACTGCGCCAGATCGATGATCTCAGGCTCGCGGGCCGCGTTGTGGATGGTGCTGCGGCCATCGGCGAGCACAGCGGCCATCAGGATGTTCTCGGTGCCGGTCACTGTCGGCATGTCAAGGTGGATCTCGGCGCCCTTGAGGTGCTCGACCCGCCCGACCACGTAGCCGCCGCTCAGCTCAAACTTGCAGCCCAGCGCCTCGAGCCCCTTGAGGTGCTGGTCAATCGGCCGCACGCCGATCGCGCAGCCGCCGGGCAGGCTCACCTTCGCGTGGCCGGTGCGGGCCAGCAGCGGCCCAAGGGCCAGCACCGAGGCGCGCATTTTGCGGACCACATCGTAGGGCGCCTCGCTGTAGACGACCCGGCTGGTGTCGACCCGCAGGCGGCCGAGCTCGGCGTCCTCTTCGGTGGCCAACGAGGGGCAGCCGATGCGCCCGAGCAGCGAGAGGGTGAAGCTCACGTCGACGAGCTCGGGGACGTTCTCGATGGTGTGCTCGCCGGGCGCGAGCAGGGTGGCGATGAGGATGGGGAGCGCGGCGTTCTTCGCGCCGGACGCCATGATGGAGCCGCGCAGCGGAAGACCGCCTTCAATGACGAGCTTGTCCATGCCGGGGAGGCCTCGGGTGGGGCGGAGGGGGAGGAGGCGGGGCCCCGCCGCGCGCTCCGGGCGCAGACCGACGGGGGAGGAGCGGACCGCGCAGCTATGGCGCGCCCTGGGCGGTCGCAATCGCCCAGCGCGCACCGGGCGAACGGCCCCCCGCCGCGGCGCGCCGAGCAAGGACCGTGCCGCCGACGGGATGCTGCGCGCAGGCGGCCGGCCCGGGGGCCTCCGGCGTTAGGATGTGGGTCGTGCCCGCCTCCCCTGCCCTCTCCGCCCCCGACGCGACCGCAGCGCTGGGTCGCGGCGTGGTCCTGCGCGGGCGCAGCTTCCAGGGCCTCGACCTCTCCCACCTCGACCTGACCCGCGCTGACCTTAGCGAGTGCAACCTCCAGGACGTCAATCTCCGCTCGGCGCGCCTGACGGGCTGCCGGCTGCGGGGGGCCGAGCTGGGCGGCGCCACCCTGGCCGGCGCGCGGGCCCGGGCGGCCGACCTCGAGGGCGCGCGGCTCCGGCGCGCCGACCTGCGCGGGGTGGATCTCTCCGCGGCGGTCCTGCTGGACGCTGATCTCCGCGGGGCCCAGCTCGAGGGGGCCCGCCTGCGCGGGGTCGACCTGCGCTGGGCCGACCTGCGCGACGCCGACCTGCGCGGCGCCGATCTCGACGGCGCATGGCTGGACGGCGCCCAGCTGCTCGGCGCCTTGGTCGATGTCGACGCGGTCCGCCGGGTCCGCTGGGGGCGCGACCAGGCGCTCTCCCCCGAGGAGCGGGAGCTGCGCGTCCGCCTGCGCGCCCGCCCCACGACCGTGCTCGGCGCGTCCTCCGACCAAGCGCCTGTCGAGGGCCCCCTCCCCTCGCGGGTGCTCGCGCGCCTCCGCCCGGCCTTCCTCCGCCTGGCCGAGCTCCGCCGCGCCTGGTCGGCGGATCGTGCGGCGCGGGCCGCCGCCGAGGCCGTCGCCGAGCAGGAGCGCGAGCAGCGTCGCCTCGACGAGATCAACGCGAGGCGCGCGAGGATCGCCCGGAAGGCCCAAGAGTCCGACGCGCCGCGTCGGGTGCGCGCCGCCAAAGCCGAAGCCAAGGCCCGCGCCGCCCGCGCGCGGGGCGAGCAGCCCGACCTCGCGCCGCACAGCCCGCCGCCACCCCTCCGCCCCGAGGTCGACCGGGCGCTGGTCGCGCCCACCCCGGGGGCCGGCGCGGCGCTCCTCCGCCAAAAAGAGCGCGCGCAGGCCGAAGCACCCGCGGTCGAGGCCCGCTTGGGCGCGCTGGGCCGGGCCGCCCGCCAGCGCGGCCTCGAGGCCGAGGCCGAGGTCGCCGCTGACCTCGCCGGGCGCGCCGCGGCTGAGGTCGAAGACGCCGCCGCCGATCTCGACCGCGAGCTCGAGCGCCGGCGGGCCCAGCGCCGCAGCCGGTGGCTGGCCGACCACCGCCGCGCCGACCGGGCCTTGCGCCAAGAAGCTGAGCAGCTCGCTGCTTTGGACGCCGAGCGCGCCGACGCGGTCAGCCGCACCGCCGACGAGGCCGCGCGCGCCGCCGCCTTTGACGCCGAGCTGGTCGAGCTTGAAGCCGACCGCGGTCGGGCCGCAGCCGCCGCTGCCCGCGCCGAAGAGGCCCTGCGCGACGCCACACCCGAAGAGCTCCCCACCGCGCAGGCCCGCCTCGACCTCGCCCGGGGCGCCGCCGCCGAAGCAGACGGGGCCGCCCGCCGGGCCCGCGCCGCCGCAGAGCAGGCCCGCGCCCGCAGCGCCGTGGCCGCGGCCCTCGCGGCGCGCCTCGCCGAAGATCACGCCGCCCGCGCCGAGGTCGTCTACGCCGCCCGCGCCGCCTGGGAGCACGACGAGCGCCGCGGCTTCGACGAGGCCGGCGACCAAGAGATCGAGGCCGCCGAGCGGCGCGGCCTGGAGCGCAACCTGCGCGCGCTGGAGCGCGACGCCGCCCGCCTCGCCGAGCGCGCCGACCGCGCCCGCGCCCGGGTCGAGGCCTTCGCCGCGGGCCTGCCCTTGCCGCCGGCGCCCGGCCCGCTCTTCGCGCCCATGGACGAAGAGGACCAGCCCCGGACCGACGTCGCTGAGGGTGATCTCGAACAAGCCGCGGCCCGCGAGCAGGACGCCGCCCGCCGCCGCGAGGCCGAGCTGCGCCTGCGCGCCGACGTCACCGCCCGCTCCCGCCGGCGGGTCGGTGAGGAGGCCCGCCGGACCGACGAGGAGCGCCAGCGCGCCGAGGCCGAGCGGGTGGTGCGCCTCGCCGCCCTGCGCCGCGCCGAGGAGGAAGAGGCCCGCGCCCGCGCCGAGGCCGCCCTCGCCGCTGACGAGGCCGCCCTGCAGCTCGCCCGAGAGGAGGCGCTGCTTGAGGCCACCCGCGCCCGCCTGCGCGCCGAGGAGGGGGCCGCCCGCGCCGCCGACGCCGTGCGCGCCCACGCCGACGCCGCCCGCGCGCGCGCCGAACGCGCCGCCGCGGCCTCGGCTGCGCGCCTCGCCCGGGCCGAGCGGGTGGCCCGCGCGCTGCGCCGGGTCGAGGCCCTCATTGACGAACAGCAGCTGCTTGAGGCCGGCTCTCCGGCCTGGATCGCCGAGGTTGGGCCGGCCCTTGACGCGGTCTACAGCGCGCAGGCCGCCGCCCGCGCGGCCAGCGATCCCTCCGATCCTTCCGTTCTCTTCGCCCAGGACGAGGCGGTCAGCGCGCTCGAGGCGGTGGTCGAGCGGGGCACCGCCGAGGTCGAGCGCGTCGCGCAGGCCGCAGCCGACGCGGCTCGTGTCGCTGAGGAGGCAGCGGATCGCGCTGACGATGGCCAGAACGATGAGCGGGTCGATGATCACGCCGGGGCGGTGGCCAGCCTCGCCCTGAGCGCCGCCGGGCAGGCCCTCGACCGGCTGCGCGCCGCGCGCCGCGCACAAGCCCAGCAGGTGGCCGAGCTCGACGCGCGCCAGCAGCGCACCGCGGGTCGCCTTGAGGCGCTGCGCGCCGAGCGCCGGGCCCTCGAACAGGCCTGGGAGCGGGAGGCCAGCGCTGCTCTACCCCCAGCGCCGCCCCCGCCGACCGTGGCGGAGCGGCACCAGGCCCGCGCCGCGGCCCTCCGCGCCGAGCTTGACGCGCTGGACATCGAGATCGCCGCCGCCGAGGGCGAAGCCAGCGCGGCCGCCGCGCCCCGCGGGCCGGTCAGCCCCGCCCAGCGCCGGGCAGCCGAGGCCGCCGCGGTCGCGCGCCAACGACGGCAGTCCGAGCGCCGCCGCCTCGCCGACGAGCTGGACGCCGAGGTTGAGGCGGCCAGCCGCGCGGTCGAGGCGGAGGAGGCCGCGCGCGCCGCGGAGCCGACCGAGGCTGAGGCCCTCAGCGCGCCCATCGCCGCGGCAGCCGAGCCCGCAGGGCCACCCCCCGCGCTGCTCGCCGTACAGGCTGAAGAGAACGCACAGCAGGCCATCCTCGACGAACAGCTCGGCGAGCTTGAGGCCGCGCGCGCCGCCTTGCTCCACCTCGACGACGAGGAGCGGCGGCACGAAGCGCTGCTCCTCGCCGCCGAGCGCCACCGCCAGTCCGCGGGCGACGCCGCACGGGCCCTGGAGCGCGCCCGCTTTGAGCGCCAGCGGGCCGACGCGCACGCCGCCCGCCTCGACGAGGAGCGCCGGCGCGCCGACGCCGAGGGCCGGCGGGTGCGCGGCGAGGTCGAGCGCCTGCAGGCCGCGCTGGCCCAGCGCGAGGCTGAGGAGCGCGCCCGCGCCCTCGAGGACGCGGAGCGGGCCGCCGCCGAGGCCGCCGCGCTGCAGGCCGCGCTCGAAGCCGCCCGCGCCGAGGCTGCCCGCCAGCAGGCCGCCGCCCGCCAGCAGGCTGAGGAGGCCGCTGCCGCCGCGGCAGAGGCCGCCGCCCGCGCCGCCGATGAGGACGAGCGCCGCCGGGCCCTCGCCGAGCTGGCCCGCGCCCGGGAGGCGATGCGCGTGGACGGCGTGCGCGCCGACGCCGAGGCCCGCCGCTTGCTCGAGGAGCGCAAGCGGGCCGAGGCCGAAGGTGTGCGCCTGCGCGCCGAGATCGTGCGCCTACAGGCCGCCCTCGCCGAGCGTGAGGCCGAGGAGCGCGCCCGCGCCGCCCAAGAGGCCGTGCGCGCAGCAGAGGAGGCCGCGGCCCTCGAAGCCGCGCTCGCCGCCGCCCACGCCGAAGAGGAGCGCCAGCGCGCCATCGCCGAAGAGCAGGCCCGGCTCGCCGCCCTCGCCGCCGCCGAGGCCGAGGCCCGCGCCGCCGATGAAGAGGAGCGCCGGCGCGCGCTGGCCGACCTGTCGCGGGAGCGCGAGGCGGTGCGCCTGGGCGGGGCCCGCGCCGACGCCGAGGCCCGCCGCCTCACCGAGGAGCGCAAGCGCGCCGAAGCAGAGGCCGCCAAGGTCCGCGTCGAGATCGAGCGCCTGCAAGCCGCGCTCGCCGAGCGTGAAGCCGAGGATCGCGCCCGCGCCGCCGAGGACGCCGCCCGGGCCGCCGCCGAGGCCGCCGCGCTGCAGGCTGCGCTCGAGGCCGCCCGCGCCGAAGAGGAGTGCCAGCGCGCCATCGCCGAAGAGCAGGCCCGGCTCGCCGCCATCGCCGCCGAAGAGGCCGAGGCCCGCGCCGCCGAAGAGGACGCGCGGCGCCGCAGCCTCGCCGACCTCTCGCGGGAGCGCGAGGCCGTGCGCCTGGGCGGGGCCCGCGCCGACGCCGAGGCCCGCCGCCTCACCGAGGAGCGCAAGCGGGCCGAGGCAGAGGCCGCCAAGGTCCGCGCCGAGATCGAGCGCATCCAGGCCGCCCTCGCCGAGCGTGAGGCCGAAGAGCGCGCCCGTGCGGATGAAGAGGCCGCCCGCGCCGCCGAAGAGGCCGCTCGCCTTCAAGCCGAGCTTGAGGTCGCCCGCGCCGAAGAGGAGCGCCAGCGCGCCATTGCCGAAGAGCAGGCCGCGCTCGCTGCCATCGCCGCCGCCGAGCTCGCCCGCCTGCACGCCGAAGAGGACGCCCGCCGCCAGGTCCTCGCCGCGCTCAGCCGCGAGCGCGAGGCCGTGCGCCTGGGCGGGGCCCGCGCCGACGCCGAGGCCCGCCGCCTCACCGAGGAGCGCAAGCGCGCCGAAGCAGAGGCCGCGAAGGTCCGCGCCGAGATCGAGCGCATCCAAGCCGCCCTCGCCGAGCGTGAGGCCGAGGAGCGCGCCCGCGCCGAAGAAGAGGCCGCCCGCGCCGCCGAAGAGGCCGCCCGCCTTCAAGCCGAGCTCGAGGTCGCCCGCGCCGAAGAGGAGCGCCAGCGCGCCATCGCCGAGGAGCAGGCCGCGCTGGCCGCCGCCGCCGCTGTCGAGGCCGCGCGCTTGCAGGCCGAAGAGGACGCCCGCCGCCGGGCGCTGGCCGACCTCTCGCGCAGCCGCGAGGCGGCCCGCCTAGGTGACGCCCGCGCCCTGACCGAGGCCCGGCGCCTCGCCGAAGAGCGGGCCCGCGCCGAAGCTGAGGTGCAGGCGCAGCTCGAAGAGCAGCGCCAGGACGCCATCGCGCTCATCTTGTCCACGGCTGGGGCGTCGATCAGCGGCGCCCCCCTCGACGCCGAGGCGCGGGAGCGGCTGCGCGGGGCGGGCGCGGCCCTGCGGGCGCTGGGCTGGGCAGGCGACGCCGCGGCCCGCGCCGAGCTGGACGCCGCGCTGCAGGCCCTCGACGCCCGGGAGCGCGACGAGGCCGAGGAGCGCGCCCGCCTCGCGCTGATGGACCAGGTCGGCCTTGAGGCCGAGGAGCGCGCGCGCCGCGAGCGCGAAGAGCAGGCGCGCCGCCGCGCCGACCAGCGCGGCGAGGTGGTCGAGCAGCTGCGGGCGCGATCCGTCCGCAACGCTGAAGAGGACGCGATCGCCGCCGCCCGGGCCAAACGTGAGGCCGAGCTGCGCAGCCGCCGCGCCGAGGCCTGGCGGGCCAGCGAGGCCGCCCGTCGCACCCAGGTACAGCAACGGCGGGCCGAGAGCGCGGCCGCGTCTCGGGCGCCGGCCACCGCCGAGCTGCAGTCCCGCCCCGCGCTCCTGCCGCGGCCTCGCCCGCCCCTGCGCGGCTTCGCCCTCCTGCTGGACCGCCTGCGCCCGCCGACCCGGGGTGCCCACCTCCCCTCCGGCCCCGATCTGAACCTCGCTGGGCTCGATCTCTCCGGAAATGAGCTGCCCGGCCGGGATTGGCCGGGGGCCGACCTGCGCAAGTCGACGCTGGACCGCTGCCGCCTGCCCGAGGCCAACCTCAGCGGCGCGATCTTGGAGGGCGCCAGCCTGCGCAGCGCCACCCTCGACCGCGCCGATCTGCGCGGCGCGCGGGCCGACGGGGCCCGGCTCGAGGGCGCCCGCCTGCGCGAGGCGCGGCTCAGCGGGGCAAGCCTGCGCGACGTCGACCTGCAGGACGCTGATCTGCGCGACGCGGACCTCTCGGGCGCCGACCTGTGCGGGGCCGACCTCTCCGGCGCTGACCTGCGGGGGGCCCGACTGCGGGGCGCCCGCCTCGTCCGGGCCCGCCTCTCCGCCGCCCGCCTCACCGACCTCGTCTTCGAGGACACTGCGCTGGACGGCGCCTTGCTCGACCACGCCGATCTGGGCGGGGCCGACCTGAGCCGGGCCAGCGTCGAGGGCGCGCAGCTCATCGGCGCCCTGGGCCTCAGCGGCCGCGAGCGCGACCAGCTCGCCCGCCGCGGGGCCCGCACCCGCGAGCCCGGCTGGGGTGGCCTGCTCGGGGGCCTGGGCCGGGGCCAGCTCCGCGCCGCGGCCGCGCTGTTCATCCTCGGCCTCGGCTCTTGGCTCGCCACGCGCAGCATCGCCTACCAGGAGGTCGATCTGGTCGCGACCGAGCAGGCGGCCGAGGAGCTCCGCACCCGCGACCCGCTGGCCGCCTCGGCCCAATACGCCGCGCTGGCCGCCGCCGCCGAGAAGCCCGCCGAGCGGGTCAGCCACTGGCTCGAGGCCGCCGCCCTCCGCGAGCGGGCCGCCGGCGCACGCGCCCTGCAGGCCGAGGGCACGGCCAGCGAGGCCGCCTCCGCCAGCTCCACCGCCTCCGACATCGCCGAGGTTGACGCGCTGTACGCCTCTGCGCTCTTCGAGGCCGGCGAAGACGCGGGGCTCGGCGCCGATGCCCGCCTCAAGCAGGCGGCTTGGCAGGCCCGCACATCCCGCTGGGCCTTGGTGCAGGACAGCGTCCAGCCGCTCTTTGTCGCCGAATCCCTGCCCGCTGAGGCCCTGGCCCGCGCTGTGCTCTTGTGGGAGCAGGCCGCCGCCGGCCGGGCCGCCGCCGGTGAGGCCCTCTCCGAAGACGCCGTCGCTGCGCTGATCTCCGGCATATCGGCCCTGCCCGAGGCCGAGGCCGACCTCCGCCTCGCCCTCGCCGACCTGCGCAGCGGGGCGGGTGACCTCGCGGGCTCGATGGCCGAGCTGGACCGCGTCGCGGCGCTCGAGCTCCCCCAGGATCTGCGGCTGCGCGTGCTCGAGGGCCGGTCCCGGGCGCTCGACCGCGACGGGCGCAATGACGAGGCCGCCGTGGCCTGGGTCGCCTTGCAGACCGCGGCCCCCGCCGGTCACCCCGCCACCCGCACCGCCGCCCTGGCGCTGGCTGACCTGAAGCTGCGCATGGACGCGGTGGACGAGGCCCTCGCCATCCTTGAGCCCCTGACCGCCGACGCCGAGCACCCCCGGAGCCAGGCACGGGCCCTGCTCCTGCGCGGCGAGCTCTTCGTGCGCCGCGGCTCGCCGGAGCGCGCCCGGGCCGACTGGCAGCAGGTCCTCGAGCTGAGCGGCCTTGAGCCCGAGGTCCAGGAGGAGGCCCGCATCCACATCGCGAGCCTGCTGCTGAACGCCGATGACCCTGAGGCGGCCAAAGAGGCGCTGGCCGGTCTCTCGGATCGCGCAGCCGGCGCCATCCTCATGCAGGCGCGCCTCGGGCAGGGCCGCCGGCTCATCGACGCCGGTCAGGGGGAGGAGGCGCTGCGCTTCTACAGCGCGCTGGTCGACGAGATGGCCGAGATGACCGAGCTGGACGCCTCGCTGCGCCGGGCCGCCCGCGCGGGTCAGGCCGAGGCCCACGCGATGCAGGGTGAGCTGGCCGCGGCGGTGGAGATCTGGCGGGAGCAGCTCGCCGAGGGCCCGACCCCCGCCGAGCGCGCCTGGATCGAGCTGCAGCTCGCCCACAGCCTGCTGCAAGGCGGTGACCGGGTCGAGGCTGAGCTGGCCTTTCGCAGCTTGAGCGAGGCCCAAGATCCGGACGTGCGCGCCCAAGGCCTGCTCGGGCTGGCCGAGGTGGCGCGGGCCGGCGGCGAGCGGGAGCGGGCCCGTGAGCTCTACCGGACGGTCGCCGAGCGGGCTGCCGACCCCGAGTACCGCGTGCGGGCCTTGCAAGAGCGCGCCGACATGGCGGTCGAAGATGAGCAGCCCGAGGCCGCCCGCGAGGCTTGGCGGGCCCTGCTCGGGGTGGTGCCCCCGGGCCACCCCGCGGCCGCCGACGCCCGCATCGCGCTGATGTTGAGCCTCGCCGATGGGGGCGACCTCGAGGCCGCCGCCGCCCTCTGCGCCCAGGCGACCTCGGTCGACGACCCCGGCCTGCTCGCCGCAGCCCACCTCACCTGCGCCGAGCTGTATGAGCGCAAGGGCAGCTTCCCGGCCGCCCAGGCCGCGTATGAAGAGGTGCTCGCCCTCGCCCGCCGGGCCCGCGCCGAGGTCGACCCCGAGCAGCGGGCCGACGCGGCGGTCGGGGCGGTGCGCGCGGCCGCGGGGGCCCAAGCCTGGAGCGAGGCCTTGCGACTCGCCGAGAGCGCCCTGCTGGACGTGCAAGAGCCCGAGCGCCGCGTGCTGCTGCTCGATTTGGGCGCGGCCGCCGCCGAAGCCGAGGGCGATCCGGACCGCGCGACCGCGTTGCGCGCCCAGCGCGACGCCTTGGCCGCCGAGGCCCCCGAGATCGCCGTGCCGATCCTGCTGGACAGCGCGCTGCGGGCCCGTGGGGCCGGCGAGCTGGACCGCGCGCTCCCCCAGCTGGCCCAGGTGGCCGCGCTGCTGCCCGAAGGCCCGGCGCGGGCCGCGGCCCTGCTCGAGCTGGCCGAGGGGCAGGCCATGGCGGGCGAGCTCGACGACGCCGTGGCGACCTACAGGAGCGCGATCGACCAGGCGCCGGCCGCCCCCGAGGTGCAGCTGCTCGGCCGGCTCGGCCTCTCGGGCCTGCTGCGCGACCAAGGTGACCTGCCCGGCGCGCTGGAGGTGCTGGCGCCCCTCACCCCACGCACCGCCGAGGAGCGCGCGCTGATCGCCGAGCAGCGCGCCACTCTGCTGCTTGAAGCCGGTCGCGGCGAGGAGGCCGCGGCGAGCTTCGGCGAGGCCGGCGCCGCCGCCGACCCGGAGAGCGAGGCCCGCGCCGCCGCCGCCCAGGGCCGCGCCGAGGCCCTGACCGCCGCGGGTGACCTGACCGGCGCCGCTGAGGCCTGGGCCGAGGTCATCGAGGCCAGCGCCGATCCGGTGGGCAAGGCCTGGGCGAGCCTCAGCCTCGGTGAGGTTCGGGCCGCCCAAGGCGACCGCGCCGGTGCCGAGGCGCTCTTCGCCGCGCACTTCGACCACCCGACCGCCGAGGTGGCCATCGACGCGCGGGTTCGGCAGGCCCGCCTGCTCATGCAAAATAGTGAGCTGGACGGTGCCCTCGCGCTGCTCACCCCGCTGGACGCGGCGAGCCTCGGGGCCGACTGGGACGCCAGCCTGGTCGAGGCCCGAGCGATGGCCCGGCTGATGGCCGGAGATCGGGCCGGCGCGGCGGCCGAGTGGAGCGCCCTGGTCGCCCGCCACCCCGCCGATCCCGAGGCCCAGCTGCCCGCCTGGCTGGGCCTCGCCCGGGTGGTGCAAGCGGGCGGCGACGCGGCGCTGGCGGCGAGCTTCCTCAGCCGCTTGCGGGGGGCCACCGACGACCCCGGCTACCTGCAGCGCGCGGCCGACCTCGAGGCCAGCTTCGCCCTGCAGAACTAGGTCTGACCCCGGGCCGGCGCTGTCACCACTTCGCCTCAAGCCCGCGGCGTCGGCGACCGAAGCCCCGCCCGGGGCACCCTGCACCCTGCCCCCACCGCCTGGTCCCGTGGAGGCAGCGCATGGTGTCCGAAAAATCAGACCTACCGACGAGCGCAGACCTCGCCCCGAGCGGGCAAGGCATTGAGGTCGCTTTCGTCCCGCGCCTGATCATGCTCCGCGGCCCCGACGTGGGGCGACAGTTCATGCTCCGCCCCGGCCTGACCTCGGTGGGGCGGGCGGGCACGAACGACGTGGTGATCGACCGAGACGAGGTCTCTCGGCACCACTGCATGATCCTCACCCCGCCGCCCGACGCGGTGCACGGGGGGGTGATCGTGCGCGATCTGGGCAGCACCAACGGCACCGCGGTCAGCAATCAGCCGGTGGGCCGCGAGGGCGTGCGCGTGCCCGACGGCGGGCTCATCGCCGTCGGCCGGGGCGTCGTGCTCAAGGTGTCCCTGCGTGACAGCTTTGAGGACCAAGCGCACCGCCGCCTCTACAGCCAGGCCGCGCAAGACACCCTGACCGGGCTGGCCAACCGGCGCGCGATCGAGGAGCACCTCAAGCGCGAGGTCGAGCTCGCCACCCGCGGCGTGCGCCCGGTGAGCCTGTTGGTCGTCGACATCGACCACTTCAAGCGGGTGAACGACACCTACGGCCACGACGGTGGGGACCTCGTGCTGCGCGAGGTCGCTGGCGTGCTCGGCCGGGGTCTGCGGGGCGCCGACCGCGTGGGCCGCTGGGGTGGCGAAGAGTTCGTGATCGTGCTGCCTGACACGCAGCTCGCCGCGGCGCACGGCCTCGCGGATCGGCTGCGCCACGAGATCGCGAACTCCTTCATCGTGCACGACGGGCAGCGCATCCAGGTCAGCGCGTCCTTCGGGGTGGCCTCGTCCAAGGAGATCCCTCCCGGCGAGCTCGCCCTGGACCTCTTCCGCCGGGCCGACCGCCGGCTCTACGCGGCCAAGCAGACCGGCCGGAACCGCGTGGTGTCCGCCGATCCGGAGGACCCGTCGGCGGGCGGGTGCCGAGTCTGAGCGGCGCGCCCGCGGGGGCAGCGCCGCTCGGCGTGACCATCGACGAGAATGGCGTACTGAAGGGCGTCCACCGCGGCGACAGTTGACCGTGGGCCCTGGAGCGGACAGGCTGGCCTCCCCGCCTCTGGGCCGACGGCCCGCGGAGCCGCTATGTCCATGAAGTCCCTGATGTACGTCGCGCCGCTCCGCGCTGCAGGCCCGCTCCGCCGGGGCCGCGCGCTGCCCTCGATGGTGGCGCTGGGCCTGACCCTGTTCGGCTGCGGGAGCAAGCTCCCCACCGGGTCGGAAGACTCCGGTGGAGAAGAGGACGGCGGCGACGGCGGGGGTGCAGGCGGCCTCGCGTGGGAGGACCTCCGCCTCCAGTCCTCGGCCAGCCTGACCGAGGCCTTCGCTTCGGGCGGCGGGCTCTACGCCACCGCCGAGGACGGCCGGGTCTACTTGCGCGCCGAGGGCGCCTGGACCCCCATCGAGCTCGACACCAACGACGCGCTCAACGGCATCTGGGGCCGCGTCGATGGGGCGAGCGCACGGGTGGTGGCGGTCGGGGACAGCGGGGCGATCGCCGGCTTCGACGGCACCGCGTGGACCGCCGCGAACACCCTGGGCAGCGTCAACTTGGAGTCGATCGCCGGCCTGAGCGAGGACAACCTCATCGCGGTGGGCTGGGGCGGCGCCTTCGAGCTCGTCGAGGGCGCCTGGGTCGTCCAGACCGTGCCCGAGACCCCCCAGCTCAACCACGTATGGACCGATGGGACGGTGGTCGTCGCGGTGGGCCAAGAGGGCTCCATCGCCACCCGACGCGCTGGGACCTGGACCACCATCACCCACGAGTCGCGCAAGGCGCTCTACGGCGTCTCGGGCACGAGCCCCAACGACCTGTGGGCGGTCGGCGAAGATGGCCTGCTGCTGCACTTTGACGGCGGAGCCTGGACCGAAGTGCCCACCGGCACGACCTCTTCGCTCTGGGGGGTGCTCGCCCGCAGCCCGTCGGAGGTCATCGTGGTGGGCAGCAGCGGCGTGGCCTTCCGCACCGATGGCGTGGACATCGTCGACCTGCCCACCGGCGTCAACAACAACCTCTACGGCCTCAGCGTCAGCATCGCCAACGTGGTCGGGGGGGTGGGCAGCCTGGGCATGCCCTTGCGCCTCTACTGACCCGGCGGCCCCGCGTCGCCGGCGCGGCTGGTCCCGGACCGGGCCCGCGTCGCAACGGGCCCGGCGACAGGCAGCTCAGCGCGGAATGCCGTACTGCTGCAGCTCTTGGTACTCTTCGGCGCCGGGCAGGGCGGGCCCAATGCCGCCGGCCTCGTCGACCGGGACGCCGCCGCCCCGCGCGTCCAGCGCGGCCTTGTGCAGCTTCTTGGCCCGCTCGAAGACGAGCTTGGCCTCGTCGGCCTGGCCGAGCTTCTGCAAGATGTTGGCGTGCAGGAGCAGGACCTCGGGGTCGTCGGGCGAGGCCTTGAGCGCGGGCGCGAGCACGTCGCGGGCCGCCGGGTAGTCGCCGGTGTTGAACACCGCCTGGGCCCAGAGCCGGCGCACCTCGACCGCCTTCGGCATCATCGCCGCCAGGGTGGAGAGCTCGGCCACCGCCTCGTCCCAGCGCTGCATGCGCAGCAGCAGGTGGGCGAGGTCATTGCGGACCCGGCGGTCATCGGGGAAGTCGCCGCTCTCGATCTCGAGGTGCTTGAGGGCGTCTTCGCTGCGGTTCTCGCTGTAGGCCAGCACCGCGAGCGAGTGGTGCACGCCGCGGCGGGGCATGCCGTCGGCGAGGCTGGCCTGCAGGTGCGGCACCGCCTCGGGGTAGCGGCGCAGTCCGAAGAGCGCGAGGCCAATCCAGGCCTCGTAGGTCAGGTTTTTGGGATCATCCAGCCGCCAAGCCGTGGCGCGCTGGATGGCCTCCTCGGGGCGACCCATGCCGACCAGCAGCTCGAGCACCTGGTTGCGCGCCACGTCATCGCCCGGCACCTGCTGGAGCACGGTCTCGCAGAGGGCGAGGGCCTCGTCCATCCGGCCCTGCTGGGCGAGGTTCGAGGCGAGCGCGCCCTTGGTGACGGTGCTCGCGGGCTCCCGCTCGAGCGCGAGCCGGAGCACCTTCTCTGCCTCGGGGAGCTTGCGCTGCTGGGACAGCGCCCGGGCCAAGCCGAGCCGGGCCTCGCCGATCTGCGGGTGGGTCGCGAGGACCTCACTGTACTTTTTCTCGGCCAGGGCCGGGCGGCCGCGGGCCGCCATCATGCGCGCCTGCTCGAGGCCCTCGATGATCGCCGTCTGGTCTTTGGCGTCGAGGAGGGGGGTGTTCGGGTCTTGCGGCTCGGCGGAGCCGCTCATGTACCCGAGGGCCTGCAGCTGGGCGACCACTTCGGGGGAGGCATCGGCCCCCGTCCCGTTGATGCGGCGCCCCTGCACCTCGGCGTTGATGGCGCGGAGGCGGGCCACGTCCGCGGCCCGCTCGGCGACGAGGTTCTTCTCCTCTTTGGGATCAGCGTCCACGTCGAAGAGGCGGGGGTTGGGCGTGTCGATGAGCTTCAGCGGACCATCCGCGATGGCGTGCTCTGGTGCGAAGCCGAAGCGCTGACGGGGGGCCTCGGCCTCCATGTAGACGGGCGGGCGGTCACCCCCGGCGCCCCGCAGGAAGCCGCTGAGATCTTTGCCGTCGAGGTCGGCCGGCACGGGGACCCCGAGCAGACCCAGCGCGGTCGGCATCACATCGACGTTGCTGACGGTCTCTTGGCGCTCGACCACTGGGGCGGCGAGCGGGGTGGGCGGCCGCACGATGAAGGGGATCCGCATGGTCGGGTCAAAGACGTACATGCCGTGGGTGAGCTCGCCGTGCTCGCGGGCCAGCGCCTCGCCGTGGTCGGCCACCAAGATCCAGGCCGTGCCGTCGGGGGTCGAGCGCGCGTCGACCGCCGCCTTGAGCCGGGCGATCTGCGCGTCCATGTAGGCGATCTCGCCGTCGTAGGGCCGCTGCTCGAAGCGCTGCTTCCAGTCGCCGGGCGGCTCGTAGGGGTCGTGGGGGTCGTAGAAGTGGCCCCAGATGAAGATGGGCTGGCCCGCCGGCTGGGCGTTGACCCAGGCGATGAGGTCGTCGACCACCTCGGCCGCGCGGCGCTCGCGGGCCCAGCGGCCGCGGGCCCGGCGGTCCTGGTCCATCTTCACTTCGTCGAAGTAGGCGTCAAAACCCTGGTCGATGTTCCAGATCCGCGTGGTGACGAAGGCCGAGACCGAGGCGGCGGTGCTGTACTGGCGCTCTTTGAGCAGCTCGGCCAGCGTGACCACCTCGTCGGGGAGGATGGCGTCGCCGTTGTTGTGGATGCCGTGCCGGGTCGGGTAGAGGCCCGACATCATCGAGCTGTGCGCCGGCGTGGTCAGCGGGATCACCGAGTAGGCCCGCGAGAAGAGCAGGCCCTCGCGCGCAAAGCCGTCGATGGTCGGGGTCTCGGCGAGGCTGTGCCCGTAGGCGCCGATGTGGTCGGCCCGCGTCGTGTCGAGCGTGAGCAGCACGAGGCTCGGGCGGGGGCCGGTCGGGGCAGCGGGCGCGACCGGCGCAGCGGGCTCGGACGGCGCGGGCGCGGGTGGGTCGCTGCACGCAGCGAGGGCGAGGACCAGGGGCGCGAAGGTGATGATCATTGCGGAGACCTGGAGCGATCGTTAGCACTCCGCCCCGAGGTGGCGCGGCGCCAGCGGAAGGAGGCGGGATGCGGGCGGGTGCGTGGGCGCCGCGAGGGCGCAGAGCCGCCGCATACCTCTGCGCTGCGCTCGCCGTCACCCTCGGCGCCGGCGCGGTCGCCGGCCCGCACCCCGGCTTGGCGCGCCAGCTCCAGCTCGGGCAGGTCCGCCAGGTGCACCGCGCGGTGCTGCCAAAGCTGGCCGCTTCACCCGACGACCCTGATCTGATGGCCGTGCTGGGCGCTGCTCTGGCCAAGGCGGGCAGCTATACCGACGCCGAGGCTGCCTTCCGATTGGCCGAAGGCTCGGCCTGGGCCGAGGCCGAGGCGCTGCCCCTCCGCGCCGACGCGCTGCGGGCGCTCGGGGCCGTAGAGCAGGCCGGAGCCCTCCGCCGCGCGGCCCTGTTGGTCCCCGGCCACCACCCCGGCTGGGAGGCGCAGGTCTGGATGGAGATCGCCGAAGATCACATCGAGCAAGGTGATCTCGTCGAGGCAAGCGCCATGATGGAGCAGGCCATCGCCTGGTACCCCGCGGCGGCCCTGCCCTGGGCTGGGCGCGCCCGGGTGGCCCACCTGCAGGGTGATCTCGAGGCGCGCGACGAGGCGATGTGGATGGCCGCGCGCCTCGCCGACCGCCCGCTGGGGCTGCTCGACCTCGTGCAGGCCGCCGTGCTCGCCGAGGAGGGCGCGTTTGAGGCCGCCGATGCCCTGCTCCAGGCGCAGCCGACGGCGCGGGGCACCGACATGCGCCTCTGGGCCCTGCGCGCGCAGATCGCCCGCCAGCGGGGCGCTCCCGAAGAGGCGCTCCGCCTGCTTGAGGAGGAGCGCTTCCATTGGAGCGAGGAGCCGCTGCTGATCGAGGAGCGGGTGCGGGCGCTCTGGGCGCTGGAGCGCCCGGCCGCCGGCGAGGCGGCGCTCGCCCAGGCCCGGCGTCGCAACCCGGGCAGCGCGCGCCTCGCCGATCTGCAGGTCGAAGCCGAGCTCCGGGCGCTGCTGGCCGCTGGTCAGCCCGCGGCGGCAGCGGCTCGGTGGCGGGCCGCCTGCGCCGAGGCCCCGCGCAGCGCCCGGCGGGCGGCCATGGGCCGGTGGGTGTCGGGCGACCGCGCGACCACCCCCTGAGAAGCAGCCGTCGAGGCGCGCGCGCCGCCTAGGTCATCGGCCCAAAGCGGGCCTCGATGCGGTCGGCCAGGCCGCGCACGGCCCGCTGCAGCTCGGGCATACGCCACCAGGCCAGCATGACCAGCCCGATGAAGACCGCGCAGAACAGCAGCAGGTGGTCGATCTTGCCCTCGCCGCGGCGGCGGAGGGAGCGGGGCGCATGCATGGGGGCCTCGGCGGGGCGGGCGGTCAGGCGGCGCGCCCCGGGCCTGCGTGGACCCTGGTCAGGCGCGGCCGTCGGGGCTCAGAGGTCGAAGCGCACACCCTGGGCCAACGGCAGCGCGCTGCTGCCGTTGAGCGTGCAGGTCTGCCGGCGCATGTAGGCCTTCCAAGAGTCGCTGCCCGCCTCGCGGCCGCCGCCGGTCTCTTTCTCGCCGCCAAAGGCGCCGCCGATCTCGGCGCCGCTGGTGCCGATGTTCACGTTGGCGATGCCGCAGTCGCTGCCCTCAGGCCCGAGGAAGCGCTCGACCTTGCGGAAGCTATCGGTGAAGATCGAGCTCGAAAGGCCCTGAGGCACGTCATTCTGCCAAGCGATGGCCTCGGTGAGCTCAGTGTAGGTGCTCACGTAGAGGATCGGCGCGAAGGTCTCGTGCTGGCAGATGGGCAGGTCGTGCGGGGCGGCGATGATGGTCGGCTCGACGTAGTGGCCGGCCCGGTCGAGGCGCTTGCCCCCGACCAGCAGGGTGCCCCCCTGGGCCACCGCCGCGCTGACCGCGCGCTCGTAGTCCTGCACCGCGCCTTCATCGATGAGCGGGCCCATCAGCGTGCTGCTGTCGAGCGGGTCGCCGATGCGCACATGCCGGTAGGCGTGCACGAGGCGCTGGGTGAAGCCGTCGGCGATGTCGGCGTGCAGGAAGAGGCGCCGGGTCGTCGTGCAGCGCTGGCCGGCCGTGCCGACCGCGCCAAAGAGGATGCCGCGCAGCGCGAGGTCGAGGTCGGCGGTGTTGTCGACGATGATGGCGTTGTTGCCGCCGAGCTCAAGCAGGCTGCGGCCGAGCCGGCCGGCGACGACCTGGCCGACGTGCCGGCCCATGCGGGTCGAGCCGGTGGCGCTGATCAGCGGCACACGCTTGTCGTGGATGAGCGCCTCGCCCACTTCGGCGTCGGCGCCGATGATCAGGCCGAGCACGCCGCCAAAGCCGTGGCGATCGAGCACCGCCGCGCAGATCTGGTGGGTGGCGATCGCGGTCAAGGGCGCCTTGATCGAGGGCTTCCAGATCACGGCGTCGCCGCAGGCCAGCGCGACCAGGGCGTTCCAGGCCCAGACGGCGTTGGGGAAGTTGAAGGCGGTGATCACGCCGACCAAGCCCAGCGGGTGCCACTGCTCAAACATGCGGTGCTGGGCCCGCTCGGAGTGCATCGACAGGCCGTAGAGCTGGCGCGAGAAGCCGACCGCGAGGTCGGCCATGTCGATGCTCTCTTGGACCTCGCCGAGGCCCTCGGACAGAATCTTCCCGACCTCGAGGCTGACCAGCGCGCCCAGGTCGGCCTTGTGCTCGCGCAGCGCGTCGCCGAGCTCGCGGATGATCTCGCCGCGCTTGGGGGCGGGCAGCACGCGCCAGCGCAGAAACGCGGCTTGGGCCGCCGCCACGACCTGCTCGTACTCGGCGAGGCCGGCGAGCTGGACGCTGGCCAGCGGAGCGCCGGTGCCCGGGTTGTTCGAGGCGACCACCGGGCCGCTGACCGGCAGGGGGCCCGAGACCCAAGCGCCAGAGTTGACCTCGGCGAGGCCGAGGCGGGAGAGGACGCCCGCGACGTCGATGGGCTGGATCATGAGATCTCCTGCGCGCTGCGCGCGCGTGGTGCGGAGGCCCGGCGCGCCGCGCTGCCGTTGGCAGGACCGGGCGGGCGGCGGCCCCCGCGGGGCGAGCGGGCTAACCTGTCCGACCTGCGGGCAAGGCCAGGAGGAGCGATGTTTTCAGACAGTTTCTGTCCGGGTTGGCCACGCGTGGCCCAGGGTGCGGCGGCGCTGCTGCTGTGGGGCGCCGCCGGGGTGGCCCAGGCCCAAGACGCCGTCCAGCTCGATGTGCAGCGCTATGGCCTCGTCGGCCAGGCCCACCCCTCGGTCACCGTGAAGGTGAACGCGCCGCTGAGCCGCCTGAGCGTCAGCTTGGCCTGCGGGGCCACCAAAACGCAGCACCAGGGCCCGGCCCGCGCTGGCGAGCGGGTGAAGATCGAGCTGAAGGTGCCCCCGGGCAAACACAGCTGCGCGGGCAGCCTGCAGATCGTGGCCGAGGACGGCAGCGAGGGCAGCATGCCGCTCAAGCTTGAGGTCGAGCAGCTCCATCCGGTCAAGATCAGCGTCCAGCGCGATGAGGTCGACACGGAGGCCCGCTCGCTCAGCCTGCGGGTCGACCGCGCGGTGAGCGCGGTCGAGGTCGACGTGCACGGGGTCAGCGGGCTCATCGGCGGCGGGAAGGCCCCCGGCGGCCCCGCTGGCGCGCCGATCACCCTCAGCTGGCGCGACAACGGCGAAGAGACGCTGCGGCTCGATCTCAAGGTGGTCGACCCGCAGGGCTTCTCGGCCGGGCTGCAGCTCTTCCCCTGGCACTACGACGTGCCGCACGAGGACGTCGTCTTCGAGAGCGGCGCAGCGACCATCCGGCCGAGCGAAGAGCCGAAGCTGCGCAAGGCCCTCGACGAGATCCAAGCCGTGATGGCCAAGTATGGGGCCATCGCCAAGGTGAACCTCTACGTGGCCGGCTTCACCGACACCGTCGGCGACGGCGCGAGCAACCAGCGCCTCAGCGAGCAGCGGGCGCGGGCGATCGCCGGCTGGTTCGCCGCCAACGGCTTCGCCCAGCCGATCTACCTGCGGGGCCTCGGCGAGAGCGGCCTGATGGTGCCCACCCCCGACGGCACCGACGAGGCGCGCAACCGACGGGCGACCTACATCCTCGCCGCCGACACCCCGCCGGCCGGGCCCACGCTCCCCGCGGGGGCCTGGACACCCCTGCGCTGAGGGCGCGGGCCTCAGCCCTTCTTGGCGCGGGGGGCGCGCGCCGTCTTCGCGGGCGGCGTCGCAGCGGGCTCCGCGACCGCCGGCGCCGCTGCGGCGGCGGCCTCCAAGGCCGCGATGCGCGCCTGGGCCGCGCTGAGCGCCCGCTCCGCCGCGTCGGCCCGGGCCTCGGCCTGCACCGCCGCCTCGCGCGACTCGGCCAGGTCGAGCTGCAGATCGTCCTGGCCGCGCTGCAGCGCAGCGAGAGCAGCGCCCAGCACGTCAACCTCGGCCCGGAGCGCGACAAAACGCGCCTCTTGAGCGCTGATCGCGGCGTGGGCGGCGGCGAGCGCGGCCTGCGCCTCGTCAAGCTCGGCCCGCGCCGGGGTGCCACGCTCGGTCAACAGCTCATCGAGCACCCCCCGCAGCGTGCCCTCGACCACCTCTTTGGCCCGCGCACCGGCGGGGTTGTGCTTGAGCAGGTCAATCAGCGGGCTGAGCGGGGACACGGCGGCTCCGGGCGCGGGGGCCGACCGTGGCGCTGCTGCCTCAGGTTGACCCGACCGCTTGGGGGAAGACGGCGTAACTGCCCGCCGCCAGGGCCTGCACGCCCGCGTCGCCGCGCAGGTCAGCGAGGTAGACCTCAGGCCGGCCGCCGGGTCGGGCGGCCGGATCCACCGGGAAGCCCGCCCAGGTCAGCGCCGCCCCGTCGGGGCTGACCGGCGGATGGCTGCGCATGAACTGCTCAAAAAAGCGCAGCTGGAACAGCTGGTCGCGGGTCGGGCGCAGGGCGCCGATCACCCGCTCGGCCTCGGGCGGGTCGCCGGCCCGGAGCAGGCTCCAGCGCAGCGCGCCGAGGGGCGCCAGCGGCCGGCAGAGCAGCAGGGCGTTGCCGTCCGGCGTCCAGCAGAATGCCACCAGCGGGCCGGTCGCCAGCAGGCGGTGCGCGCCGCTGTCGACCATCATCAGCTCCAGACCGTCGTAGATGCGGCCATCCTCGCGGGCCCGGCTCAGCGCGAGGCGCCGGCCGGTGGGGTCGGGCAGGAAGCCGAGCACCCGCCGCGACCTCAGCAGCACCCGGGGGCCCCCCCCGGCCGCGGCGCGGGTAACCAGGGCCGCACCCTGACCGTCCGCCTCAGACCAGAACAAGCTCCCGCCTGCCGCGTGCGGGGTGGTGAACAGCCCGGCGTGGCTGGTCAGCGGCTCGTCCTCCCCCGTGCCGGTGGTGGATCGGATCGCCACCCGGCCTACCCCTCCCGCGCCGCCCGCGTGCACGAGCAGGCGACCCCCGCCCTCGGCCCACGAGAAGAAGAGCGGGGCCCCCTCCTCGATGAGGCGGGCGGGCGCACCGGAGAGCGCGCAGACCCAGAGCTGGAGCTGCTCGCCGGCCTGCACGAGCACGGCGACCTGGTCGCCGTCGGGGCTCCACTGCAGGTGCACCGGGAGGCAGTCGTCGAGGCGCAGCAGCACGCGCTCTTCGGCGCCGTCGACCTCAGTGGCCGCGACTTGGGTGGCGGTCGGGTCACCGCCGTCGGCCACCTGAAAACAGCCCAACCAGCGTCGATCTGGGGACCAGACCGGCCAGGTGCTGCCGCCACGCTCGGCGCTGCCCCAGAGCCGACCGGCCGCCGCGCTGAAGGTGACCGCGCGCGCGGCCCGCCCATCGGGCCCGATCACGTGCAGTTGGTCGTCTTCGCTGACCATGGCCAGCGGCGCGCGGTCGAGCCCGACCAGCCGCGCGGGGCCGGACAGACCGCCCGCCGCGGGAGGGCCCGCGCGCTCAGGCCCCAAAGAGGCTCCAGGTGACCCAGCCTTGCAGGCCGAGGCAGATGAGCGGGAGGGTCAGCGCGGCGGCGACGTTGGGGCGAAGCTCGGGGGCGCCGCGGCGCAGGCGCTCGCGCTCCCCGGCGACCTCTTGGGCCAGGGCGGGGCTGAGCCGGGTGGGGTCGGCCCGCATGGCCAGGGCCATGGCCGTGTCGTGGTTGACCCCGAAGCTCGCCAAGGCGGTCAGCGCGCCAGCGAAGGCCGAGGCCGCCAAGCCCGCCGCGCCGCCTTGGGCCCAGCCCGTGGCGGCGAGAAAGAAGAGCAGGCCGCCCGAGACGAGCAGCGGCGCGCCGATCCAGCGCAGGCCGGCGTGGCGTGCGGCGAGCGCGGCCTCGTCGAGGGCGGCGCTCACCGTCGCAACCCACGCGTGCAGGCCGGTCGCTGCCCCGCGGGGCAGGGCGCGTCGCTCAACGGGGGGAGGAGATCGGGGGCTCGGTGCATCCCGCGGGCGCCTTCAGCAGAGGGGGAGCGGAGCGGCGCCTGTGCCGCCCCGATGCGCCGATCTTCGCACAGGGGCGGCGGTCGCGGGCGGGACCAAGGGGCCGTCGTGGTCGATGTGAAGCCCCGCCGCCGGTTTTCGAGGGTGCGCGGCGAGCTCGCCGCCGAACAGCGCCTGGCCGCGGTCGCGCCACCCCGAGACGAGCGCGCCGCCCCCAGATCGGGCAACACTGGGCCGCGCACCCGCCACCTCCGCGCCCTGGAGCCCGCATGCCTGCCCTCCGCTCTCTCCGCCTCGCCGCAAGCGCGCTCTGCTTGTCCGCCGGATTGTCCTTCGGGGTGTCCCTCGGGCTCCTCTCCACCGAGGCCCACGCCGACGAAGCCGCCGACCTGCTCGCCATCCTCAGCGCCACCAACGGCCAGCGGATGGTGCGCTCGGCGCCCAAGATCACCGCGAGCCAGGTTCAGCAGGCCCTCTCTGGCCAAAAGGTCAAGGGCATCGAGCTGGTTGAAGGGGTGCCCTCGGCCAAGGGCTACGGCCTCACCGTCGTCGATCTGCCGGTGGAGAAGCTCTGGTCGGCGATCATCGACGCCGACCTGCACGAGAACGCGATGCCCCTGAAGGACAGCCGCAAGCTCCAGGGTAAGCGTTGCGCGCACAACCACCTGATCTTTCAGTACATCGACCTGCCGGTGATCAGCGATCGCTGGTGGATCACGCGGATCCGCTACAACGGCCCGCTCTACACCAGCTCCGGCGGGAAGGTCTGGGAGCTGGGCTTCGAAGATGTGCACAAGGACCAGGCCATGCTCGACGGCCTCGACCCCGCGCTCAAGGGCGACGGCATCCCCATCGCGTGGACAAAGGGTTCCTGGACGATGATCTCGCTGAGCCCCACCCGCACCTTCGTGCAGTACTACGTCTGGTCAGACCCGGGCGGCAGCATCCCCGCCGGTCCGGCCAGCAAGTTCAGCGCGGGCGCGGTCGAGGACACGCTGAAGGGCGTCGAGGCGCTCGCCCGGGCCGGCAAGTCGACCTGCGGTGGGGCGGCGGTCCGTCCGGATGGCAGCCCGCTCTGAGCGAGGGGCACGAAGATCGGCCCAGCGACGCCGCTCCCGCCGAGGAGGCCGCAGAGGTGTCCGCCGGCTCCGGTGGCATATCTCTCAATCGCGATATGCAGTTGAGGTCATCCTCTGCCCCACGCGCGGGGGATCTCCCCAGGAAACCTCAGGCAGTCTGCCGAGACCTTCCGGGTAAACGCCGCTCCGCTTTGACAGGCGAAGCCGGCGTTTTGTAGACCGCTCCGCGTGCCGCCCGCCCCGCGGGCCCCTCCCTCCCCCATCTGTCGCCGCGGCCGACGGTCGCGGTCCCCGGCCGCGCACCGCAGGCCGTTGAGGAGCCGAAGCCATGGCTGTCAAAGACTACCTGTTCACCTCCGAGAGCGTCTCTGAGGGCCATCCCGACAAGATGTGCGACCAGATCTCGGACGCCGTGCTCGACGCGCACCTCGCCCAAGACCCGCGCGCCCGCGTGGCCTGCGAGACCCTTGCCAAGACCGGGATCATCGTCGTGGCCGGCGAGATCACCAGCCACGGCCACGTCGACTACCCGACCATCGTGCGCGAGGTCGTCAAAGACATCGGCTACGACAGCAGCGCCAAAGGTTTTGACGGCAACACCTGCGCCATCATGGTCGCGGTCGAGCAGCAGAGCCCCGACATCAGCCAGGGCGTCACCGAGGGTCAGGGCCTGCACGTCGAGCAGGGCGCCGGCGACCAGGGGATGATGTTCGGCTACGCCTGCGACGAGACCGCGCAGCTCATGCCGATGAGCATCGCCTACTCGCACCGCCTGCTCGAGCACATGACCCACCTGCGCAAGCGCACCGATGAGCTGCCCTGGGCGCGCCCCGACGCCAAGAGCCAGGTCACCATCGAGTACCGCGACGGCAAGCCGGTGCGCGTGCACACCGTGGTCATCTCCTCGCAGCACAGCGACGACGTGAGCCTCGACCAGATCCGCGCTGACGTGATCGAGAAGGTCATCCGCCCGACGCTTCCGGCCGAGATGCTCGACAAAGACACCGTCTTCCACGTCAACCCGACCGGGCGCTTTGTCGTCGGCGGCCCGATGGGCGACTGCGGCCTCACCGGCCGCAAGATCATCGTCGACACCTACGGCGGCCACGGCGCCCACGGCGGCGGCGCGTTTTCGGGCAAGGATCCGTCCAAGGTCGACCGCTCGGCGGCCTACCTCGGCCGCTACATCGCCAAGAACATCGTCGCCGCGGGCTACGCCAAGCGCGCCCTGGTGCAGCTGGCCTACGCGATCGGCGTCGCTGAGCCGGTGAGCGTGATGGTCGACACCTACGGCACCGGCGCGGTCAGCGACGAGCGCCTCGCCGAGGCCGTGCGGGCGCTGTTCCCGGTCAAGCCGGCGGGCCTCATCCGCCACCTCGAGCTGCTGCGCCCGCAGTACCGCCGCACCGCTGCCTACGGCCACTTCGGCCGCGAAGACCAGGGCTTCTCCTGGGAGCGCACCGACATGGTCGACGCGCTCAAGACCTTCATCGGCTGAGCGGGCCCTTCGCGCTCTCGGGCGCCGCCTGCTCCTGCAGCGCGGCGCCTGCGTCGTTTTGGGGAGGCAGCCGGAGCGCTGCGACTCCTGCAGATCTCCGACGTTCCTGTCGGACGCTCACAACGAGAATGTCTGACGCACAGTCGGCGTGTGACACAATCGTCTGACCTGACCGACAACGACGTATCCGGTTCACGACATAACCGTCTAAACCTCAGTCGGGCCCAACCAAGCCGCGACACCACCACACCCGCAGCGCGCGCATGGTCTGCCCGGCTTCGTCTCGGTGGAGGATGGCCGGTCGCTCGACGCAGCCGCCCGCCCATGCGCCGGGAGGGCGTGCGCAGGGCAGGTGCTCTGCGCAGAAGACCACCGCGTCCCTCCCCTGTCGGGCGGTGGGCTCGGCCCACAGATCAAACTGATCGGGCCGCCCTCCGATCCGGTCGACTGGGGCATCGGCGCCCAGGGCCCAGGCGACCTGGGAGGAGAGCTGGTAGCGCGGGCTCAGGATGAGGGCGCTGGGCCCGAGCGCCGCGCGTTCGTGCTCCAGCGCCGCCCCCATGGCCCGCCAGCCCTGCAGCTCACGGGTCGGGTCCAGCGCCGGAGGCAGGGGGAGGAGGCCGAAGCCCGCCTGGAGCCACACCAAAACACACAGCCCGAGCCCGCTGAGCACCAGGGTCGAGGCGAGGCCGGGGCGGCCGCGCAGGCGGAGCGCGGCGGCCGGCGCGAGCAGGGCGAGGCCCGGCGCCCCCCAGTGCGGCAGCGCGCGTGTGCGCAGGGCGGAGAGCGAGAACAGCGTGATCCAGACCACTCCGAGCGCCCATCCCCTTCCCCGCTGACCGCGGCCGGCGCGCAAGCCCAGGGGGAGGCCGAGCCCCAGCGCGCACACACCCCCGAGGAAGGCGAGCAGGCCGCCGACCGCGCCCAGCGGCTGCACATGCCGCTGCAGCAGGTGGAAGCGGAACATCACCAGCCCATGATTCAGGTTAAAGGCCAGGACTGGCGACCA